>NZ_LMRE01000044.1:0-212979 GCF_001424745.1 Methylobacterium sp. Leaf469
TCGAAGCCGTAACCGGCGTTGAAACCGGCGTAGAAGCCCGTCCAGGTGAACACCGGCACCGGCACGAACACCGGCGGAGCCGCACGGCGCGGAAGGTCGGCGGCGAAAGAAGAACCGGCGATCAGGATGCCGGCGAGCGCGGTGGCGCCGCGAAGAATGGATTTCATAGTATGGTCCTCTACCAATTCGCCCCGCCGCTCCTTTTGGAGGCATCCGGTGCAGTTCCCCGTCTTTAGTCCAGTCGACCGGAAGAAGCTGTGGCTTTGCGAACACGTCGCTTGCCGGGAAGGCGGCCCCATTGTGGCAGTGCCCGCCTCGATCTTCTGGCAACTCGCCGGGCTAACGCGCGCCAATGGCCAAGGTTCAGCCCTCGACGCGATTCGTTGCATCAAAAGTTCTGCCAGATTGTCGCACCTCGCCCCAAGGTGATCAGACGAGGGTGATGGCCGAGATCAGCCGGCCGTAATCGGCCTCGTGGCGGTGGGTCGCGCGGCGGAAGCTGTAGAAGCGCTCCGCGTCGGCATAGGTGCAGAGCCCGAGACTGGAGGCCTGGACGATGCCGGCCTCGGCCAGGCGGGCGGCGATGAACCCCGGCAGATCGAACTGCGCGTGGTCGGGCCGTTCTCCGGCACCCAGGAACGCTTCGCATCCGGGGGCTTCGACCCGGAAGCGCGCGATGAAGTCGGGGCCGACCTCGTAGGCGGCCTGCGCGATCGTCGGCCCGAGCACGGCGACGATGCCGGACCGGCGCGCGCCCAACCCTTCCATACCCTGGACCGTCGCCTCGATCACGCCCGTGAGAGCGCCTTTCCAGCCGGCATGGGCGGCGCCGACGACGCCATTCTCCGCGTCGGCGAACAGGATCGGTCCGCAATCGGCCGTGGCGATTCCGAGCGCGAGGCCGCGCACCCGCGTCACCATGGCGTCGGCCTGCGGCCGCACCGCGTGGGGAATGGGGGCCTCCACCACCACGGCCTTCGCGGAATGAACCTGATACAGGCTGGCGAGGTTCTCCGGTGCCACGCCGAGGGCCGTACACATCCGGCACCGGTTCTCGGTGACACGCGCCGGATCGTCGGCCGAGCCGAGGCCGCCGTTGAGGGAGGCGTAGAGCCCGTCCGAGACGCCGCCCTCCCGGGTGAAGAAGGCGTGGCGCAGGCCCGGCAGGGCCCGCAATTCTGGGGCTTCGAGGAACATGGTCGTTGGCTCCGGCGACGGGGAGGCCTCGATACCCTGTTCCGGACAGCGCGACGACCATCCCGGCATTCGCCGGGTGCCACCCCAAACATCCGAGCAGCCCGTAACGGTTCGCGCGCCGAATTTCACACTTCGTTAAGCATATTTTGATCGGATGCTCGCGAAAGCCGAGGACACATCCGATGTCGGAACCCGCCCGCCAATTCCCGCCCAACGATCAGCCGGGTCGTCCCCAGCCGGGTCCGCTCCGGGATTGGCTCGCCGCGATGAAGGCGGTGACGGCCACCCACGCGGCGCAGGCCTCGCGCCCCGCCGGCATGCCGCAGCCCGTCGAAGAGGTGGCCGAGCCGCAGGCCGAGACCCCGGCCTGGACCCCCCGCGTCGTCGCACCGAGCGCGGCGACGCCGGCGCCCCTCGTCGATTCCGAAACCGATCTCTCGGACCTGATGGCCGAGAACCTGATGCTGAAGGCCAAGCTGAAGGTCGAGTTTGAGCGCTACGACAGCCTCCAGGCAGTCCTGGCGGACGAGCTGCGGGGCCTGCGTGGCCATGTCGAATCCGAAATGCAGGCCCTCGACGAGGTCCGCGCCGAGCGCGATCAGCTCAAGGCCCTCACGGCCGCCGCCGCCAGCGAAATGCGCGAAATGCGCACCAAGATCAACGCCAACGCCGAGGAGCTCGCTCAGGCCCGCTCGGAGCGGGATCTCTGGATGGCCCGGGCCGAGACCCTGGCCCAGCCCTTGTTCCAGCGTCGCTGAACCGACATCCAAGGCAAAGCCGCAGGCTCGTCTTCAGGCAGGCCGCAGGCGCGCCAGACAGGCCGAAGGCCCGCCCCTTTCGGGGCGGGCCTTCCATTGCCGGACCACTCGTTGTCCGGCCGATCCCTTGTTCTTCCCGCCGAGGCGCTAGTAGGCAGCGCCGGAGGCGACGGTCCAGGTCAGGGTGGCCGGGGAGAGCGGCTGATGACAATGAGACACTGGATCACCTCCTTTCGTTCGTTGCGACTGAGGGCAAGGTAGGGGTCGGATCGGGGTTTGAAAAGGGCCCCGGTTGCGCCCTTCCGCCGCTCCCCTCCAGACCCGGGCGGGCCGAGGTGGACTTGAAGTCGACTGGCCACGGCGAGGCCCCAAGTCTAAGACGCTGGCACCCGCCCGGGAGGGCGTGCCCGGAACCCGCCATGTCCGCCAGCCCCAGCCCGCGCGCTCCGGCGCCCGACGAGGCCGCCCTCGATCCCGATGCCATGCGCCAGCCGCTCGGCGACGCGTGGTACTGCGTCGCCCGCTCCGACGGTCTGAAGCCCGGCAGCCTCAAGGCGGTGGAACTCAACGGCGAGCAGATCGTCCTCGGCCGCGACACCGCCGGAGCCGCCTTCGCACTCCGGGATCGCTGCCCCCACCGCGGCATGGCCCTGTCGAAGGGCCGCTTCGACGGCGGCGCCCTGACCTGCCCGTTCCACGGCTGGCGCTTCGGCACCGACGGGCGCTGCCGCGACGTGCCGACCCTGTCCTCCTCCGACGCCGCCGATTTTTCGAAGATCGCGGTGCAGCGCTTCCCCGTCCGCGAGAGCGCGGGCTTCGCCTGGGTCAATTCGTATCTTGGGAGCCCGTCCGGCACCGACGTGCCGGCCCTGCCCGAACTCGGGTTCGAGGCCGCCGGCCGTGTCGTCATCGAACTCGTGGTCGAGGCCTCGTTCGATCTCACCACCTTGAGTCTCGTCGATCCCGGCCACGTCGCGTTCGTGCACGATTCCTGGTGGTTCCGCCCGTCGAAGGAACTGCGCGAGAAGGTGAAGACCTTCACGCCGACGCCGCACGGCTTCACCATGACGAGCCACGCCACCACCACGAGTTCGCCGGTCTATCGGCTGCTCGGCGGCGCCCCGGCGGTGGAGATCGAGTTCCGCCTGCCCGGCGTGCGGCTGGAGCGGATCGTGGCGGGGGCCAAGCGCGTGGCGAACTACACCTTCGCCACGCCGCTCACCCACAACCGCACCCTGCTGACCAACGCCCTGTACTGGAACATGCCGGCGCTGAACCTGCTGAAGCCCGTGGCCCGCCCGCTGATGCGCCAGTTCCTGACCCAGGACCAGCAGGTGCTCCAGCACGCCCAAGCCGGCCTCGACCGGAAGCCCACCATGGTGCTGTTCGGCCAGGGCGATCTGCCCTCGCAATGGTACTTCCGCCTGAAGCGCGAGGCCCTCGCCGCCGCCCGCGAGGGCCGGCCGTTCCGCAATCCCCTAGCGACGCAGGAACTGCGCTGGCGCTCTTGAACCGCAGCGTGGCCGCTTGAACGGCCGCGTGCACCAGCCATCTCGGGTGGATGAAGCGCAACGATCTGATTACGGCCCTCAGCGCCGCCACGGTGATGACCCTCGGGGGCGTCGGCTATGCGGCGCACAAGCGCACGCGCAACCCGTATTACCGGGGGCCGAAGAGCGATCATTTCGACGGCCTGCGCTTCCACGGGCCGGACCAGCCCGCCGACAAGGATCTCTCGGACATCGCCCGCTGGCGCCGCCGGCGCGGCATCGACAGTCCGGTGCGGGCCCTGTGGCCGAAGCACCATCCGAGCCCGTTCCGAGACCGGCCGCCCGAGCGGTTCGCGGGACTGCGCGTCACCCTCATCGGGCACGCAAGCTACCTGTTCCAGGTGGCGGGGCGCAACATCCTGGTCGACCCGGTCTACGCGAACCGGGCCAGCCCGGTGCGGTTCGCGGGCCCCAAGCGCGTCAACCCGCCCGGCATCGCCTATGCCGATCTCCCGCCCATCGACGTGGTCCTGATCACCCACAACCACTACGACCACCTCGACGGCCCCACCGTCGCGCGCCTGTGGCAGGCGCATCAGCCGCTCATCCTGGCGCCGCTGGGCAACGACGCGATCCTGCGGGCCTACGACGACACCATGCATGTGGAGACCCGCGACTGGGGCGAAGCGACCGACCTCGGCGGCGGCCTCACGGTGCATGTCACGCCGGCCAATCATTGGTCGGCGCGCGGGCTCAACGACAAGCGCATGGCTTTGTGGTGCTCGTTCGTGCTGACGACGCCGGTGGGCGTGCACTACCATTCGGGCGACACCGGATTTCGCGGCGGGGCGATCTTCGCCGAGGCCCGCACCCGGTTCGGGCCGCCGCGCCTCGCCACCCTGCCCATCGGCGCCTACGAGCCGCGCTGGTTCATGCGCGACCAGCACATGGACCCCACCGAGGCGGTGGCGGCCGGCCTGCTCCTCGGCGCCGACCAGATGATCGGCCACCATTGGGGCAGCTTCCAGCTCACCGACGAGGGGATCGAGCAACCCGTCGAGGCCCTGGCGGTGGCGTGCGCCGAGAACGGGATCGCGCCGGAGCGCTTCCGGGCGTTCCGGCCGGGCGAGGTCTGGCAGGGCTGACGCCCTGCCACCTTACAGGACGAACCGGCTGACGCCCTGCCGCCTCACAGGACGAACCGGCTGACGCCCTGCCGCCTCACAGGATGAACCGGCTGACGCCCTACCGCCTCACAGGATAAACCGGCTCAGGTCCGCGTTCGCCGCCAGGCTCTCGACCCGCGCGCGGACGTAGGCGGCGTCGATGGGCACGGTCTCGCCGGACCGGTCGGTGGCGGTGAACGAGATCTCGTCGATGACGCGCTCCAGCACCGTCTGGAGGCGGCGGGCGCCGATGTTCTCCACCGAGTTGTTCACGTCCACCGCGACCTTGGCCAGGGCATCCACCGCGTCGTCGCTGAATTCGAGGGTCACGCCCTCGGTCTGCATCAGCGCCACGGTCTGCTTCAGCAGGCTCGCCTCCGTGGTGGTGAGGATCTGCTTGAAATCCTCCACCGTGAGGGGCTGCAGCTCGACGCGGATCGGCAGGCGCCCTTGCAATTCCGGCAGGAGGTCGGACGGCTTCGAGACGTGGAAGGCGCCGCTGGCGATGAACAGGATGTGGTCGGTCTTCACCGGCCCGTGCTTCGTCGCCACCGTGGTCCCCTCGATCAACGGCAGCAGATCGCGCTGCACGCCCTCGCGGGACACGTCGGCGGACGAGCGACCCTCCTTGGCGCAGATCTTGTCGATCTCGTCGAGGAAGACGATGCCGTTGTCCTCGACCTCGCGGATCGCCTCCTGGGTGAGGGATTCGGTGTCGACGAGCTTGTCGGATTCCTCGGCGAGCAGGGGCGCGTAGGCCTCCTTCACGGTCATCCGCCGGGGCTTGCCCTTCTGGCCGCCGAGCGCCTTTCCGAGCATGTCGCCGAGGTTGACCGCGCCCATGGACGCACCCGGCATGCCCGGGATCTCGAACATCGGCAGGCCGCCGGACGGGTTGCCGCTGAGTTCGATCTCGACCTCCTTGTCGTCGAGTTCGCTCGCCCGCAGCTTCTTGCGGAAGCTGTCGCGGGTGGCCTGACCGGAGGTAGGGCCGACCAGAGCATCAAGGATGCGGGCCTCGGCCGCCGCCTCGGCCTTGGCCTTCACGGCGCGGCGCTTCTCCTCGCGCTTCAGGCCGATGCCGACCTCGACGAGGTCGCGCACGATCTGCTCCACGTCGCGGCCGACATAGCCGACCTCGGTGAACTTCGTGGCCTCGATCTTGAGGAACGGCGCGCCGGCCAGGCGCGCGAGGCGGCGGGCGATCTCGGTCTTGCCGCAGCCGGTGGGGCCGATCATCAGGATGTTCTTCGGCGCGACCTCTTCGCGAAGCGGGCCGGTCAGTTGCTGGCGGCGCCAGCGGTTGCGCAGCGCGATGGCGACGGCGCGCTTGGCGTCGGCCTGGCCGACGATGAAGCGATCGAGTTCCGAAACGATCTCGCGGGGGGAGAAACTGGTCATCACGCTCCGATCGGGTGCGGCAGCCGGGCTGCCCAGGGGCGGGGGAGGGCGCGCAGGATTCGGGCCCGCAGGGGATGCCAGCCGGCGCTCAGAAGAAGGATGAAGGTGCCGAGGGCGAGGAGCGCCAAGGGCAGAACGTTGCCCGTGATTCCGATCTCACGCAGGAGGGCGTCGAACGAAAGGCCGGCATAGACCAGGCTCGACACGAGAATCGCCCGCCGGTCCGTCACAAGGGCAACGCAGGCTAACCCGAGGACGATGGCGAGAATTGGAAAGGCCAAGCCGATCTGCGAGGTGTTCCCATTCGCGACAGCGCTGAGTACCGGATGGACGATCATCGGGGCCGCAAGGAGGTGGAGCCAAAAGGCGATGTCGGTCCGGCGCGTCAACCGCCGGGGATCCGACAGGTCGAAACGCATCGCGAGCGCGAAGGTCCCGAGGCCCGCGGCACTCAGCAGCCAGGGCAGCCGGTCGTAGGCGAAGAACGGATCGACGGCGGCGACGAGACCAAGGAGCAGGCCGATCAGGGCCGCCGTTCCCGCCGCGATGGTGATGGGCACCTTGAAGCGCCAGTAATGCAGCCCCACGAGAAGCAGCGTGACGAGGCCGGCACCAATCAACGGCCGCGCTTCCGGATGACCGCGAAACACGAGATCGAACAACGTCGTCCCCCGTGAGGCCTCCGTATCCGGATCGACCAGTGTGAAGCCGGCGGCGTTATAGGTCGCCAGTGCGAAGACCACGAGTAGGACGATGCTCGGCAAGGCCATGCGTCTGCGTCGCGTGAAGAACTCCGCGAGCACCCAGGCCTCGATGGCGACTAGACCGTAACCGCCGACCGGCCCCAGCCGATCTATCCCGAGATAACCGGTGGTGCCGAAGAACAGTACGAGGCCAAGGGTCACAAAGATATCGGCGAACCCCGTGACGAAGCGCAGGCGCTCGTCGTCGCGGGGCTCGTCCTGGGCGGCGACGTCCTCGCGCGCCAATCGGTCGAGGGCCAAGGCCTGATCGTCGGTGATGATCCCGCGTGCCACCCCGGCGCGCAGGAGCACCGCATGATTCGGCAGCGGGCCGTCGCCCGGGAGGGCGAGGGCGGAGGCGGTCGGGGGCTGTTCCACGCTGCCGACTTAAGCGCGCCGGGGCTGCCTTACCAGGGTGCGGCCGGGCTCACGCCGCCCGGACGCGGGCTCACGCCGCCCGGACGCGGGGTCAGGCCGCCCGGATGGTGCCGACGAAGCCCGTGACCTCGCCGTCGAGGGTGGTGGTCTGGCGCGCGAGTTCGGCCGCCGCGCCGAGGACCCGGGCCGCGCCCGTGCCGACTTCGGCCGCGGCGGCGCGCACCTGCCCCATGGTCCGGGTCACCTCCTGGGTGCCGTGGGCGGCGTCGGAGATGCTGCGGGCGATGGCCTGGGTGGCGGTCTGCTGCTCCTCGACGGCGGCGGCCACCCCCTGGGCGATGCCGTGGACGCTGCCGATGGTGGTCCCGATCTCCGCGATGGCCTCGACGGTCTCGCGGGTCGCGGCCTGGATCGTGGCGATCTGGGCGGTGATCTCCTGTGTCGCCTGGGCGGTCTGGGACGCCAGGTCCTTCACCTCGGCGGCGACCACGGCGAAGCCGCGCCCGGCCTCGCCGGCACGGGCCGCCTCGATGGTGGCGTTGAGGGCGAGAAGATTGGTCTGGCCGGCGATGTTCGAGATCAGGGCGACGACATCGCCGATGCGGGCGGCGCTGCCGGCGAGCACGTCGACCCGCGCATGGGTGCGCCGGGCGCTCTCCACGGCGCCGGCGGCGGCGGCCGAGGTGTGCGCCACCTGCTGGCCGATGGCGTCGGCGGTGGCGGCGAGTTCCTCGGTCGCCGCCGCCACCGCCTGGACGTTGAGGGCGGTGGCATTGGCCGCCTGCATGACGGCGCTCGACTGGGCGTCGGCGTGCTCGGCGTTGCGGGCCATCGTCCGGGCGGTCTCCTCCAGGGCGGCGGCCGCCCCCGACAGGGTGCCGACGAGGCCGCCGACGCTGCCCTGGAACCGATCGGCGAGGTCGACCCGATCGGCCCGGCGCCGCGCGCTCGCATCCGTGGAGGCCCGGTCCCCATCGATCCGCAGGGTCTCGGCCTGCCGCATGGCGGTGGCGAACACCGCCATGCTGCGCTGGATGTCGCCGATCTCGTCGCGGCGCGGCGTCATGGCGGCGAGCTGGTGATCGCCTTCGGACAGGCGCCGGATCGCGGCGGCGACGCCCACCAGGGGGCGGGCGATCTGACTGTTGCCGACGCCGACGCCGATGAGCAGGCAGGCGAGGGGCCCCCCGATCGCGAGGGCGACGAGGAGCACGATGCGCTGATCGTAGAGGCTGTCGGTGGCGCGCTCGATGGTGGTGAGGCGGGACAGGCTGTCGGCCACCAGGGCGTCGATGCTGTCCTGGTAGGCCTGCCGATTGGCGCGGTTCGCTTCCGTGAAGCCCTGGTCGGCGGCGGCCTTCGGCGAGACCTCGGTGCCGAGGCGCGCGGTCTCGAGGCGCAGCGGCGTGAAGGCGGCGGCCCCTTCGGCCACCTTGGCGAACAGCGCCTCCTCGGCCGGCGTGAGGCGGGCCGGCCAGGCCGCCAGGACCGCGTTCATGTCCGTGAGGTTCTGGCGCAGGCGCGCGGCGTATTTCACCGCATCGGCGGTGTCCTTGGCGGCGTAGATCCCGCGGGACTCGAGGGCGATGGTGGTGACGTGGCGGTTGAGCCGGGCGGCGTCGAGGGCGCGCTGGGTCGCGAGACGCCCCTGCTCGATGGCGGTGTCGAACGCCCGCAGGGTGAAGACCCCGACGCCCGCCACGAGAAGCGTCACCGCGCTGCAGGCGATGACGAACGCCAGAATCTTCGCCCTGATCCGCATGATCTACGACTCCCCAGAACAGCTTTTGGCGTCAGTTTGGGGGGAATCTCGGAAAGGTTCGTTAATCGTACGAGACTTCGCTCAGTCCATCATGCATCCAAAGCCTCGATGACGAGACTGTGATTCGTATAGACGCAGATTTCGGCCGCGATCCCCATCGCCCGCCGGACGATGGTTTCTGCGTCGTGCTGTCCATCTTCGAGGGCGCGGGCGGCGGCAAGGGCGTAGTTGCCACCCGAACCGATGGCCATGACGCCGTGCTCCGGCTCGAGGACATCGCCGGACCCCGAGAGCAGCAGGCTGACCTCGCGGTCGGCGACCAGCATCATGGCTTCGAGGCGGCGCAGGTAGCGGTCCGTGCGCCAATCCTTGGTGAGCTCGACGCAGGCGCGGGTGAGCTGGCCCGGATACTGTTCGAGCTTGGCTTCCAGCCGTTCGAACAGCGTGAAGGCGTCGGCCGTGGCGCCGGCGAAGCCGCCGATCACCGCGCCCTTGGCCAGCCGCCGCACCTTGCGGGCGTTGCCCTTCACGATGGTCTGGCCGAGGCTGACCTGACCGTCGCCGCCGATGACGACGCGCCCGCCCTTGCGCACCATCAGGATCGTCGTCGCGTGCATCTGCGGCGGGCCGCCGGATTCGTGTGCCGAGCTCGTCCCGTATGCCAAGTGGTCTCTCCCGTGTGCGTGTCCGGCCGGGAGATAGGTCGTCGGGCCGCCGGGCGCCAACCGGGGACGGGATCAGGCCGGCGTCCCACCCTTCGGCAGCATCCGGGCGAAGGCCGCGACGCAGGCGGGGTCGAAATGCGAGCCCGCGTTGGCCAGGATGTGGTTGAGGGCTTCCCGCTCGCTCCAGGCCTTCTTGTAGGGCCGGTCGGAGGTGAGGGCGTCGAACACGTCGGCCACGGCGACGATGCGGCCCGACAGGGGAATCGCCTCGCCGGCGAGGCCCGCCGGGTAGCCGCTGCCGTCCCAGCGCTCGTGGTGGGTGGCGGCGATCTCGGCGGCGCGCTGCATGAGGAGGGACGACGAACCCTCGAGGATGCGACGGCCGCGCTCGGCGTGGCGCTCCATCTCGGTGCGCTCTTCGGGCGTCAGGGGGCCGGGTTTCAGCAGGATGGTGTCCGGCACGCTGATCTTGCCGACGTCGTGCATGGTCGAGGCGAGGCTGAGCTGCTCGACCTCGGCGTCGGGCAGGTCGAGGCCGCGGGCGATGAGGGCGACGAGCCCGGCCACCCGCGCGACGTGGTTGCCGGTCTCGTTGTCGCGATGCTCGGCGGCCTTCATCAGCATCAGCACGATCTCGCGCTCGCGGGCGGCGATGAGGGCGGTGGCCGCCTTGACCTCGCGGTCGAGCCAGGCGGCGCGCTCCCGTTCTCCGATGCGGGCGCGGTTGAGGGCGAGCAGGTTCGACACCCGCGCGCGGATCTCGATGGGGTCGAAGGGCTTGGCCAGGAAATCCGTGGCGCCGGCCTCCAGGGCCTCCCGGCGCAGGCTGCGCTGGTCGAGGCTCGTCACCATCACCACCGGAACGTGCTCGAAGCCCGGCACGGCGCGGGCGGCGCGGATGAACGCGACGCCGTTCATGCCCGGCATGTCGTAATCCGAGATCGCCAGCCCGATGGCGTCGGCATTGGCGGCGACGAAGGCCAGGGCGTCCGCCGGCCGCGTGAAGTCGCGCACGGTGCAGTCCGGAATCGTCCGGATGGCCTCGGCCATCAGCATGTTGTTCAGGGGGGCGTCGTCGAGGACGAGAACGAACATCGCGTGGCCTTGAGATCCCGGACCGCCATCGTACGCCCGGGGGCCGAGCCCCCGCCGTGCCGTGCGGCCGCGCTCGTTTTCTGGACTATCGGCGCCGTCTTGGCTGCCCGTCGCATGCCACAGGGTGAATGAAATCTTCCGGCCGGCGCCATTTCGCTTCACCGGACGGGCCTCAGGGCGGGCAGGGCAGCCCACCCGGCAGCACGATCTCGGGACTTTCGCTGGCGTAGCGCCGGCCGTAGCGCACGGGCCACAGGGTCTTGCGCACGAGGTCGAGGCCCGACACCGCGTCCCGGAACACGCCCGGCCCCGAGACGGGCCGGTAGGTGCTGGTGATCTCGACGAGGATGAGCCGGGTGCCGGCGGGCTGGGTCGCCTCGGCGTCGCTCACCGGCGCCGGGGCCTCGGGCGCGCGCAGGGGCGAACCGGACGCCGCCGCGCTCGAGCACACCCGCAGGGGCCCGGGCTCGGTGCCGCCGGGGACGCCGACGGCGCTGATGGTGATGCGGACCCCGTCGGCGGCGTAGGGCGCGAGAACGATGGCGGCCGCCCGGAAGATGTCCTCGACCTCCGCCGAGGTCGGACGGGTGCGCTGGGACAGGGTATCGCCGATGGTGCGGGACAGGATGTCGAGCTTGCGCGCGTGGCGCAGGACGTTGGTGATCTCGACGGTGCCGAAGTAGAGCAGCAGCAGGACCGGGATCAGGAGGGCGAACTCGACGATGGCCACGCCGTCGCGTTGCCCGGCGAGGCGACGCGCTGCGCTCCGTGCGGCCCGGCTCAGCATCCGCTCGCGACGGGGGAATTGCCTTCGAGCTGGATCACCGCCGCCGCATTGATGAGGCGGCTGCCGTCTCGGAACTGGCCCGGGGCGATCCCGAAGGGCTGGAACGTGTGCTGGGCCAGCGCCGCCTGGACCACGACGACGCTGCCCTTCAGCAGGCACCCGTGCTGGGTCCCGAAGCCCGGCCGCCAATCCTTCGTGGCGGCATCGACCGGAGAGGCGCGGTCGACGCTGGCGAAGCTGTCGTAGGCAGCGACATCGACCTTGAGGGCGTCGCATTTCACGAAGGGCGCGACCTGCCGGCACAGCTCCGTGCGGACCCCGTCGAGGGGCGAGCCGCCCGAGCCGTCGGCGCGGACGTAGAATTGCCGCATCGCGCTGTCGAGGCCGTTGTCGAGGGACGCCGTGATCCAGTGCACGAGGGCGTTCTCGAGGACGAACAGAATGACCACGAAGAGCGGGACGATCACCACGGCGAACTCGACGGCCGCGGCCCCGCCGGTGTCCCGGCGCAACCGCCCGGCCAGACCCCGGACTCGCCGATGCGCCCCGACGGGACGTGTCTCGCCCGCGTGCCCGGCCTCCGTTGCATCCGGAGCCGCGCAGCTTCGTGTTCGGCGGTGAGCGGCGGGCGGAAACACGGGCGTGAGGGGAACCTGCGCGCGGCGCGACGGCGACACGCTCGCAACGGGATCGCATGGCGGCGGTTAATTCACCGTTCGCGCCAGCATCGATCCGCCGACGATAACGTGTTCGTTATCCGATAACCTTAAAATTTATCAGGTTGGATGTTCGAAGTTGTCTCGTCTCGGCGGCGCAACTTCGCGAGGTTTATTCAATCTCAACCGGTCCGTGCCCATTCCTAGGCATGGGAGCTGAAAGATGAGCCGGTCGTTCGCCGAATTCGCCAGGGACAAGCGCGGCGGCATCGTGTTGATCTTCGCGCTGCTGCTTCCCGTCGTGACGGGGATGAGCGCCGCGGCCGTGGAATACGGGTCCCTGGTCAAGCGCCGGTCCGAGCTCCAGCGCGCGGCCGACAGCGGCGCCATCGCGGGCGTCAACCAGTTCAAGCTCGCCAACACCGACGATGCCAGCGCGGTCCGCACCGCCATCGCCATGGCCCGCGCCCAGGCCGGGAACCAGCGTCCCGTCGCGGCGGCGGCGGAGGTGGTGGGTACGCATTCCGGCGTGCGCGTCACCCTCTCGGAGACCATCGTCCTCACCCTCGGCCGGCTCCTGAACCTGCCGAGCCTGGACGTCCGGGTCCAGTCGACAGCCAAGCTCGCCGGCACCACCCGCCTGTGCCTCCTCGCCCTGGACGGCCTGTCCATGGGCGCGTTCCACCTCGAGAGTGCCGCGCGGATCACCGCCTCGGATTGCTCGCTCTACTCGAACTCGATCAATCCCGCCGGCATCCAGGGCGAGAACGCCGCTGTGGCGCAGGCCATCTCGATCTGCTCGGCCGGCGGCTATGCCGGTCGGGCGAACTTCTCACCCCAGCCCGCCACGGGCTGTCCGGTCATGCGCGACCCCCTCGCGCACCTCCCGGCTCCGAGGATCGAGCCGTGCCTCGACCTCGGGAGCCTGCTCAACCCGAAGAAGTACGTCGAGGACCCCGACAATCCGGCCTACGGCAAGAACATCGTCACCACCGTGGCGACCCTGAATCCGGGAACCTATTGCGGCGGCCTCCACATCACCAAGGGCGCGACGGTGACGCTCCGGCCGGGGGTCTACGTGATGAAGGACGGGCCCCTGGTGGTCGACAAGAAGAGCTCCCTGGAGGGGGTCAACGTCGGCTTCTACTTCACCGGCCCGCGGGCGGGCCTGCTGTTCGACGAGAAGAGCGTCATCAGCCTTACCGCGCCCAAGGAAGAGCCCATGCGCGGATTGCTGTTCTTCGAGGAGCGGAACCTCGTCGCCGAGGCCGTGTCCAGCTCCCTCGTCGGCTCCCTCCTCGGGGGCGTCGGCGGCGTCGTCAACGGCGTCGGCAGTCTCGCCACGGGTGTGGTCGGCCTCGTGGTGGAACTCCCGCCGCCGCTGGGCGGCAAGGGCAAGCCGAAGCCGCCGCCCGGCGGGCCGCTGCCGTTGCGCGAATACCGCATTATCAGCGACGAGGCGCGGACCCTGCTCGGCACAATCTACCTGCCTTCGGGTCGGCTCATCATCGATTCGAAGAGGCCGGTGGCCGATCAATCCGCCTACACGGTGATCATCGCCCGGCTCATCAACCTGTACGACGGCCCCAACCTCGTCCTCAACGCCCGGTACGGCGCCACCGACGTTCCGGTGCCCCGGGGCGTCGGCCCGAGTTCGGCCAACACGGAGCTCTCCCAGTGACCGCGCCGGCCGCGACCGCGCGCCCTCGGCGCCTGCCCGTGTTCCGCTCCCTCGCGGGGCGGCTGGCGCTGGCGGTGTTCGCGTCCGTCGCCCTCGCCCTCGCGGCGGCGGCGGCGTTCAACCTGTGGCAAGAGGTCCATCGCTACGCCGAGGCCAAGCGCGACGCCCTCTCGACCATCGCGCAGGTCTTCGCCGCGTCGAGCGCCCGGGCCGTCTCCGAAGGCGATTCCGCGGAGGCGACGCGCACGCTCAGCGCCATCGCCCGCCGGCCCGACCTCGTCTACGCGGGCATCGAGCGCCCGGACGGCTCGACCCTGGCGGACCAGGGGCTCGCCATCCGCCTCGACAGCGACGTCGACCTCGATGCCGGCGGCTCGCCCCTGTGGCTGCTCGGCAGCCGGACCGCGCAGGTGCGCGTCGCGATCCTGCATGCCGGCCTCACCGTCGGAACCCTCGTGCTCGTCGCCGACACCACCGACCTGATCGACCGGCTCCTCGCGATCCTGAAGGCGTCGGCTCTGGCCTCGGCCCTGGCGCTGGCCCTCGGCCTCGCCGTCTCGTACGGCCTGCACCGCTCCATCACACAGCCCATCGCCGAACTCGCCGCCACCATGGACCGGGTCCGCGCGGCCGAGGATTACGGCGAGGTCGCCCGCATCGTGCGCGACGACGAGGTCGGCGTGCTGGCTCGCACCTTCAACACCCTGCTGGGCACCGTGCGCGAGCGCGGCGACCGCCTCGCCCGCCACATGGAGCGCCTGGAAAGCGACATCGCCGCGCGCACGGCCGACCTGCACGAGGCCAAGGAGGCGGCCGAAGCCGCCAACGGCGCGAAATCGTCCTTCCTCGCCACCATGAGCCACGAGATCCGCACGCCCCTGAACGGCATGCTGGTGATGGCGGAACTGCTCGCCGCCGCCGACCTGCCCGACCGGCAGAAGCGCTACGCCGAGGTCATCGCCCGTTCGGGCCAGAATCTGCTGGCCATCATCAACGACATCCTCGATTTCGCGAAGGTCGAGGCCGGCAAGATCGACCTCGAGCGCATCGCACTCGCGCCCGCCGAGATCGTCGATACGGTGGTGTCGCTGTTCGCCGAGAAGGCCCGCGAAGCGAATCTCGATCTCGCGGCCTTCATCGCGCCCGACGTGCCCCGTCAGATCGTCGGCGATCCCGTGCGCCTGGGGCAGATCCTCTCGAACTTCGTCAACAACGCCCTGAAATTCACGCCGCAAGGCCACGTGCTGGTGCGCCTCGAACGGGCCGGCCCGGACCGCCTGCGCCTCAGCGTGCGCGACACCGGGATCGGCATTCCCGCGTCGAAGGTCGGCACCATCTTCTCGGCCTTCTCGCAGGCCGACCAATCCACCACACGCCGCTTCGGCGGCACCGGCCTCGGCCTCTCCATCGCCCACCGCCTCGCGCTGGCCATGGGCGGCACCATGGGGGTCGACAGCGTCCTGGGCGAGGGCTCGACCTTCTGGGCCGAACTCCCCCTGGAGGCCGTGGACGATGCGGTCAGGGCAGATCGGCGCGCCGACGGCGTCCCGGAATTCGTCGTCGTGGCGCATGCGGGCGCCGCCAGCGTCGCGAGCCTGTGCGAGCGCCTGGTCGCGGCCGGCTTCGTGCCGGTCGCCGCCGATGCGCCGCAGGCCGCGACCGCCCACTGGATCGCCGATGCGGCCGATCTCGTCGCCCTCGGTCGCCGTCCGTCGGCGACGGGCCGGGTGCTCGCCATCGCCCGCATGGGCGATCCGGCCGCCGGCACGGTGCTGGGGGCGGGCTTCGCCGACGACCTCCTGCGCTGGCCCGTGGTCCAGGACGAATGGGACCGGGCCCTCGGCGCCCTGGCCAGCGGCGCCCCCTTCGCCGCAGCGGCGCGGACCGCGCTCGCCGGTGCCGCCCTGGCGCAGTTCCCCGGCGCGCGGGTGCTGGTGGCCGACGACAGCGCCGTCAACCGCGAGGTCGCCTGCGCGGCCCTGGCACGCTGCGGCATCACGCGGATCGTCACGGTGGTCGACGGGCGCGAGGCCGTGGAGGCGTGCCGCGCGCAGGCGTTCGATCTCGTCCTCATGGACGGCAGCATGCCGGTGCTCGACGGCTACGACGCCGCCCGCGCGATCCGGGCCGAAGAGGCTTCGTCCGGCCGGCGCATCCCCATCGTGGCGCTCACCGCCCACGTGATCGGCGCGGCGGCCGAGGCCTGGCGCGACGCCGGCATGGACGGCACGCTGACCAAACCCTTCACCCTGGCGGCGCTCGCCGCGATGCTGTCGCGCGTTCTCGATCCCGAGGCGATGAGTTCCGATGCAATCGCGCCCGATGACCCCGGTGCCGAGCCCGATGGCCTCCTCGACGACGAGGTGGTGAACGGCCTCGTCGAAATGGCACTATCCGCCGGCAGCGGGTTCGCCGAGCGCATCGTCGCCCTCTACGCCGAGCACGCCCCCGTCGCCCTGGTGGAGATCGCGGCGGCTTGCGCGGCGGGCGACGCGCCCGCGCTCGCCAGTGCGGCCCACAGCCTCAAGTCCATGAGTCTGAACATCGGCGGCCGGGCCCTGGCGGCACGCCTCGCCGTCCTGGAGGAGGACGCCCGCTCGGGCGGTGTCCCGCCCGACGCCGAGACCCTGGCGGCCATCGAAATCCTGACCACCGACACCCTGGCGGCGATCACCGAGCGGATGCGGGTGCCGGAGGCGTCGGGACCGGATTCCGTCGCTGCGTGAAGCGCATCGGCGTCAGTTGCGGCGCTCGACACCCGCATGGACCGACGCGTGGCTTGGCGGCTGTGCCGCCACCCGCAAGGCATGCCTCGCCGATCTCCGGGCCAGACCACGGGCTTCGTCCAACAGGTCCTGGAAGACCGCCGATCCTTCGCTGGCGATCCGTTGCTCGCTGCAGAGCTCCACGGCATGGCAGGCATTCGAGAGCGCGAGGAAACCCAGCGTGCCGGCGGACGACACACAGGTATGCGCTTCGAAGCGCAGCTGATCCCGGTCCGCCGCGGTCTCCCCGGCCGTGGTGAAGCGCGCGTCCAGTTCCTCGGCGAGCATCCCCAGGGCGTCGTGGACGGGCCCACGGCCGATCACGCCGATCATGGCGTCGTAGGCGCTTCGGTCGAGCAGGTTCAAATCCTCGCCGCTCCGATCGACGCCCGTGGCAAGCGGGTCGGATTGGGTCGTCCGGGCCGGCGCCCGCGACAGCCACCGATCGATGATGCGATAGAGGTCCGCCCGGGCGAAGGGCTTACCCACGTGATCGTCCATGCCGGCCGCCCGGAACATCCGGATCTGGTCCGGCAGCACGTTGGCGGTCATCGCCAGGATGGGGATCGTGGCCGCTTCGGCCCCGAGCGCACGGATGTGCCGGGTCGCCGTCATGCCATCCATACCCGGCATCTGCACGTCCATCAGGATCAGATCGTAGCACCCTTCGGCCACGGCGCGGATGGCGGAGGCTCCGTCCGCAACGATCTCGACGGCATGGCCCGCGACCTCGAGGACCGCCCGGGCGAGGTCCTGGTTGATCCGGTTGTCCTCCACGAGGAGGATCCGCCCGGGCCGCTGCGCGATGGGGGGGCAACTGGCGCGCGGCGCCGACGGTTCGCCGGTCCCGAGCGGCAGTGTCAGGGCGAACCAGAACCTTGCACCCATGCCCTCCTCGGAGCGGACGCCGATCTCGCCGCCCATGAGGTCGACCAGCTGCTTGCAGATGGCAAGGCCGAGGCCGCTCCCACCGAAGTTCCGCTCGATGGAGCCGTCGATCTGCGAGAAGCGCTGAAACAGTCGATCCTGCTTCGCGCGGGCGATGCCGATGCCCGTATCCTCCACGCTGAAGCGCAGGCGCTCGCCGGTTTCCCCTGTACCCTCGTACTGGGCATTGAGTGTCACGGAGCCGTGCGCCGTGAACTTGATCGCATTGTTCAGGAGGTTCAGCAGGACCTGCCGGAGACGCGCCTGGTCTCCGTTCAGGCTTGGGGGCAAAGCGGAGTCGATCATCGCCCTGACATCCAGGCCCTTCTGGTCCGCGGAGCCTCGAACGATGCTGAGGCAGTTGTCGATCAGCACCCGTGGATCGAAAGCCTGCCGGTCCAGCACGACGGCTCCGGCCTCGACCTTCGAGAAGTCCAGGATGTCGTTGACGATCGTCAGCAACGCCGACCCGGAGGTGCGTACGAGTTCGGCCTGGTGCCGGAGGTCCGGGGGAAGCCGATCCGAGGCGATCATCACGTCGGTGAAGCCGATGATCGCATTCAGGGGCGTCCGGATCTCATGGCTCATGGAGGCCAGGAACTCGGTCTTGGCGAGGCTCGCCCGCTCGGCCTCCCGCTTGGCCGTTTCGGCATCATGCGTCCGGGCGGCGACCCGCTCGCTCAGGGTGGCGTTCAATCCGCGCAGCTCCGTCTCGCTCGCCCGAAGCGCCCGCTCGGCGGCATCGCGCGCGGTGTCGTCCCGAAGCGTCATGACGGCGCCGATCTGCCGTCCGTCACGGGTCAGCAGCGGCCGGGCGCTGCCGATGCCCAGCACTTCGGTGTCGTCCGGCCGCCGGACCCGCCAGCGGGCATCCAGGACCGTCTCGCCCCGGACGGCACGTGCCAGGGGCAGGTTCTGCGAATCGTAGGGCGCACCGTCCTCGGTGAAGACGCGGTAGGCGTCGCTGTACTGATCGGGCGTCACGTCGAGATGGACCGTCCCGAGAATCCTGCCCGCTGCTTCGTTGACGAGGGTGATGCGGCCGTTGCCGTCGGTGACGATGACCCCCTCGACGAGTTGGCCCAGGATGGCATCGTGGGTCGAGTCCAGGGCTTCACGGTAGCGCGCCTCGCTCTCGGCCGCCGCCTGCTCGGCGTTCCTGCGGGCGGCGACATCGAGGGCACGTTGCTCGGCGGCGGCTTCTCCGGCCCGCAAGGCGCCGCGGAGGCGCAGGTGAGCCACGACGACGCGCGCTAGATCCTCGAGTTGGCGTGCCTCCGCATCGGTGAGGGCCCGAGCCTTCGTGCCGATCAGGCACAGGGTGCCGACCCGGACTCCCGGTCGCAGGATCAGTGGGGCGCCCGCGTAGAAACGGATATGCGGCGCGCCCGTGACAAGGGGATTCGAGGCGAATCGAGGGTCGTTCTCCGCGTCTTCGACCACCATGACCGCGTCCGAGAGGATGGCATGACTGCAGAAGGACACCGCGCGCGACGTGCCTTCCAGGGCCAGACCGCACTTGGCCTTGAACCACTGCTCGTGTTCATCGACGAGGGTGACGAGGCAGATCGGAACGCCGAACAGTGCCTGAGCCGTCCGGCAGACGGCATCGAAATGCGGCTCCGGCGGCGTCCCGACGAGGGCGAGTGCACGAAGATCGGCCAGACGGTCGGCTTCGTTCGGCGTGGTTGCAGTCATGGACGGCCATCAACCCAAGGTGATTATTTCGCACAACCATTCGGCATCGGCGATCGGAAGTACAGGAACGTAAATGTGTTCTGCGATACAGCTCGATCATGTGTTGAGTTCCGCGGAGCGTCGGCGTCGATCCGGACGCAAGCGGTCCATGAATTCATTGGTTTATATCCGGTCGTGGCGAGGATTTGATGAGCTGGCCGCTCGTCTTCGGACAGACTTTGGTCGGGCAACAATCCCGCATGTCCGCAACCTTCGCGATTGGCTTCACGAGGCGTTCTTGCCGCGTCGCGCGGTCCTACATCACCACCGTGATCGCCTGCGCCGCCCGGGTCAGGCCGGTGTAGAGCCAGCGCGCCCTGTGCTCGCGGAACGCGAAGGATTCGTCGAACAGGACCACGCTGTCCCATTGCGAGCCCTGCGCTTTATGGACGGTGAGCGCGTAGCCGTAGGTGAACTCGTCGGTCTCACGGCGGAGGAAGGCCGGGATCTCCTCCTCGGAGCCGGACATCACCGCGCGCAGCACCTTGATGTCCACGGGGCGGCGGCGGAGCGCCGGATCGTCGTCCGGCACCACGTCGAGGCGGATCGTGTCGGGGCGCTGGGCCGCGCGCTGGGCCTGCACCGTCCAGGTCGAGCCGTTGAGCAGGCCCTTGGTGCGGTCGTTCCGGAGACAGACGAGCTTCTCGCCCACCGCCGGCATCGGGTCGGTGTGGCCGGCGATCTCGCGCAGGCGATTGTTGTAGAGCCGCCGGGTCTTGTTCATGCCGACGAGCACTTGGTCGGCCGCGATCACTTCGTTGGGGTCGAGGCTGCGCCGGGAGACCACGCGGCTGCGGCCGTACTCGCCGAGGGTGAGGCGGCCGCCCTCGCGGATCGTCATCGCCATGCGGACGATGGGGTCGTCGGCGGCCTGGCGATGGACCTCCGTGAGCATCACGTCGGGCTCGGCCTCGGTGAAGAAGCCGCCGCCGCGCACGGGCGGCAGCTGCGCCGGATCGCCCAGCACCAGCACGGGCTTGTCGAAGGACAGGAGGTCGTTGCCGAGGTCGGAATCCACCATGGAGCACTCGTCGATGATGACGAGTTCGGCCTTGGCGATGGGCCCGGTGCGGTTGAGGGTGAAGGCGGGGCCGCCGTCCTCCGTCTCCTTGGTGCGGTAGATCAGGCTGTGGATCGTCGCCGCGTCGTGGCAGCCCTTCGACCGCATCACCGAGGCCGCCTTGCCCGTGAAGGCGCCGAACACCACGGTACCGTCGACGTCGTCGGCGATGCGGCGGGCCAGCGTGGTCTTGCCGGTGCCCGCATAGCCGAACAGGCGGAACACCTGGGCGCCCCCGCCCTTGCGCCAGTCGGCGATGGCTTTCAGCGCCGCATCCTGCTGCGGCGCGAACCGGGTCGGCAGCGCGGTCTCGCTCACGGCCAGCGCACGGTCGGCGGCAGGGACGACAGGATCGACGCGACGTTGCCGCCGGTCTTGAGGCCGAAGATGGTGCCGCGGTCGTGCAGCAGGTTGAACTCGACGTAGCGCCCGCGCCGGACCTGCTGCTCCAGCCGGTCCGCCTCCGTCCAGGGCGTGCCCATGTTGGCGCGCATGATCGCCGGATAGGCCTCGAGGAAGGCCCCGCCCACGTCGCGGGTGTAGGCGAGATCCGCCGCCGGATCGCCGGTCCAATGATAATCGTAGAAGATCCCGCCGATGCCGCGCGGCTCCTTGCGGTGCGGCAGATAGAAGTACTCCTCGCACCACGCCTTGTAGCGGGCGTAGTCGGCGGCCGGCGCATGGGCGTCGCAGGCCGCCTTCATGGCGGCGTGGAAGGTGAGCGTGTCGGGGTCGTCCTGGTTGCGCCGGCGGTCGAGGACCGGCGTCAGGTCGGCGCCGCCGCCGAACCACGTCCGCGTGGTGGCCACGAACCGGGTGTTCATGTGGACCGTGGGCGCGTTCGGGTTCCACGGATGGGCGATGAGCGAGATGCCGGTGGCGAAGAAGCGCGGATCCTCCGCGGCCCCCGGCATCTGCGCCCGGAACTCCGGCGCGAACTCGCCGTGCACCGCCGAGACGTGGACGCCGGCCTTCTCGAACACCCGCCCCTTGAGGATCGCCATGGTGCCGCCGCCGCCGGGCTTGCCGGTGTGATCCGTGCGCTCCCAGGGCGTCTTCTCGAATCGTCCGGCCTCGGCCGGCGCGTCCTCGTGGAACGGCCCCGTCGCCTCGTTCTCCAGGGTCTCCAGGGCGGCGACGATGCGGTCGCGCAGGGTGGTGAACCACGCCGTCGCCTCGCCCTTGAGGGCCGTCAGCGCGGCTTCGGGCAGGGGCGTGAAGGGCGTGTCGGGGCGCGTCATGGCCCCGATGTCCCATATCGATCCCGGCGGTTCAATCCTCGCCGTCGCCTCGCCCTCAATCCTTGCCGACCGACATCAGCAGACGCTCGGTCTTGGCGTCCTCGATGCGGTTGACCATGCGGCGGCCCTCGTGGACGTCGCGGACCGTCTTGGTGGCGGTGATGCACGACTGGACCAGCATGATCACCCCCATGGCGAAGTAGCCCTTCATCCAGATGTCGATGGGCATGAACAGGATGCCGAGCGCCACCATCAGGGCGGCGCCGAGGAACGACGCGTAGGTGAAGGCGACCCAGGCGCCGGAATGCTGCGTGGTTTCGTTGGTCATGGGATCGGTCCTTTTTGAAGGGGGTATTTCGCAGGGCAAGTGCGTGAATCAGGCTTGGGCGGTCGCGCGCTGGCGTAGGCGTTCGAGCACCGCACTTCCCGTCGGACGCGTCGCTTTCCCAAACCCTTCGCGCTCCAAACGCTCGGCGATGTCGGCGCCGGGCTCGGCTTCGGCCAGGGCCGCTTCGGTGTCCGCGGCATGCGCCTGGAGGCTGCGCAGGCGGGCCAGGGTCGCCTCGGCTTCCCGCAGGGTGGCGCGGTCCTCCGGTGCGGCGGCGACGCCGAGGCGGCGGGCGGATTCGGCCGCCGCCGCGATGCGCCGGCCCCGCTCCAGTTCCGCCTGCCGGCGGGTGGCGTCGCTCACCACGGCGCGGATGCGGGTGAGTTCGCGGGCGAACCGCGTCCGCGCGGTGCGGATGGCCTCGGCTTCGGATTCGAGTTCGGCGATGGCGTCGGCGGCGTCCCGGGCGAGGTCCTCGCGGCCGGCGTCGAGGGCGGCGACGGCCCGGTCTTCGAGGTCCCTGGCGCGGCTCTCCACCTCGGCGAGGCGGCGGGCCTCGGACGTGTCGCCGGCCACCGCCGTCGCCAGGGCCATGCGGCTGCGCTCCAGGGAGACGCGGGTCTCGCGGATCTGCTGGTCGAGGATCAGCAGGGCGTTGCGGTCGATGAGGTCTTCCCGGGCCTGGGCGGCGGCGCCACGGGCGAGGGTTCGAAACAGGTTGAACATGGGGCGGTCTCCCGAGCGACGGGCGCTGCCGTCGAGGAGGAGATTGCCACGGATTGAACGGTGTTCAAGTGCGTTTATGCACGGCGTTCAAATAGGCGCTTGCGCGCCGCCCGGGAAACCGTCCGTCTGGCGCAGGCCCTCGCCGAGGATCATGGCGGCGCAGACGGCGACGTTGAGGGAGCGCAATCCGGGCCGGATCGGCACCACCACCCGGGCATCGGCGGCCGCATGGACGGAATCCGGCACCCCGGCGGATTCCCGGCCCATGAGCAGGCAATCGTCCGAGCCGTAGGCGAAGTCGCCGTACGGCAGGGCGCCCTGCGTCGTCGCCAGGACGAGGCGCAGGCCGGCTTGCCGGCGCCACCCGTCGAACGCGGTCCACGAGCGGTGGCGCGTGATCGTCACGTGGTCGAGGTAGTCCAGCCCCGAGCGGCGCAGGTGCCGGTCCGACACGTCGAACCCGGCCGGCTCGATGATCTCGACGGCGATCCCGAGGCAGGCCGCGAGGCGCAGCAGGGTGCCGGTGTTCTGCGGAATATCTGGCTGGTAGAGGGCGAGGCGGAGCATGGGCGACGTCGCAGTTGGGGAAGGGGTGGCTGGCGTATCGGATGGAAGCACCAAGTAAGGCAGGCGGATTCTCGTGCGGCATCGCCTCCGGTTGGCAGGGGCCCTACGCTGCCTAGCTATAAGGGCGCTGCCGCAACCGCATATCGGACATCTCATGTTTCTCGACTGGCTCGAGCGCCGCATCGAACCGTTCGCGCCGTTCGATGACGGGCGCATGCCGCCCAAGACCGTGCTGGGCTTCGCCGGCTTCTACCTGAAGCCCGTGCGGGCGGCGCTCCTCGCCTTGTTCCTGGTGGCGATCGTCGCCGGCACCGTCGAGGCGTCGCTCTACCTGCTCATGGGCTGGTTCATCGACCTCCTCAACACCGCCGATCGGGCGACGTTCTGGGCCGATCACGGCACCAAGATCCTCCTCGCCGCCGGGTTGGTGCTGGTGGTGCGGCCGATCACGATCTGGCTGCACGAGATCCTGTCGAACCAGCTCATCGTGCCCCAGGTGACGAACCAGATCCGCTGGCGCACGCATCTCTACACGCTCGGCCACTCGCTTTCCTATTTCCAGGCGGATTTCGCCGGGCGGCTCGCCAACCGCGTCGTGCAGGTCGGGCCGGCGGTGCGCGAACTCGCCGTCGTGTTCATCGACACGCTCCTGTACGTGGCGATCTACGCCGTGACGGCGGTGGGCCTGTTCGGGTCCATCTCCCTGTGGCTCGCCCTGCCGGTGGTCCTGTGGGTGCTGGCCTACGGCTTCCTCACCCGCTGGTTCGTGCCCCGCGCCCGCACCCGGTCGCTGGTCACGGCCGACACCCGCTCGGCCCTCATCGGGCGCATCGTCGACAGCTACACCAACATCCTCACCGTGAAGCTGTTCGCCCGCGACCGCGAGGAGCGCGCGGCGGTGCGCGACGCCGTCGACATTCACACACGCGCCTACCTGCACCAGTTCCGCCTCGTCAGCTCCACCACCACGGTGCTGGGCGTCCTCAACAGCGCCCTCATCGTCTCCACGGCGGGCGTCTGTCTCGTCTTGTGGCAGCGTGGCGGCATGACCACGGGCGAAGCGGCGGCCGGGCTCGCCCTGGTGCTGCGCCTCATGGCCATGTCGGGCTGGGTGATGCAGACCGTGCGCGGCATCTTCGAGAATGTCGGGGTGATCCAGGAGAGCATGCAGACCATCGCGCGTCCGCACGCCATCACCGACCGGCCCGAGGCCGCCACCCTGCGGGTCACCGGCGGCGACATCCGCTTCGAGGACGTGAGTTTTCACTATGGGCGCGATGATTCCAGCATCATCGAGCGTCTGAACCTCCACATCCGGGCGGGTGAGAAGGTGGGGCTCGTCGGCGTGAGCGGCGCGGGCAAGACCACCATCACGGCGCTGCTGCTGCGCCTGCACGACCTGGAGAGCGGCCGCATTCTGGTCGACGGTCAGGACATCGCCGAGGTCACGCAAGGGTCCCTGCGCAGCGCCATCGCCATGGTGACCCAGGACACCTCGCTCCTGCACCGCTCGATCCGGGACAACATCGCCTACGGACGCCCCGACGCCACCCTGGCGGAGGTCGAGCGGGCGGCGCGTCTGGCGGAGGCCGATACCTTCATCCGCGCCCTCGTCGATCACAAGGGCCGCACCGGCTACGACGCCCAGGTCGGCGAGCGCGGGGTCAAGCTGTCCGGCGGCCAGCGCCAGCGCATCGCCATCGCGCGGGTGATCCTCAAGGATGCGCCGATCCTGATCCTCGACGAGGCGACCTCGGCCCTCGACAGCCAAGTCGAGGCGGCGATCCAGGACAGCCTCGACACCCTGATGCAGGGCAAGACCGTGCTGGCCATCGCCCACCGCCTCTCGACCATCGCGGCGCTGGACCGTCTCCTCGTCATCGATGCCGGGCGCATCGTCGAGGAGGGGACCCATGCGGCCCTCATCCGCTCGGGCGGTCTCTACGCCCGTCTGTGGCAGCGCCAGTCCGGCGGCTTCCTCGGCGAGGCGGCGGCGCCCTACGAGAACGCGGCCGAATAGGCGCCGGACCCGGTATCGGAGTACGCGCCAGAGATCCCGTCTCGCGGTCCGGCATCGCGGTTGGCGGCGTCAGGCAGGACGGGTCGGGCCTCGACGCGGTTCCGGCCCCGGCTCTTGGCGTCGTAGAGCGCGAGATCGGCAACCTTGAGCAGACCGGAGGGCCGAACGCCGCAGGCCCGCGTCGCACCATGTGCGGCGGTGATCCCGACACTGACGGTGACCGTCCGGTCGCGGCCGTTCTTGCGATAGCGGAAGCCGATGGTCTCCACGGCCGCTCGCAGGCGCTCGCCGAAATCGAGGGCGTCTTCCGGAGTGCAGGCGGGAACGAAGGCCATGAACTCCTCGCCGCCGTAGCGGGCGAGGAGGCCCCCCGCCGCCCGCGTCGGCCCGTCGAGGGCGGCCGCGATGGCGGCGAGACAGCGGTCGCCTTCGGGGTGGCCCGCCGTGTCGTTCAGGTCCTTGAAGCGGTCGATGTCGATGGCGACCACGCAGCACCAATCCTCGGCCCCGTCCCACGCCGCAGCCAGGGTCGCGTCGAAGACGCGCCGGTTGGCGAGGCCCGTGAGGGCGTCGATCTCCGACAGGACCTTGAGGCGGGCATTGGCCTGCGTCAGTTCGGCGGCCTGCGCTTCCACGGAGAGCCGCAGGAGGAACGCCTGCTTCTCCTGCCGCTCCCGCGAGAAACTCACCTTGATCGGAACCAGGATCAGGCTCGCCACGAGGAGCGGCAGGCCGTTCCCGGCGAGGTCACCCTCGTGCAGGGCCACCACCCAGCCGAGGTAGAGCGCGAACGAGAGGCCGCAGAACACGAGGCTGTGCCGGAACGACAGGGCGGCGATGAGGCCGACCACGAGGGGCACGATCACCGCGAGGACCATGTAGACGTCGGCATGCCCGTCCGGCACCGTCCGGGCGCCGTTGAGGACGATGGCCATGTCGAGCAGGCTCGTCACCGTCGCCGCCACGGTTCGGCGCAGGGGTGAGGGGCGGTCGTTCAGGGACAGGATCGCCAGGCAGGCGACCGGCGTGAACACCCCGAGGGTGAGGAAGGCCGGAACGGCGAACGCGTCCGGTCCGAACACCTCGTAGTCGAGCTTCAGCGACAGGATGTTGAACAGGATGAAGACGAGGAGCCAGGAGCGGATGTAGGTGCCCGAGCCCGCATCGTCCCCGGCCCGAAACCGCGCTTCGAGGTCGGGCGGCAACGAAAGTCTGTACCAGGGACGAAACCGGTTCGCATCGATTTCGCTCTGTAACATCGGGGCGACACGTCTCTTCCGGCAGTACGACTCGGTTTAATTTCGTACATTTCGCTTGCAGGACCGTAAACGCCGCGCGGCCTTGCATCACGCGATGGTTTTCGGCCGTTCTTTCCCTTCGCGAGAGGCGCGTGTTATGGGGCGGACATGCTGAAGGACCGCGCAAGACTCTACTGCCGTCTCGGGCCGCCATAGGGCGTCCGCACCGGACCGCGTTTCCGCGCGGATGCCCGCATGGGCGCCGCGCCTCCTCCTGGCATCCCCCGACGCCGCAGCCCCGAACGGGCCGGCCCGCGCACGGGGCGAACGGACTGATCTTCCATGACCCGACGCAACCTGCGGAGCGAGTGGGCTCCCGATGTCACGCGCGAACTCCTGGCCGGGACGGTGGTGGCCCTCGCGCTCATTCCCGAGGCCATCGCGTTCTCCCTCATCGCCGGGGTCGACCCCAAGGTCGGCCTCTACGCCTCGTTCTGCATCGCCGTGGTCTCGGCCTTCGCGGGCGGGCGCCCGGCCATGATCTCGGCCGCCACCGGCGCCATGGCGCTCGTGATGGTGACCCTCGTGAAGGAGCACGGCCTCGGCTACCTCTTCGCCGCCACCATCCTGACGGGATTCCTGCAGATCGGCGCAGGGGCGCTGAAGCTCGGCAACCTCATGCGGTTCGTCTCGCGCTCCGTCGTCACCGGCTTCGTCAATGCGCTCGCGATCCTCATCTTCCTCGCGCAGATGCCGGAACTCTTAGGCCAGGGCGCGACGGTCTACGCCATGACGGCCGCCGGCCTCGCCCTGATCTACGGCCTGCCGTACCTCACGAGGGCCGTGCCCTCGCCGCTGGTGACCATCGTGCTGCTCACGATCGTCGCCGTCGCGTTCGGCCTGCCGATCCACCGCGTCGGCGACATGGGGGCCCTGCCGACGGAACTGCCGTTCTTCGCCCTGCCGCAGGTGCCGTTCACGTGGGAGACCCTGCGGATCGTCCTGCCCTACGCGCTCACCCTCACCATGGTGGGCCTGCTCGAGAGCCTGATGACGGCCGCCATCCTCGACGAGATGACCGACACCGGTTCGAACAAGAACCGCGAATGCGCCGGCCAGGGTCTCGCCAACATCACCGCCGGGTGCTTCGGCGGCATGGCCGGATGCGCCATGATCGGCCAGTCGGTGATCAACGTCTCGTCGGGCGGGCGCGGCCGGCTCTCGACCATGTGGGCGGGCGCGTTCCTGCTGTTCCTCATCGTGGTGCTCGGGCCCTACGTCGCCCAGATCCCCATGGCGGCTTTGGTCGCCGTGATGATCATGGTGTCGATCAACACCTTCCAATGGGGCTCCGTCCGCACCCTGCTCACCCACCCCAAGAGTTCGAGCGTCGTGATGCTCGGCACCGTCGCGGTGGTGGTGGCGACCCACGACCTCGCCCGGGGCGTGCTGTTCGGCGTGGTGCTCAGCGGCCTGTTCTTCGCCCACAAGGTGACGCGGTTCTTCGCCGTCGCCTCGGAGCGCACCGGCGGCACGCGCACCTATCGGGTGACGGGGCAGATCTTCTTCGCCACGGGGCAAGCCTTCCACGACGCCTTCGACTTTCGCGAGGACGGCCTCGAGCGCCTGGTTATCGACCTCACGGCGGCCCATTTCTGGGACATCACCGGCGTCAACGCCCTCGACCGGGTGGTGCTGAAGTTCCGCCACCACGGCGTAACCGTCGAGATCGTCGGCATGAACGCCGCGACCGCCACCCTGGTCGAGCGTCTCGCCACCCACGACAAGCCCGGCGCGACCCTTGCCTCAGGGCACTGACCGGACGCCCCGGTAGCCACGGCGGTGCCGCCGTGGTCTGAAGGCGTTCCAGACTTCGCGCCAGACTTCGCACCACGCGAGGACCAGACATGACCGAGCTTCACCCCGAGATCGCCGCCGTCACCGCGCGGGTGACCGAGCGCTCCAGGCCGACGCGAACGGCGTATCTCGATCTCGTCGCCCGCGAGCGGGACCACGGCGTCCACCGGCCGATGCTCAATTGCGGCAACCTCGCCCACGGCTTCGCGGCCTCCGGCGAGGACAAGCCGGCGATCCGCGCCGGCCGCACCATGAATATGGCCATCGTCACGGCCTACAACGACATGCTCTCGGCCCATCAGCCCTACGGCCGCTACCCCGAGCAGATGAAGATCTTCGCCCGCGAGGTCGGCGCGACGGCGCAGGTGGCGGGCGGCGTGCCGGCCATGTGCGACGGGGTCACCCAAGGCCAGCGCGGCATGGAGCTGTCCTTGTTCTCGCGCGACACCATCGCGCTCTCCACCGCCATCGCGCTCAGCCACGGCATGTTCGATTCCGCCGCCCTGCTCGGCATCTGCGACAAGATCGTGCCGGGCCTCATCATCGGGGCCCTGCGCTTCGGCCACCTGCCGATGATCCTGATCCCGGCGGGACCCATGCCGTCCGGAATCGCCAACAAGGAGAAGCAGCGCGTCCGCCAGCTCTACGCCGAGGGCAAGGTCGGGCGCGACGAACTGCTCGAATCCGAATCCGCTTCCTATCACGGGGCCGGCACCTGCACCTTCTACGGCACGGCGAATTCCAACCAGATGATGATGGACGTGATGGGCCTGCACATGCCCGGCGCCTCGTTCATCAATCCGGGCACGAAGCTGCGCCAGGCCGTGACCCGGGCCGCCGTGCACCGCCTCTCCGAGATCGGCGCCACGGGCAACGATTACCGGCCGCTCGGCCACTGCATTGACGAGAAGGCCATCGTCAACGCCGTGGTGGGGCTGCTCGCCACCGGCGGCTCGACGAACCACGCCATCCACCTGCCCGCTATGGCGCGGGCCGCCGGCATCGTCCTCGACTGGGAGGATTTCGACCGGCTCTCGGCGGTGGTGCCCCAGGTTGCCAAGGTCTATCCCAACGGCTCGGGCGACGTGAACCACTTCCACGCCGCCGGCGGCATGAGCTACGTCATCGCCAGCCTGATCGACGCCGGGCTGCTGCACGACGACATCCTGACGGTGGCGGGCACGCGCCTGCGCGATCATGCCCGCGACCCCAAGCTCGTCGACGACGCGCTGGTGTTCGAGGACGCGCCGGAAAAATCCCACGACGAGAGCATCCTGCGCGGCCCCGCCGACCCGTTCCAGACGGATGGCGGCATGCGCCTCGTGAAGGGCAATCTCGGCCGGGCGACGTTCAAGACCAGCGCCGTCGAGCCGTCGCGCTGGACCATCGAGGCGCCCGCCCGCGTCTTCGACGACCAGGACGACGTCCTGGCGGCGTTCAAGGCCGGCGAACTCGAATGCGACGTCGTGGTGGTGGTGCGATTCCAGGGGCCGCGCGCCAACGGGATGCCCGAACTCCACAAGCTCACGCCCCAGCTCGGCGTGCTGCAGGACCGGGGGTTTCGCGTGGCTCTCGTCACCGACGGGCGCATGTCGGGGGCGTCCGGCAAGGTCCCGGCGGCGATCCATCTCAGCCCCGAAGCCCTCGGCGGCGGCCCCCTTGCGAAGATCCGCGACGGCGACAGGGTCCGCCTCAGCGCGGAGGACGGCAGCCTCGAAGTCCTCGTCGATCCCGCCGAATGGGATCGTCGCGATGACGCCGCGGCCCCCGCGCCCGCCTTCGGCACCGGCCGCGAGTTGTTCGCTTTCCTGCGCCACGGCGCCGACGGCGCCGAGCAGGGCGCCTCCGCCATGCTGGCCGCCGCCGGATTGTAGGATGGCCTTTCCGGCCCATCGGTTCGCCGCGTGTCTCCGCGAGGGAGAGGCAAGGCGGGGGCTTCCTCTCCTTCCGGGAGAGGGAGCCCGTTGCGACCGCTCGATCCCAGGCGAGCGCACGCGTTTGGTATGATAGCCTCCGCTTCCCGAACCCCGAGGATCGCCCCATGACCAGCATCGACGCGCTGATGCGCTCCGTTCCCGTCATCCCCGTGCTGGTGGTCGAGGACGTGGCCCATGCCGAGCCCATCGCCCGGGCGCTGGTGGCCGGCGGCCTCACCGCCCTGGAGGTGACCCTGCGCACCCCCGCCGCCCTGGAGGTGATCCGCATCATGTCCGGGGTCGAGGGCGCCGTCGTCGGCGCCGGCACCGTGCTCAACCCGCGCGATCTCGACGCCGCCCTGCAGGCGGGCGCCCGGTTCGTCGTCAGCCCGGGCCTCACCGAGTCCCTCACCCGCGCGGCCATCGACCGGGGCGTGCCCTACCTGCCGGGCATCGCCAATTCGGCCGACATCATGCGCGGCCTCGATCACGGCCTCGATCGGTTCAAGTTCTTCCCGGCCGAGGCCGCCGGCGGCATCAAGGCCCTCAAGGCTCTGGCCGGGCCGTTCCACGCCGTCCGCTTCTGCCCGACCGGCGGCATCACCGAGGCCACCGCGCCCGACTGGCTCGCCCTGAAGCCGGTGCTGTGCGTGGGCGGCTCCTGGGTGGTGCCCGCGGGCTTGCCCGAGGAAGCGGTGATCCGCCGCTCGGCCGAGGCCGCCGCTCGCCTGCGCGCCGCCTGAGGGGGACCGAGCAGTCCCACCCGGCCCATCGGCGCCATGGAACCGCTCGGGGCATGGCCTCGACAGCGCGGGGTCGGGCCTCGGGCCGGGGACCGTCGGTGTTGCGTCACCCGGGACGCCCGGGGGACGAAGCCGCTTGGCCGCCTTCGGATCTCAGGACCCCGATCCCCCGGCGTCGCCCGATTCGCACGGGCTTACCCGGAGCTGGGAGGCCGGGCCCCGCGTCATCCACAGGGGGTGTGGACGCCGCCGGGCCGTGATGGCCGATCCACCGGGATCGCCCGACGGGATCGCTTGGTATGCCAAGCGTCGGCTCCGACTCGGCATCCATCTTGAAAATAATCCCGTGCCTGCCTCAGAAAACGCCATTCAAATCAACGGAAGAATGATTTCAGGCCTTTTTCAATCTAGAAGCGGAATCATAATTCAAGGTTGAGCCGTTATAGGGCAGTTTGTTCTCCCTGGTCCAGGTCTAGGCGCGCGTCGCAGCGGCCCGGAAACCGCCTGTGCGTCATACGCTTAGCCGCCTGTGCAACGTTGCATGGCCGCAACACGGCAGCGGAACCGCTGTGCTGATCACGTTTTCGAGTTGCCCGGCGGAACCGGCTCGCACAGAGTGACTGGGCACTGGGGGCATCGCCAGCGCAACACTTCTGCAAACCAGCGAACATCGCTCGGCTGTTGAAAAATAAGGACGACACGGGTCGTGGTCCGCCGGATCACCATGCCCGAAATCGTTCATCCCTCGGGTCTCGAAGCTTTTGGAGATATCAATGAAGCTCTTGAAGAGCTCGCTTCTTGCCTCTGCTGCTGGTTTTGCAGCCGTCGCTGGAGCACACGCAGCCGACCTTCCGGTCAAGAAGGCTGCCCCCATCGAATACGTTCGCGTCTGCTCCGCCTACGGCGCCGGCTTCTTCTACATCCCCGGCACCGAGACCTGCATCCGTCTCTCCGGCCGCGCCCGCCTCGAAATCGGCTACCAGCAGCAGGACAGCCGCTCGGGCAGCAACGGTGACACCACCGGCTACCGTGGCCTCGCCCGCATCAACGTCGACGCCCGCACCCAGACCGCCTACGGCACCCTGCGCGCCTTCACCCGCCTCGAATTCGCCTCTCGCACCGGTTCGACCCAGGGCCTGCGCTCGGGCACCCAGGAGCGCATCGGCAACGCCTTCGGCGCCAGCGGTCAGGATCAGTTCGGCCGCGTCCAGCAGTTCGTGAGCACCGAGAAGGCCTTCATCCAGTTCGCCGGCCTCACCGCCGGTCGCGCCTCCTCGTTCTTCGACTTCTACGCCCACGACTTCGAGATCAGCTCCGCCACCGGCGGTTCGGACCTCGCCTCCACCAACCTGCTCGCCTACACCACCAAGCTCGGCACCGGCGGCTTCTCCGCCACGGTCTCGCTGGAAGACCCGAGCTTCCGCCGCAACACCATCTACTCGCAGGAAGCCACCACCTCGCCTGCGCCGCAGCGCGTCCTGATCAGCACCGATGCCTTCGGTCGCCCGGTCTTCGGCGCCGTCGACGTGTCCCAGCGCAACCGCGTGCCGGACTTCGTCGGTGTCCTGCGCTACGACGCCGCCTGGGGTTCGGCCCAGCTCTCGGCCGCCGCCAAGGAGCTCAACACCGCCAACTTCATCCAGGGCTACGCCGCGGGCGCTCCCCCGGCCGGCGTGCCGATCGCCAACTTCGCCGGCTTCACCGCCCGTCCCGCCTCCGAGTTCGGCTGGGCCGTGCAGGGCGGCGTGAAGATCAACATGCCGTTCATCGCCCCCGGCGACACCTTCTACCTCCAGGGCGCCTACGGCGAGGGCGCGACCCTCTACACCGGCTACTCCTCGTACAACGGGTCCTACGCCTCCCGCGTCAGCACCATCGCGGGCGCCGCCTTCGACCCCTACATGTCGGATGCGACCCTCAACCCGCTCACGGGTAAGATCGAGCTCTCGACCTCGTTCACCGTCGTCGGTTCGTTCCTGCATTACTGGTCGCCCGAGTGGCGTTCGGCGATCTTCGCCAGCTACGGCGAGCTGAGCTTCGCCCGCGGCGCCCGCTTCAACAACGCCCTGGCCTACGCCACCGCCACCGGCGCCCCCGGCGCCAGCGCCGCCACCGTCAATGCCCTCGCCGGCTCGCAGTTCACCGGCATCATCGGCACGCCGTCCTACAACGTCAGCCCCGTGCTGCGTGACACCTACCAGGTCGTCGCCGGCGCCAGCCTGATCTGGTCGCCCGTCAAGGATCTCGATATCGGCGTCGAGGGCCTCTACACCAAGGTCGGCGTCCAGAGCGGCCGTGTGGTCGATCAGACCCGCTCCAACGGTGCCGTCAACGCGATCAACCTCGCCAACGGCAACGTCAAGACGGTCACGGCCGACGACACCTACCAGATGCGCATGCGCATCCAGCGCGACTTCTAAGCCGCTTTCGACCGGTCGGTGTCGCTGCGACATCCGACCGGTCGGGACCACCACACCTTCGAGAACACGAACTGGCCCGGCTGCGAAGCCGGGCCTTTTTGCGTCTCGGCCTGGCCCAGTCCGGCACGCGAGTTGCGAGTTACAGGTTGCGCCGAACAGTGCGCATTCCTCGAGATCCGTGGAAATCACCGATTGCGTCGGCGGTGGCCGTCGCTAACCTGCTATAAGTGCCTTCAGCGATGGACGTCGTGCCAATCGCCCCCCGGGAGTCAGCCTGACAATGCGTTCGCGCCATTCAAGATCCGCCGTCACGGCGGCTTTCGTTGCTTTTGCGGTCTCGGCCACGGCCGCGGGTTCTGCCCAGGCCGACGATCTGACCGGCACCTTGAAAAAGATCAAGGAAACCAACGGGATCACCATCGGCTACCGCGATGCATCGGTGCCGTTCTCCTACCTCGACAACGATCAGAAGCCCGTCGGATACGCGTTCGAGATCTGCAAGAAGGTCGCCGATGCGGTGAAGGTCAAGCTCGGCCTGCCGAAGCTCGAGGTGAAGTACAACCCGGTCACTTCGGCGACGCGTATCCCCCTCATCGCCAACGGCACCATCGATCTCGAGTGCGGTTCGACGACGAACAACCCCGACCGCCAGAAGCAGGCGACCTTCACCAACACCCACTTCCTCACGGCCACCCGCTTCGTGTCGAAGAAGACCGCCAAGCTCGACAAGATCGACGATCTCAAGGGCAAGACCGTGGTCTCGACCTCGGGCACGACCAACATCCGTCAGATCAACGAGATCAACACGGCCCGCAACCTCGGCCTGACCATCCTGCCGGCCAAGGACCATGCCGAGGCCTTCCTCATGGTCGAGACCGGCCGCGCCGTTGCCTTCGTGATGGACGACGTGCTGCTCGCCTCGCTCGCCGCCAGCTCTAAGGAGCCGGGCGCCTACAGCATCTCCAGCGAGGCCCTGTCGAAGCCCGAGCCCTACGGCATCATGCTGCGCAAGGACGATGCCCCGTTCAAGGCGGTCGTCGACGAAGCCACGGCCAAGCTCTACAAGAGCCCCGAGGGCAAGGCGCTGTACGACACTTGGTTCACCAAGGCGATCCCGCCGCGGGGCATCAACCTGAACCTGCCCATGAGCGAGGCCATGGTGAAGGCGTTCGCCAACCCGAGCGACAGCCCCGATCCGGCCGCCTACTGATTCGAACCGCCTGATCCGGTTCGTGAGAGGGGCTCCGGCGATGCTGGGGCCCCTTTTTGCATCAGGCCTGCCACACCCGGGGGAGGGGGCCGCCGCGGTAACCGACGAGGATGTGCTGGGCCAGCGCCCGCAGGGCCGCCGGGTCGCTCCCGAGGAACCGCACCACGAGGTTCCCGTTCCAGGCGCTCGCCGCCGCCTCGACGCCATCCCGCGCGCCCGCTCCGTCGAGCAGCGCCCGTATGGCGTCCAGGCGGCCTTCGGCCCCGGGCGCCACGTGAACCAGAGTCGCCATCGCCCGGGCGTCGTCCCCGATGGCCGCCCGTTCCAGGGCGTCCGCGATCGCGCCCTCGAGGCGCACCGAATCGGCGTAGACGAGGCGCCCGTCGCGCCGGATCCGCCAGTGATCGTGGAAGCGGCCCTCGCGGATCCGCTCGCCGCGCGCCACCCGCCCGAACGTCACCGCCTCGAACGCGAGCAGGCCCGCATCGCCATCGAGATCGGCGACGAGGCTGCGCTCCAGACTGGCTCCGTCGAACAGGATCGTCTCCTGCGGCAGGAAGGCGAGGTGGCCGCCGGCACCCACCGCGACCCGCGTCTCGATGATCGTCCTCGGCCCGTCGGAGCGATAGATCTTCTCCGCCGCCGTGGTGGTGAGCACGAGCTCCGCCCCCGGCCCGACGGCGACGGACACGGCGAAACGGTCGCCGCAGGCGATGCCGCCGGCGCTGTTCAGCAGCACCGCCTCGCACGGCCCCGCCGGCCCGCGCGGCAGGCGCACGCGCAAGGGGCCGGCTTCGGCGATGTCGAGGATTCGCGTGTCGGAACCGAGCCGTCCGACGCGCAGGTGCACGCGCCCGTCCGAGCGCTGGCGCATGGGCGGCGTGGAACGGTCGCCGGCCGTCACAACAGGGCGTGCGCCGGCGCGCCGACACCTCATGCGCCGGTGGCGACGGGGCGCTCCGGGTCCGAACCCCATTCCGACCACGACCCGTCGTAGAGGGCCCGTGCCGGCCGTCCGAGGCTCTCCAGGGCGAGCGAGACGATGGCGGCCGTGACGCCGGATCCGCAGGTGGTGATCACCGGCTTGCCCGGATCGACGCCGTTCTCGGCGAACACCACCCTCAGGGCGTCGGGCTCCTTCAGCCGGCCCCCCGCTTGCAGCGCCGAATAATGGACGTTCCGGGCGCCCGGCATATGGCCCGGACGGACCCCGGGCCGGGGCTCCGCTTCCTCGCCGCGAAAGCGCGGCCCGGACCGCGCGTCGACGACCTGGGCCGATCCGGATTCGAGAGCGCGCGCAACGTCTTGCGCATCCGCCACGGCCCCGTTGTCGAGGCGGGCCGTGAAGGGCCGGGGCTCGCGCGCCCGCCCTTCGCCGTCCTCGACGGGCCCACCCGCCGCGACCCAGGCCGGAAATCCACCCTCCAGAATCGCGGCGTCGCGCGCGCCGAACACCTGCAGCATCCACCGCACCCGGGGTGCCGAGAACAACCCCAAGCCGTCATAGACCACGATCTGCGCGCCATCGCCGATGCCGAGCGCCCCCATCCGTGCGGCGAACACCTCCGGCCGCGGCAGCATGTGCGGCAGGCCGGACGTCCCGTCGCTCATGGCATCGATGTCGAAGCGCACGGCGCCGGGGATGTGCCCGGCCCGGTACTCGGCCGCCGCGTCGCGCCCCTGCGCCGGCAGGTACCATGAGCCGTCGAGGACCACGATGTCGGGGGCCGCGATCCGGGCCTTGAGCCATTCGGCGGTCACGAAAGGCGTCGTCGCCATCTTGTCTGAATCCATGCAGTCTCGGGGATGGGCACACTCAACCATATCCCGGCGCGACATGCATCCATCGCCGGAATTCGGGCGCCCGGGCGATCGACATCCCGCGGAACGATGCCGAGCTTTACGCGCGAAGCCGCCCGCCATGGTTTCACGGGCGAAGCCGCCCGCCATGGTTTCACGCGCGACGCCGCCCGCGATGCCCTATGTCATCCGTCGCCCCCTTCGGAAAGCCGGAGCGTTCCACCTTTGACCCCACGCGAGACCTTCCACATCGAGATCTTAAGCCCGGAACCGGTGGCGGACGGCGAGGACCCCGTGCGCCAGCGGGTCTCCGTCCGCGTCGGCAGTCTGGAAAGTGCCACGGAGCGTGCCTTGAGCCTGTTCGCCCGCGCCCGCGCGCCGCAGCGCGGCGGCGGACCCGCCGAAGCCGTACGGGTCATCGACGGGGCCGGGACCGAGGTGTTTCGCCGAAGCCGCTTCGACGAGCCGGGCTGAGGAGTGATGCGACGCCTGTCCCGTCTTCTCCTGATCCCGGCCCTGGTTCTGGCCTTCTGCGCCCTGTTCGTGCGGAGCTACAGCCTGCCGCCGGCGCCCGACCGGCGCGGCGGCACGGTCGTCGTTCTCGACTGGCCGAACCGGCCGTTCTTCGGAAGTCCCCGCGGCGATTGCCTTGGGCAGCCCGCGTCCGATCTCCCCATCGCCTGCCTCATCGCTTCCGTCGCCCGTTCGCGGGAGGCCGTGGTGCTGGCGTCCCTGCCGTTCTGCGTCACCTGCCACGACCTGTCGCAGCGCATCGCCGCTTTCGGCCGCGATCCCGCTTCCGTCTCGGCGGCGCAGGCACGGATCAGTCGCTTCGGCTGGTAGGGGGCGCCGAACGTCTCCACGGCCACACGCTTGCGAGGACCGAAGCCGGGCTTCGGCGAGCGAGGGAACGGCTCAGCCAGGCACGCAAGGCTTCGAGCCGCCGGGCAAGTCCGAACAGCGGGTCGCCCCCCGGCGTCGCAACAAGCACGTGCGCGAGGGGCATCCGTCCCGCCCAGAACGTCTCGGCGAGGCGGAAATCCGGTGGTGCGCAGGAATCGGCCCCGGTGAGACCGGCATCCGCGATGACGCTCAGGGTCATGCGATGGACGAGTTGTGCGCCGGGGGAGTCGCGGGCCTCCGCTTCCGCGAACGAGATCTTCAGGCACCACGCCGTACCTCCGGTGACGTAGGTCACCGCGCTGGCCAGCGTCGTGTCCCCGCGTCGTAGCCGGTCGATCCGGGCCGTGCCGCGCGCCCCGAAGGCTTCCACGGATGCGTGCAGGAACGCGACCTGCTCCGGAGAATCGCCGAGGGCGGTCCCGGCGCGGCCCTTCCAACCCCTTCCTTCGAGGGCGACGTAGTCGTCCAGGGCCGCGCCGAGGTTCGCCGGATCACGCACCGTTTCGAACGTCATGGGCCCGAGGCGTTCGGCCGATTGCCGGAGGCGCCGGCGGCGTCGCGCGGACAGGTGGTCGAGCGCGGCGGCGCGCTCGGGCTCCGTCCGGCCGGAGAGCTCGAGGACGGCGCGGGCATGGGGCCAGAAATCGGCACGCGGCAAACCGTATGCGCGGCACGCCCCCGACAGCAGTTCCGCGAAGGGGCCGCGTGTGGGCACATAGGTCAGCATCAGGCGCCGGCCGGCGAGGTGACCGGCCGCACGCAGAAGAGCATCGAGGGCGTGGGCCGGCCTGTCCGGATCGAGGAGGGGAACACCGAAAACACCGAACCCGTGCATCCAGCCCATGGCGAGCCGCAGGGGAAAGCCCCAGCGTCGCCATCCGCGTCGGCACGGCCACACGGCAATGAGGCGGAGGCCTGGCTCTTCCGGCGGGCGATCTCCCACCAGCAGCACCTCTACGCCGGCCCCGAAGGCCTCCCGGGCGGAGAGGGCGAAATCGGCGTCGTAGAACAGGTTCTCGATGAAGGGACGCCGGCTCAGGGTCCGCCAGGCCGCGATCCACGGCGCCGTCGGATCGAGGGGGCGCAACGCGGCGACCCAGTCATCGGCCCGATGCAAGGGCGGGGTGTCCCTGCGACCGGCCATCAGGTGCCGCGTCTGCGTCGGATCAGGGTCGCGACTCCGAGGATGTCGAAGCGCCACGCCATGGCGCCGGCCCCGAAGAGCAGGATCACGAGTTCGAGGACGACGGCCGGTACCGTCCGCCCGGCGCCCGAAGCCTCGATCCACCCGATGGCGAGCCTGCAGGCGAGGGCGGTCGCTGCGATGATGGAAACGTCGCGCCAGGGCACCGGCATCCGGATGCCGCTCGGGTCGCCGACGATGAAGACGAGGCACGCCAAGGCCTGTCCGACGACGACGGCGATGGCGGCGCCGGTGATCCCATACGGTGGGATCAGCACGGCCGAGAGGCCCGTGATGGTGATCAGGAGTGTGACGGACGCGACGGCGTCGAGGCGGCTCGACGCGGAAAAGTAGATCACCTGCCCGAAATAGTACGAGCGCAGCATCAGGAGGACGCTGGCGGCCACGAGGAGGGGGGCCACGCCGAGGGCGGCGGCGCGATAATCCGGCCCGAGGAGAATGGCGACCACGAGATCGTCGAAGGCGAGGAAGAAGACGCCCCCGAAAGCCGCGATGAGCGTCATGAGCCGCGCGGCGCCCTCCAGAACCGGGCGGGCGGCCTCCATGCCGCCGCTGCGCGCCTCCCGTTTGGCGATGGAGACGAGGGCGAGGGCGATGCTGTCGCCGAACACGACGAAGCTCTGTCGGAGAAAATCGGAGAACGCACCGTAAGCGCCGAGTTCGGCGACACCGACGCTCTGGCCGATGATGAGGCGGTCGATGGTTTGAGCCAGGGCCGCGGCGGCGAAGGACAGGACCAGGGGCCATCCATAACTCAGCAGGCGGCGCGCTTCTGCCCAGCTCCCGCGCCCGCCTAGGAGCGGTCCGATGGCGAACAGCGGGGACAAGGCGGCCAGGATGTTGGCGAGTGCCGTCGCGAGCAGAAGATCGACGGCGTGCCCGGTCCAGAGGAGGACGCCGCTTCCGAGCACGAGAACCAGGATTGCACGCAGGACGATGGCGGCGGCCACGGCACCGACCTCGAGACGGGTACGGGCGATCTCGCAGGCCCCCTCGAACACCATCATGCCGAGGACGGCCGCCACGATGGCGGCGGCCGCGGCGGGCGCGACGATTCCGAGCCAGGCTCCGAGGGCGGCCGCCAGGGCGGCGAGGGCGATCATCGCCCCGAGCAGGCGCACGACGGTACCGACCTGATCCGGCGCGCGTGCCTCTTCGTAGAGAGCGAAGAACGAGAACTTCGGCCACTGGCAGGTGGCGCCGTAGAGGACCAAGGCCCATGACAGCATCAGAAGGTAGCCGCCATAAGCCTCCACCGGTGCGAGCCGGGTGAAGACCGCCAGGGACGCCATGTTGAGGGCCGCTCCAACTCCGCGCGAGCCGACATAGGTGAGGGTGTGGCGGGCGATCATCGACGATCCACGGATCGGGCGGGCGTTGCTGGACGTCGATGGCGTCCCGTCGCTTCCACCGTTCTGTTCCACCCGTCGTCGACGCGGGCTTACCCGCTGGAGCCGCATCGAGCCCTAGCACGCCGGTGTTGCCGAGGTGTCAACGCAGTCGGACGGTGCCGATGGGGGGTCCCTTTCGCGCGCCGCCTTCGCTACACAGCGGAGATCGGACGCCCATCCGGCGCATCCACGGGAAGGGAGACGGCCGGTCACATGCAGGATTCGTCGCGATCCGATCCCGCCACCGCGCTCGTCGATCCCGACGTGCATGTGGAGAGCTTTCGCCAGGCCCGCGAAGCGCGGCGCTTGGAGCTGGTGGAGGATTACGTCGAACTCATCGCCGACCTCATCGGTGACGGCGGCGAGGCGCGCCAGGTCGACATCGCCGCGCGCCTCGGCGTGGCCCAGCCGACCGTCGCGAAGATGCTCAAGCGATTGGTGGAAGACGGCCTCGTCCAGCAGCGGCCGTATCGTGGCGTCTTCCTCACCACGGCCGGGCAGGCGCTTGCGGTGCAGAGCCGGGAGCGCCACCGCATCGTCGAGAAATTCCTGTGCGTCCTCGGCGTCAGCGCCGAGACGGCCCGGCGCGATGCCGAAGGCATCGAGCACCATGTCAGCGCCGAGACCCTGGAAGCCTTCCGGCGCTTCTCGGAGGGCAAGGTCTGAGGGGCGTCACCGCCCGATCGGCACCGCCCGTCCGCCATCGACGAGGATTTCCGCCGGCAGGGGGTGGCTGAGAAAGCCGGTCGGGCTCGCGGTCAGGCCGTAGGCACCCGATTGCAGCACGGCGACGAGGTCCCCGGCGGCGAGATCGGGCAGGAGCGCATTGCGCGCCAGCATGTCGAGGGGCGTGCAGAGGGGGCCGACCACGGTGCAGGGCGTGCGCACGCCACCCTGCGGTTCGACGACCGCGGCGACCGGATAGTCGCGTTTGACGATCTGCCCGAGATTGCCCGACGCAGCCAAATGATGATGCATGCCTCCGTCGGTGATGGCGAAGCGTTGCCCGCGCGAGACCTTCACGGCGCGGACCTCCGCCACGTAGATCCCGGCCGCTCCGACGAGATAGCGTCCCGGTTCGAGGACGATGCGCGCGGTCGCGAGGCCGGAAGTGGCGGCCACCATCGCGCGCAGGTTCGGGATGCCGGCGCCGACGGCGTCGAGGTCGAGGGCTGTATCGCCCGCGAAGTACGGGATACCGAGGCCGCCGCCGAGATCGACGGTCTCGAGGGGGCGCTCGATCCGAGCGGCGACCCGGGCGGCCAGCCGCAGGCCGTAGGCCCATTGGCCGAGGAGGGTCGCGGCGGAAAGCCCCTGCGTCCCGGCGAACAGGTGCAGGCCGACCAGGCGGAGGTCGGGTTCGGCCTCGACCCGATCGACGACGGCGTCCAGTTCCTCCTCGTCGAAGCCGAAGGGCGACGGCTTGCCGCCCATGCGCATGGCCCCACCCTGCGCGTCCGGCCCGGGATTGACCCGGATCGCCACGGCGGTCCTGCATCCGTGCCGGGCGGAGGCCGCCGCGACGCGCTCCATCTCTTCGATATTCTCGAGATGGATCTCGCCGATGCCGCCGGCGACGACCCGATCGATATCGGCCTCGCTCTTTCCCGGTCCGGCAAACAGGACCCGCTCGGATCGCACGCCGGCGGCCAGGGCCGCCTCGTATTCCGCACCCGATGCGATCTCGGCACCCGCTCCCGCCTCGGCGAACACGCGGATGACGGCCGGGCGCGGATTGGCTTTGACGGAATAATCGACCTCGGCGAAGCCCGCGACGGCCTGCGACAGGGCACGGTAGGCCCGTCGCATGAGATCGGCATCGTAGACGAAGAGCGGCGTGCCGTGGGCCCGTGCGAGGGCGGCGAGATCGAGTCCACCGACCTGAATCACCCCATCGTGCCTCGGGAAATCGGCGGCGATCAGGTGTTGGGCGAGACCGTCGTCAGACATCCCGGCGTTCCGCCGCGAGGCGCTTGTAGTCGATCTTGCCATTGGGCGTGACGGCCAGGGACGTCACCGTTTCGATGGTGCGGGGGACCATGTGGGGGGCCACGGTTTCCCGCAGGGCGCGGAGGGCCGCCTCGGGGTCCGGACCGCCCTCGGCGGGGATACCGATGGCATGGATGCGTTGCCCGAGACTCGGATCGGGCAGCCCGATGACCGCCACGGCACGGAAGCCGCCCGTCGCCATCAGCGCCGCCTCGAGCTCGGTCGGGCTGACGCGAAAGCCCGAGGTCTTGATCATCGCATCGTCGCGGCCGACGAAGGTGAAGTAGCCGTCCGTGTCCTCGACGACGATGTCGCCCGAGCGGCACACGGGTGGTCCGCCCGGAACGACGGGATCGGGCACCAGCACGCGCGCGGTGTCCTCGGGCCTGTTCCAGTAGCCGAGGGACACGGTCGGGCCGCGATGCATGAGGATTCCGGGCTCGCCCGGCGCGGTGCGGCGTCCGTCGGCGGTGACGGCGAAGATCTCGGTCTCCGGGATGGCGCGACCCATGGAGCCCGGGCGGGCTTCGAGCTCCGCGGGCGGGAGCCAGGTCGACCGGAAGGCTTCCGTCAGCCCGTACATCAGCACGATGTCCGTGTGGGGCAGTGCCCGGCGGAGGCGTGCGACGGTGTCCAGGGGCACCGCCCCCCCGGAATTGGTGACGTAGCGCAGGCTCGCCAGATCCGCCGTGGCGAGGCGCGGCGCGGCGCGGGTCAGGAGGGTCCACAGGGTCGGCACCCCGGCGAGACCGGTGATCCCGTGTGTTTCGATGGCGCGCACCACTTCGTCGCCGAACCGGGCGTCGAGGAGCACGAGGCAGGCGCCCTGCTCGACGGCCGTGAGGAGCTGGTTCAGGCCGTAATCGAAGGCGAGGGGCAGCACCGACAGGATGCGTTCGTCCGGCGTGAGGCCGAGGTAGGTCCGCACGATGCGGGTTCCGGCGAGGAGGTTGGCGTGCGAGAGCATGACGCCCTTCGGCAGGCCGGTGGAGCCGGAGGTGTAGAGGATGGCGGCGAGATCCGGGGGCGGGGCCGGCCCGTCGCGCTCCGGCAGGATCAGGAGGACGCCGCCGGGCATCGATGCCTCGGCCTCGACCGCGAGACCGTCTCCGAGGGCGGCGCGCAAGACCGCTTCGGTCAGAAGGGCGCGTGCGCCGCAATCCTCGACGATGTGGCGGATCTGGGCCGCGCGCAGGCTCGGATGGATCGGCACGAAGGCGGCGCCGGCTTGCGCGATGGCGAACAGGGCCGCGCATTCGCCGGTGGATTTCGGCAACAGAACCGCGATCCGATCGCCGGGGCGGACACCGGCTTCGATCAGCCGGGCCGCCAAAGCGGCGACGCGGTCACGCAAGCCTGCGTAGGTCAGACGCTCCGCGCCGGCCACGAGGGCCGTGCGGTCCCCGGCCGGCCGGTCCAGCAAATGGTGAACGCGGGTCGGCCCTTCCATCGCCTCAGGCTCGATCCCGCTTGGCCGCGGCATAGGCCGCGAGGGCATCGATGCTCTCGAAATGGGCGAGGGCGAACGCGTCCTCCTCGATCTCGAACCCGAAGCGTTCGCCGAGGTCCATCATCAAATCGAGGACGCCGATGGAATCCAACGCGTCGCTCGTCACCAACGACGTCCGGCCCGTGATGGCGTCGGGAGCGAGACCGGGATTGCGCCCGAGGATGAACGCGCGGATGGCCTCGCGCGCTTCGCTCACCGTCTCCACGCTGTGTCTCTCGACCAAGGCTCGCACTCCACCGGACGCCCTTGCGGGGACGTGACGCGATTAAGCCATGCGAGGTGCGCGTGTCCATGCGGTGGGTGCGTTCGCGAGCGAACGTCAGACGGAGTCCACTGCTTCCGCACTCGCCGTTTCGGGCATCGGCTCGCCATCCGGCACCACGTCGACCTCGACCTTGAGCTTCTGCGAGCCGGATGACGAGACGATGCCGTCGATGGGCGAGACGTCCGTGTAGTCGCGTCCGCGCGCCACGACGATGTGGTCGTCGCACATGCCGATTCCGTTGGTGGGATCGAGGCCGATCCAGCCCTCTCCGCACCAGACCGAGACCCAGGCGTGGCTGGCATCGGCGCCGCGCAGGCGGGGGCGCCCGACGGGGGGAATGGTGCGCAGGTAGCCGCTGACATAGGCCGCTGGCAGTCCGAGACCGCGCAGGCCCGCGATCATGATGTGGGCGAAGTCCTGGCAGACCCCGGCCCGAAGGGCGAACGATTCGGCGAGCGGGGTCCGGACGGAGGTCGCCTTGGCGTCGAACCGGAAATCCTTTCGGATGCGCTGCATCAGGTCGAAGGCGCCGCCATATGCGCTACGCCCGGGCGGAAAGCTCGTCCGCGCATATTCGGTCACCTCGGGGGCGAGGGGCACGCGAATGCTGGGGAAGAGAAAGTGCACCGGTGCGTCCGGCGCGAGTGACCGCCGATCCAACGCGCCGTCGCGGACCCGCTCCCAGGACGGCCCGGATTCGGGCGCGGGTGCGGGGGCGCGCGTGACGTCGACCCGCGAAAGCGACTCGACCCGTAGCTCCGTATGCGGGGTGTCGATGGTGACCGCCACCACGTCGAGGCCGAAATAGTCGCGCCGGACCACCCGCTGGCGCGGCTCGGGGGTGATGGTGAGGGTGCTGCCCAGCACCGTCTGGCCCTCGCCGTCCGTCGGGCGCAGGCGCAGGCCGCAGCGGGCATAGCGGACGGGCCGGGCGTAGCGGTAGGTCGTGAGATGGCGCAGCGTGTAGATCACCCGAGCCCCACGAGCTTCTCCGGCCGCAGGGCGTGCGGACCATTGGGGAAATAGCGGGTCGCGATGGCGTCGGCCAAGCGCTCGAATTCGTTCTCCAGGCGCGCCAGGGTCGCACCGTCGAACTCGGCCGCTTCGCCCGTGGCGAATTCGGCACCGATCCTGGCGGCGAGGCGCTGATGCGGCTCGGGCAGTCCATCGACGCGGAGCGTCGGCAGATCCGACAGGTGCCGCTCGATGGCGACGATCTGGAAGGCGACGGAGCGTGGATTGAACGGATCGAGCAGTACCATGTCGCGCACGGGGTCGAGGGCGGCCCCCTGCATGTAGCGTGCGCCGAAGGCGATATGCGAATCGCAGAGCGAGAGCATCACGCCGAGATCCTCGGCGGTGGCCGCATCTCCGGCGAACTGGGTCGCGAAGGCGCAGGTGTTGATCACCCGCTCGATGCGCCGCCCGAGATCGACGAAGTGCCAGCCCGCCGTGCGGTTCATGTTCTCCTGCGCCAGACCCGCGAGCGCGGCGATGAGACCGAGGCCCCGCTCGGCCAAACCGACGAGTTCGGCCTCGGAATAGGCACGGGCGTCGCCGATATCGAGGAGGTCCTTGAGATCGGCCAGAACCCGCCAGGCTTCGCCCGAGAGCCGTTCGCGCAGGATCGCCGCGTTGGCGCGTGCCGAGAGGCTGTGGCACAGGGCCGAACCGAAATTGTCGCGCTCGCTCAGGGCCTCGCGCGCCAAGGTGGCTGTGGGGAGATCGGGGGCCGAAATCGCCCCCCAATCGTCGAGAAGGGCTCGGATCCGCAACGAGGTCGGAGACCGTGCATCACCGACGATATCGGCGCTGACGGCGGCGCCGACGCTGCCGAGATGCGCGACCACGAGACGGATCACCGCCTCCGCCCGCTCGACGTAGCGCCCGAACCAGAACAGGTTGTCGGCGGCCCGCGACGGTAGGTGTCCGGCGATTCGACGCACCTTCTGGGTCGCGGGCTGAATCGTCGGGACCGACTCGACGGGGCCGTCGGAGAGGATCCAGACGTCGGCCGCCTTGATGCCGGCGCGCATCTCGATGGGGTCGAGGTCGGCACGCTCCGAGATGCGGCAGAAGCCGCCGGGCATCACCCGCCAACCCTCCGGCGTCATCGCGGCGAACACCCGCAAGGCGAAGGGGCGGGGCACGAGGTGCAGGGAGCCGCCGGTGCGATCCCAACCGGGCGTCGTCGCGAGGGGCGCCCGCTCCTGGGCGACGTAGTCGAACGGTCGGTCGCGTAAGGCCGACACGACCCGTTCGCGGTCCGCCCCGAAGGCGAGGGGGGCCATGATCGCGTCGCGGGCCATGCCCTTGGGGGGCGTCGCCACCGGCCGGAGCGTCAGGGCGTCGAGGTTCTGGCGCACATGGGCAAGGCTGTCCGGATCCCCGCACCACCAGGTGCGCGGGCCGGACAATCGAAGGTCGGTGTTCATCATCTGCCGGGCGATGCCGGGCAGATAGGCGGCGAGGGCACCGGACTCGAGGATGCCGGAGCCCGGCATGTTGCCGACGACGAGGCTTCCATTGCGCAGGGCCTCGATCAGGCCCGGGACCCCGAGGCGGGACGACGGGTTCAGTTCGAGGGGGTCGACGTAGTCGGAATCGATGCGGCGCCATAGGGCATCGGCCCGCTTCAGGCCCGAGACCGTGCGGACATGGAGCGCGCCGTCCTGCATCACGAGGTCGTCGCCCTCGACCAGGAGCAGGCCGAGATAGCGCGCGAGCACCGCCTGCTCGACATAGGTCGAACTGAACGGGCCCGACGTGAGCAGGCAGATGCGCGGGTCGCTGCGCTGGGAACCCAGGGCAAGTCCCTGCCGGAGGGCCTGAAAGAACGGCGCCAGACGCTCGACGTGGAGATCGGTGTAGAGATCCGGGAAGGCGCGGGTGAGCACCATCCGGTTCTCCAGGGCGTAGCCCGGTCCGGACGGCGATTGGGTCCTGTCGGCCAGCACCTGCCAGCGCCCGTCGGGTCCCCGGGTGACGTCGGCGGCATAGAGCTTGAGGAAGCGACCGCCCGGCGGCGCGATGCCCGCGAGGGGACGCATGAATTCCGGACTGCCCGCGACGACCGCGGCCGGGAGGAGACCGCCGGCGACGAGGCGGTTGGGGCCGTAGATGTCGGCGAGGATCGCTTCCATCAGCTCCGCCCGCTCGACGATGCCTGCGCTCAAGTCCTGCCAGTCGGCCGCCTCCACCACGAACGGGAGGGAGCCGAGCGGCCAAGCGTGATCGCGCTTGTCGCCGTAGATCCGGTAGGAGATCCCGGTGTCACGGATGTGGCGTACCGCCGAGACGAACCGGGCGGCGATATCCACCTCGGTGAGGTTGCCGAGGTGGTCGAGGACGCGCGTCCAGGCCGCGCGCGGCTTGCCCGAGGCGTCCATGAATGCATCGGGTACGCCGGAAAGCGGCCGGTAGCCGGAGGTCCAGCGTGCCAGCCGTTCCGCCCGCCCGGAGACCTCCGCCTCGGCCGCAGCGTTCATCGCGAAGCCGGGCTCCGCAGGTCGAGGGTCATCGGGAATTCCCGATTGGTCTCCTCCACGGGCATTTCGACCTTGCCGGGGGTGTGGCCGTGGGCCTGGAAGCGGGCAAGGCGCCGTCCCTCCGCCTCGTAGGTGTTGACCGGGAAGGTCTCGTAGTTGCGCCCGCCCGGATGGCTGACGTGGTAGCGGCAGCCGCCGAGCGACCGGCCGCTCCAGGCATCGAGAATGTCGATGGTGAGCGGCGCGTGCGCGGGGATCGTCGGGTGCAGGGAGGAGGCCGGCTGCCACGCCTTGAAGCGCAGGCCCGCCACCGCCTCGCCGGCCGTGCCCGTGCCGGTCATCGGCAGGCGACGTCCGTTGCAGGCGATCACGTGCCGGCCGGGCACGAAGCCCTCGACCTTGACCTGCAGCCGCTCCACGGACGAATCGACGTAGCGCACGGTTCCCCCGATGGCGCCTTCCTCACCCAGCACGTGCCAGGGCTCGAGGGCCTGGCGCAGTTCCAGCTTCACGCCGCCATGCTCCACGGTCCCGAACACGGGAAAGCGGAACTCGCGCTGCGCCACGAACGCGGCTGGATCGAAATCGTAGCCGGCGCCCCGGAGATCCTCCAGCACGTCGAGGAAGTCGGCCCACAGGAAGTGGGGCAGCATGAAGCGATCGTGCAGACCCGTGCCCCAGCGGACACAACCGCCCTCCTGCGGCTCGCGCCACAGCCAAGCCACGATGGCGCGCAGCAGGAGTTGCTGGGCCAGACTCATGCGGGGGTCCGGCGGCATCTCGAACGAGCGGAATTCGAGAAGCCCGAGCCGTCCCGTCGGGCCGTCGGGCGAGTAGAGCTTGTCGATGCAGATCTCGGAGCGGTGGGTGTTGCCCGTCACGTCCACGAGGATATTGCGGAAGATGCGATCGACCAGCCAGCGCGGGATGTTGGGCTCGTCGGGTTTCGGCACCTGCGCCATGGCGATCTCGAGCTCGTAGAGCCCGTCGTGGCGCGCCTCGTCCATGCGTGGAGCCTGGCTCGTCGGGCCGATGTAGAGTCCGGCGAACAGGTACGACATGGCCGGATGGCGTTGCCAGTACAGCACCAGGCTCTTCAGGAGGTCGGGCCGGCGCAGGAATGGTGAATCCGTCGGCGTGGCGCCGCCGAGCACGACGTGATTGCCGCCGCCGGTGCCGGTGTGGCGACCGTCGGTCATGAATTTCTGCGCGCCGAGGCGGATCTGGCGTGCGTCCTCGTAGAGGTCCGTGGTGATCGTCACGGCATCGCGCCAGGACGGAGCAGGATGGACGTTGACCTCGATGACGCCGGGGTCCGGGGTGACCTTGATGACGTTCATGCGCGGATCGAACGGCGGCTCGTAGCCCTCGATGTGCAAGGTCTGCTTGAGTTCGGCCGCCGCGTCCTCGAGATGGCCGAGGAGTTCGAGATACTCGTCCACCCGTTCCAGGGGCGGCATGAATACGTGAATGACGCCGTTGCGCGGCTCCACGGCGAAGGCCGTGCGCACCGCGACGCCGGTCATGCCCGACCCGTTGATGGTCTCGGCGCCCGGATGGCCTTCCGGCAGGGCGTCGCGTGCCTCCAGGGGGTCCTGGGGCTGGTAGTAGGGATAGCTCTGCGGCGGCACGTAGGGCAGCGACGAGAGCGGCAAGCGGTAGCCGACGGGGGAATCGCCCGGCGTGAGGAAGGCGTGACCGCGCCGGAACTCCCAGGGCTCCGAGACCCAGATGCGGTCCGCAGCACCCTCCCGGCCTGTCGGAAGGCTCGCTAGCGGCAACGCGTATCCGGCGGGAGCGCCGAGCCCGCGCTCGAACACCCTCGCCATGCGAGCGTTGGTCTCGGGATTCGGAAATCTCGGTTCCGAGGTGGTGACGTTGACGGGAAGCTCATCGCGCTTCTCCGTCCAGTAGACCGGATCCTCGAAGGCGGGAAAGACATAGGGACCGAGCCCGATGCGCTTGGCGACCCCGTCGATCAGGGCCTTGGCTTGGGTCGCGTTGGCGTCGCGCGGTCCATCCTCGGCGGCAATCAGACTGTCGTCCTTCCACACCGGCACGCCGTCGCGGCGCCAGTACAGGGCGAAGGCCCAGCGCGGCAGGCTCTCGCCCGGATACCACTTGCCCTGGCCGTAATGGAGCATGCCGCCGGGTGCGAAGCGCGTGCGCAGGCGCCGGATGAGCTTGTCGGCCAAGCCGCGTTTCGTCGGTCCCACGGCGGCGGCGTTCCACTCCGCCGATTCGAAATCGTCGATGGACACGAAAGTCGGCTCGCCGCCCATGGTCAGGCGCACGTCCTGCTCGGCCAGATCCACGTCGATGCGGTCGCCGAGCGCGTCCATGGCCGCCCAGATCTCGTCGGAAAACGGCTTGGTGATCCGCGGGGCCTCGGCGACCCGCGTCACCGTCATCTCGAAGCCGAACGCGACCTCGGCCGGCTCGGCGAGCCCCGAGATGGGCGCGGCCGAATTGTAGTGCGGGGTCGCGGCGAGCGGGATGTGGCCCTCGCCGCAGAGAAGGCCGGACGTGGCGTCGAGGCCGATCCAGCCGGCGCCCGGGAGATAGACCTCGGCCCAGGCATGCAGGTCGGTGAAATCGGTGGAGGTCCCGACGGGGCCGTCGACCGCGGTGGTGTCGGGGATGAGCTGGATCAGGTAGCCGGAGACGAAACGGGCGGCCATCCCGAGGCGGCGCAGGATCTGCACCATCAGCCACGCGGAATCGCGGCACGAACCGCTCTTCAGGGTCAGGGTCTCGGCGGCGCTCTGCACGCCCGGCTCCATGCGGACGCCGTAGGTGATCTCGCCCGCCACCTGGGCGTTGAGGGCCACGAGGAACAGGACCGTGTTCGGTTCGGCCGGAAGGCGGGTCAGGAATTCGTCGACCTCCGGCGCCATGGCCTCGTCGAGCACGAGGTAGGGCTTCAGCTCCGCCGTGAGATCGTCGGCGTAGGTGAAGCCGCGCGCCTGGGCATACTCCTCCACGAAGAAGTCGAACGGGTTGATCACCGACATGTCGGCGGTGAGATCGACCTCGATCTTCAGCTCGGTGGTTTTCTCGGGGAAGATGAGGCGCGCGAGCCAGTTTCCGTTCGGGTCCTGCTGCCAGTTGATGAAGTGGTTCTCGGGCAGGATTTTGAGGGAGTAGGCCGGTACGGCGGTGCGCGTGTGCGGCGCGGGCCGCAGGCGGATCACCTGTGGACCGAGCGCGATCGGCCGGTCGTAGGTGTAGTGCGTGACGTGGTGCAGGGCGGCTTTGATCGACACGGGGACTCCCGCAGTACCAGGGCGTGGGGCCGGAGGGGCGTGGACACGCCCGATCCGGCTGCGGAGAACCGGGCCACCGCCCTGCGGTGCTCCCGGGGGATGCTGTCTTCAAGCCATACGCCAACGGTCGCGCTTGTGCGATGGGCTTGCCGACGATGTGCCGTCGTGCCGTGGGGCACAGACCTCGCATCGAAGCGAGTCCGTAAGCAAGTTCCGTGCATGATCCGCTGGCGGCCCGGTCTGGGAACATAGTCGGACGCCACCGCTTAGCTCACCGCGTCGGGGGGCGGGTCGTTCCCGGTGGGCACGTGGTGCTTGAGGGTGGTAAGGGACGGGCATCGGAACGGCATCATGAAGATCTTCCAGTGCCAGGCCTGCGATCAGCCCGTCAGCTTCGAAAGCACGGCTTGCGAGAGCTGCCAGCGCCGCCTCGGCTATGTGGGTGAAGTGCATGAGATGTCGGCACTGGAGCCCGTCGGCGAGATCTGGCACGCCTATGCCAACCCGACCCGCAAGTACCGCTTCTGCGCCAATGCGGAGCACGGCGCCTGCAACTGGCTCGTGCCCGACGACATGCCGGAGCGGTACTGTACCGCATGTCGTCACAACCGTGTGGTGCCGGACCTCGGCATCACCTGGAACCTCACGCGCTGGCGCCAGATCGAGGCGGCCAAGCATCGGCTGTTCTACTCCCTGCTCCGCCTGAACCTGCCGCTGATGAACCGGACGGAGAATCCCACCACGGGGCTCGCCTTCGATTTCCTGGTCGACCCGTCGGAGAGCTACCGCATCGGGCCGCCCGTCCTCACGGGGCACCACAGCGGCATCATCACCCTGAACATCGCCGAGGCCGACGACGTCGAGCGTGAGCGGCGGCGGATGCTGTTCGGCGAGTACTATCGCACCCTGCTGGGGCACTTCCGGCACGAGATCGGGCATTACTTCTGGAACGTGCTGGTGCGGTTCGACCAGAGTTTGTGGACGTTCCGGTCGCTGTTCGGCGACGAGCGGGACAATTATGGCCGTGCACTGCAGCGGCACTACCGGGAAGGCGCACCGCCGGACTGGGAGGAATCCCACGTCAGCGCCTACGCCACCAGCCATCCGTGGGAGGATTTCGCCGAGACCTGGGCACAGTATCTCCACATCGTCGACACGGTGGAGACGGCCGGCACCTTCGAACTCCACGTGCGGCCGCGCCTGCGCAACGGGCCGGCGGACCCCGTCGTGATCGACTACGATCCCTACCAGATTCCGGATTTCAGCCGCCTGGTCGAAGCGTGGCTGCCGCTCACCTACGCGGTGAACTCCTTGAGCCGCAGCATGGGGCAGCCGGCGCTCTACCCGTTCAAGCTGACGCCGGCGGTGATCGCCAAGCTGTCCTTCGTCCACGAGCGCATCGTCACCATGCGTTGCATGGGCCATGGCATGGACAGCGAGGAGGCCGGATCGGAAATCCTGAAGGCGGTCATCACCGGTCTTCGCAAGCGCGTCGCTGCACCGAACGTCTGATGTCCGGCGCTGTCGGTCTCAGCTCCGCAGGCCGGGCGCTTCCTGGCCGGTGCGGGCGACGTACTCCGTGTAACCGCCGCCATACTGGTGGATTCCCTCGGGGGTCACTTCGAGCACCCGGTTCGACAGGGCGGCCAGGAAGTGGCGGTCATGGCTCACGAACAGCATGGTGCCCTCGTAGGCCGAGAGCGCCGCGATGAGCATCTCCTTCGTACCCATGTCGAGGTGGTTGGTCGGTTCGTCGAGGACGAGGAAGTTCGGGGGATCGAACAGCATCAGGGCCATGACGAGACGGGCCTTCTCTCCGCCCGACAGCACGCGGCAGCGCTTCTCGACATCGTCGCCGGAGAAGCCGAAGCACCCGGCGAGGGCGCGCAGGGACCCTTGCGCGGCCTGTGGGAACGCATCTTCCAGGGACTGGAACACCGTGCGCTCGCCGTCGAGCAGATCCATGGCGTGCTGGGCGAAGTAGCCGAGCTTGACGCTGCCGCCGACGGAGACGGTGCCGTCATCGGCCTGGGTCGAGCCGGTGACGAGCTTCAGGAGCGTCGACTTGCCGGCGCCGTTGATGCCCATGACGCACCAGCGCTCCTTGCGCCGGATGGAGAAATCGAACCCCTCGTAGATCCGGCGGCTGCCGTAGCTCTTGTGGACGTTCTTGAGCATCACGACGTCTTCGCCCGAACGCGGCGGAGCTTGGAACTCGAAGGCGACGGATTGCCGGCGCTTCGGGGGCTCGACGCGCTCGATCTTGTCGAGCTTCTTCACTCGGCTCTGCACCTGCGCCGCGTGCGAGGCGCGCGCCTTGAAGCGCTCGATGAACTTGATTTCCTTGGCCAGCATCGCCTGCTGCCGCTCGAACTGGGCCTGCTGGTGCGTCTCGTTGAGCGCCCGCTGCTGCTCGTAGAACACGTAGTCGCCGGAATAGGTGGTGAGCGTGCCGCCGTCGATCTCGATCACCTTGGTGACGATGCGGTTCATGAACTCGCGATCGTGCGAGGTCATCAAGAGAGCGCCCTCGTAGTTCTTGAGAAAGGCCTCCAACCAGATCAGGCTCTCGATGTCGAGGTGGTTGGAGGGCTCGTCCAGCAGCATCACGTCGGGGTTCATGAGGAGGATGCGGGCGAGAGCCACGCGCATCTTCCACCCGCCCGACAGCTTGCCGACGTCGCCGTCCATCATACCTTGTGAGAAGCTCAGGCCCGCCAGCACCTCGTAGGCCCGGCCTTCGAGGGCGTAGCCGTCGAGTTCCTCGAAGCGTGCCTGGACCTCGCCGTAGCGCTCGATGAGCGCCTCCATCTCGTCCACGCGGTCGGGGTCGGCGAGCCCCGCCTCAAGGGCCTTCAATTCGGTGCCGACGACGCTGACGGGGCCGGCGCCATCCATCACCGCCGAGACCACGGAGCACCCGGACATCTCGCCCACATCCTGGCTGAAATACCCGATGGTGATGCCCTTGTCGGTGGCGACCTGACCCTCGTCGGGCTCCTCCTCGCCGGTGATCATCCGGAACAGGGTGGTCTTGCCGGCGCCGTTGGGGCCGACGAGCCCGACCTTCTCGCCCTTCTGAAGGGCGGCGGACGCTTCGATGAAAACGATCTGCCGGCCGTTCTGCTTGCCGATTTTTTCGAGGCGGATCATGCGCGCACGGGACCTTGTCTGGGGTCTCGCGCCTTTACGGCATGGCGCGTCCGAGCGGAAGGGAAGGCAGCCTCAATCGTCTGCCCGTGCGGGCAGATCGACGGCCCGCGGCCGGCCGGCATCGTCGATGGCCACGAAGGTGAAGGTCGCCTCCGTGACCTTCTCTCGGACCTGGGTGCGGAAGCGCCTGGCCCAGGCCTCGACCTCGATCTTCATCGACGTGCGCCCGACGTGCCCGACGCGGGTGTAGACGCAGAGGACGTCGCCGACACGAACCGGCCGAATGAAGGTCATGGCGTCCACCGCCACGGTGACGACGCGTCCCTGGGCCCTGTCGACGCCCGCGATGCCGCCGGCCTGATCCATCTGCGACATCACCCATCCGCCGAAGATGTCGCCGTTGGCGTTGGTGTCCGCCGGCATCGCGCTGGTTCGAACCGTGAGATCGCCGCGTGGACCTCCACCTTCCTCTTCGACCGTCATACCAATCCGCCTTCGCGTTTCATCCCGCCCGATCCTACGCAGATTTCCTGCCGTCGGGGGGCGGCGTCGCCACCTTCACGGTAGCAGTCCCGTGAGTTTGAGACCGCCCGCGAGGATCACTGCGCCGACCGACATCAGAAGCTCGAGGGGGATCGAATGCCAGAGGCCATGGGCTGGCACTTCGGTCGCGGTGAGTTCGGTCATGGTCTGCCTCCGAGAGCCCCGAGGATGAAGCTCGCATCGCCGCCAAGACCTATCGCACGATCATGCATGTTTCCTAATCTTATGATGCATTTTCATGCAAAAAGCCTGGTCACTCGAACAGAGTGCCAGGCTTTCGAGCAAAGCTATTCAGAGCGATGCTGCGGCGCCGACGAAAGCGCCACCGCGCCGGAGCTTAGTAGTAGAAGCGGCGCGGGCCGTAGAAGGGACGCGCGCCATAGAAGCGACGCGGGCCATAGAAGCGGCGACCGTAGTACGGACGACGGTAGAACGGGCGCGGACCGTAAAACCGGCGACGGTAGCCGTAGTACTGGACATTCTGGGCGACCGCGGGTGCGGCCTCGGTCTGCAAGGCGAGGGCAGGGCCGATGGGGGCGGCGGACGCGCCCTGCGGCGCCGTCGCGGCGAAGCCTAAGGCCAGCAACGCGGCCAGCACGAGTTTCCTGAGCACGTTCTCAAACTCCCTGAGATAAGTCGGCAGGACGTGAAGCGCCGACGGTTCCGGAATCGGACCCGGTCGCTTGAAACGCACGAAGCCCCGAAGTGTTGCCGGGCCGGATCTTTCCGGATGTCGGTTGAGTCAACGAAGCGTTCGGGTCGATCAAGCGATCTTCATGGTCATGTCGACGATGGACGCCGCCTGGCTGCCCTTCACGAGGGCGATGCCGTGCTCGCAATCTTCCCGGCGCCCATAACCTTCGGCGGAGTCGGCCACGACGTTGCCGTTCGTGGCGCGCAGGCGCCAACGCCAGTCGCCGGTCGCATCCCGATAGAGTTCGAACCGCATGGCACCCTCACGCTTCACGATCACGCCATGAGATGGCGTCGCGCGATTTCGCGGCAAGTGGTCCTTCCCCAAACGAAAACACCGCCCCGGAGACCCGGGGCGGTGTCGTCATGACGGACCGCAAGGCTCAGCGCGGAGAGACTCAGCGCGGGAAACGGTCGAGCCAGCCGATGGTGCGGCCTTCGCCGGTGCCGGTGCCGGCACCCTGCGGGCGCGGCGTGCGCTGACGGGTGTCGCTGCGGGGCTCGGAGCGGTTCTCCGAACCGTGAACGGCCGGACGGCGCTCGCCGCGACCGTCCTGCGGGCGAGCCGCCCCATCCGGACGGGCGTTGCGACCGGGCGCGCCCTGGCCACCACGACCGCCTTCGCTGCGGCCCTGGCCCGGGCGTCCGCCACCGGGACGACCGCCGCCGGGACGCTGGCCCTGGCGCTGACCGGGACGCTGACCCTGGGGCGCCGGACGGCGCTCCTCGGCCTGAGCGGCATCCATGGCTTCCTGGCGCGACGGGGGCGTGAAGCCCTCGGGGAAGGCGCCGACGGGAATCTTCTGACGCGTGGTGCGCTCGATGTCCCGCAGGTAGGCCTTCTCCTCGTCGTTGCAGAACGAGATCGCGAGACCATTGGCGCCGGCACGGGCCGTGCGGCCGATGCGGTGGACGTAGCTCTCCGGCACGTTCGGCAGGTCGTAGTTGATGACGTGGCTCACGGCCTCGACGTCGATGCCGCGCGCGGCGATGTCGGTCGCGACCAGAACCCGGCACGAGCCGTCCTTGAAAGCGGCGAGCGCCCGCTCGCGCTGCGGCTGGGACTTATTGCCGTGGATGGCGGAGGCGTTGATCGAGACTTTCTCCAGGCCACGCACCACGCGGTCGGCGCCGTGCTTGGTCCGGGTGAAGACGAGGACGCGCTCGATCTTCGGATCCCGCAGGATGTGGTTAAGGAGGGCCTGCTTCGCACCCGTATGGGCGAAGATGACTTCCTGGGTGACGCGCTCGGCGGTGGTCGCCACGGGAGTAACGGCGACCTGGACCGGATCGCGAAGATACTGGTCGGCGAGGCCGGCGATGTTCTTCGGCATGGTGGCGGAGAAGAACAGGCTCTGACGCTCCTTCGGCAGCATCTTCACGATGCGCTTGAGGGCATGGATGAAGCCGAGGTCGAGCATCTGGTCGGCCTCGTCGAGGACGAGGATCTCGACGGCCTCGAGGGTCAGCGAGCGGCGCTCGATGAGGTCCATGAGGCGGCCCGGGGTGGCGACGAGGATGTCGACCCCGTTGGCCAGCGCCTTCTCCTGGCGGGAGATGGTGACGCCGCCGAACACCACGGTGTTGGTGAACGAAAGATGCCGGCCGTAATCCGAGAAGCTCTCGGCGATCTGGTTGGCGAGCTCGCGGGTGGGCGAGAGCACCAGCACGCGACAGCCGCGGCGGATGGCTTTCCGCGGGTTCTGAGCGAGGCGGTGCAGGATCGGCAACGCGAAGGCGGCCGTCTTGCCGGTACCGGTCTGGGCGATGCCGCAGAGGTCGCGACCTTCCATGGCGGGGCGGAGGGCCTGAGCCTGGATCGGGGTCGGCGTCTTGTAGCCGGCCTCCTCCAGCGCCCGCAGCACGGGCTGGGCGAGGCCGAAATCGGTGAACTGGGTCAAGTCTAATCTTTCAAGGCAGCGGGACCGTGGCGCACGCCATCCAACGATGGTCGGTACGCAGATCGATTTCGAATCGGTCCGTTGAGCTGGAGCCGCCCGCGTGCCGGGGCAGTCCGGGTGCATGCACGTTGAAGAGAGGGGCTCAGGTCGGTCGGAATTCGCGCGTAGCGACCCGTCGATCCGTCACGCAGCCCTCTCAAGCGGAACCATGACGGCCGCTGACGCTGCATCCGCGATATGCGTGTTCGCGGATGCGAAGTCAATCCTCGAATCCGCTCAGGCAGTTGGCGGTGCGCGCAGGTGGGCCACGAAGTCCCGCGCGAAGGCGGGTAGGGCGGAGAGCGTCCGCACGCAGATGGTCAGATCGCGCACCGCCCAAGGATCGAGGAGCGGCACGACCGCGATGGCCATGGTGCGGGCCGCGCGGGCGGCGGTGGTCTCCGGCACGATGCCGAGGCCGACGCCGCACTCGACGAGGCGGCACACGGCATCGAAGCTGCGCAACTGCACCCGCAACCGCATGGGCCGCCCCGTCCGCGCCGCCTTGTCGGTAAGAAAGCGGGTGAGGGCGCTCGTCCGGTCGAGGCCGACGAGGTCGTGCTCCAGCACGTCGGCGAACGCCACGGCCGGGTGGCCGCGCAAGGCATGGCCGCCGCCCGCCACGACGACGAAACGGTCCTGCCGGAACGGGTAGGTTTCGAGGGCGCCGGTGTCGACGGTGCCGGCCACGATGCCGAGGTCGGCGCCGCCCTCCGCCACGAGGCCGACGATCTCGTCCGACGTCCGCTCCTCGATGTCGACGCTGACCCCGGTCTGGCGGGCGAGGAAGGCGCTCAGCACCTCGGGCAGGAACTCGGTCAGGGCGTTGGTGTTCGACAGGACCCGGATCTGACCGACGGTGCCGCCGGAGAAGCCCGCGAGCTCGCCCTGCATCCGGTCTATCCCATCGAGGAGATCGCGCGCGTGGGCCAGGAGCGTGCGCCCGGCGGGCGTCGTGGTCACGCCTTGCCGGCCGCGTGTGAGGAGGGCGGCGCCGAGCGACACTTCCATGGCGCGGATGCGGGCCGAGGCGGCCGCCAGCGCGAGGTTGGCCCGTGCCGCCCCGTGGGTGATGGAGCCGGCCTCGACCACGTGGCGGAACAGGCCGAGATCGACGAGATCGAAGCGCATCATTCCGTGCCGTCTCCGAGGGCGACGGGCGAGAAGACTTTCTTAACCGTGCGGCGCGATGCTTCCGCCATGGTGATCCGTCGTCGCGTCCGTTCCGTGCTGATGCCCTTGGCGTTGTACGCCGTCTCGGGGCTCGTCGTCGGCTATTTCGTGCATCAGGCCGAGGGCGGCAACCGCGGCCTCGAAGCGAAGCGCGCCCTGAAGATCCAGGCCTACGGCCTCAATCAGGAACTCGCCGCCGTGAAGGCCGACCGGGCCGAGTGGGAGCACCGCGTCACCCTGCTGCGCAGCGAGCAGATCGACCGCGACCTCCTCGAGGAGCGGGCACGCGTCGTCCTCGGCCGGGTCCACGCCAACGATGTGGTGGTCATCAATCCGTAGCCCGGTGCCGCCGCTTCGCCAGGCGGCGATGGAGCGCACCTGACAACCGTTCCGATCTGTCGGGCGGCCGATCTCGCTTTCCGAAAACACGTGTCCTAGAACCTCCGGGAGAACAGACGGTCCCCGGGGAGAGAGCCGATGGATTCCGCAACCGAGGCGGGCCAGCCCAAATCCGATCCGACGCCGTCGGAGGCCGGCAGCCACGCGCCGGCGCCGAACACGCCGCAATTCACCCGCGACGAAGACCTCCACGCCTATCACGAGATGCTGCTCATCCGTCGCTTCGAGGAGAAGGCGGGACAGCTCTACGGCATGGGCCTCATCGGCGGGTTCTGTCACCTCTATATTGGCCAGGAGGCCGTCGTCATCGGCATGCAGATGGCCTCCATCGACGGCGATCAGGTCATCACAGGCTACCGCGACCACGGTCACATGCTCGCCTGCGGCATGGACCCGAAGGGCGTGATGGCGGAGCTCACCGGCCGTCGCGGAGGCTATTCCCGCGGAAAAGGCGGGTCGATGCACATGTTCAGTCGCGAAAAACAGTTCTTCGGCGGGCATGGTATCGTCGGCGCGCAGGTGTCCCTCGGCACGGGCCTCGCCTTCGCGGACGCCTACAGGAAGAACGGCCAGGTCAGCCTGACTTACATGGGTGATGGCGCGGCCAACCAGGGGCAGGTCTACGAGAGCTTCAACATGGCGCAGCTGTGGAAGCTGCCCGTGGTCTACGTCATCGAGAACAATCGCTACGCCATGGGCACCTCCGTCGCCCGCGCCTCGGCGCAGACGGACTTCTCGAAGCGCGGCATCTCGTTCGGCATTCCGGGCGAACAGGTCGACGGGATGGATGTGCGCACCGTCCGCGAGGCGGCCGCGCGGGCCATCGAGCACGCCCGCTCGGGCGAGGGCCCCTACATCCTGGAGATGCAGACCTACCGCTATCGCGGCCATTCCATGTCCGATCCGGCGAAATACCGGACCAAGGACGAGGTTTCGAAGATGCGCGACGAGCACGACCCCATCGAGATGGTGCGCAAGCGCCTGATCGAGGCGCACGGCGTGCCCGAAGCGGATCTGAAGGCCACCGACGCGAAGGTGCGCGAGACGGTCAACGACGCGGCCGAGTTCGCCACCCACGATCCCGAGCCCGATCCCGCCGAGCTGTGGACGGATATTTTGCTGGAAGCGCGCGCCTGACCCGCGAGTCCCCGGACCGCGCCCCTCCTTCTCGATCGACGAGTCTTTCATGGCGACCGACATCCTGATGCCCGCCCTGTCTCCGACCATGGAGGAGGGCAAGCTGGCGAAGTGGCTGAAGAAGGAGGGCGATCCGGTGAAATCCGGCGACGTGCTCGCCGAGATCGAGACCGATAAGGCGACCATGGAGGTCGAGGCCATCGACGAGGGCGTGCTCGCCAAGATACTCGTCGCGGAGGGCAGCGAGGGCGTGAAGGTCAACACGCCCATCGCGATCATCACCGCCGAGGGCGAAGACGTCTCGGCCGCTTCCGCGCCGAAGCCCGCCGCCAACACCCCGGCCCAGGCGGCACCGACGCCGACGATGCAGGCGGAAGGGCAGGCGGATGCCCCCGCCGCGACGGCGAAGAGCGGCGACGACGCTCAGAGGGCGCCGGCGGCCCCCGCCACCATCACCAACAAGGCGCCCGCCCCGGTGATGGCCGAGTTCCCCGAGGGCACCGAGATGGTCACCATGACCGTCCGCGAGGCCCTGCGCGACGCCATGGCGGAAGAGATGCGCGGCGACGATTCGGTCTTCGTCATGGGCGAGGAGGTCGCCGAGTACCAGGGCGCCTACAAGATCACGCAAGGGCTGCTGCAGGAATTCGGCGCGCGTCGGGTCGTCGATACCCCGATCACCGAGCACGGCTTCGCCGGCATCGGCGTCGGCGCTGCGTTCACGGGTCTGCGTCCCATCGTCGAGTTCATGACCTTCAACTTCGCCATGCAGGCCATCGACCACATCATCAACTCGGCAGCCAAGACCCTCTATATGTCCGGCGGACAGCTCGGCTGTCCCATCGTGTTCCGCGGCCCCAACGGTGCTGCCGCCCGCGTCGGTGCCCAGCACAGCCACGATTACTCTGCGTGGTACTCCAACGTGCCCGGCCTCAAAGTCATCGCACCCTACACGGCGTCCGACGCCAAGGGCCTGCTCAAGGCGGCGATCCGCGACCCGAACCCGATCATCTTCCTCGAGAACGAAATCCTCTACGGCCAGAGCTTCCCGGTGCCGAAGCTCGACGATTTCGTCCTGCCCATCGGCAAGGCGCGCATCCACCGCCCCGGCACGGACGTCACCATCGTGTCGTTCTCCATTGGCATGACCTACGCCCTCAAGGCGGCGCAGGCGCTCGCCGAACAGGGCATCGAGGCGGAGGTCATCGACCTGCGCACCCTGCGGCCCATGGACACCGAGACGGTGGTGGAATCGGTGAAGAAGACCGGCCGCTGCGTCACCGTGGAGGAAGGTTTTCCGCAATCGGGAATCGGCGCCGAGATCGTCGCGCGGCTCATGGTCGATGCCTTCGACTACCTCGACGCCCCGGTCCTGCGCGTCACCGGCAAGGACGTGCCGATGCCGTACGCGGCCAACCTCGAAAAACTCGCCCTGCCCAACGTCGGCGAGGTGATCGAGGCGGTGAAAGCGGTCTGCTACCGCTAAGCAGGTTCGCGTTGGCAAGCCAACGCTTCACCCAGCTTAGCTCCTTGATCTGTCGCAGGTTTTCGACGCAAAACCGGTGACCACTTTTGCGAAACCTGCTTAGGGTAGCTGGATGCGTCCCCCGGGGTGAGGTGGGCCAACGCTTTCGTTCGGATAGGACATGACGAAGACCTTCGTGGAACTCTCCGCCCCTCCGGATGCCATCGAGAATGGCGGCATCGAGGTCCTGCGTGCCGCCGTCGTGGACGGCGCGGTCAGCGTGGCCCTGCGCCGCTCGTTCGACGATCCAGCGACCTGGGGCCGCCTGCTCATCGATCTCGCCCGGCAGGCGGCGCGGACCTACGCCCTGGAGACCGAGATGTCGGACGAGGAAGCCTTCGAGCGTATCCGCGCCGGGTGGGAGGCCGAGGGTCTCGATCCCGGCGATCTGAACTAGCGGGGGGATTCAGCATGGCCGAGGCCGCGTTCCGCCGGGCCACCTACGCCGATCTCGAAGCCGTGCCGGATCATCTCGTGGCCGAGATCGTCGACGGCACCCTTGAGACGCATCCAAGGCCGCGCCCGCGGCATGCCATGGCGGCGGCGGGCTTGGCGGCCGAACTCGGCCACCCCTTCGGTCGCGGACGTGGGGGGCCGGGCGGCTGGATCTTCATGGTCGAGCCGGAGCTTCACCTGGGGTCCCACGTCGTGGTGCCGGATCTGGCAGGATGGCGCCGCGAACGCCTCTCCGCCGAGCCGGAGACCGCCTATATCGAGACCCCGCCGGACTGGGTCTGCGAGATCCTTTCGCCCGCCACCGCGCGCCTCGATCGCGGCCCCAAGCGCCGCATCTACGCGGAGGCCGGTGTCGGCTATCTCTGGCTCCTCGATCCCGGCGACGGGGTGCTCGAAGCCTTCGCGCTCACCGGTCGGCAATGGCTTCTTCTCGGAACGGTCGAGCGCGGCGAGACCGTGGGCCTCCCGCCGTTCGACGCCGTCCCGTTCCCCCTCGACAGCCTGTTTCCCTTCGACGATCCGGCCGCCCCGCCGCCCCCCTCGCTCGAGACCTGATGCCATGCCGATCAACGTCCTGATGCCCGCCCTGTCGCCGACGATGGAGAAGGGCAACCTCGCGAAATGGCTGAAGAAGGAGGGCGACGCAGTGAAATCCGGGGATGTCCTCGCCGAGATCGAGACCGACAAGGCGACCATGGAGGTCGAGGCCATCGACGAGGGGATTCTGGCCAAGATTCTGGTGCCCGAGGGCACGGCCGACGTGCCGGTCAACGACCTCATCGCCATCATCGCGAGCGAGGGAGAGGACCCGTCGAGCGTCCAGGCCGGCGGGGCACCGAAGGCCGAGGCGCCGAAAGCCGAGGCATCGAAGGACCCCGTCGGCGAGAACGCGACGCCCGGCGGCGGCCAGATGTCCTATGCGCGGGTGAACGAGGCACCGGACAGCGCTCAGCCCGCCGCCACCCAGGGGGAGGGGGCCCGCGTCTTCGCCTCGCCGCTCGCCCGCCGCATCGCCAAGCAGGAGGGCATCGACCTCGCCGCCGTGACGGGCTCCGGCCCGCGCGGCCGCGTGATCGAGCGCGATGTCCGCGCCGCCAAGGCCGCCGGCCCCGCGCAGACCAAGGGCACGGCATCCAAGGAAGCGCCGGCCCCCGCCGAAGCTCCGAAGGCTGCCTCTGCGCCCGCCAAGGCCGCGAGCCCGGCCGGCCTGTCCGTCGATCAGGTGCGCGGCTTCTACGCCAAGGGCACCTACGAAGAAGTGCCGCTGGACGGCATGCGCAAGACCATCGCCAAGCGCCTCACCGAGGCGACGCAGGTGGCTCCGCACTTCTACCTCACGGTGGATTGCGAGCTCGACGCCCTGATGACCCTGCGCGAGCAGCTCAACAGGAGCGCCGGCCAGGGCAAGGACGCCAAGCCGCTGTTCAAGCTCTCCGTCAACGACTTCGTCATCAAGGCCATGGGCCTCGCGCTCATGCGCGTGCCGGCCGCCAACGCCGTCTGGGCCGAGGACCGCATCCTGCGGTTCGACAACGCCGAGGTCGGCGTGGCGGTCGCCATCGACGGCGGTTTGTTCACGCCGGTGATTCGTAAGGCCGACCAGAAGACGCTCTCCACCATCTCCAACGAGATGAAGGATTTCGCGGGCCGCGCGCGGGCCAAGAAGCTCAAGCCCGAGGAGTACCAGGGCGGCGTCACCTCGGTGTCCAATCTCGGCATGTTCGGCATCAAGCACTTCACGGCGGTGATCAACCCGCCGCAATCCTCGATCCTCGCTGTCGGTGCGGGCGAGAAGCGCATCGTGGTGAAGGACGGCCAGCCGGCCGTGGCGCAGGTGATGACCGCGACACTGTCCTGCGACCACCGGGTGCTCGACGGTGCCTTGGGGGCGGAGCTGATCTCGGCGTTCAAGAGCCTGATCGAGAGCCCGATGGGCATGCTGGTCTGAGCTAAGTCCGCCTCACCTGAATCAACCCCGGCCCATTCCCGCAGAGGGGAGGGGCGTAGGAGCGCACAATGGCCGACACCTACGACATCCTCGTCATCGGCGCGGGCCCCGGCGGCTACGTCGCGGCGATCCGGGCGGCGCAACTCGGGTTTAAGACGGCGGTGATCGACCGCGAGCACCTCGGCGGCATCTGCCTGAACTGGGGCTGCATCCCGACCAAGGCCCTGCTGCGTTCGGCCGAGATCTACCATTACATGCAGCACGCCTCCGATTACGGCCTGTCGGCGGAGAAGGTCGGGTTCGATACGGCCGCCATCGTCAAGCGCTCGCGCGCGGTCTCGACGCGCCTCAACGGCGGCGTCGGCATGCTGCTCAAGAAGAACAAGGTCGACGTGATCTGGGGCGAGGCCACCATCGCGGCGGCGGCCAAGGGCAACGCGCCCGGCAAGGTGACGGTGAAGGAGACCGCCCGCGCGCCAGCCCCGAAGGGGGCGCTCGCCGCCGGTTCGTATTCGGCCAAGCACATCATCGTCGCGACCGGAGCGCGGCCCCGTGCGATCCCGGGCATCGAGCCGGACAGACACCAGATCTGGACCTACTACGAGGCCATGGTGCCGGAGGCGATGCCGAAGTCGCTTCTCGTCATGGGCTCGGGCGCCATCGGCATCGAGTTCGCCTCGTTCTACCGCACCATGGGCGCCGAGGTCACGGTGATCGAACTGCTGCCGCAGATCCTCCCCGTCGAGGATGCCGAGATCGCTGGCCTCGCCCGTAAGCGCTTCGAGAAACAGGGCATCAAGATCCTCACGGGTGCCAAGGTGACGAAGGTGGAGAAATCCGCTGACGCGGTCACCGCCACCATCGAGACCGGTGACGGCAAGAGCCAGCAGCTCACGGCCGAGAAGCTCATCTCGGCGGTGGGTGTCGTCGGCAACATCGAGGGGCTCGGCCTGGAAGCACTCGGCGTCGGTATCGATCGTGGGATCGTGGTCACGGATGGCTTGGGCCAGACCAACGTGCCCGGCCTCTACGCCATCGGCGACGTCGCCGGGCCGCCGATGCTCGCCCACAAGGCAGAGCACGAGGGCGTGCTCTGCGTCGAGACCATCAAAGGCCTGCCGACCCATGCCATGGACAAGGCGAAGATCCCCGGCTGTACCTATTGCCAGCCACAGATCGCCTCCGTTGGCCTCACGGAGGCCAAGGCGAAGGAGCTGGGATTCGCCGTCAAGGTCGGCCGCTTCCCGTTCGCGGGCAACGGCAAGGCCATTGCGCTGGGCGAGCCGGACGGTCTGGTGAAGACGGTGTTCGACGCGAAGACCGGCCAGTTGCTCGGCGCCCACATGGTCGGTGCCGAAGTCACCGAGCTCATCCAGGGCTACGTCGTCGCGATGAATCTCGAGACCACGGAAGAAGATCTGATGCACACGGTCTTCCCGCACCCGACCTTATCGGAAATGATGCACGAGAGCGTGCTCGACGCTTACGGCAAAGTGATCCACTCCTGATTCGGCAAAACGAAAGGCCGTCCATGCGCTAGCATGAACGGCCTTGAACGGTTGAACGACGGCGCTTGAGGCGCCGAAAGACTTACTTCTTCTTCGAATACTCGAAGGCCGGGGCGGACTTGAGCGTGTCCTTGTCGGTGTCGATGAGGGCGCGAAGGGTGTTTTCCTTCTTCGCCAGGGTGATGCTCGACGGGCTGACCGAGACGTAGCGCTCGCCCATGCCGAGGAAGCCGCCGACGCCGAGAATCACGGCGCTCACGGTCTTGCCGTCGACGATCACCAGATCCTCGATCTCACCCACGGTCTCGTTGGCGTTGTTGTAGACGTTGAGGCCGATGAGCTTCGACGACATCACGTCGGCGGGCTGCGCGGTCACGTAGGTGACCTTCACGCTGGCCTTGTCGGCCATGGTCATGCCGCCGGTGGTCGCGACGGGCACGGCCGGCTTCACCGTCTCCTGGGCGGAGGCGAGCGTCGGCAGCGCCGCCACGAGGGCAGCGGCGAAAATGGTCTTCAGGGCCATGGGGTTAACCTTCTGGGGTAGCTCGCAGCGCTCATCGCCGCGGAAACGCGGTCTGTAACGGGTTCGCCCGTGGTCGGTTCCCCCGATCGCCGGCGATATGCGCACGGATTGTGCAGACAAGCGCGACTGACAGATCGGCCCGGGCGTTTGCGAACCCCCCGGGCTCGGTTTGCGATCGACCCGGCGACCCCTTAAGTCTGGTCTGTGGCACCCGCCGTCGCGGGCGCACCCTGTTGGTGTGAGATGGCCGTCGTTCTCGATCTCCTGCGCAACGATCAGCGCCCCCGGCACCCGGAAAAGGCGCACCGGCCCGACAAGCCGATCCAGCGCAAGCCGGACTGGATTCGCGTCCGGGCCCCCGGTTCCCCCGGCTGGGCCGAGACGAGCCGCATCGTCCACGAGCACGGCCTCGTCACCGTGTGCGAGGAAGCCGGCTGCCCCAACATCGGCGAGTGCTGGGAGAAGCGCCACGCCACCTTCATGATCATGGGCGACACCTGCACGCGGGCTTGTTCGTTCTGCAACGTTCGCACCGGCCTGCCGAAGGGTCTCGACGCCGACGAGCCCGAGAAGCTCGCGGATTCCGTGGCCAAGCTCGGGCTTCACCACGTCGTCGTCACCTCGGTCGACCGGGATGACCTGACCGATGGCGGCGCCGAGCATTTCGCCCGCACGATCCGGGCGATCCGGCGGATGAGCCCCTCCACCACCATCGAGATCCTGACACCCGATTTTCTGCGCAAGGACGGCGCCCTGGAGGTCGTGGTCGCGGCGCGGCCCGACGTGTTCAACCACAACATGGAGACGGTGCCGGGCAATTACCTCACCGTCCGCCCCGGAGCCCGCTACTTCCATTCCGTGCGCCTGCTGCAGCGGGTGAAGGAGCTTGACCCGACGATCTTCACCAAGTCCGGCATCATGGTCGGTCTTGGCGAAGAGCGGAACGAGGTGGTTCAACTCATGGACGATCTGCGCTCGGCCGACGTCGACTTCCTCACCATCGGTCAGTACCTCCAGCCGACGAAGAAGCATCATGAGGTGGTCCGTTTCGTGCCGCCCGACGAGTTCAAGGGCTTGGAGACCACGGCCTATGCCAAGGGCTTCCTCCTCGTCTCGGCGACACCCCTGACCCGCTCCTCCCATCATGCCGGCGAAGACTTCGCTCGTTTGAAGGCTGCGCGGCTTGCCCGCTTCGCGCCGGAGACGGTGCACGCTTGACGCATCGGCCGGAAAACCGGTTCCCACCCTCCGGACCGATGCTGTAGAAGCCCCGCATGCCGTCTTTTCGTATCGACCGCCTCGTGCGGCACAGCCCGCGCGCGATGTACGACCTCGTCGCCGATGTGGAGCGCTACCCCGAGTTCCTGCCGCTGTGCGAATCCTTACGCGTCCTGCGTCGGCAGTCGGGTGAGAACGGCACCGAGATTCTCGTGGCCGAGATGGGGGTCGGCTACAAGGCGATCCGCGAGCGCTTCACAACCCGGGTGACCCTCGATCCGGCGAACCTGAAGATCATTGCCGAATACATCGACGGCCCGTTCCGCCACCTCGAGAACCGCTGGTTGTTCAAGGAGGCGGACGGGCGTGGGTGCAACGTCGACTTCTTCATCACCTATGAATTCAAGAGCCGGACCCTCGGCCTCCTCATGGGCACGATGTTCGATCGGGCTTTTCGCAAGTTCACGGATGCTTTCGAAGCCCGCGCCGACAAGGTCTACGGCGCCACCGCCTGACCGTCGCGGATTGCGTTGCGCATCACGGCGATCGCCCGGGTGCCGGGCGCGAACGGAGCTACGGGGCCCGTCGCCAGTTCCGGTGAGCCATCTGTCGACGACGTCGCGGTCGGCGTGCGTCGGGGCGTTCGACGGAGATCCTTCAGGGCAGGGGGCCTTCGACCGCCTCCAGGGGCGCCCGCATGCCGCGCAGGGCCCGCACGGCCCGATGCCAGCCATCGAGGCGCACGGAACGGTCGGCGTGCGGCATGGCGGGAGTGAAGCGGCGGTCCAGGTGCCAGAGGCCGGCGAAGTCGTCGGGTTCCGGATACAGGCCGGCGTGCCATCCGGCGAGGTAGGCGGCCCCCAGCGCAGTGGTCTCGCGCACCACCGGCCGGTCGACGGGTAGGCCGAGGAGGTCCGCGAGGCGCTGCATGGTCCAGTCGGAGGCGGCCATTCCGCCATCGGCGCGCAGGACTGTTCCGGTTTCCGCGTGCGGCCAGTCGGCCCGCATGGCCGCGAGGAGATCGTGGGTCTGGTAGCAGACGCTCTCGAGGGCGGCGCGTGCGAGGTCCTTCGGGCCCGTGTCGCGGACGAGGCCGAACAGGGCGCCGCGCACGTCTGGCTCCCAATGCGGTGCGCCGAGGCCGACGAAGGCCGGCACGAGATAGATCTCGGAGGCCGGGTCGGCCCTTGCGGCGAGGGGGCCGCTCTCGGCCGCGTCACGAATCACTCCCAGCCCGTCGCGCAGCCACTGGATCGCGGCGCCGGCCACGAAGATCGAGCCTTCGAGGGCGTAGGTGCGCCGACCGGCGAACTGATAGGCGATGGTGGTGAGGAGGCGGTTGGTGGAGGCGCGGGGCTCCGCGCCGGTGTTGAGAAGGGCGAAGCACCCGGTTCCGTAGGTGGCCTTGACCATGCCGGGGGTGAAGCAGGCTTGCCCGATGGTTGCCGCCTGCTGATCCCCCGCGACCCCCCGGATGGGGATCGCGGCGCCGAACAGGTCGGCCCGCGTGCTGCCGAAATCCCCGGCGCAGTCGCGCACCTCCGGCAGCAGGGCGCGGGGAATGCCGAACAGGCCCAAGAGATCGTCGTCCCAGGTCCCGCGATGGATGTCGAACAGGGCGGTTCGGGCGGCGTTCGTGGCGTCGGTGGCGTGAAGGCCGCCGGTGAGGCGCCACAGCAACCAGGAATCCACCGTACCGAAGGCCAGTTCGCCGCGCTCGGCGCCGGCGCGGGCGCCCGGCACCGTGTCGAGGAGCCAGGCGATCTTGGTGGCCGAAAAGTAGGGGTCGAGGATGAGGCCGCTGCGGGCGGTGACCAGGGGCTCGTGCCCCTCGGCCTTCAGGCGCGCGCAAGCGTCGGCCGTGCGCCGGTCCTGCCACACGAGGGCCGGATGGATCGGCGCACCGGTGGCGCGGTCCCAGATCAGCGTCGTCTCGCGCTGGTTGGTGATTCCGAGGGCGGCGACGGACGCCGCCGTCACCCCGGCGCGGGCCAGCACCGCCCGGACGGTGGTGAGCACGCTCGCCCAGATGCCCTCTGGATCGTGTTCGACCCAGCCCGGGGCCGGATAGGATTGGGCGATCTCGGCCTGTGCGATCCCGGCCACCGAAAGATCGGGCCGGAACAGCATCGCCCGCGTCGAGGTGGTGCCCTGGTCGATGGAGAGGACGAAAGTGGGCATGGGCGAGCCTCCGATCGGCGTCAGGCCGCGCTGGCGACACGGTGGAGATAGGCGTCGAGGGTGGCAACCTCGGACGGCCGGACGCGCAATCCGAGCTTCGAGCGTCGCCAGAGGATGTCCTCGGCGGTGCGCGCCCATTCGACCCGCACGAGGTAGTCGACTTCGACCCGCGTCAGGTCGGCGCCGAAGACTTCGCCGAGGCCGGCTGGAGCGGTGGCGGTCCCGAGAATTTCCCTCGCGCGGGTCCCATAGGCCCCTCCCAGCCGCGCTGCATGCCCCGGGGCGAGCCAGGGCGCCGCGCCCCGAAGCCTTGCGACCAGGGTCGGCATCCCGTCGCGTGAGAAATCACCGCCCGGAAGCGTGCTTCCAGCTGTCCAGGGCGGCGCCAGGGCAGCGGGGAGGTGAGTCTTCAACCGGTCGAGGGCGTGCTCGGCGAGGCGCCGATAGGTGGTGATCTTTCCGCCGAACACCGACAGCAGCGGCGCTTCGCCATCCGGTGCATCGAGGTCGAGTCTGTAATCGCGCGTGGCCGCCTGGGCCGCGCCGGCCCCATCGTCGTGGAGCGGGCGCACCCCCGAGAAGCTCCGGACCACGTGCTCCGGTCGTACGGGTGCGCGAAACCACCGGCTCGCCGCATCGCAGAGATAGGCGATCTCCTCGGGGCCCGCCGCGACCTGGGCCGGGTCGCCGGCATAGTCGCGGTCGGTGGTGCCGATGAGGGTGAAATCCCCCTCGTAGGGTATCGCGAAGACGATGCGCCCATCGCCGTTCTGGAACAGGTAGGCGCGGTCATGGGTGAACAGGGCCGGTACCACGATATGGCTGCCCTGGACGAGGCGGATGGCGGCCCGCGTGGTGCGGCCGACGATCCCCGACAGCACGTCCGCGACCCAGGGGCCGGCGGCGTTGACGAGCACCCGGGCACGCACGACGGCGTTTCCTCCGGCCGCCCCCGTCTCGATCTCCCAGAGACCGTTCGTCCGGCGCGCCCGCATCACTTTCGTGCGGGTGTGGATCGCGGCACCGCGCTCGGCGGCATCCAGGGCATTCAGAACGACGAGCCGGGCATCGTCGACCCAGCAATCGGAATACTCGAATGCCCGCGACGGTCCGGCCCGCAGGGGCGATCCGGCGGGATCGCGGGCGAGGTCGAAGGCGCGGGTCGGGGGCAGGTCACGGCGGCCGCCGAGATGGTCGTACAGGAAGAGCCCGAGGCGCAGGAGCCAGGCCGGGCGCTGCTCTGCCGTCTGCGGCAGGACGAACCGCAAGGGGCGAATGATGTGCGGGGCCATGCCCCACAGAATCTCGCGCTCGATCAGCGCCTCGCGGACGAGCCGGAAAGCACCCTGTTCGAGGTAGCGCAAGCCGCCGTGGACGAGTTTCGTCGAGGCCGACGAGGTGGCGCCCGCGAGATCGCCCTGCTCGAAGAGTACGACGCGCGCGCCGCGCCCCGCTGCGTCCCGCGCGATACCGCAGCCATTCACCCCACCGCCGATGATGGCGAGATCGTAGGGATGGACGTCCTCCGTCACGAGACCTCCGGGCCGAAATCGCTTCCCCGGGCCGGTGTCGCGCGCGACGGAGACCGGACCGCCCGCATCCTTCCACGAGGTCGGCCCCGTCGTCGACCGTGACGGAAACGCCCGGTTTCAGGCGGCCAGGGGCAGGACCAACGGTTCGGCCTCGACGGTCGCAACGGCGGCGGCGGAGCGGGGGCCGAACAGCGCAGCGTAGAGAGCCGTCGGGTTGTGGCTCCGCCCACTCGCATCGACGATGCGGACATCCGACATGCCGGCGGTGAGGAGGGACAGCCCCTGCTCGAGGGCACTGACGATCGAACCGTGCTGGTACGAGAGCGCGCGCAGCGAAATCCGCGCGTGGACGGTGAAGCTCACGGTTCAGATCCTATGATGGCCGCCGAGCCGGCACGGGGCCGGCCCCGATGCAGGGTGTGGAAAACGACGGGGAAGGGCGCGTTCGATATCGGCCCGTTCGATCCGGTGGATCGTTGCGGCGGCCGGCCGTGCATGTGACCGGCAATAATGTCCAAGTCTTGACGAAGTCCTTACGAAATCATGGTGCCCGCCCGTTGAACTTCACGAACCGCTGGATCTGTCAGGCGTGCCGCCTGGCCACACAGGGGGTCGCCGGTTCTGCAGGGGGGATAGGTCGATGCGCGGGGGGGAAGGATTTTCCGCGCGCCTCAAACGTGCGCGGATAAGCACAACCGATCGGCCTTTGGCGTTGATCCGAAAGGAACTTTTGCCCCCATGCGGGCGTCATCGACCGCCGATCACAGCGGGAGATGCGGGTGACGACCGAACCGACGATCCGTGTTCTCGACGCCCCCCGGTGCCATCTCGGCGAGGGGCCGAGCTACGACCCGGCAACGGATACGGCCTGGTGGGTCGATATCCTGGACCGACGCCTGTTCGAAATGCCCCTCGGGGAGGGGGCCGGGCCCGTACGCGTCCACGACCTGCCGTTCATGGCCAGCCACATCGCCGCCATCGACGGAGCGCGCCACCTCCTGGCGGGTGAGGACGGTCTCTATGTCCGCACGCTCTTAGATGGCCGTCTGACGCGTCACTGCGCCCTTGAGGACGACGATCCGTCCACCCGTGCCAATGACGGCCGCGTGCACCCGAGCGGTGCCCTCTGGATCGGCACCATGGGACGCGACGCCGAGCGAGGGCGCGGCGCGATCTATCACGTCGCCGGCACCCGGGTGACGCGGTTGTATTCCGGGATCACGATCCCGAACGGCATCGCGTTCTCGCCCGATGGCCGGGTCGGATACTTCGTCGATACAATGGAGGGCGTGCTTCGGCGCGTCGCCGTCGATCCCGCCACCGGTATTCCGGTGGGGGAGCCGGACACCCATTACCACCACGGCGACGGCCCGGGTGGCATCGACGGGGCGGCGGTGGACGCGGACGGGGTGATCTGGACGGCGCGCTTCGGTGCTGCCTGCCTCGACGCCTATAGCCCGGCGGGAGACCGCATCCGCACCGTTCCGGTGCCGCCGCGCCAGCCGACCTGCCCGACCTTCGCCGGGCGCGACCTCGACCAGCTTTTGGTGACCTCGGCCTACGAGGGCCTGGACGAGGCGGAGCGTGCCGCAGACCCGGAGCACGGCCGGACGCTCCTCGTCGGCATCGGTGCACGCGGGCTGCTCGAACCGGCGTTCCGTCTCACCGCCTGACTGAACCGGTGTTCCGCATCCCACATTTCCACAGAGCGGGCGGCCGCCGAGCAGTGCCCCGCACAGGATCCCCATGACAGCGTTCGGCGACCGGCCCTACCAGCCCATCGAGGCCTATGCCCTCATCGGAAACTGCGAGGGCTGTGCCCTCGTCGCCCGCGATGGCGGTATCGACTGGGCCTGCCTCGAACGCTTCGACGCGGACCCGACCTTTTCGCGGCTCCTCGACCGGACGCGCGGCGGATACTTCACCCTTCAGCCAGCGGAGCGATTCGAGACGGCGCGGCAGTACGTGAGCCGCACCAACATCCTGGAAACGACGTTCACCACCCCGAGCGGCCTCGTCACCGTGCACGACTTCATGGTTCCGAGGCAGGCCGGCGTGGACCGCCCCCGCCTCGTGCGCCTCGTCACCGGTGTGTCCGGCGCCGTCCCGATGGTGGCGCTCTACCGCCCCCTCGACGGATTCGCGGAGAGTTTCGCGGATCTGATGATTACGGACGGCCAGGTGACTGCCCCGGATCACCCCCATCTCGTGTCCGATGCGGCGTTCACCGTCGAGGACGGCATCGCGGTGGCCCGCTTCACCGTGGAGGGCGGCCAAGATGTCGGCTTCGCGCTCTATCTCCATGCAACCCCGGCTGCCCTGCCGAAGCTGCGCGACCTGCTGCAGGAGACACGTCGGGCCTGGTCGTTGTGGACGGAGGACGCGGCCTATCGTGGGCCGCTCGCCGATGAACTCATCCGCTCCGCCCTGGTCCTCAAGGCCCTGACCTACGAGCCCACCGGCGCCATCGTGGCGGCGGCCACGACCTCGCTGCCGGAAGAGATCGGCGGCATTCGCAACTGGGATTACCGCTTCTGCTGGATCCGCGACGCGTGCCTGTCGTTCTACGTCCTGAAGAAGTTCGGCATGATCGGAGAGGCGGAGGCGTTCTTCGGCTTCGTGGCCGATCTGGCCGACCGCAACACCGGCGCCCTCGCGCCGCTCTATAGCATCGCCGGCGAGGCGGATCTCACCGAGCGCACCATCACGCATTTCGAGGGCTGGCGCGGCAGTGCGCCCGTGCGCCATGGCAACGAGGCGGCCGAGCAGCACCAGAGCGACGCCTACGGTCAGGTGCTCGATCTCATCTATCTCTACGAGCGCCTCGGCGGCACCCTGAGCGGGTCGATGCGGGCGCACGGCGCGAAACTCGCCGACTTCTCGGCCGCGCATTGGAACGAGCCCGATGCCGGCCTGTGGGAGCCGCGCAAGCCGGAGCAACGCTACCTCCATGCCGCGATCATGAACTGGGTCGCCCTCGACCGGGCGATCCGTCTTTTCGGCGAGCGGCCGGACTGGTGTCGTGAGCGCGACCGGATCGTCGCCTGCGTCAACGGAAAGGCGGTTCACGCGGCGGGTTACTATCCGCAGTTCATCGGCAGCGACGATGTCGATGCCGCGCTCCTCATCGCCCCCATGGTGGGTTTTCCCGTGGACGAGGCGGTGTTCGCCCGCACCGTCGACGAAATCATCGCCCGCCTCGGGCACGATCATCTGGTGTACCGTTACAAGACCGACGACGGGCTGCCGGGGCATGAGGGCACGTTCGTGATCTGCGCGTTCTGGCTCGTCGACGCCCTGCTTTGGCTCGGGCGCGACGGCGAGGCCCGGACCCGCTTCGAGGCCCTGCGCGCCCTTCAGAACGATGTCGGGCTCTACGCCGAGGAGGTGGCGGAGGACGGGACGTTCCTCGGGAACTTCCCGCAGGCGTTCAGCCAACTCGCCTTCATTCACAGCGCGCTGATGCTCGACCTGTTCGACCATGGCGGCCGTGCGGCCCTGAAGGGCACCTACGCCGACCGCTCCTTGCGCGAGACCACGGCGCGGCGGGCACCGAGCTTGACCACGGCCTAACGCGGATCAGGTCCTGACGCGGATCAGGTCATGGCAGCGTGACGCTCGGCGGCTTGGTGTCCGGCGGGTGCGATCGTCGAGCGGGGCGCCTGCACGGTGGCGGTGCGCCGGTTCGCACGTGGCCCCTGGTAACGTCCGACCTTGCGGGCGCAGTGGGCGAACAGGGCGGCGAGCGCCAGCAGAACGCCGTCGAACCACAGGAAGAGCGCGGCATCGCCCGTCCCCGCGCGGAGAGGGTGCGCGGGCATGGTGGCGACGTCGATCACCGGCACCGCGAGGGTGAGCATCGCCAGCACCGCCATCGCCTCGACCCAAGCCCTTCGCTGCGGCCGGGCGAGGGGAAGCAGGATGGCGAGCGCCCAGGTGCCGAAGAAGGCGTAGACCTCCCAATCGGCCCGGCCGACCAACCCGACGGGCAGGAGACGGTTGGCGAGGAAGTAGGCGGCGATGCCCCCCGGCAGGCCCGCGACGGTGCCGATGTTGAGGGCCTGGACGAGACGCAAGCCGAGGAACGGCTGCGTGCCGGGCTTCGGCAGGCGCGCCACCGACCACAGGATCAGACCCGTCGCCACCATGGCGCTGCCCATGAGGCCGCAGACGAAGAATAGAATGCGCAGGGCCGTGCCGGCGAAATGCGCCTCGTGCAGGCCGACCATGGTGGTGAAGGTCTCGGCTGCTGGCTTGAGACCACCCTGCAGGACCTCCACGACGGCCCCCGTCGTGCCGTCGAAGGCGACCTGCGGATGCGCGTGCGACAGGCCGTGCGGCTCCTCGAACACCGCCACCACGGTGGCGTTGGCGTCCTTCGGGTTGATGACGGAGAGGCGTTCGAGGGGCTCGGAGACGAGTGCCGTCGCCCGGGTCACCATCGGTCCGACGGGTGCGAGCTGTCCGGGGCGCCCGGCGGCTGGGCGTTGCGCCGTGATCTGTCCGCTCTCGGCGTAGAAGGCCTGATTGTCGCCGCGATACGCGGTGGTCACGCCCCACGGCATGTACATCAGCGCGAGGGTGACGATGCCCGTGTAGGTGATCATGAGGTGAAACGGCAGGGCGAGCACGCCGGTGACGTTGTGGGCGTCGAGCCAGCCGCGCTGGGCCGACTTGTCCCGCCGCAGGGTGAAGAAATCCGCGAAGATCCGCCGATGGGTGACGATGCCGGACACGATGGCCACCAGCATGATCATCGCGCAGATGCCGACGATCCAGCGGCCCCAGAGGGGCGGCATGTGCAGTTCGAAGTGGAATCGGTAGAGGAAATCGCCGCCCTTGGTGTCCCGCATGAGGGCCGGGGCACCGGTCACCGGGTCGAGGACGGCATGGCCCGGTGGCGTGCCGGGCTTCGTGCGCCAGAACAGATCAAGGACGGGGCTCTCGGCCCGGGGCAGGCCGATGAACCAGGTCCGGGCGTTCGGCGCGTGCTCGGTCATGTAGGCGACGCCGATCTCGGCGGCCTTCGCCAAAGCGGCCGGATCGGTGGCCGCCGAAACATGCTGCAGTTCGGGCCGCATCCAGCGCGAGATGTCGGCCCGGTAGTAGCTCGCCGTGCCGGTCACGAAGACCGCCAGCAGCACCCAGCCGACGATGAGGCCGGCCCAGGTGTGCAGCCAGGCCATGGATTGGCGAAAGCCGTTCTTCATGTCCGGCTCCCTGAACCTTACCAGCGGTAGCGCAGGGTCGCGTAGACCGTGCGCGGCAGGCCGTAATAGCAGCTCGTGTAGCCGTTACACCCACTGACGTAGCGCTCGTCGAGGAGGTTGGTGGCGTTGACCTGCATGGAGAAGCCCTGGAGCGAGGGATCGAGATACTTCAGGTCGTAGGAGGCCGTCGCATCCACCAGCACGCTCTCGGGCACCTTGAAGGTGTTGGCGGCGTCGCCCCAGGACGGTCCGAGGTAGCGCACGCCGCCGCCGATCTCGAGGCCGAGCAGCGGCCCGTCGAGGAAGCGGTAGGTGGCCAGCAGCGAGGCGGTCTTGTCCGGCACCAGCACGGGACGGCGGCCTTCGAGGGCCACGTTCTGCTGGGTTAGGTCGTTCAGAGTCCTTCCGTCGTCACGTACGTTGACGGCGTCGAGAACCGAGAAGCCGCCGATGAGGCTGAGACCTTCGGCGAGGTTCGCCCGTGCCTCGAACTCGAAGCCCTGCACGCCGACCTGCCCGGTCTGCAGGACGAAGCCGGAGGGACGGCCGAGGGTCGTGTCGGCTGTGGTCCGGTTCGACTGGCGGATGTCGAAGGCCGCCGCGGTGAGCAGGATGTCGGTCCCGGGGGGCTGATACTTGATGCCGGCCTCGTACTGGTCGCTCAGTTGCGGGTCGGGGATACGACCGACGCTGCCGAAGGCGGTGTCGAAGACGCGACCTGCGACGATGGGCTCGAAGGCCTGACTGTAGGAGACGTACGGGGCCACGCCGGAATCGAACAGGTAGAGCAGGCTCGCCCGGCCGGTGAAGGCGTCGGCCGGCGCATCCTGGAGCGTCAGCGTGCTGGTGTTCGCCGCGAGGTTGAAGGATCGGGTCGGACCGGTCTGGCTCGCGACATCGTAGCGTCCGCCCAACGTGAGGACGAGACGGTCGAACTTCGCTTGGTCCTGGAAGTAGACGCCGGTCTGCTGCGCATCGACACGCGATGCGGTGTTGAAGGCCGGAAACGCGATGTTCATCGCGTAGTCCGGCGCGAGGGCGTTGAGGCTCGGCGCCGTCGGGAACGGCGTCCCGAGGGTCCGGGTGCTGAAGGTACGGTGGTCGACGCCCACCAAGGCCGTATGGGCGAGGAAGCCCGTGTCGAAGGTCATCACCGCGTTGGTGTCCATGGTGTAGGCTTCGGCATCGACCTGTGTGCCGATGACCGCGCGCGGCAACAGCGGGCCGGACGCGAAGGGCCCGTTGAGGGGGCTGAAGGCGCTGTAGACGCTGCGGTAGTCGCCCTGCGTGCGCAGGTACCGGCCGGCGGAGTGGAACCGGAGGTTCTCGTTCACGCGGTGGTCGAACAGGTACTCGATGGAGGCCTGGGTGCGGTCGGAGCGCTCGATGTTGCGGTCGCCGTCGTAGAAGTTGACGGGCAGGCGACCGATGACGCCGCTGCCGAAGTTGCGCGGGAACACCGTGCCGACCGCCGGGAAGCCGCCGTAGAATCCCGAGAACGGATCGCGTTGGTAGTTGCCGATGATGGTCAGAGAGGTATCGGAGGACGGGCGCCACGTCACGCTCGGGTTGATGAGCACACGCTCGACGCGTGTCGTGTCCACGGGGCCGTCGCCGTTCCAGCCGAAACCGACGATGCGATAGGCGAACTGGTCGGCGAGACCGGGCACGTCGGAATGGATTGGGCCGCCGACATCGACGCCGCCGCGGACTTCGTTGAATCCCCCGCCCTGCACGAAGATCTCGCCGTGCTCCACGAAGCGCGGCACCTTCGAGACGAGGTTGACGATGCCGCCCGGACCCGACTGGCCGTAGAGCACCGAAGCCGGGCCCTTGATGACGTCGATGCGCTCCAAGCGGTAGGGATCGACACTGGCGTTGGCATCGCGCCCACCGAGCAGCGCCATGCCGTCGAGGAAGACCGGAGCGTTGAAGCCGCGAATGAGGAACTGCTCGAGGCGGGTCGAGCCGGCCCCGCCGCGTTGCTCCGTGGTGACGCCGGGCGTGTAGCGCAGCGCTTGGTTGATGGTCAGCGCGTTGGCGTCCTCGATCTGCTTGCGCCCGATCACCGAGACCGATTGCGCCGTCTCCAGGATCGGCGTGTCGGTCTTCGTGGCGACCACGCTGCGAGAGGCGACGTAACCCGGCACGGCTCCGAGGGCGCCCCCCGGATCGGTTCCGGCGACGGCCGGCCCGCGGCCAACCCCCTCGACGGACAGGGTATCGAGCGTCACGGTCTGGGCAGCGGGCTGAGCAGAAGCCCCGCCGGCGGACAGGCCGCTCATGGCGACGCTCGAAAGCAACACCAAGACAATCAAGCGTTGACCGCTCGGTTGCATCCGCATCTCGCAAGACTTCGCAGGAACGTTATCCACGGGATTTCTGACTCGCACTGGAACTCGATGAACGCCTGCGCCGGATTGGAATAGTTCTACTTTAGGCATCGGCGCACTCTTTTCATTGGCCATGGCTGCCGAGCGCTGCAAGCGCTATGTTCTGGATCTATTCCAAATCCAAAATACAAAATCATGCCTCGTCCGGGCCTATGCCCTCCTCCATGCGCGGCCTCTGAATGGCGGCTGCGACGGGGGCGCCGGTTCTGCCGGCGCAACGTGCGTCCGCGCGATACCAGAGCGGATCCCGGTGCGGCGGCCTGCACCGAGTCGGCTCGATATGCCCGGGACCGGTACAGCGGTTTCGTGACTGGAACGAGCGTATTCGCCCAGGAAAAAAGCTCTCGCCCGCCTCAAGGCGGAGGTTTCCCTACATCGTCATCGGCTCGGTTTTCGGTGTCGCCGATGCATTTATGCATCGCCCAGGTGACGCCAGCGGTGGATAACTCTTGATTGGCCGAACGCGACGTTCACCGGCCGGTGGTTTCGATCAGATAACCATCCAACGATGCGCGCCCCCACCGTGCCCCTGAATTTCACCGGTCGGTCTACCTGGCACGTCGATGCCGAGGGATCTCCTGACGACCGCGTTCAGAACGCCAGCTTCATCCCACTGCCGATGTTGCGTGGGGCACCGGCGAGGAGCGAGCCGGGCGTGGCGGCGAGCACCGCGGCCGCGTTCTGCAGGCAGGTTCGGGGATCGACGCTGTTGGCGAGGTTCTGGGCCGAGGCCGCGTAGGTGCGGTCGAGGAGGTTGCGGGCTTCGAGATAGAGGATGACTCGCTTGGCATACGGGCCGGGCAGATCGACGGCGTAAGGCACGCTGGCGTTGAGGATCATGTCGCCTGGGGGTCGTCAGCAGATCGGCGCTGTCGCGGAAGGCCCCGTCCTGGGCCACGGCCTCGACGAACGTTCCGAACCCATTGAATGGGCCACCGGCCTGCTCGTAGCCGAGCCGCGCCAGCCCGTAGTGGTTGTCCGGGGTCGGTGCCGACTTCGTAGCCGTCGATCTCGCGGCCCGTCCGGGTGCGCAGGGCGATGGCGCCGCCGGTGGAATAGTTGCCGAACAGCGCCGATTGCGACCCCCGGAACACGTCGATGCGTTCGGAGGTGCGAGGATCGACAGGGTCGAGGCGCGACACGCCATCGGGCTGGATCAGGGGAAAGCCGTCTTCCAGAGCGACGGTGTTGCGCATGACGCGTGCGGCGCGGGGGAGCTGCCAAGGATGTGCGCGGAATGGTGTCGCCGTTCATCAATCTCCACGGCTTGGTGCTGCCAGCGAGCGGGAACGCCCTGTTTCGGGATCTTCTACAATCTCTGGCGCGCACTGGTGCGACCACGGGAGACCGGACGGAGGCGACCGCCACCGCGACCTTAGGCGCCCTGCTTGGCACGACACTGGGAGTCAGTGCTGGAAACGTGAGCGGCATGCCGCTTTTTGATGCAGCAAAGCGCAGCCAAATGCCCGGCTCCATCGAAGCGAACCCCGCTCGCCTCGATCTCACCGCCGAGTTGATCGCGTTGCGGACGGGTGTGTCGCGCAGCGTGCTCTACCGCATGTTCGAGCCCCTCGGCGGCGTCGCGACTCGGGTGCGGCATCGCCGGCTCCACCCGATGCGCCGGGCCCTGTCCCGTGGGGACGACGTGCGTTCCATCCGGGAGGTCGCCTGGACCACCGGCTTCACCAGTGCGAGCCACGCCAATCGCAGTTTCCGGGAGGCGTTCGGGATGACGCCGGGCAAGTTCCGCCTGTGCATCGTGGTCGCTGGTGCAGGTCCTGCCCGGGATGCTTCGCCGAAAGCGAGCTTCAAGCGCTGGTTCGTCGAGGTCCGCTCATCCGTCTCCGCGAAGGCGGACCGCATGTTTGGGATGTATCGCGATCAGAATGGACCGTTGAGGCAACGCCACACGATTGCTGCGTTCCCGACCGATCCCTAGAAGAAGCTTCTCCACCGCTGAGCAGGCCTGTGCTTCTCGGCGTTCCGAGGAGTGTGTCCCGTGTATCGTCTCCAAATCAGATCCGCCGACGCGATGGTTTGGCGTGCCCCCCAGACCCTCGAAACCTCGCTCCTCGCCGACGCGATGCAACTGGCCGATCGGCTGGCCCGGGCCTGCCGCTGGACGGCGCCGCCGAGCCGCAATGCGACGCGGAACTGGGTCGTCGAACTCACCGGTGAGACCGGCGGCACCTTCTATCGCGCCCCGGTACTTCAGGCCTGAAGCCGCCAGTCCCGTTTCACTCATCGATCGTTGCCGGCCGGCGGATTGGTGCCATCGGCTCGCATAGGATGTTTCCGCCCATGGCTCGCCTCACGAAGACACTTCTCGTTCTCGGTCCCCTTCTGGTTCCGACCGTCGCGCAAGCGGATCCCTCGGCGATCCGCGAAGTTCTCAAGCGGTCCTGTACGGGGGATTACCTCGAGCATTGCGGCGACCACGCGCCGGGTGGTCCTGAGGTGGAGGCCTGCTTCCGGGAGAACATCAAGAAGCTCACGCCCGCCTGCGCTTCGGCGATCACGGCCTACAAGCGCGAGCAGAAGGTCAAGCGCGCGACGGAAGTGCATTGAGACGGGCACCCGTCGCAGGCGCCGTCGCCTGACCGGAGAGTCCAGGGGTCGGTCCGGTGACCCGTTCCACCCCGTTCGGGCCGTGGGCGCGGTGGCATGACCCTTGATGACAGGTTGGTCCGCGCATGGATGCCGCCCCTCGCGGCGCTGCGACCGCGACAATCTGGAGACGAGTATGAAGCGTGAAGACCTCACCGAGAAGCTCCTCGACATCAAGCGCGAGAAGGGCTGGACCTGGAAGCATATTCAGGCCGAAATCGGTGGCATTTCGCCGATCCTGATCACTGCCGCGTGCATGGGGCAGATGAAGCTGCCGAAGGCACAGGCGGCGAAGGCGGCGGCCCTGTTCGGCCTCACCCAGGCCGAGGAGCGGATGCTCAACGAGGCACCGTATCGCGGCTCGATTCCGCAGATGCCCCCCACTGACCCCCTGATCTACCGCTTCTACGAACTGGTGATGGTTTACGGTACCACCTGGAAGGAGCTGATCCAGGAGGATTTCGGCGACGGCATCATGTCGGCCATCGACTTCAACATGACCATGGAGCGTGAGCCGAACAACAAGGGCGACCGGGTGAAGATGAATCTCTCGGGTAAGTTCCTGCCCTACAAATATTACGACAACGAGGACGGTGTGCCCGAGTACGGCTTCAAGGAAAGCTGAAATCGCGCACTCGATAGCGAGAGGCGGGGTCCGGGCGTTCGACCGGATGCACGCCTCCCGCAACCGCAGTCAGGCGGCGAGCCGGACCGGACCGCCTTCGATCAACCGTGCGATATCCTTGGCCGGTTGCGGCGGATGGAACAGGAAACCCTGTACATCGGTGCAGCCCGCCGCCCGCACGAAGGCCAACTGCTCCTCCGTCTCGACGCCCTCGGCGGTCACCCGGGCTCCGAGATCCACCGCCAGCGCCACGATCGCGCGCGTGATGGCGACGGTCCGTGGATTCGACATGCCGACGACGAAAGACCGGTCGATCTTGATGGTGTCGAAACTGAAGTTGTGCAGGTAGCTCAGGCTCGAATACCCGGTTCCAAAATCGTCGAGGGCGATGCGGACCCCGAGTTTGCGCAGGCGCCGCATGGTCCGGCTCACCGTTTCGGTCTTCTGCATCAGGATTGTCTCGGTGATCTCGAGTTCGAGGCGGTGCGGTGGCAGGCCCGAGGCCGCGAGGGCGTGCAGGACCGTCTCTTCCATGCTGATCTGCTGGAATTGCAGCGCCGAGACGTTGACCGCGACCCGCACGTGGTCGGGCCACGCGGCCGCCTCCCGGCAGGCTTCCTTCAGGACCCAGGCGCCGAGGGAGATGATGAGGCCGCTCTCCTCGGCCAGCGGAATGAACTCGCTCGGCGCCAGTTCGCCCCTGCGGGGATGGCGCCACCGCATCAGGGCCTCGAACCCCGCGATGGTACCCGTCGCCAGGTCTATGATGGGCTGGTAGTTCAGCAGGAAGCCACCCCGCTTCATCGCGCCCTGCATCTCCGCCTTGAGGGGACCCGGATGCGTCGACGCCGGATCGGCCGCCGGATCGTGGAAGCGGTGGGTGTTCCGCCCGGCGGCTTTCGCCTGATACAGGGCCATATCCGAGCGCTTGAACAGCGCCACGGCATCGAGGGCGCCCCCGCTTTCGAGGGCGATGCCGATGCTGGCCCCGACGCTCATGCTGTGGCCGTTGAAGCCGATGGGGCGGTTGATCGCCTCGATGATGCGCCTTGCGAGGATGCTTGCATCGTTCCGCGTCTCGATCCGGCCCAGGATGATGGCGAATTCATCGCCGCCGAGGCGGGCCACCGTGTCGGTTTCGCGCACGACGGCGAGGAGGCGCGCGGCGATGATCTGCAGCAGGTGGTCTCCGGCGGGATGACCGAGGGTGTCGTTCACGAGCTTGAACCGATCGAGGTCGCAGGTGAGGACGGCGACCCGGGTGCCGTGCTGCGCCGCGTAACGGGTCTCCTCCGCCAGACGTTCCCAGAACAGGGTTCGGTTGGGCAGGTCCGTCAGGGGATCGTGCAGGGCGAGATGGGCGATGCGCCGTTCATCGGCCTTGCGCTCGGTGATGTCGCGCAGGGAGGTCACGTATCCGGCCGGTGCGCCCGTCATGGGATCGCGCGCGAGGCTCTGCGACACGTCCATGAACACCCACGTCCCGTCCTTGCGCCGGTAGCGCTGGCAGGTGGAGGCATGCTCCACCCGGCCGCTGGTGAGGTCGTCGAGGACGCGGCTGAAGTTCCCCGCATCGTCGGGATGAACGAAGTCGAGGGGTTTCGTGCCCAGCATTTCCTCGGGCGTGTAACCGAGTACCGTCCGGATGGAGGGCGAGACGTACAGACGCGTGGTATCGAGCCCCGACCACAGGATCACATCCGTAGTGGTCTCGGCCAGGAGCCGGAAGCGTTGCTCGCTATCCCGCAAGGCGCTCTCCGCTTTGAGGCGCCTGGCCGCGTCCGCCTCACCGTCGACCCGAGCCTCGTGAAGGCGCAGGTGTGCTTCGACGATGAGGGCCAGGTCCCTGAGTTGGCGCGCGTGTCGCTCGGTGAAATCCGGCCTCGGCGTACAGTCCATGATGCAGAAGGTGCCGAGGTTGAACCCGGAACCCAGGGCGAGCGGCACGCCGGCATAGAAGCGGGCATTGGGTGGCCCGGCCACGAGCGGACTTTCGGCGGATCGGGGATCTCCCGTGAGATCGTGAATGATCAGCGGTGAACCGGCTTGATTCTGGATCGTCAGATCGCAGAACGCACCCTCTCGGTCGATGCCCTCCCCGTCGACACCCCACTTGGCCTTGAACCAGACGCGCGTCTCATCGACGAGGAGCACCAGGACCATGGGCACGTCGAACATGTCGGAGGCGATGCGGCACACGGCGTCGAGATGCGGCTCGGGCGTGGACCCGAGGATGCGCAGGCGATGCAGGGCGTCCAACCGTTCCTGCTCGTGGGTGGGATGCACCATGGACATCGCGCTCCTGCCTTGCGTGTCTTGCAACCAGGACGCAGCCTGAGTGCGAACTTCTAGCTTCGATCGAACCTGATCGATGTTAGTGCGAAGTTATGGAAGAGAAACTCGCCTTTCAGTTGATCTGCGACTATGGTTTGAAAGTGCTTAAGATCGTGAGGCTACAAGCATCGGGGCGGTCGTCGCGTACCCCCGATGGCAGGCCGAGCGGTCGTGGTTAAGTGCCTGATCGATCTCGATCATCGCGTGGTCCGGAGGGCACCAGAAACACGGCTGGTTGGCTCTGGCAACATCCAAGCCTTCCGTTGAAGAATGTTCGGGGATGTGGATAGCGATTCATCTGGTGATACATGTCGCCTCAGTAGCATTCGCCAGATGTACTATTTCGAGCTTTCTCGTACGCCACGAAAGGGCGCGAATCCGATCCGGATGTTGCTGCGGAGCACGGGACGTTCGACGGCTCTTGCATCGGGCAGGCGGCGCATTTGCAACGGAGGGGTGAGAACGACGCGCCTTGTGCGCCCGTCCAGGGCATTGGCCGCTCCGTCCAATCCATTATAATTTTACACTTTTTCGAAATACCGCAAAAAAATAAACTCAACCGCTGGCGCCGTTTGCCATACCCTCCAAATCATGGCTGTTTCCCGAGCCAAATTTCAAGTTATTTGTCTTGATCTTAGTATCAGGTCATCCTGAACCAAGTTTATCTTGAGGATTGCTTGCTACCTAAGTATTTTGAAGTTTACTCCAGACCGAGTGGCATGCTGGCCTTCGGGCTTATTTGCCTGTAGGAGTGCAGGTCATACCTGGGCGGGCGAAGTCCGTGCACATCGAATGGCCGGGGGGCTTGGTATTCAGCGTCGACCAAGTCTCCATACACGCAAAGCTTGCATTATCCGGAGCGAGGATGTAGCAAAGACAATAATGGTGAGTTTGCGGCAAAAAGTTCGATCGGTGAATTTAACCTATGATCGGGTATCTGCTGGCGAACACCTTAATGTGAAACCCGGGTTGGATTGGCGCTTCGCTGTTTCTCCCTTACAGCTCGCCGCGGATCAGAGTTCCAGGCATGTGCGAGGCTTGGAGAACGTGATGAATGGGTTTCTGGTAACTGGACGGCGTTCGTGAAGCCAGTGACAAAGACCAAGATCGAGCAAGACGTTATGGCTGAGCCGAACAAAGAGTTTGCCGCAGGTGAGATTGGTCACCGCATCAAATCCTTGCGGCGTTCGGCTGGCCTGAGCCAAGCCAATCTCGGTAACGCGCTCGGCGTGACGTTCCAGCAGGTCCAGAAGTACGAAAGCGGTCGTAGCCGGATCGCGGCCGATAAGCTTCACCAGATCGCTCAGACGATGGGTGTCGATATCAGCTACTTTTACGATGGAAAGCCCGAGAACAGCGCGGCCGAGCGGGGCGCCTTGGCTTCTCCCGTGAGCTCGAGCGCCAATGCAGAGGATAAGATCTTCAGGGATTCGTTCGAGAAGATCCGGGATCCGCGCGCACGCTATCTCCTGTCCGAGCTTGCCCGCGTGATTTGCGAGATCGAAGCCGGACGGTAGCGTACTGAGGCCGGTCCGGCCCGCCGCGAAGTCACGGACGCGTGCGCTGGGGCGAGCGTGGTCCGCTTCACCCTCCCGTCTTGCGAGTCCCCCTCCGTTTCTCCGAACCGACAGCGAGCCCCTCGGTTGCCCGAGGGGCGAAGCGGCGCGGTACTGAGCCGAACCCCCGGGCTCGCCTCAGTACCATGACCGGACGAAAGCCACGGTTCAGCGTTCCCGCCAAGCCTTGGCGACCTGATCCCCCAACGGCTTGAGGAGATACGAGAGGACCGAGCGCTCGCCGGTTTGGATGTAGGCTTCCACCGGCATGCCTGGAACGAGGCGCACCTTGCCCAGGCGCTCACGCTGTGCCTCGGGCACGCGGATCCGGGTGGTGTAGTAGCTGACCCCGGTTTTCACGTCCTGGCTCACATCCGCCGAGATGCGGGTCACGAGACCGTCGATCTCGGGTGTGACCCGCTGGTTGAAGGCGGGAAACCGTAGCACGGCCTCCTGATCGAGATGGACGTTGTCGATCTCCTGCGGCTGGATCCGCACCTCGACGGCGAGGCTGTCGTCATCGGGCACGATCAGCATCGCGGGTTCGCTCGGGACCACCAGGCCGCCGACGGTGTGCACTGTCATCTGATGCACCACGCCGTCCTGCGGCGCGCGCAGGTCGGTGCGTTTGAGCTGGTCCAGGGCCGCGACGCGCTTCTCCGCCAGCTCGGACCAGCGCCCGCGAATGTCGGCGAGTTCCTTGCCGACTTCGCCGCGCATGTCCTGATCGATCTGCAGGATCTGCAGCTCCGTCTCGGAGATCTTGCCCCGTGCCTGAGCCTGCGCGGCGATGAGCTGACCGCGCTCGCCCTTGAGACGGGCAGCATCCCGCTCCAGGGCCGTCACCCGCGAGAGGGCGACGAGGTTCTTCGCCCGTAACTCATGGACGCCTACGAGTTCGTCACCGATGAGGGTGATCTCCTGCGCCTTGGCGGCGGCCTGTTCGGTCAAGCCGCCGATCTCCTGCCGGATCTGGAGGACCCGCTGCTCCAGCTGAGCCTTCTGGCCCTCGCGCCCCGACCGCCGCGTCTCGAACAGGCGAACCTCGCCGTCGATGAGCTGGGCGACGGCGGCGTCCGCGGATCGGCGGGCGACGAGTTCGTCGGGAAACCGGATGTGCGGGGTCCCGTCCCGTTCGGCCTCGTTCCGGGCCCGGCGGGCGCTCAGCTCGTCCATGGCCTTGAGGACGATGTCGAGGTTGGCCCGAATCTGGGTCTCGTCGAGGGTGATGAGTATGTCGCCGGCGGTGACCCGGGATCCGTCGCGGACTCGGATCGTACCGACCACGCCGCCGGTCGGATGCTGGACCTTCTTCACGTCGCTCTCGACCACGAGTTGGCCCGACGCCATGACGGCTCCGTGGATGGGGGTGAAGGTGGCCCATCCGCCGACGCCGAAGACCAGCACGGAGATCACAGCGGAAACGCTGAGAAGGTGGACGCCGATGGATCGATCCGCGTCGAACGGCCGGGCACCGGCCCCGCTGGGAGACGGAACCACCGGAGTGGGGATTGTGGGATTGGGGATCGCGGAGGTCATGCGCGTGCCTTGAGGTTCGCTTGCGGGGCGGGGTCGGCCTGGACCGCGGGGGGGCGTTTCGATGCGCGGACGCTCGGCACGGCCGTCGGGCGCATCAGCTGCTTCATGATCTCGTCCTTGGGGCCGAAGGCTCGCGCCCGGCCCTCTTCCATGACGAGGAGGAGATCGACGGCCGCGAGGGCGCTCGGCCGGTGGGCGACGACGACGACGATGCCGCCGCGCTGCCGCACGCTGAGCATGGCGCGGGTGAGAGCGAGCTCACCCGGCTCGTCGAGGTTGGCATTGGGTTCGTCGAGGACGACGAGGAACGGATTGCCGTAGAGCGCGCGCGCCAGCCCGATCCGCTGGCGCTGGCCGGCAGAGAGGTTCGCGCCGCTCGGTCCGATCTGGGTCTCGTAGCCCTCCGGCATCCGCAGGATGAGATCGTGCACGTCGGCCGTGCGGGCGGCGGCGATCACCGCCTCCGCATCGGGGGAGGGGGACAGCCGGGCGATGTTCGACGCGATGGTTCCGGCAAAGAGCTCGGCGTCCTGCGGGAGGTAGCCGATATGACGGCCGAGGCTGTCCGCGTGCCACTGGTCTAGGGTGGCGCTGTCGAGGCGGATCGAACCGCGGGCCGGGGTCCAGACACCCACCAGCGCACGCGCGAGGGTGGATTTGCCCGATGCGCTCGGGCCGATGATCCCGACGCCCTGACCGGCCTTCAGTCCGAAGCTCATGTCGGAAACCACCACCCGTTGGGTGCCGGGCGGTACGAGACAGGCCTGCTCCACGGTCAAGGCCTCGCGCGGGGCGGGAAGTTCGAGGGTGTCGGCCTCCGGGGCGAACCGGGTCAAGATCTCGTTGAGCCGGGCCCATCCCTGTTGGGCGGCGACGAATCCCTTCCAATGGGCGATGGCGATCTCCGCCGGGGCCAGGGCCCGGGAGACGAGGATCGACGATGCGATGATGATGCCGCCCGTGGCCTGGCCCTGGATCACCAGATAAGCGCCGAGCGCCAGGACCCCGGACTGCAGGATCATGCGAAACACCTTCGAGGCGGTGCCCAGCGCCCCGGCGATGTCCGAGACGCGGCGCTGTCGGCTGAGGTAGGATCTGCTCTCCTCGCTCCAGATCCGTGCGAGGTTCCGTTGCATGCCCATGGCGTGCAGCACCTCCGCATTGTGGCGCCCCGCATCCGAGAGTTCGTTGCGGCGTGCGCCGTGCCGGGTGGCCTCGCGCTGCGGCTGCCGGGTCAGCCGGTCCGTCAGCAGGGTTAGCACCGCCAGGATCACCGCACCGGCGAAAGCCGCGAGCCCGATGAGCGGATGGAACAGGAAGCAGATCGCGAGGTAGACCGGCAGCCAGGGCAGATCGAAGAACGCCGTCGGTCCGAGGCCCGAGAGGAAATTGCGGATCTGGTCGAGATCCCGCAGCGGCAGCAACCCGTCGCCACCGGTCGGCGACTTGAGCGGGTAGCGCACGACCGCATCGAACACACGGGGCGCGACCGCCTCGTCGAGGGAGCATCCGATCCGGGCGAGCACCCGTCCGCGGATGAGCTCGATAATCCCCTGGAACAGGAACAGGGCGAGGGCGAGGGCGCCGAGGCCGATGAGCGTCGGAATGGAACGGGCCGGGATCACACGGTCGTAGACCTCCAGCATGAAGAACGACCCCGTCAGGTACAGGACATTGACGACACCGCTCATGACCGCGACGCCGAGGAAGGCACGTCGGCAGCGCAGGAGCGCTCGCCTCAACTCGGATGTTTGATCCGCTCGCATGCCAGATCGCCTCTCGATGGTGATGATGCGGGAGTATGGCGAATGCATTCGCCTCTATATCGTTAATTTGAGCGAATTCGGTTGTGCTAATTCGCCTAGAGCAGGGATGGGCACAGCCATGACGAACGGGTGACTGTTAAGACATTCCTAAAATGCCGACCCGTGAACCGGAAAATCCGAATACGATCGGCAGTTAAAATCCGATCTTTAACGTTCGTTCACAATAATTGGGACGAGTAGCGTACGGAACGGCGAAATCAGGAAAAATAATGGCTTAGGCCGGGATCGGGCTTGAGGCCGGACTGTTCTTCTGTAGGTTGATATATGCAACCGGGCCGGAGATGCTTCGACGCCCACCGAGACGCGCACCAAGTTCATTCAGGCATCGTCATCCCCGCCCGGAGGTCCCTCCGTGGCGCATGCGGGAACGTGCCTCAGAAACGGGAAATGCAGATGGCCGGCACCCTCGCACTTGTCCTCGCCCCGACGAGCGATACGGGCCTTCCCCTCGATGGGCTCACCCGGCGCAACGGCGTCGATGTCGGCATCGTCGGCCTCAATCTCCTCGGTGGTCCGATCACGATCTTCGACGATCGCGACAACAGCGGCACCCCCGGGACCGGCGAGATCCTCGCGACCGTTCCGGCGGGACTCCTCGGCACCTCACTCTCGTCCGTGCGCCTCAACCTGTCGGAGGGCACGCACAACCTGCGTGCAACCCAGAGCGCGACCCTGCTCGGCATAACCACGACGACGACGTCGTTGGCGCTTCCCGTCCGCGTCGACACCACCGGACCGACCATCGTCTCGGTCAACCAACTCGATACCCTCGATCCCCTGGGTCTTCTCGATCTCGTCGGTGTGCTGCGCTACGAGGTCACCTTCTCGGAGCCTGTGCTCGGCCTCACGGCCAACCTTTTCCAGGCGACGGGAACGCTGCCGGGCATCCACCTCGTCACCCTGCTGCCGACCCTGAGCCCCAACACCTACATCGTCAGCGTCGGCCTCGGCCTCGACGGCGTCAGCCTCGATCGGCGCGCCGGCACCCTGGGTCTCGCGCTCAATCCGTCGAATCTCTCGGGCGTGACGGACCTTGCCGGCAACGGCCTGCGCGGCGCCGATTTCGCTCTTCTCGCCCCGGTCAACATCGGTCCGGCGCGTGAGACTGCGACGGCCGACTTCAACGGCGACGGGCTCGGGGATGCGGCCTTCCTCGTCAACAACACCGTGGTGGTGACGCGGGGCACCGGCACCGGTTCGCTCGGTGCGACCCAGACCGTGACCATCGCGGCGGGGCAGAACACCATCGCGACGGGCGACATCACGGGCGATGGCCTCGCCGATATCGTCACCGCCGGCAATGGCACGGTCCAGATCCTGAAGCAGGGCACCAACGGCACCTTCACGGTCACCAGCCGCGCGACCGCGAACGCGGACGGCGCCTTGATCGCCGACGTCAACGGCGACGGCTACGCCGACCTCGTCGTGAAGGGTCTCGCGGGCGGCACCGCCACGGTGCTGACGAACAACGGCACCGGAACCTTCAGCGCCGGGACGGCACAATCCTTCGGGGTCCGCCCCGATGCCTTCGTGGCCGCCGACTTCAACGGCGACGGTCGCATCGATCTCGCGGCCCTGGCGGACAACGGCACCCAGATCGCGGTTCTCACCCAGGCGGCCAACGGCACGTTCGCACGCTCGACCCTGACCGTCGGCGCCAGCGCCGGCGGCCTTGCGGCCGGCGACCTCAATGGCGACGGCCGGGCCGAGATCGTCTCGTCCGGCACGGGCGGCACCCTCGAGATTCGCGGCAGCTCCGCCGCCGGGGCGATCCAGACGACCCTTCAGGCCGGGGCGGCCGCCACGGATATCCGCATCGGCGACACCAACGGCGACGGTCGCCAGGACATCCTCTACGCCGGAGCGGACGGCAATGTGCGGGTCGTCTACGGCGACGGCGCCGGCAACTTCTCCGCCCCGGTCATCCTCGAGACCCAGGCTGGCCTCGGCGCCCTAGCCCTCCTCGACATCAACGGCGACGGCCGCCAGGATCTCGCCCTGGCGAGCGGCACCACCGGCACCCTGCAGGTCGGCACCGGCATTCCGGTCGCGGGTGTGCTCGGCTCCGTCTACAACCTTGTCGCGCCGGGGCCCGTGCAGACGGTCACCGCCGTGCGGGTGGCAGGCGACAACGTGGTCAACATCGCGGAGGCCGCCGCCGGAACCGTCCCCGTCACCGGGACCCTCGCGGGGCCGCTCGGCGCGGGCGAGACCCTGGCCGTCCGTCTCGGCGGCACCGTGACGCCGCTCACGGGTGCCACGGTCGTGACGGCGAACGGCGTCACGACCTTCTCGGGCATCATTCCGGTCCTGCAGGCGTCCGGCGACGTCAGTGTCCTCGTCCAGCGGACCGACGGCGCCACCTCCGCCGCCCTGAGCCAGGCGGTCACCGTCGATCTCGTGAGGCCCACCCTCTTGAGCGTCACCTCACCGGACACCGCGGTGACCAAGGACACGGTGATCGATTTCACCCTGACCTTCTCCGAGGCCGTCACCGGCCTGACCGCGGCCAATCTCGGTCTCACCGGTACGGCCGTCACCACGACCCCCGGGGGCCTCGTTCCCACCGTCGTGACGGCGGATGGCGGGCGCACCTACACGGTCACGGTTCCGGCCGCCACCGCCGAAGGCACCCTCGGCCTCACCTTCAACCCCGCCGGGATCGTCGATGCCGCCGGCAACGCCCTGCCGGGCGTGTCCGCGCCCGTCGGCCCCATCCTCACCCTCGATCGCACCGCGCCGGTCCTGTCCGTCCAGCCCATCGCCGGGAACGGCGTCCTCTCCCAGGCCGAACTCGCGGCCGGCGTGGTTCTCGAAGGGACTGCGGCCGGTCTCGCCGCCGGCGCCACCGTGACGGTGACCATCACCAACGGCGCCGGCACCGCGGTTCTCACCACGACCGCAGCCGTGATCGACGGCGCTTTCGCCCTGCCGCTGGCGGCGGGGGCGGGCACGGCCCTGACGGACGGATCCTATGCCGTTTCCGTCAGCGCCACCGATGCCGCGGGCAACGTCGCCATCCCGGCGCTCGCCAATCTCACCATCGATCTCACCGCCGATGCCGGCACACCCTTCACCCTCGGCGTCAACGGGGGCCTGCCCGTCGGAGCCGGCGTGATCGCCGCCGTGCCGGTGGCGGTGAGCGGTCTCGATGCGGGCGCCATCGCCGCCGTCACCTTCACGGATGCGAACGCAAATACGGTCACCGCCACCCTGGGGTCGAACGGCAGCGCCCTGGTTAACCTCTCCGGCCTCGTTGGTCCGGTCACCTCGTCGATCGTGCTCACCGATCCGGTGGGCAACACCGCGCCCCTCACGGGCCCGACCCTGACAATCGATCTCATCGCCCCCGTCGGCACGGCTGTCCTCGGCGCTCGGGCGGCCGCAACGGTCTCGTTCGACGTGACCTTCCCCGAGACCGTCACGGGGCTCGACACCACCGACTTCCAGGTCGTCGGGACCGGATCCATCGTCGGCACCGTCACCCAGGCGACAGCGAACGGAGCCGGCGGCTACACCGTCGTGGTCGGCAACCTCTCGGGTGCCGGAACCCTCGGCCTCGCCCTGTCCGCCAACGCGAACATCGTGGACACCGCCGGCAACCTCGCGACACTTTTCCCAGTCGCCCCGGTGTCCCTCGATCTCGTGCCACCGCCGAGGCCCGTCATCACGGGTCTGGTGAGCGACGGTGGTGGGGTTCCGAACGGTTTCCTCACGGCGGACACCACGCCGACCCTGTCCGGCACCACGGAGGCGGGAAGCACCGTCACGGTGACCTACCAGGGGCCCGGCGGAGCGACCGGGATCCTCGCGGCCACCGTCGATGGGGCCGGTAACTGGACGGCCACGGTGCCGACCGCCCTCGCCAATGGCGGCTACGCCTTCACGGCGACGGCCCAGGATCTCGCGGGCAATGTCAGCCTTCCCACTGCGCCGAAGGTCGTCACCATCGACACGCCGACGGCTCTCCCCTTCACCCTCGCCATCGATTTCGACGGCAACATCATCAACCGAGCGGATGCGGCGGGCCTGTCCTATACCCTCGGCGGTCTGCCCCCCGGCGCCGTCCTGTCGGTGACCTTCACGGACGCGGACGGAACGCAAGCCGTGGTCCCGCTCGTCAACGGGGGCGGTACCCTCGATCTGTCGGCCCTCGACGGCCTCGTGACCTCGAGCCTCACCTATACGGTCCAGAACGGCATACCCGAAATTCTCGTCGGGCCGGGCGCGATCTTCGACACGGTGCTGCCGACCGTCCCGACGATCCAGGGCTTCGCCTCCGCCGGGCCCGTCGCGGTGACGGCGACGAACGATCAGACCCCGATCCTCGTCGGCACCGGCGAAGCCGGGTCCATCGTCACCGTGGTGGTCGGTGGACAAACCCTGACGGCGGAGGTGGACGCCAGCGGCAACTGGCGCATCCCGGTGACCACGGCCCTCGGCGCCGGGACCGTGAGCCTGACCGCGACCGCACAGGACGCCGCCGGCAACGTCAGCGCCCCGTCCGTCGGCCTGCCCGTGACCATCGACCTCCTGGCCGACGGGGATGCGACACCCCTCAGCGTCACCCTGAATCTGCCGGCCGACCGCCTTCTCAATGCTTCGGAGGCCGCAGCCCTCGTCGGAACCGTCTCGGGCATCGATAGCGATGCCACCGCGACGCTCACCTTCACGGGGCAGGGCGGAACCGTGTCCGTCGTCCTCACCAATGGACCGCTCCCGCCCGTCGACCTGTCCGGCCTCGGCGGGACCGTGACGGCGAGCGTCTCCGTGGTCGACCTTGTCGGCAACCGCGCGACCCTGCCGCTCGACCCCATCACCATCGATGCCGGGGCTCCGGCGGCCATCATCGTGGCCGACCCGGCCGCCCCCGCCGGCGCCACGAGCCTCACCTACACGGTCACCTTCCCGGAGGCGGTGGCGAACCTCGACCGTACCGATTTCGTCCTCACGGGCTCCGGGACGGCGGACGGTACGATCGTTTCCACGACGGAGATCAACGGCACATATGTGGTCACGGTTGGCAATGTCACCGGGACAGGGTCCCTCGCCCTCGGGCTCGCGGGCTCGTCCAACATCGCGGATCTCGCCGGCAACGCCGCCATCGTGGCCCAGGCCGGTCTGCATCTCGTCAACGTCCCCGTGGTGGTCCAGCCGGGCGATCTGCCCGTCATCGCCGCCATCACGGCCGATTCCGGCGCCTCTGGAGATTTCATCACCAACGATGCGGACCCCGTCGTCAGCGGCACCGCTCTGGCCAACGGTACGATCACGCTGACCTATACGGATCAGGCCGGCGTGCCGGCCAGCGTGACCGTGCGGGCCAATGGCAGCGGCGACTGGTCCGTCCCGCTGCCGTCCCTCGGCGACGGCACCTATGCGCTGACGGCGACCCTCACGGACGCCTTCGGCAACGTGCTCGGCACCTCCGCCAGCCGTCCCCTGGTGATCGATACCGTCGCCGATGCGGGCGTGCCGGTCAGCCTCGCCGTGTCCGCCACCGCCGATGGCGTGATCGACGCGACCGAGGCGACCATGGTCTCCTACACGGTGGCCGGCCTCGATGTCGGCAGCACGGCCATCGTCCGCTTCGCCCTCGGCGCATTGGTCAAGGACGTTCCGATCTCGGCCGACGGTACCTTCATGGTCGATCTGTCCGGCTTCGACGGAACGGTCGCCACCAGCCTGATCGTCACCGATCAGGCGGCGAACATCGCGACCGTGACGGGCAACGCCATCCGGGTCGAGACCACGCCGACGGCTCTGCCCATCATCACGGCCGTGGTCACCGACACCGGTACGCCCGGGGACGGGATCACCTACGACAACACGCCGGTCCTCACCGGCACGGCCGAGGCGAATGCCGCGGTCCTGGTCACCGTGAGCGGGCCGGGCGGTGTCCAGACGATTCCGACCGTCGCCACTGGCGGCGTCTGGAGCGTCACGGTGCCGACCCTCGTCGACGGCGCCTACACGGTGACCGCGTCGGCCACGGGTCCCAGCGGCCTGCCGAGCGCCAGCACGGCGCCGTTCGCCATCACCATCGACACGACCGCGGACGTGGTCCCCCTGGTGGCCGTGCAGTTCGCCTCCGGCGATACCCGCCTCGGCGCAAACGAGGCCGGTGCCGTGACCTTCGAACTCACGGGCCTCGACACCGGATCGTCTGGAAGCATCCTGTTCACAGACGGCCGGACCACCGTCACGGTTCCGATCGCCGCCAACGGGACTTACACGGCCAATCTCTCGACCCTGTCCGGTTCCATCACGGCGGAGGTGGTTCTGGCCGATGTCGCCGACAATTCCATTAGAGCAAATCTCGCCCTGCCGGCGGGTCTGACCGTGGACGTGGTGGCTCCGCAGGGCACGGCCGTGGGCGATCCCTCCGGCGGCGTCACGGTGGCGAGCTTCACCTACGCGGTGACCTTCTCGGAGGCCGTCGCGAACGTCACGGCAGGTGATTTCTCCCTGTCCGGCCCCCCCGGTCTCACCGGCGAGATCACGTCGGTAACGGGCTCCGGTGCAAGCTACGTGGTCACGGTGGCGGGCATCCAGGGAACCGGGCTGCTGACCCTCGGCCTGGCATCCGACTCCGACATCGCCGATCTCGCCGGCAACCTCGCCACCCTGGTACCGGCCACCCGCCTCGTCACCGGCGTCGCTCCGGTCCAGCCGGTCATCACCGGCTACACCGTCGACACCGGCGTGCAGGGCGATGGCGTCACGTCCGACCAGGCTCCCACCCTGTCGGGTATTGGCTTGGCGAACGGGACCGTCACCATCACCGATACGGCGTCGCCCGGATCACCGTCCGTGCAGGCTACGGTCGCGGCGAATGGCACCTGGAGCGTCACGCTCCCGACCCAGTCGGACGGCGCCCACGCGTTCGTGGCGAGCCTCGCCGATGCGAACGGCGCCCCCATCGGGACGTCGGCGCCGCTTCCCCTGACCATCGACACCACCGCCGATGGTGGTGCCGTCGCGACCCTGTCCGTGGATCCCGGCGGAGATCAGAGGATCGATGCCGCCGAGGCCGGAACCGTGGCCTTCACCGTGGCGGGCCTCGACCCGGACGCCATGGGAACGGTGACATTCCGCGACGTCACCCATGGTCTGACGGTCATGGATGTCCGCAACGGGACCTACACCGTGGACCTGTCGAGCTTCGCCGGTCCGGTTTCCTCCGTCCTGGCCATTCAGGACGCCGCCGGGAACTCGATCACCCGTGACGGCACCGGGGTGGTCGTCGACGCGGTAGCTCCGATCGGGACCGCCATTCCGTCCACGCCGACGGACACCGGCGCCACCGGGTTCACCTACACGGTGACCTTCCCGGAAACGGTCCTCAACGTGACCCTGGACGACTTCGTCCTCGCGAGCACCGGGACCGCGGCGGGGCGGATCTTCTCCGTCAGCGGCACCGGCGGCACCTATGTGGTGTCGGTGCTGGACGTGACCGGCACCGGTACCCTGTCGCTCGGCCTCGCCGGCACTTCGGACATCGCGGACGGGTTCGGCAACGGCGCCACCCTGTCGGCGACGTCGCGATCGGTGGCGATCGGCGCCACCCCGCCACCGGCGCCGACCTTCATCACCGGCTATGACGCGGATAGCGGCATCCCCGGCGATGGCATCACGCGCGACACCACCCCGATCCTCTCGGGGACCGCCGCGCCGGGTGGCACCGTCACGGTCGTCTACGTCGAGGCCGGCGTGCCGAAATCCGTGACCGGTCCGGTGGACGGCACCGGTCAATGGACCCTCGCGATCCCAACCCTGACCGATGGCAGCTACAGCTTCACGGCGTCGGCGGTCACGGCCGCGAACGTTCCCTCCGGAACGTCCGTGCCCCTGGCTCTGACCATCGACACCATCGCGGATGCGGTGCCGGCCGTGTCGCTCAGCGTGAACGGCCCAGCGGGCGGTAGCCTGACCCCGGCCCAGGCGGCGGCCGTAGGATTCACGGTCGCGGGCCTCGACGCCGGCTCCTCCGCCCTGGTCACCTTCACCGACGGGTCGAATACGGTGCGGGTCAACGCCGGGGCGGACGGCACCTATCAAGCCGACCTGTCGGGACTGACCGGAACCGTCACCTCCACCTTCGCGGTCTCCGATACCGCCGGCAACACCGCATCGGGCAGCGGCAACGGCCTCGTCATCGGTCAGACCGGCACAAACCCCCAGAACCCCAACCCGCAGAATCCGAATCCTCAAGACCCCAATCCCCAAGATCCGACGACTCCCCCGATCGTGCCTCCCGGCACGGGCACGGAGCCCGGTCAGAACGCTCCGCCCTCCGTCGTCGCGCCGGTGGTCGTCGGCCTCCAGCCCGACACGGGTGTTCCCGGCGACGGCATCACCAGCGATCCGACGCCGACCGTGACGGGAACCGGTACGCCCGGTGCCCTGGTCACGGTGACCTACACCGACGGGACCGGCCCCCGCACCGTCACGGTGCCGGTCGGTGCCGACGGCAGCTTCACGGCGCCGCTGCCGAATCTGGCCGATGGGAGCTACAGCGTGGTCGCCGCAGGGCGTGACGCGGCGGGCAATGTACTGCAGGCCGGCCAGCCCTTCACCGTCGTCGTCGACACGGTGGCGGATACCGGCCCGGCCGTCGCCCTCAGCATCGAGCCGACTGCGGACGGGGTGATCAACGCCCGGGAGGCCATCGACACGGCCTACACCGTGTCCGGCCTCGATGCCGGAGCGGTCGCCCTGGTGACGTTCACGGACGGGACGCACGCGCTCACCACCCGGGTCACCGCCGATGGACGCTACGCCGTCGACCTGACGGGCCTGAATGGGCCGGTGACGAGCGCCGTGCTCGCCACCGACGCCGCTGGGAACGAAGCCCGGGCCACCGGCAACGCCGTGACCCTCGACACCGTCGGCCCCGCCGCTCCGGTGGTCACGGGCTTCACCGAGGATACGGGACTCGTCGGCAACGGCGTCACCGCCGATACGACGCCGACGCTTCTCGGCGCCGCCGAGCCCGGCAGCACCGTGTTCATCGCCTATGAGACGCAGGGCGGACCCCGGACGGCCACGGTGGTGGCGGGAACCGACGGTCTCTGGAGCGTCGAGCTGCCGCCGTTGCCGGAGGGAGCCTACGCCTTCACGGCCAGCGCGACGGATGCGGCGGGCAACCGCGGTCCGGCCTCGATCCCCTACGGCCTCACCATCGATCCGCGCGACGCCGGACCGGTGGGAAGCGGTGGCGGGAATGCGACGGACGGCGGCAACCTCGCGCCCACACCGGTTTCGGATGGGATCGCGACCGCGACCCACGCGGCTGCGGTGATCGGCAACGTGCTCGCCAACGATACCGACCCCAACGCGGGTGACAGCCTGCACGTCACCGCCGTGCGGTTTGCCAGCGGCATCACCGTGGCGGTCCCGGCGGACGGCACGACCACGATCCTCGGCGAGCACGGGACGCTGCACATGGCGGCCGATGGCAGCTACAGCTACCAAGCCATCGGTTCGAGCAACCTCAGTGCCGGCGGGCAGTACACCGAAGTCTTCACCTACACTGTCTCGGATGCGAAAGGCTTGTCCACTTCGGCGGGGCTTTCCGTCTCCCTTGGCAGCGCGGTTCCGCCACAGAATCTCGCGTTCGGCTTCGCCTTCAGCGAGGCGCGGGTCGACCTGAAGGGGGAAACCCTGGTTCTCACGGCCCCCGACGGGACCCAGCACGACCTGAATGGAATCGGGACCTTGACCTTCACCGACGGGTCGATCCGGCAGAACGATGGGCACGGAGTGGTGGACGACGTCTGGTACCTGTCGCACAACCTCGATGTCTGGGCGGCGAAGATGGACGCCGACACCCATTACGCAACGTATGGCTGGCAGGAGGGGCGAGACCCCAACGCCTACTTCTCGACCCTCGAATACCTCGGCACCAACACGGATGTCGCGGCTGCCGGCCTGAACCCCCTCGAACACTACGTTACGTACGGCGAGCGGGAAGGGCGCAGCCCCAGCGCGCATTTCTCGGCGGATGCCTACCTCTCCCTCAACCCGGATGTGGCGGCGCACGGTAACAACGCCCTGGAGCATTACTTCCAGTACGGGCGCGGCGAGGGCCGGAACGTTCAGGAGGGGGAGAACGACCGCGGCCATACCGGGGCCTTCGATCCAGGATTCTACCTCACGCAGAACCCCGACGTTGCCGCAGCGGCGGCCGCGGCTGCGCCCCTGACCGTCACCCCGTCGGACTACGCCTTCCGGCATTACCTGAACTACGGCGCCGACGAGGGGCGCGCTCCGAACGCCCTGTTCGACCCGGGCGGCTATCTCACCGCCTACACGGACGTGGCGGAGGCGGGCCTCAATCCCCTCCTTCACTACGAGGAGTTCGGCTGGCGCGAGGGGCGCAACCCCGGCCCGGCTTTCGACACCAACGCCTATCTCGAAAACAACCCTGACGTGGTGGCTGCCAATATCGATCCGCTCCAACATTTCCTCGATTACGGGATGAAGGAGGGACGCCTGCCGGGTTGATCGGAGAATCATCCCCAACGGCTCGGTGATAGGTCCATCGCCGAGCCGCTGCCGGGTGCCATTCGAACCATCGCTGTCGATCAGTCTTCAGGGCAGCGAATTCAAAGCAGATAAATGGATAAAATGCTCAATGCGAGCATGATGAGCAGAAATATCGCTTAAACTGCAATAATTAACGGTGGTATTAACTATCCTATGGCTTTGACGGGCACATGTTGTTCCACCAGACGTTGAGATGGGGACGCGTATTCAAGGGTTCTAACTTCATAAATCGAAACACGCGATCTGGAGTTTGCTGATGTCGTATTCGATTTTTGTCAGACGAATCGATCCTGCCCAATGTTGCATGCCGGAGGTTCTGGCCTGCGAAATCGAGAGTGAGGGAGAAGCCTCTCGGATCGTGCGGCACCTCGCGACCTCGTTCGGAGAATTCGGCCTCGACACGTGCCGGAGCGTCTACTGGTTTCGCAACACCGGTGGCCTGCACGAGATCTGGTCTGCCGCTTCGGCTTGAGGCCAAACGGCGACCAGAGCGAAGAAATACGCGAGCTTTCGAACGGGTTCGATAGTCTCGCAACGAACCTCCGGAAGTCATCGCATCTTGACGGGTCAGGGCCTCGATCTTCGCGCCAGGACGCATCCGATCTCCAGCAGGAGCATGTCGACCATGAGGGCCAAGTGGGTGTCACCGCTCCGCCGGATCGCCGCATGGGCGCGCATGCAATGGTCGGCGGCCTGATGAAGCGGGTCGGTGTCGGCCTCGACATCGGGCGGCGCCAGGGCCCGGTGGGCGTCCGTTGTGTCGATGTAGGTTCCATGTCCACGCATCACACCGGTCGCGTCGCGGTGGAGATGCCCGCGGTTCAGGATCCACCGGATTTCACCGGATGCGGTCAGGACACGAAACTCGGCTGCAACGGGGCCGCCGATCTCACGCACATGGCGGACCCATGCGAACACCCACTCGCGGTCGTCCGGGTGGATGCGCGCGAACGCGACATCGAGGGGGATCGGCTTGCCCGCGATATCGGGATTCCCCGCAAGCAGGGCGGCGGCCCCCTCGTCCAGCAGGGAGAGGCCCGCGGCGACATCGGTGTTCCAAGTTCCGACGATGCCCGCAGCCTCGGGGGCGAAAACGTTCGTCATCGCTGATAACATCCGTCCCTCGCTGTTCTAGATCAAACCGTCTTTCCAAATCTGTTTCGACGGACCCTCGAATACCGGGCACCGCAATACTCTGGGCACGATTGTTGCGGTGTTCGGTCTCGCCCATGCGTCGATCGGACGCCGTTCTGTAGCCGTCGGATCGGTGCACCACGTTGAAATACCAACCGTGGATGTCGGCCAATCATCGAAGTCTCGCCCATGACCCTGACCTCAGAAATGCGTGTTCTTAGGCATCGGCACCGGTTGGGATATCCACCGATGAGATCTGCAATGAACCCATGATGTGCGGAAAATTTTCCAATCCGATTTATACTCAGCAATTGCAACGCGCCAGAGCGTCGCTTGGTACCAAAAAGTCTACCAACTCTCTAATGTACAAAATCGTACATGAATACGATTTGGATAAACTTGATTGTTTCTCTGAAGCTTGGCGATTATTTTATCGAATCGACCTGCCTCATAGCACTCGGCGATGCCGAGCCACTTGCAACGTTCGAGATAGTCGACCTCTCGAAAGCATTGAATCATAGCATCGCGAAATCTACACAAGGGCTTGCCAGCACGATGCACCAATCGGAGGTTCCGTCGTTAATAAGCCGGAGAAAAATCAAATGATCGTACCGTCAGAATAACGGTAAACGATTGTAGACGCAGGTCGCCCACGCCGAATTTATTAGCGAAAATTTATAAACGGGCCTGCCGCGTCGTGAACACAGGGCCTCGGCCCGGGTGGCCCCCGCGTTACCCGGCCTCGCCGGGCTGGTGGACAGGCATCTGCGACCCTTCGTGGCCCTTGCGCCATGCCCGCTCGGGGATAGCCCCCGTGCCTGGTGCGGCGGGGCCGGCTGCGCTAGGAGCCCCCCGGGACAAACCGTGTCCCCCCGTGCTGGCGGCCGCCGACGGCGGCGCACCAGTTGCCTGCGCAACCGGCTTCCGTGCCAGACCATCTGCGGGAGGGCCTGTTCCGCCCTTCACTCTCTTAACGCCTGACCGGGTTTCCGATGCTGAAGGCCTTTTTCGCCTATTACCGGCCGCACCGGACCCTTTTCCTCGTGGATTTCGGCTGCGCCGTCCTGTCCGGCCTGTTCGAGCTCGGCTTCCCCATGGCGGTGAAAGCTTTCGTCGACGTGCTGCTGCCGCGCCAGGACTGGCAACTCATCCTGCTCGCTGCCCTCGGCCTGGGGCTGGTCTACCTGGCCAATGCCGGCCTGATGGTGGTGGTGACCTACTGGGGCCACGTGCTCGGCATCAACATCGAGACCGAGATGCGGGCCCGCGCCTTCGACCACCTGCAGAAGCTCTCGTTCCGGTTCTACGACAACCAGAAGACCGGCCACCTCGTCGCCCGCGTGACCAAGGACCTGGAAGAGATCGGCGAGGTCGCCCATCACGGCCCCGAGGACCTGTTCATCGCGGTGATGACGCTCTTTGGCGCCTTCGCCCTGATGCTGTTCGTGCATCCGCCGCTCGCCCTGATGACGGCCGCAATCCTGCCGGTGATCACCTTCGTCACCCTCCGCTATGGCGGGCGCATGACACGGAACTGGCAGGCGCAGTACGGCCGCGTCGGCGCCTTCAATGCCCGCATCGAGGAGAATGTCGGCGGCATGCGCGTGGTCCAGGCCTTCGCCAACGAGCCGCACGAGCGGCGTCTCTTCGCCTCCGACAACGCGCGCTACCGGTCGACCAAGCTCGAAGCCTACCGGATCATGGCCGCCAGCCTGTCGATCAACTACCTCGGCATGCGCCTCGTCCAGATCGTGGTGCTGCTCGGCGGTGCCGCCTACGTGGTACGGGGCGAACTCACCCCCGGCGGCTTCGTCGGCTTTGTCCTGCTGGTCGGGGTGTTCTACCGGCCCCTCGAGAAGATCGGCGCCGTGGTCGAGACCTACCCCAAGGGGATCGCGGGGTTCCGGCGCTACGCCGCGCTCCTCGCCACCGCGCCCGACATCGTCGACCGCCCGGGCGCCGTCGCGGCGCCGCCCTTGCGCGGCGACATCCGCTTCGAGGGCGTCCGGTTCGGTTACGCGGAGGACCGTCCGGTCCTGTCCGGCCTCGACCTCGCCATCCGGGCGGGCGAGACCGTGGCGTTCGTCGGCCCCTCGGGCGCGGGCAAGACCACCCTGTGTTCCCTGATCCCGCGCTTCTACGAGGTCGACGCCGGGCGGATCACCATCGACGGCTTCGACATCCGCGACGTGACCCTCGCCTCCCTGCGCCGCCAGATCGGCATCGTGCAGCAGGACGTATTCCTGTTCGCCGGTTCGATCCGCGAGAACATCGCCTACGGCCGCCTCGATGCCGACGATGCGGCTATCCGCGCGGCCGCGAGCCGGGCTCGCCTCGACGGGCTACTCGCCGGCCTGCCCGAGGGGCTCGATACCCTCATCGGCGAACGTGGGGTCAAGCTTTCCGGCGGCCAGAAGCAGCGCCTCGCCATCGCCCGCGTCTTCTTGAAGAACCCGCCGATCCTCATCCTGGACGAGGCGACTTCGGCCCTCGACACCGAGACCGAGCAGGAGATCCAGCGCTCGCTCACGGACCTCGCCCGGGGCCGAACCACCCTGGTCATCGCGCACCGCCTCGCCACCATCCGGCAGGCCGATCGCATCGTCGTCGTGGGAGAGGTCGGCATCGTCGAGCAGGGGCCGCACGAGACCCTTCTGGAGGCCGGTGGCGCCTACGGGAAGCTCTACGCGGCGCAGTTCGCGCAGGGTCGGCGGTAGACCGTCCGTCAATCCTCCGGCGTCCCCGAGATCCAGAGCGCATGTGCCGGTCCCGTCGCCGTGTCGGGCTTCGCCGCCCCGATGAACACGATCAGCGGCCCGTACGCGGTCTTGGGCGGATGGTAGAAGTCGAGCAAGCCGGGATGCAAGGCCTGCAGGAATCGCGGTGGCCGCTCGGCCGCGTGCAGGAAATGGTCGATGACGACCTGATCCCCGTGCACGGCGTTCGGCACCGGGCCGCACGAGCCCGGCGCCATCCAGTGCTGCGGATCGGTGGCGAACCGCTCGTACAGGAAGGCGAGATCGTCCGCGTGCCACCGCACGAAGGCGCTGGAGACCCTGCCTTTGTGGAAGTAGTCCTCCATGGTGGCAAAGCCCGGTTCGGCCAGCGCCGACGCATCGCCCGCGAACACCGTGTCGAGGTCGCACAGCACCGTGGTACCCGTCGCAAGGCCCGGCCGGAACGCCTCCATCTTCGACCACCAGGTGGGCCAGTCGTGCCGCAGCGGCACGATCTCGACCCCCGGACAGGCGATGGTGCGATCGGTCAGGCAGACGATCCGGTCGAAGGCCGGTGCGAACCGGCGGGCGCCGGCAGCGAGACGCTCGACCCAGACCGCATCGTAGCGGCCCCCATGCTTCAGGACGGTGAGGAGGGTGGCCATGGGCGATCCGGGTGAAAGGGAGGGGACGTCAGGACGCGATAGGCGGATGGAGTCGCAGGCGCCCGTCCGCCTGGGCTTCTTCGAACCAGTGCCGTTCGGCGTCCCACGGGTGCCCCGGCCACCCGGCGAACCCGAATCCGTAGACATCGATGGGCGGCAGCGACGGGGCGCGCGCGTCCAGGATCGCAAGGGCGACGAGCAGACCCGTGCTGGGGTTCGGCGGCCCGGAGGTTCGAGGCGCCAGCACGTCGTGGGCGCGCGCATGCAGCGCGCGGGTCAGGGTATGTACGGGGCGGCCGGTAAGGCGGTCCCGAAGGGGCGCCGTCCAGCACACGCGTTCGGACGCGCCTTCCTCGTCGGGCGCGAGTTCGGGAAACGGCAGCAGGAACCGCGCGGCTCGCCGGATAGCGGGGCGTGCGGTAAAGCCGTCCTCCTCGACCCAAGCCCGCGCCTGCCCGCCGCGATTGACGAGGGCGAGGAGGGTCACGCGCGTGCCCGCCGGGCCGCCGAAACCGGGTGCGTTGTTGAAGCGCACGATCGATGCCGACGCGTCGATGGCCTGCCCCCGGTTGCCGAGCTCGGGGGCATTGCCCACGAGGGCGAGGCTCGGGGCGTTGAAATCCGGGATGGACGGCATGAAACGGGACGCCTTCGGACCTGAAAGTCGAGCCGGGTCATAGGAGATGCGGGGTTCGCCCCGACAGTGTACGCAGCGTCGCGCCGAACAGTCGGGCAGGGGCAGGAGCGACCGGAACCATGCGACGCTGTTTCGTCTGCCTGGCCGATACCCTGGAGCCGACGGACCGATCGATCGCCTACGAAGACGGTGTCCGGCGGAGGTTTCCGTTCGCCTGCGCCTCCTGCGGCGTGCTGTTCGAGCGCGGTGCCGACGAAGCGGCATGCTGGGACCACCTCGCGGCGCATCTCGCCGGTGAGACGTTCCGACTCGCGCCGGACGCGCCCTACGGCCTCGACCTCTACACCTTGCGCACCGCCGCGACCCGGCTCGCGCGGGGCATCCGCGCCCTGAGCGAGGACGACCGCGCGGCGCTTCTCCGACCGCATTCCGAGCGTGCGGCCCGCGGCGGCCTCGTCGACCTCGCGGCGATGCCGAAAGCCCAGGTTTCCCTCGGGGTTCTCTGCCGACCCGACGACCTGCAATCCGTCCTGGGTGGCCTGCCGCCGCACGCGGCCTGGACCCGGGACGTGGCTGTGCTCGTCGATGCGCCGGAGGCTCCGCCGGAAACCAGCGCGCTGGCCGGATTTCCGCCCGGCGCGGTACGGGTTGCGGCGCGTCCCCTCGCGGGTGATTTCGCGGCCCAGCGCAACGCGCTCCAGGCCCTCGCGCGGCAGACCTGGATGCTCCAGCTCGACGCCGACGAAGCGCTGTCGCCCGCCACCGCCGGGCTGCTTCCGGCGCTCGCCGCGCTGGCGAAGGAGGGCGCCGCCGTGTCCATCGGACTGCCCCGGCGCAATGTCGTCGATGGCGTGCTGTCGGACGTGTACCCGGACGTGCAGTACCGCCTCAACCACGCGACGGTGCGCTTCCAGGGGCGCGTGCACGAGCGGCCGGATCTTGGCGGCGACTGGCGCCGAAGCATCATCGCCCTTCACGGCTCCATCGATCATCGTCTGTCGCGCGCCCACGTGGCGGCGCGCTCGATCCGGTACGAGGCCCTGTACCCCGGCCGCGGACGCGTCGAGGAGGCGGCGGCCCTGTTGCGGGTCTATCGACCCTGACGCGCCGCCGCGATGGCGCGCTCGTAGAGCGCCAAAGTCTCGCTCCCGAGGCGCGCCCGGTCGAAGGCCCCGCTCGCCGCCAGGGCCCGCGCGCGCAGTTTTGTGCGCAGGTCCGGGTCCCGAAGCAGCGGCCGGATGGCGTCGGCCAGCGCCGCACCGGTCGCTTCCTGTGCGAGCAGGCCGGCTCCCGGCCGCCCGACGAAGGCGCGGGCGCTGGCATCGGCTGCGCAGGCGACCACCGGGCGGCCGTAAGCGAGGGACTCCTGATAGACGAGGCCGAAGCTCTCGTAGCGGGAGGGCGCCAACACGAGGTGCGCTCGCCCGTAGGATTCGGCGAGGGATGCCCCGTCGATGCGACCGAGGGCGCGCAAGTGCCGTCGTGCCAAAGCCGAAACGCCCTGCGGAAGGTCGGCTTCGGAGACGCCCACGAGATCGACGACGAAGGGCGGTACGATGCCGGCCTCGCACTCGGCCCCGAGCAGCGCGGCGGCATCGAGGAGAAGGTCGAAGCCCTTCCGGGCCTCGGCCCGGCCGACGAACAGCAGCCGCACCGGAGCCTCCACGGCATCGGGGTAGGGTGCGGTCCGGCCGCGTTGGAGCATGTCCGGCGGCAGGCTCAGGCCGATCACGGCGTGAGCCTGCCGGGGCGGGATGCCGTAAAGGCTCGCGATCCGGACCGCGTGGTCGTCCGTGTTCGAGATGAGGCCGGCGCTGCCGCGCGCCTGCCAGCGCTCCAGCCGGTCGGCAGTACGGCCGTCGAGGCGGTCGCGGAGGGACGTCGCGGGACCCCGCGTGAACGCGGCCGGGGTCGAGTTGCGTGTGACCAGCGGCGGTCCCGACCGCGTCAGGAAGGCGGCCGGCGCATACCAATTCGTGGCCTCGATGCAGTCGAAGGGCTGCCGTGCGTGGGCATCCAGAACCGCCCGGTAAAACGCCAGCGGCGCGGCGAGGTGTCCGGCCGAGCCCCACAGGCGCAAGCGCGCCAGGGCCGAGCCCGGCGCGAGGCCGATGCCCCGCACGGCGACACCGCCGGCCTCGCCCATGCCGATGCGGTCGAGGGTGAACACCGTGACGGCCACATCCCGAGCCGCCAGGCTTTCGGCGATCTCCCGCGCGGCGGTGGAGAGGCCGCTCGGGGCCGGCGGGTAGTCCCAGGCGAGCAGCGCCGTGCGCACGATTCCGCTCATGCGGAGAGCAGCCGGCGGTAGATCGAAAGGTAATCGGCCGCCATGCGCTCGGATGTGAAGCGTGCCTCGAAGCGCTTCCGGACGCGCGCCCGGTCGAGGTCTCCCACGCGGGCGAGCGCCACCACTGCCTCGGCCTCGGACGAGACGATGAAACCCGTGATGCCGTCCTCGATGATTTCCGGCACGGAGCCACGATTCCAGGCGATCACCGGCGTCCCGCAGGCCATGGCCTCGATCATCACCAGGCCGAAGGGCTCGGGCCAGTCGATGGGAAACAGGAGTGCCCGCGCATCGCCGAGCAGCCGACCCTTGGCGGCGTCGTCCACCGGACCGACATAGACCGCGTCGTCGGCGAGGAGCGGACGCACGGCCCGGTCGAAGTAGTCGGGGTTGCCGACATCGACCGTGCCGGCGAGACGGATGGGCAGGCCCGCCGCACGTGCGACGCGGATCGCCGTATCGGGGCGCTTCTGATCGGTCATCCGGCCGACGAAGGCGAGGTGGCCCTTCGGATTCGAATTCAGGGCGTAGCGGTCGCGGGCGATGCCGTGGTGGACGATGCCTGCCCTGTTCGCCGCCGGGACGCCGGCTTCCTGTGCCGCCGAGATCGCCGCCACCGGCAGATCGGGGAAGCCGGCGAAGAACAGTGCCCGGTCGCGCTCGTCCACCCGCCAATGCACCGTCGTCAGGCTGCGGCATCGGCGCGCGCCGAGGATCGCCGCATGGGCGAATTCGCCGTGGCAATGCACGATGTCGAAGCTGTCGAGCCGGCGGGCAAGCGCTTCCATCTGCAGAGCTTCCAAGGCGGAGGGCACCCCCGGTGCGACCTGGCCCTCGCGGGCTTCGAGGGCGGCGAGACTGGGGTAATCCCCGACCCTTGGTATATCTGTCGCACTGTCGGACGGCGCGAACAGCGTTACCTCCACGCCGATGTTCTGCAGGGCGACGCTCAGATCGTGAACGACGCGCTCCGTCCCCCCATGGTGCAGGGGCGGCGTCGGAAAGATGTTGGGGGCAACCTGTGCGACACGGATCGCGGATGATATTTCGGCTTTAGACATGAATTTCGTCGAGTTTCCCACGCGTCATCTTGTGACACCTTGCCTTTGATGTTCGTTCTTCATATCGCGCTTCAGGGTTGTCTTCGTGGCGAAGATGTCGCTTACGGGCTCACGGCGGATACGGGCGGTCATATCCGCTACCTGCTGGATCTGGTCGAGGCCTGCGCGCAGGACACCGAGATCGCCCGGATCGTGATCGCGACCCGCCTGTTCGGAAGCGCGTTCGGCGACGCCTACGCCGTGCCCGAGGAGCCAGTGTCGAGCAAGGTGACCATCGTGCGACTCGCGAGCGCGTCGCCGGGCTACCTGCCGAAGGAGGCGCTCCACGCCGAGGTGGAGAGCCTGTCGGACGCTCTGGTCGCCTGGATCCTGGCGCAGCCGACCCGTCCCGACGTGATCCACGCCCATTATGCCGATGCCGCCGTCGTCGCGGCGAACGTCGAGGACCGACTCGGCATTCCGTTCGTGTTCACGGCTCATTCCCTCGGGCGTGTGAAGGCGAGGGCGCTCGGATGCCCGGCGACGGACACGCCGTCGCTCGACCACCGCATCGCGGCCGAAGAGACGGGTCTCGCGCGCGCGGCCCTCGTCATCGCGTCGTCCCGCGACGAAGCGGAGGTCCAGTACGCGACCTACGCAGCCTACGATGCCGGCCGCATTCGCGTCCTGCCGCCGGGAAGCGACCTCGCACGCTTCCAGTCGGCTCGGACCTGCGCGCGGGTGGACGCCACCCTCGACCGGTTCCTGCGCGAACCCGGGAAGCCGGCACTGCTGGCGCTCGCCCGTCCGGTGGCGCGCAAGAACCTCGCCGCCCTGGTCACGGCCTACGGTGAGAGCCCCGAACTTCAGGCCCGGGCCAACCTGGTTCTCGTCGCGGGAACCCGCGACAACCTCGATGACCTCGACGGCGGCATGGCCGAGACCATGCGCGAGTTGCTCGTACTCATCGATCGATACGATCTCTACGGGCGGGTGGCTTATCCGAAGACCCACCGCCCGGAGGACGTGCCGGCGATCTACGCCTATGCCCGCACCCGGGGCGGGGTCTTCGTCAATCCGGCCCTGAACGAGCCTTTCGGCCTCACCCTGCTGGAGGCTTCGGCCGCAGGGCTCCCCCTGGTGGCGACGGACAGCGGCGGTCCCAACGATATCGTCGAGACCTGCGGCAACGGGCTCTTGATCGATCCGCGCGCGCCCTCCGAGATCGCGCGGGCCTGCCTGCGGATCCTCGACGAGCCGGGCCTGCGCGAGCGTTTCGTCGCCGGTGGCGCGCGGGCGGCCGCCGCCTACGATTGGGACCGGCACGCCGCGCGCTATCACGCCCTGTTGCGCGCCCTTTCCGTCGCCGAGCCGCCCCTCGGCGATCCGCGCCAACTGCTCATCTGCGATATCGACAACACCCTGGTCGGTTGCGAGGCGGGCCTGAAGGCCTTCAGTCAGTGGCGCAGCGAGCAGGAAGGCCTGGCCTTCGGTGTCGCCACCGGGCGCTCGTTCCACAGCGCCATGGCGATCCTGGAGCAGCAGGCGAGCCCGCGACCCCAGGTGATGATCACCTCCGTGGGGTCGGAAATCTATCACCTCGACCCCAACGGGGTGAGCTACACGGCCGACCGGACCTGGCGGGATGTGGTGTCCCGCGGCTGGGACCGGGCGCGCGTCCACGCGGCGCTCGCCGAAGTCGCGGGCCTCGTGCCGCAGGGGCCCCTGGAGCAGCGGACGCACAAGCTCAGCTATTTCGGGGACGTCGCCACCGCCCGGCAGGTGCAGGCGCGGCTCGACACGGACGGCCTCGCGGCCACGATCATCCACAGCCATGGCCGCTACCTGGACGTCCTGCCGCCGGCGGCCTCGAAAGGGACCGCCGTCGATCGCGTCCGTGCCCTCTACGGTCTCGCTGAAGCCGATGTGTTCGTGGCGGGCGATTCCGGCAACGATGTCGAGATGCTGCGTGCCCGACGGCAGGCGATCATCGTGGCGAATTTCTCCGACGACCTCGCGAGCCACGCGGCGCTCGCCCATTCCTACGTCGCCCGCGCCACCCATGCGCGCGGCGTCATCGAGGGCGTCGCCCATTTCCGGAAAAGTCCGGCGCATGCCATCTGATCGAGCGGCCGGCGTCAGCGTCCTCACCCTGGTGCGAGGCCGCGACGCGCACCTGCGTAACCTCATGCTCGGGCTCGCCGGGCAGACGATGCCCCCCCTGGAACTCGTCATCGCCTGGATGCAGCCGGAGCCCGCGCTGGATCTGCCGGATGCCGGCTGTCCCGTCCGCCACCTCCACGTGCCCGGGGAGCCGATGCCGCTCGCCGCCGCCCGCAACAGGGCCGCCGCTGCGGCGCGGGGCGAGCGCCTGATCTTCCTCGACGTGGACTGCATCCCGGGCCCGGGGCTGGTCGCGGCCTATGCGGGTGCCGAGGCGGAGGGGCTTTTGCTCGGCGAGGTGCTCTACCTTCCCGAAGGCGCCATCGGTCCGCACCTCGATTGCGCAGCCCTCGACCGGGTCGGGCGGGTGCATCCGGCCAAACCCTCCATTCCCGCCAGCGGCCTGCGCCGGGAACCCGAGGCGAAGGAACTCTGGGGCCTGTCCTTCGCCCTTCCGGCCCGCGCCTACGCGAAGATCGGCGGCATGGATGAGGGCTATGTCGGCTACGGTGGCGAGGAGACGGATTTCGCCGTGCGTCTGGCCGCGTCCGGCGTGCCGACCGACTGGATCGCCGGCGCGCGCGCCTATCACCAGCATCACCCCGTCCACGTGCCGCCCCTGCCGCACTTCGAGTCCATCCTGCGCAACGCCGCCCGCTTCCACGCCCGGCACGGGACATGGTGCATGGAGTACTGGCTCGGCCAGTTCCGCGACGCCGGGCTCATCGGTTGGGATGCGGACGCGCCCGCGATCCGCCGTCTGCGCGCGCCGTCGCCTGCCGAGATCGCCGACGCCCGCCGGCCCGGCACCTGCCTGTTCTCCTGACCCGCCCGAGGCCCATGCCGAAACCCATCGCCTTCTTCGTCCACCATCAGGGGCGCGGCCACGCCAACCGCACCCGCGCCCTGGTGGCCGAATTCTCCACCGCGCGGCCGGTTTCGGTGCTGACCGCCGATCCCGGCCTGTTCGACGGGTTCTCGCGCGACATCGAGATCATCGCCCTGCCCAACATGATCGGCGCCGCCGTGCCGACGGCGCGCCTATTCGCCGAACCGACGCCGCAGGTGATGCATTGCGTGCCGCTCGGCGTCGCCGAGACCCGCCGGACCATGCGGACGATCCTCGACCACCTCGACGACCGGCAGGTCGGTCTGTTCGTGGTCGACGTCTCGGCCGAGATCGCCCTGCTGGCCCGCGCCGCGAGCGTGCCGGCCGTGCAGATCCGCATGCACGGCGACCGCTCCGATATCGGCCATATTGGGTCCTACGAGGCCTGTGTCGGCATGCTCGCGCCGTTCGACCCGCGCCTGGAACAGGACGACTACCCCGCCTACCTGCGCGCCAAGACCTTCTACAGCGGCGGTCTGTGCACCAGCGTCGATCCGGTGCCGTCGCGCGCTGACGCCCGCGCCCGCTTGCGGCTCGACCCCGACCGCGAGATCGTCGTCGCCGTCACGGGAGGCGGAGGCAGTGGTACGCCCTACGCGCCGCTGACGGTTGCCGCGCGGGCCGTGCCGGACGCCCTGTGGCTGACCCTCGGACCGACCCATCGCGAAGGTCACGAAACCGATTTCGCCAACCTGCGCGAGCTCGGCTGGGTCCCATCCGTCACCGATTACCTCGCGGCCGCCGACATCGTCATCGCTTCGGCCGGCGACAACACGGTCCACGAGGTCGCACGGGTGGGGGGACGGCTCGTGGTGATGCCGGAATGGCGCTACTTCGGCGAGCAGACGCGCAAGGCCGACGCCCTCGTACGTCTCGGCGCAGCCGTGCAGGCGCCGAACTGGCCCGGTGACCTCCAGGGCTGGCGCGACCTCCTCGACCGCGCCCGCCGCCTCGACGGCGAAACCCTGCGCCCGCTCCATGCGCCGGACGCCGCAACCCGTGCCGCGGGCTGGCTCGAGAGCCTCTCCGACGACCTCTGGGCCGGCGCGCCCGGCGTCTGATCGTATGCTCAACTCCAGTTCGGACCCGCAAAATATGTCGACCGTTTCCGTCGTGACGCTGGCCAAGGGGCGGCCGGAGCATCTCGCCAACGTGGTGCGGGGCCTGATGCGCCAGACCCGAATGCCGGACGAACTCATCGTCGCATGCATGCAGGAGCAGCCCTACGATTTGCCGGAGACGCCGTTCCCGATCCGCCAGATCGTGATGGCCGGCGATCCGCTGCCCCTGGCGGCCGCGCGCAACCGCGCCGTGGCGACGGCGTCGGGCGGGGTGATCGTGTTCCTCGACGTCGATTGCATCCCGGCGCCGTCCCTTGTCGCGGATTACACCCGTCATCTCGAAGAATTCGACGGCCTGCTCATGGGCGAGGTGCTCTATCTCCCGGCCGGTGCCACCCTGGGCGACTGGACCTACGAGGCCTTCGCGGCCGTCGCCGAGAAGCACTCGGACCGGCGCGGACCACCGGCCGAGGGCATCGAGGTCTGCGGCGACTACCGCTGCTTCTGGTCGCTGAATTTCGCAATGCTGCGCGCGACTTTCTTGCGGCTCGGCGGCTTCGACGAGCGCTACTCCGGCTACGGCGGCGAGGACACGGATTTCGGAAAGACCCTGGATGAACGCGGCATCGCCATTGCGTGGTTGAAGGGTGCGCTGGTCTATCACCAGTACCATCCGCACCATATGCCGCCGATTCACCACATCGCCAGCGTGGTGCGCAACGCCGAGCTGTTCGAGGCCAAGTGGGGCTACCGCACCATGGGCCACTGGCTCTACGCCTTCCGCCTCATGGGCCTGATCGACGATACGCCCGGCCAGCCGATCCGCATCCTGCGCGAACCGGATGCCGACGATCGCGCACTCACGGGCCAGCATGGCCACCAGCCCTATACCAACACCGCCTCGGTCATCCGCATCCTCGATGCGCGAATCGCGGCCGGGCAACCCGCAGGTACGGAGCCCGCGGCCGCATGAGGATCGCCCTCCTGGCGCATGTGCGCCAGCCCATCGCGCCGCCGTTCCGGGGGGGCATGGAGGCCCATAGCTGGCACCTCGCCGAGGGGCTCCGGGCGCGCGGCCACGACGTCGTGCTGTTCGCCTCGGGGGACAGCGACGGGCGTTTCGCGATCGATCCGGTGCTGCCCGAGCATCAGGAGAAGTCGTTCCCGGGCGAGGAGCACACCGGCAATCCGGCGCTCATCGCCCATCTCGACGCCGGCTATGCGGCAGCCTGCGACCGCATCGCCGCCGGTGGCTTCGATGTCCTGCACAACAACAGCCTGAGCCGCCTGCCCCTGGAACAGCGGCGGACGCGGGCCGTGCCGACGGTCACGTCGCTGCACGTTCCGCCCTACGACGCCCTGCGCTGGTTCGTGCAGAACAGCATCTCGCCCGCGCACCGCATCACCGCCACGTCGCACGGCCAGATGCATGCGTGGTTTCCGCAAGGAAGCCCACCGGAGGTCTCGGTGCTGCACAACGGCGTCGATCCGTCGGCCTGGCCGTATCGCGACCACGGCGATGGAAGCGCGGTCTGGTGCGGCCGGATCACCCCCTTCAAGGGCACGCATCTGGCGATCCGAGCCGCACGGCGCGCCGGCATCGCCCTGACCCTGTTCGGCTCGACGGAGGACACCGCGTACTGGGAAGGCGTGGTCTTGCCCCTACTCGGCGGCGCGATCCGCTATGGCGGGCACCTCGACGGTCCATCCCTGGCGCGGGAAATCGGAAAGGCCTCCGTGTTCCTGTTCACGCCGTGCTGGGACGAGCCGTTCGGCCTCGTCGCCATCGAGGCCATGGCGTGCGGGCTTCCCGTCGCCAGCATCGATCGGGGTGCGGCCCGCGAAGTCATCGGCGAGGCGGGGGCCTTCGCCCCGTCCGGCGACGAGGACGCCCTGGAGGTCGCCCTGGCCGGTGCCATCGCGGAGGCTCTCGCGATCCCTCGCCGAATCGCGCATGCGCGCGTGCGACAAAACTTTACCCAGAATCTGTGGCTCGACCGATGCGAGCGTCTCTACGCGGAAGCCCGCAACGCATAAATCCGTGCTGGCGTACAGCGATGTGATCTCGACCGTAGAACAATCCGAGCGTATTGCCCCTATATCCATCTTCGCGTGTGCCCTGCGGGCGAAGATTCCGTGAATCTTCGTAGGCCACTTCCGGTCGCCGTTGACGGTCAGGCGGCCTCGAACCTGTCGCGGCGGCTTTTTGCGGCCGACCCATGGCGTCGCCGTCTGGAGCGCAAGTCTGTTTTGCGGCAAGAGACGCCTATGGAACGACGCCCACTCTCCGATATTCGCTTGCCACCGTATTCCCGTCCCACGGCCGGCCGCATCGACGCGGGGTGCAAGATTTGGCCGTGCCCGTCCGAACCGCTCGCTGCTCAAGTCATCCGCCGCGCCCCTTCGAGCTCGTCCGTATGACGGGTCCGGAGGCTGCCGAACTCCTGCAGCGTGCCGACGCCCTCGCGGAGGAAGCCGCGCGGTTGCGTGCTCAGGTGCACGGGCAGGTGCCCTGGGCCAAAGACCCAACGACCGTGCCGGAGTCCGGGATCTCCCCGCCTGGGCCGGGAGAGGCCGAGGGGCACGCGCGAGCGATCCTCGACAGTACCACCCGCATCGCCATCATCGGCATGGACCCGGACGGACGCGTCACCGACTGGAATACGGGCGCCGAGCGCATCTTCGGCTGGACCCGCGAGACGATCCGGGGCCAAGCGATCGAACGGCTGTTCACGCCGGAGGATGTCCTGTCCGGCCACCCCGCAGCCGAGCGGCGCCGTGCCCATGACCAGAGCCGTGCCGACAGCGAGCGCTGGTATCTGCGGGCGGACGGGTCCCGGTTCTGGGCGTCCGGGGAGACGACGCCACTGCGCGATCCCGGTGGCGACCTCATCGGCCTCGTGAAGGTCCTGAGCGACCGCACCGAGGAGCACCGGATCGGCACCGCCCTCGAAGAGACCGAGACGCGTCTGCGCCGGGCGCAGGAAGCCGGCGGCATCGGGGTGTTCTCCGTCGGGATCGACGACGCCATCCTCTACACCACGCCGGAATTCTGCCGCCTCTACGGCTTGCCCGAGCGGGCGACCTATCCGGCGGCGGCGTTCGAGGTTCTGATCATCCCGCAGGATTCACACCTCGTCTCGACGGCGGAGAGCCGCCGGCGCGGGGACCTGATCCGTGACGTCGAGTACCGGATCCGGCGACCCGATACGGGGGAACTCCGCTGGATCGCCCGCCGGGGCGAGATCGAGCGCGACGGCACCGGCCGTCCGGTCCGCTTCTCCGGCGTGGCGCGCGACATCACCGAACAGCGCTATGCCCGCGATGCGCTGGCTACGAGCGAGGCACGGTACCGCGCGCTGTTCGAGGCCATCGACGACGGCTTCTGCATCATCGAGTTCTTCGACGGGCCGCACGGACCTGCGAGCGACTACGTCCACGTCGAGGCGAACCCTGGCTACGAGCGCCATACGGGCATCCCGAACATCGTCGGCCGTACCCTGCGCGATCTTGCGGCCGCCGAGGCGGATGGCTGGCTCGACCTCTACGGAGGCGTCCTGCGGACGGGCGAATCGATCCGGTTCGAGCGCGCCTTTCCGGCCGCCGGGCGCCACATCGAGGTTTCCGCCGCCCGGATCGAACCGCCGAGCCGGCGCCAGGTCTCCGTGCTGTTCCGGGACATCTCGGCACGGCGCGCGGCCGAGGACGCCCTGCGCGCCAGCGAGGCCGTGGCCCGCGAGAACGTCGAGCGCGTGCAACTGGCGTTGGCCGCCGGTGCGATCATCGGGACCTGGGTTTGGGATCTCGCCGCCGACCGCTTCAGCGTGGACGAGGCCTTCGCCCGCAGTTTCGGCCTCGATCCCACCGTGGGACGCGAAGGCCTGAGCCTCGCCCAGGTCATCGAGACCGTGCACCCGGACGACCGAGACGCCCTGATGGCGGCGATTGGCACGGCGTTGGCGCAAGGCGGGCCCTACGCGCACCAATACCGCACCAAGCGTGCGGACGGGCTCTACTACTGGCTGGAGGCGAACGGGCGTGTCGAGCATGCTCCGGACGGCACGCCGTTGCGGTTTCCGGGCGTCCTGATCGACGTCGAGGAGCGACGCGCCGTCGAGGCCGAGCGCGAGCGCGTCACCGAGCAGCTCCGCAGCCTCAACGAGACCCTGGAGCAGCGCGTCGTCGAGCGGACGGCCGAGCTGATGCGGACCGAGGAGGCCCTGCGCCAGTCCCAGAAGATGGAGGCCGTCGGGCAATTGACCGGGGGCCTCGCCCACGACTTCAACAACATGCTCGCGGGCATCGTCGGTTCGTTGGAGCTGATGCAGACCCGACTGCTCCAGGGCCGGGTCGGCGATATCGAGCGCTACATCGCCGCCGCACAGGGCGCGGCCCGCCGCGCCGCCGCCCTGACCCATCGTCTTCTGGCGTTCTCGCGTCGTCAGACCCTGGCCCCGAAGCCCATCGATGCGAACCGTCTGGTGGAGGGCATGGAGGAGCTGGTGCGCCGCACCGTCGGGCCGGCGGTCTCCGTCGAGGTCGTGGGGGCGGCAGGACTGTGGTCGACCCATGTCGATCCGAGCCAACTGGAGAACGCGCTCCTCAACCTGTGCATCAACGCGCGCGATGCGATGCCGGACGGCGGGCGCATCGTCATCGAGACCGGCAACCGCTGGCTCGACTCGCGCAGCGCCCGCGAGCGGGACCTGGAGCCGGGCCAGTACATCTCCCTCTGCGTCTCGGACAACGGCACCGGCATGACGCCGGACGTGGTCGCGAAGGCCTTCGACCCGTTCTTTACCACCAAGCCCATGGGGGAGGGCACCGGCTTGGGGCTCAGCATGATCTACGGATTCGCCAAGCAATCGGGCGGGCAGGTGAGGATCTATTCCGAGCCCGGCGAGGGCACCATGGTGTGCCTGTACCTGCCCCGTCATCTCGGGGAGGCGGAAGGGGTGGAGGTGGTCCCGGATCTGTCCGAGGCGGCACGGGCGCGGGCGGGCGAGACGGTGCTGGTGGTCGACGACGAACCGACCGTCCGGATGCTCGTCACAGAAGTGTTGGAGGATCTCGGCTACGCGGCCATCGAGGCGGCCGACGGCGCTTCCGGGCTGCAGGTGCTGCAATCGGATGTGCGCATCGACCTTCTGGTCAGCGATGTCGGCTTACCCGGTGGCATGAACGGCCGGCAGATGGCGGAGGCGGCGCAACTCTCGCGGCCTGGCCTGAAAGTTCTCTTCATCACAGGCTACGCCGAGAATGCGGCCCTCAACCACGGCCACTTGGCGCCCGGCATGCAAGTCATGGTCAAGCCGTTCGCCCTCGAAGCACTGGCCGCCCGAATCCGCAACCTCATCGAAGGCACGGGTTGAGCGACAGGTCCGTCGCGTCGGCGTGACCGTCCCGCGTGAAGGGCCGGCACGCTTCTGCGCCGGCCCTTCACGCGCCCTGCGGGACGTCAGGCCGGCTGGCGGCCGTCTTGGGCGTAGCGGTCGATGGCCGAGGGCAGGTCGCGCGACAGGCGCGAGAGAATGTCGGCCCGGCTCAGCCCGGTCTGCTTCTGAAGCCCGTCGAGGGTCTCGGCGCCGATGGCCTTCTCGAGGTCCGCTTCCGGGACGTCGCGGTTCTGGCCCTGGTTGATCCAGGACTTCGCCGTCTCGCCATGGCCGCCCTTGGTGAAATGGTCGACGAGTTCGCTCAAGCCGCTGGCGATGAGGCCACCGACGCCGGCCGTACCGACTCCGCCGAGCAGGCTGCCGAGATTCCCGAGGTTGCTCGACCCGCTGCCCTGTGGAACGTGCGGAACGGTGCCGTGCGCGGCACCGGCGCTGCCGCTCTTCAGCAGCTCGGCGATCTTGTCACGGTTCTGGTAGCCGGCGACAGCCAGCAGACCCAGAAGGGCGGTCATCGAGGGGTAGCCCTTGCTCATGGTGGTGTCCTTTTCGTCTGAACGGGATCGTCTCGGTGGCACGTCGGGCCCGAAAGGGGCGGGCGACGACGAGACCTTGGACTAGGATGGAGGACTGGATCAGCGAGACGGGCGCAGCAGCCAACCGGCGGCGAAGGCCAACGCGGCCAGGGCCAGCACCGTTGCGCCGCGATTGGCGTCGGCGTAACCGACCGCCTGTCGCCCGTAAGCCTCACCCCGGCGACGGGTCTCGCGGGCGTAGCGGCTGCCGTCGTCGAGAAGGCGCTCGCCGCGGCGGCGTGCCTCGTGAGCGAGGTGGCTGCCGTCCTCGATCCAATCCTCCGCACGGTCGCGGGCCTGTCCGTAGGCGTATTGCGCACCTCCGGCGACCTGATCGACGGCGCCGCGCACCTGACGCGCGGGATCACCCGTGATGCCGCCGAGGGTCGATTGCGCCCGACCCTTGAGATGGCGCGTGGCGCCTCGGAACTGGTCGCTGTTCATGGTCGGCTCCTATCGGGACAGGCAACTTCAATGGGCAAATCGTAAGGGCGGGACGGCGCGATGCCGTCCCACGAGGCGCACGATCAGATCTTACTCTTGACCTTGTCGGCGAAGTTCTGGGCGCCGTCCTTGACGTCGCCGACGGTCTTCTGAGCTTCGCCCTTCAGTTCCTGGGCCTTGCCTTCCGCGACGAGCTTGTCGTTGCCGGTGACGTTGCCAGCGGCCTGCTTGACGTTGCCGACGGCCTCGTTGGCCAGGCCCTTGATCTTGTCGGTGGTGCTGCTCATCGAAAAAACTCCTGTGCTGCGAGGGGGTGAACGGACCGGTCGATCCCAACCGGCGGAGGGTCCGGCCCCGGGGAACCGAGGCCGAAGGGATCAGGCGCGACGCGCGTCGTAGCGGTCGGCCACGGCGCCGTCGTCCTGCTTCTGGTCGTCGTCGGTCTGCGTCTTCGCCTGATCGCCCGGGATGCCCCGCGTCTTGCCGAGGGCGTCCCACGCGGCGGCGCCGGATATCAGCGACGGGAATGGATCAGGAGGGCGAGGCCGTAGCCGACGGCGCCGGCGATCAGGAGCGCGACGAGTGGGCTTTCCTCGACTCGGTGGGCCACGGCACGCCGGCCTTCGCGAAGGTAGTGGCCGGAATTCTCGTAGGCGTGCTCGGCGTAAGCCTGCGTCTGGTCGGCTGCATGCCCGACGCTATCCTTCGCCTGGTCGTAGAGATTCTCGGCGCTACCCTGCGCTTCGCGGAAGCGGCCTTCGACGGAGTCGCTCTGAGACCCGATGAGATCACCGATGGTGCCCTGAGCCTTTCCGGCGAGTTCCCGGGCAGCACCCGTCGCGCGGTCCGTATCGACCATGATGTTCATCCTGTTGGTTGTTGTTGCGTTGGAAGCATTCGCTTCTGGCGATTCGGGCTACGACGAGCGCGCCGAGCCGGACTTGCCCTCGGGCGTCCCTTCGGACTCGGAGGAAGTCTTTTCGGCCTTGCCCTCGGCTTCGACCTTCACATCACCGGTCAGCTTGCCGATGGCCTCCTTGATGGACGCCTTGGCGACGGAATTCTTCTCCTTCTCAAAGGTCGGCTTGCGCGTATCGGTCATGTCCGTCCCCAAGGGCGATGCACTGGTCACGATGGTCAGATGGACCTTCGTGGACTTGGCGCAATAATACGGATGTACTGGTATCTTGGCTTTTTGTTACGGGGCGGTGGGGTTCGGAAATCCGTTGTCGCGCCCCCACACGATTACCTCCGAGCGCTTGTGAAGACCGAGCTTGCGGTAGAGCGCGGCGGTGTGGTTGCGGACCGTGTTGCGCGAGAGGTTCAGGCGCTTGGCGATGGCGTCGTCGCTCAGTCCGGAGCAGACGAGGCCGAGCATCTGTCGCTCTCGGACCGTGAGGGTGAGGGTCGGATCGTCCCCAGTCCGCTCACCCGGCTGGCGCAGGTTCGCGAGCTTTTCGATGAGTCCGCGGCTGAACCACGACGTGTCGGCCATCACCGCCTCGATGGCGGTGAACAGATCGCGCTCGGAGCGTTTGCGCTCCGTGATGTCCTGCAGGACGATGAGCACGAAAGCCTCGTCGGCGATGGTCACCCGCTCCGCCGAGATCATGCAGTCGAGTTCGCTGGGCTCCTGGGAGCTCAGGCAGGTCTCCAGCCCGAGCACGTAACCGGTTCGGGTCAGTGCTGCCTCGAATCGGACGCGGGCGGCTTCGTTGACCCAGAGGCCGATCTCCTCGGGGGTGCGGCCGGTGACCTTGTCCTGTCCGTAGCCGAACACCCGGCTGAAGGCTTCGTTGACGCCCGTGATGGAGAAGCCATCGGCCCGGCACAGCATGGTCGGAACGGGCGTGAGCTGGAATGCCTTGGCGAAACGCTCCTCGCTCTGCCGCAGGGCGGTCTCGGCTTTCTTGCGCAACTCGAGGTCCGCGAAGGTGAACAGCATGCAGGGCTCGTCACCCATCTCGATGGGCTGCCCGGCGACGATGACGAAGCGGGTCCCGCCATCGGGCAGGGTCAGGCACGCTTCCATCTGCGGAATGGTGCCGCCCGCGTTGAGCCGGGCAATGGCGAGGTCGCGGCTGCGGGCACCGGCCAGCACGTCAACCTCGTAGACGTTGCGGCCGATCACGGCGTCGCGGGTGTGCCCGGTCATTTCGAGGAACCCGGCGTTCACCTTGACGTGGCGCAGATCCGACAGCCGGGTGATCACCGCGGGCGCCGGATTGGCATTGAAAGTTTTCTCGAATCGTTCCTCCGCCTCGAACTGATCGGACACGTCCTTGAGGATCAGGGCGAGGCAGCTCGGACGTCCCTCCCGGTCCGTGGCCACGAGGCTTCGCAGGGAGTGCACGAAGGCGACGTCCGGACGGTCGGTCCGCTTCACGTCGACCACGACATCGTGGAACGTCTCGCCCGAAACGACGCGCTCCATCGGGTAGTGCTCGGGTGCACGGTTGTTGCGATAGCGGAGGGAGAAGCGCTCGCGGTAGGCGTCCACGGTGGCGCCGAGTTCTTCCAGGGCGTCGGCGCCGTGCATCGCCAACGCGGCCTCGTTGGCGTAGGTGATCGACTGATCTGGCTCGACCAGGATCACGCCCTCGCTGAGGCCGGCGATGATCTGCCGGAGTTCATGTCTGTCGACGCCAGACGTCACGGGTCCGCTTCGCTCCCCGCCGCCAGGGTGGCAGCGGGCGTCCAACGGACCGCACCCGGGCAAGTTCCGAATCGCCTCAAGGAAATATGGTACCTGCGTATCAAACGCTTAGGACACCTTGACGAAAGCGCCTCCGGCATCGGCCCTGTGCACCGTGGAGTTCCGGGGCTGGCGGACCGGCTCGGACAGACGGTTTGCCGGTCGCGCCTGGGTTGCGCTCGCCGGCCTGTCACCCGTTTCCGACACAGCCGGTGCGGGAGCACACCGCCCGGCACCGGCGGCTGTAGACCGCGTCGCCTTCGGCGTTCACCTTGGCCGTGAAGTTGACCGAATCCCTTCCGCGGATCCGGCCCCACCATTCCGCCGCCGCGAGGGTTTCGGAAGAGGCCAAGCTCGTTACAGGCCCGAGGCTAACGTGACCCACGCCGACGATGTCGCCCCCGTATCGCCGGCCGGTCCCGTGGGCCCACGCACGGGCAACGGGGGCCTGACGCGCCGTCGCGTCGGCGCCATGCTGCTCGGTGCCGGTGCGGGAGGGCTGCTCTCGGGGCTTCCAGCCGTGTCGGCGCCGGCATCGGACGTGACCCGGTTCGTCGATTTCGAATGGGTCGATCCCGCACGCGGCCGCGTGGTACCGGCGCGGCTGTACTGGCCGGGCGCCTCGGCCCGAAAGGGGCCGGTGCCGCTCATCGTGTTCTCCCATGGCCTCGGTGGCTCGCGGATGGGCTACAGTTACCTCGGCGAAGCATGGTCGGCGCAGGGCACGGCGAGCCTTCACATCCAGCACGTCGGAAGCGACCAGACCTTGTGGCAGGGCAACCCGATCCTGCTCCTCGACCGCCTCGACAGCGCGGCCGACGAACGCGAGGCCATCGAGCGGACGCACGACGTGAGCTTTGGCCTCGACCAGTTGCTCCAGCGCGGCAATCCCTTCCACGCCGCCATCGACCGGAAGCGCATCGTCGCGGCGGGGCATTCCTACGGGGCCAACACCACGCTGATCCTCACCGGCGCCCAGGTGGTGCGCGATGGAAAGCTCCTCGGCTTCCGCGACCCGCGCTTCTCGGCCAGCATCGTCATCTCGGCCCCGCCCTTCTACGGCGAGACCGACCTCGCGGCAGTCCTTGCCTCCGTCGACGTTCCCACGCTCCACGTGACCACGACGGAAGACACGATCCGCATTCCCGGTCGCTACTCCCCCGTCCAGGACCGCCTCGATGTCTATGCGGCGATCCCGACGCAACAGAAGGCCCTCGTGGTGTTCCAGGGCGGCTCGCACAGCGTGTTCACCGACCGATCGTTGAGGAACGGTGGACCGCTGAATCCGCTGGTGAAGCGTGCGACGGCGGAGGTCGGCCTGGCCTTCCTCGATCTGGTCCACCGCTCCGCTCCCGTTCCGCTCGAAGAATGGGGTGCCACGTGGAAGCCGATCCTGGCGGCGGCACCGACGCCGTTTCCGGTTGCCGCACAATTGGCGAACCATAAGCGCCGGGCCTGAAGCGAGGTCGGATGCCGTCCTCGCGTTGCGGACGGAAACGGGAAACCCACTCACCGACGCGAAATCCGCGCGCGCTCGATCACCCGGCCGCCCATTCAGGCATCGAACCGCGCGCCGACCCGGTCAAGATGCAGGTAGTTCGGGTTGAAGGACGCGACGCGTTCCAGGGCCGGCAGGTCCGGGATGGTCAGGCGGCGCCCCCTCAGTTCGAGCAGTCCTTGCCGACGCAGGGACTGCAGGGTCCGGTTAACGTGGACGGGTGTGAGGCCGGCGACCTCGGCGAGATCCGTCTGCGTCAATGGTAGATCGCAGCCTCCGTCCTGCATGTGGCCGATCCCGCGCAGGCGATAGAACAGCTCGCAGAACAGGTGGGCGAGGCGCTCCACCGCGTCCCGCCCGCCGAGGTTGAGGATCCACTCGCGTTGCGTCGCCGCGTTCACGAGGGATTCCCACCACAGCGCCCGCGTGACCCGTGGACGGGCCGTCATCATCTCCTCGAACGCGGGCGGCGGAATCTCGACGAGCGCGACGGGGCTCAGTGTTCCGATGGAGTGATCCATCTCGGACAACACGAAGACGTTGTGGTCGCATAGGTCGCCGGGCAAAAAAAGAGCCACGATCTGGCGACGTCCGTTGGGGAGTTGCTTGTAGCGGCAGGCCCACCCGGACAGGATGAGGCGCACTGCCCGCGGGGCCTCACCTTCGCGGACGATGTCCGCACGCGAGGCGAAGCGGCGAACCGGGCCCTCGGTGAGGATCTCGAGTGTCCGCCGATCTTCGTCGGACAGGCGACTGAACTGCTCCAATTTGGCGATCAGAGGGTGATCCACGGTCCGGTCCTCCGTTTCCGACTTCCATCCATGTGCGGAACGCGGAAACTGCGCCGCACCTGATCCAGGTAAGGTCATCGAGCCATGACCTGTGTTAGCATTCTTTTGCCGTAACGCCGCCCGTGCGGCTCAGACCATCGCGAGCCCGCTCTTGCCACAGTTCCACTTCCACCTGCGTACGCCGGCCGGCCTCGACCCCGACGATGACGGCCTCGCCCTGGCCGACCTCGACACCGCTTACCTCGAAGTCTGTGCTTCGATCCCCGACATGGCGGCGGAATTCGCGCGCAAGGGGCTCAGTCCACTGCCCTACGCCTTCGTCATCGCCGATGCCGCCGGCATTCCCCTGATGGAAGTACCCTTCGCGGAGCGTTTGAACAGCCTGCGCAAGTCGGCCCGGCCCGGGCAACTGGCACGGGCGCGCCAGTTGTCGGGCGAGATCGCCGAAGTGATCCGTGCGGCGCGTGAAACCACGGAACGGTCGCGGGAGATCCTTGCCCGGTCGCGGGCGTCATGATGGCGCCCCGGTCGAGGGTGCCCGGCGAGCACGTGCGCCCCGTCGGAGACGCGTGATGATCGGGCCCGCGCGCTTCCCTGTGGTCGGCATCGGCGCTTCGGCCGGTGGAATCGAGGCGCTGGAGACGCTGTTCTCCGGCCTCGGCCTCGACGGCGACCTTGCCTACGTGGTCGTCACCCATGTCAGCCCGGACAGAGAAAGCTTGCTGCATGAGGTGCTTGGCCGCTTCACCAAACTCCCGGTGATCGTGGCGGAGGACGGGATGCCGGTGGAGCCGGGGCGCATCTATGTGCTTCCGGCCAGGATGCTGCTCGGCATCGCCGATGGCCGTCTCAGACTGCGCGAGCACGACCCGGTTCAGCGCGAGCGCAACCCGATCGACCTGTTCTTCAGCGACTTGGCACGGGCCTACGGCGAATACGCCGTCGGCGTGGTCCTCTCCGGCGGTGGCACGGACGGGACCCTCGGCATCAAGGCGATCAAGGAGCGTGGCGGTTTGACCTTCGCGCAAGGATCGGACGGCACGGTGCCGCGTCATCCGGACATGCCTGCCAGCGCCATCGCCACCGGGCTCGTCGATTTCGAGTTGCCGGCCGACGCCATCGGCGCCCAACTCGCCGAATACGCCCGCAGCTTCGGTGTGATCGAGGGGTTGGAGACGGCGGCCGCCGAGGCGGCCATGTCCGAGATCCACGCTTTGCTGCGCGATCAAGTCGGACACGACTTTTCGGGTTACAAGCCGAAGACCTTTGCCCGGCGGGTCCAGCGCCGGATGCAGGTGGCCCGCCTCCACCGGATCGAGAACTACGTCGAGCGTCTGCGTGCGGACGGGACCGAAGTCACCGCGCTGTTCCGCGACCTGCTCATCAACGTCACCAATTTCTTCCGCGACGGCGACGCGTTCGAGGCCCTGAAGCTGCGGGTGTTGCCCCGCCTGTTCGAGGGGCGCGGAGCAGGCGACACGATCCGGGTTTGGGTGCCCGGATGCGCCACGGGCGAGGAGGTCTACTCCATCGCCATGCTGATGCGCGAGCACATGGACGGCCTGCGCGCCGTGCCGCGCGTACAGATCTTCGCCACCGACATCGACGATCCGGCCCTGGCCGTCGCCCGATCCGGACGCTACCCGGAGGCGCTTCTCGACACCGTCTCGCCCGAACGCCGTCGTCGGTTCTTCTCGGCCGAGGGCGGTTCCTACGTCGTGGTCAAGGCGGTACGCGAATTGTGCGTCTTCTCGCCCCACAGCGTGATCCGCGATCCACCGTTCTCACGTATCGATCTCGTCTCGTGCCGCAATTTGCTGATCTATTTCGGCCCGGTCGTGCAGGCGCAGGTGATCCCGATCTTCCACTACGCTCTGCGCCCGCGCGGGCACCTTTTCCTCGGCACGGCCGAGAACGTCAGCCAGTTCGGCGACCTCTTCACGCCGATCGACAAGAAGCACCGCATTTTCCAGGCACGCGACACCGAGCGGTCCGGCGCCGCGCTGCCGCTCGCGATCAACGGCACGCAACTCGCCCCGTTCGCGCGGCGCTCCGGCCAAGCCGTGCGCCCGCCTCCCTTCAATCCGGAATCCGGCGCGTCCGTGCGGCAGGCGGTCGAGAGCCACGTCGTCGAGCGTTTCGCCCCGGCCCACGTCGTCGTCGACCGCGAGGGCGACGTGGTCCACTACTCCACCCGCACCGGAAAGTATCTGGAGGCGCCCGCCGGGCTGCCCAGCCGCCAGCTCCTGACCCTGGCGCGCCGGGGCCTGCGTCTCGATCTACGCTCGGCCCTGCGCGAGGCGATCGAGTCGCACGGCCCCGCCTTCCGCTCGGATATCGCCGTCGAGGGCGAGGAAGGGCGTATCCAGGTCGTCTCGATCACCGTCGAGCCGCTACCCCTGCGCGAGGGTGCCGATCCGCTCCTCGTCGTGCTGTTCCACGATCAAGGGCCGTCCTTGAGCCGGAGCGACGCCGAGCAACGCGACGCGCGGCCGAAGCCCGGCTCGGACGCGCTGCAACTCGAACATGAGTTGCGCGACACCCGCGAGCGCCTGCAGACGCTGATCGAGGAATACGAGACCGCCCTCGAGGAGCTGAAGTCGTCGAACGAGGAGCTGGTTTCGGTCAACGAGGAGCTGCAATCGACCAACGAGGAGTTGGAAGCCTCCAAAGAGGAGCTGCAATCGCTCAACGAGGAACTGCAGACGGTCAACCACGAATTGAGCGGTAAGATCGACGTCCTGGACCGGGCGAACAGCGATCTCCGCAACCTGTTCGACGCCAGCGGCCTCGCCATCGTGTTCCTCGACCGCGACCTCATCATCCGCACCTTCACGCCGGCGGTGGCGCGGTTCATCCCGATCCAGGACAGCGACCGCGGCCGGCCCTTGACCGACTTCGCCGTACGTCCGGCCTACCCTGACCTTGCGGAGGACCTCACCCGCGTCCTGACCGACGGCAAGGAGATCGAGCGCGAGATCGAGCAGCCCACGATCCGTGACGGCAACCGCCGCCACGTGGTGCGGATCTCGCCGTATCGGGCCTTGAATGCAGCGATCACGGGCGCGGTGGTGAGTTTCGTGACCGTCCCGGCAGTGGGGTAAGGAGCGGGCGGGATCCGCGCCATCGAAGCGCACCCGCCCTCCGTTTCGACCGGAAGAATTCCGACGGGCTCGTGAGCGCTTCGGATCGTGCGAGATCGCGCCGCCAACGCCGCACAGTCCTGCGGAAGGATGAAGCCAGGATGGTATCGGAGGATGAGTGGATCGCCCTCGATCGCCACGCGGAACCGGTGCCAGCCGCGGTCTTGGTGTTGGAACGGAGCGCGCGCAGCAGGTGTGATCAACCTGTCGGCGCGTGCGGCTGGAACGGATATCAGGCGAGGAACGCAATCTGACAGCTACGGCCCGCGGTCCTTTCAGGATGCTGGCGACGACCGGGCTCGTCATCAATGGCGATGGGTTCGTCGCCGAGCCTCCAGAGATGCTCGGCGGGCTGGCGTTCGGGCGCGGCAGGCGGCAGGTAGATCAGGCGTAGGCCTCTGGTCACGCGCAGACCGGGCTCCGAGTGCCAGCCGGCCCCGTCGAGAAGTGGGATAACGGTGCGTCGCTCGCCCGCCCCGACCTCAAGGGCGAACAGCGCCAGAAGGCCCTGAGAGCGGCTTGGAGACGCCGTTGCCGACGTACCAGTGGCTCTCGCCGCTGGCGGGCGCTGCGAAGGCGGTGACGTAGAGCCATTCGTAGCGGTGACGGCCGGGTTCGATCGGCCGTCGTCCGCGCGGCGGCCAGACCCGGCGCGTGATCGGCTTCAGGTCGACGCGGTGCTCGTCCGTGCAGAAAAGCGCGACCGGCCGGCCGGGGTGGCGTGCCTCTTCCTCGGCGAGGGTGGCGGCGAGTTTCTTGAGGGTGGTCTGTGACTCGGAGCCGGGTTCCTCGGCCGTGGTGCCTGGATCGACCAGCCGATCGCCTGCAGCGCCTCCCAGGCGCGCTGCGGGTAGACCGAGATCAACCCGAGTTCGGTTGCCATCCACGCTGCGATCGTGGGCTTACTCCAGGGCCCACCATCGGGCGGAGGCCTAGCGAGGCGTACGCGACAGCTTGTCCAGAAGATCAGGGGGCAGAAGTCGCGGGGCGGTTCCCTTGCGGAGCCGCCAGTCGCCCAGCGCATCAGGACCGAACTAATTGTAGCGTTTGGCCAACTGTTCCAGCCAACGCTGCACGAAACCGGTCGTGGCCGCGACCTCCGCCAACGGCTTGCTCTGCGCCAGAAGCCAGATCGCCTGGTAATGCCGCGCCGCGCGCGGGTCGTCGCTGGTTCGAGCACGCCGACCCAGTTCCGCAAAACATAGATGATCGACGATGTGAGCTGGGTTCGCCTCCATGAGACATGGCCCAAACCCTAACCATCACTCCGCTCGGCGGGAATCCCCGCCGCGTCAATCAGACGGAAACAGTATTACGCGGTCTCGGTTTCTCCGAGCATGGTCCGGGTGGTGGCGAGCATCGCCTTCATCGCATCCGTCGCACCCCGATAGGCCGGCGTCCCGACGTCCCAATTCTGCGTCGCGAGGGCTGCGATCATCCGTTCAGCCTCCTCCAGGGCTTTGGCTTCGGACTTGAGAAGGTCCGATAGAGCGGGGTGAGCGCCGAGGGGACCGGTCCGCAGGAGCGCGCCGAGGCTCGCTCCATTGTTCCACGGCAGCTTTGCGAGGCCGCGGTCGGGTTCGGCGAGTCCCACCAAGACTCGGGCCAGTTTGCGCTTCCAGGCTCCGATATCCGCCGGGAGGCGTACAAGTGCATAGGTGGACGGCTCATGACCGCTCGATGCCAGAGCCGTCTGCCCAAGGGCTTCGGCCTTCACCAGGCGATTGGTGATCAGCTCGATTTCCTCGTGGGTCTTCGAGGCCTTGCCGGCGATGTTCTGGACGCTGCTGGAGATTTCGGCCGTGGCCTGACGCTGCTGTCCGAGCATGTGTGCGATGGCTCGGTTGAGGTCGCTCGCTTCACCGATCCGTTCGTTGGCCTGCGAAACCCGTGTCTCGAGACCATCGACAATGTTGCGGCCCGTCGCGACGGCGACGCGGCTCTCGCTCACCGCCTGGGCGATGGAGCCCATCTCGACCGTGAGGGTGTTGAGCAGGGAGCGGATCTCGCCCGTGGATTTTGCGGTCTGGGCCGACAGCGACTTGACCTCGGCGGCGACGACCGAGAATCCGCGACCGGCTTCCCCGGCCCGTGCCGCCTCGATGGTCGCGTTGAGGGCGAGCAGGTTCGTCTGGCTCGAAATCGCCGCGATGGCGGTGGCCATCACTTCGATCTGGGCGATGGCGCGTTCCAGCACCACGACGCGGTCGGCGATCTGGACGGTTCGACCCTCGATCTCCTGCATCGCGTTGCGGGCTTGGCTGCCGTCGGTGATGCAGGTCTGCATGGCGGACAGCGCATCGTCGGCGACCCTGACCACGGTGTCGGAGGTCTGGGCGACCTCGGCGATGGAGGCGGCGAGTTCCTCCGTCGCACCCGCGATGGTCTGGGTCGCGCGGGCCACTTCGCCGACGTCGTAGGTCATCCACCCCGTGTTGGTGGCGGCTTCGGACGCCTCCCGTGCCAGGCGGGCCGTGCTGCCGAGGGCACGGAGCGTGGCTCGATCGGCATCGACCCGGACCTGGCCCAAGGCGGTCTTCAGAAGACCGTCAGGGAGATCGATGGCATCGCGGTCCTGCGTCGTCATCAGGCGCTCGACCGCGCGTACCAGACGGGCATCGTCCAAGGCCGGCATCGCGGCCACGGGCTCTTCGGACGCGGCTCGGGTCTTCGTGGACCTGGCGAGGGGAAAACCGAGCATCGTGGGCGTCCTGTTGGTGGTGCCTAAAAATTAGTGTCCCCCAGTTAAGAAACGCTGAAGGCATGGACATCAATCGACTTGCATTCGAGTTCGGCAGCTATCCTTGAGTTGTGCTTAATCTTGCAATGCAGCGCTCAGAACGTATTGGCAGGTTGTGTATCGCTACCATTGTGCGGTGCAAATCGAATTGCGATAGGGCGAGGTAAATACCGATAAACCATTTCCCCAAGCCTTTGCGATGCATTGGCATCACGGCGTCGCTTCGGAGCCGTACAAGAATCGCAGGAATGTGATCGACCCTCGGGGTCACGCCCGTGCTGCGATGCCGCCCGCGTCCGTTCCGACAGGGCCGGGCAAGGGGATGTCGACAGCCGGAAGAACAAGTCCGGCCTTGCGCTCCATGAGCGTCGGGGATGGCACCGGTGCCTCGATGGTGCAGACCACGCCGTCCGACGCGTAGTGAAGCTTGACCTCTCCGGCGAGATCACGGGCGAGGCTGCGCTCGATCAGGCGGGAGCCGAATCCCGTCCGGGTCGGTGGTACGACGGGCGGACCGCCGCTCTCGCTCCAACGGAGGTGAAGGCGCAGCTCCGGATCCCGGATCGCCGACCAGGCGATCGCGACACGGCCGCCTTCGCGGGACAGTGCCCCGTACTTGACCGCGTTGGTCCCGAGTTCGTGAAGCGCCATGGCGATGGAGAGGGCGAAGCGCGGCGGTAGGCGCAGGGGTGGTCCGGTGACGCGGAAGCGGGAAGATTGCGGATCGCCATTCGGCCCGTACGCATCGAGCGGTGCGATGGCGTCGGCCACCACCGTGGCGAGTTCGGCGCCTTCCCAACTCTCGCGGGTGAGCACGTCGTGAACCCGCGCCAGGGCGAGGAGGCGTGCCTCGAACGCGGCTCGCGCGGCGGCCGCGTCCTCACCCTCGAGCCGGCGCAGGGACTGGCCGGCGATGGATTGCACGGTGGCGAGGGTGTTCTTCACCCGGTGATTGAGTTCGTGGATCAGGAGCAGGAGATGCTCCTCGGCGCGCTTGGCGTCGGTGATGTCGACATTGCATCCGGTGTAGCCGAGGAACGCCCCGGTATCGTCCTGGCGCGGCACGCCCTCGCAGCGGAGCCAGCGGATGCGCCCCGTGCGGTCAATGACGCGGACCTCGCCGCGGAACGGCTGGCGAGCCTCGAACGCCTCTCGGAACAGGGCCGAGAATCCGGGCAGATCGTCGGCATGGACGATCCGGTGCCAGCCGTCGCCCGCGAGGGTGTGGGCCGCCGCACCGAACAGATGCTCGAAATGCATGTTGGTGAAGCTGATCTCGGCCGACGCGTCGGTCATCCAGATCAGGGCCGGCGCCGAATCGGCCATGTGCCGGAACCGCGCCTCGCTTTCCCGCAAGGCGCTCAAGCCGCGTTCGGTCTCGGCCAGGGCCCGGTCACGTTCGGTAATGCGGGTCCGCAGGCGCTCGGAGGCCTCGGCGAGGACCTCGCCGAGGCTGCGGATCTCGTTGATCGGCGAGGTGATGCGCGGGATCGCCTCGCCGCGCGCCAGGGCCGGCCCCGTCGCCGCCAGGCGCCGCAGGGGGCGCGCCACCCGAGACCACAGGCTCACGGCCAGGACCGACGAGGTCGCCAGGACGAGGAGCCCGAAGCCGCAGAACGCCCAGATCCAGCCGTGCAGGCGTGCCTCGACGAGGGATTGCGGGATGACGGCGCCCACCGTCCATCCGGTGAGCCGGGCGCGGGCCTCGACGACGGTGACGGGCCGCATCGCCCGGTCCTTGCCCTCCCAGACCCCCGGGGTACCGGTCTGCTTCTGCCGCAGGGTCGCCAGGCGTGGCTGACCGACGATGGCGTCCGCATCGGGAATGCGGGTGAGCACGATCCCGTCCCGGTCGGAGATGCCCGTGGTCCAGCCGACGATGCTCTCGCGGGCGGTAAGGGCCTGCAGACGTCCCACGGGCGCGGTGAAGCTGAGGATGTAGGCGACTTCGGTGTCGAGCATCACCGGAACCGCAATGGCGTAGGTGGCCGCCCGCGGAGTCGCTCCGTGCAGCAGCCCGGACACGACGGCCCGTTGCCCGCCCGCCGTGATCTCCCGGTCGAATGGCAGGCTCCCCTTCGGCATCGGTGCGCCAATGGGAACCGCCGTGTTGACGAGTTGCTGCCCGTCGGGCCGGCGCAGGAGGAGGTCGAGACCGACGGCGTCGCGGACGAGGCGCGCCTGCGTGTCGAAATTCGCGAACTCCGAATCCCTCAGGCGTGGCGAGGTCGCGAGGGTCTGGAGCACGGAAACGAGGCCGGCCGTATCCCGGTCCACCGATAGGGCGATGCTCCGGACGTTCTCGCGGGCATCCTGTTCGAAGCGTGCCCGCTCGGTTCCGGCGTAGCGAACGAGCAGGATCGCGGTGAACAAGAGGCCCGGCCCGATCAGCGCGACGACGAGGGCGATGAGGTAGACCTGTGTCGAGACGTCCCGGCGCCAGAGATCGGGAATGAGCCGGCCGAGACGCTTCGAGCGCCGCCGGAATCGTCCGAACCGCGTCCGCTCGGGTGGGAAGCCACCGGGCACGTGCGTGCCATCGCCGGAATGCGGCTCGGGCTCCCTCATGGGCGATCGACGTGACCGAGATCGCGCGCCGGACTGACCCGGTCCCGCACCCGTTGCTTCAGGGCCTTCACGTCCGGAAAGCCGCCATCCAGCGTTCGGTCCCAGATGGTGTCGGGGCCGCAGGCGATGACGAATACGCCTCCGGTTCCGGGAATCAGGGCGACCTCCCCGAGATCGTCCCGGAAGGTGGAGAGCAGTTCCTGGGCCATCCAGGCTGCACGCAGGAGCCACTGGCACTGCGTGCAGTAGGTAATGGAGACCCTCGGCTTCTCTTGCGGGGCGAGTGCAGTACCGTCCATGCCCGGCACAGCGCACCGAACCTCCCTGCCTTGTCAACAGCGCGACGGCTGCGGCGCGGAGGTCCGGAGGAGGTATTTTCGAGGTCGTACCGAGGCCTCCGGCACGCGTTTCCCGTGGCGTATGTCGGGCCGGACCCTTCCCGTGCCTAAGGTCATGCCTATCTGTCGCAGGGCAGTGCGGTTCCGCACGTCGTTGCCCCCGGGAGTCTCGTTCATGCAGCCTGGCGCCGCCCTTTCGGCCGGACCCTCCGTCTTCGGTCGGATCCGCACGGCTTTCGTCGCCTTGGCGCTCGCGACCTCCCTCGCGGGATGCGGCGCCATCAACCGGGTGCCGACCCTCGAGGAGAGTGCCAAATCGTCGTGGAGCGAGGTGCAGAACCAGTACCAGCGCCGGGCCGACCTGATCCCCAATCTCGTCGAGACGGTGAAGGGCTACGCCCAGCAGGAAAAGGACGTGCTCGTCGGCGTCACCGAGGCGCGGGCCAAGGCTTCCAGCGTCAAGGTCGACGCCTCGACGGTGACCGATCCGCAGAAGTTCAAGGAATTCCAAGATGCCCAGAACCAGCTTTCGGGTGCCCTCGGACGCCTGCTGGTGACGGTGGAACGCTATCCCGACATCAAATCGAACCAGAACTTCCTTGCCCTGCAGTCGCAGCTCGAGGGCACCGAGAACCGGATCGCCGTGGCGCGCCGCGACTACATCGGCGCGGTGCAGGCCTACAACACGGAGGTCCGGACGATTCCCGGACGCTGGATCGCGGCGTGGTTCTATCCCGAGGCCAAGCCGATGGAGACCTTCACGGCGACGCCGAATTCCGAGCGGCCGCCGAACGTGAAGTTTTAGACGTTCATGCCGGTGATCCCGGGGCGAGGATTGCGTGCCGTCCTTCTTGGGCTCGCCCTCGTGTTCCAGGCGGGACTGGCGCTCGCGGCCGATCCGTCCTTCCCAGCACTGACTGGACGGGTCGTCGACGCGGCCGGTATCCTGAAACCGGAGGATCGCGCTGGCCTCGAATCGAAGCTCAAGGCCTACGAGGACAAGACCTCCGATCAGGTCGTGGTCGCCACGGTGCCAGACCTCCAGGGCCTGACGGTGGAGGATTACGCCAACCGGCTGTTCCGGTATTGGGCCCTCGGCCAGAAGAAGACCGACAACGGCGCTTTGCTTATCGTGGCACCCAAGGACCGCAAGGTTCGTATCGAGGTCGGATACGGTCTCGAGGGAGCCCTGACGGATGCCCTGTCGAAGGTGATCATCACTACGGCGATCGCCCCTCGCTTCAAGGATGGGGATTACGTCGGTGGTCTGAACGCCGGCGCCGATGCCATGCTGTCGATCCTGTCCGGAGATGCCGAGACATGGCATCGCAAGGCCGAGATCCGCCGCGACGAGGCCGACCCCGGCCAAGTCATCGTCTTCATCGTCATCTTCCTGGTGATCCTGTTTCTCGCCTACCGGATGAATCGCGGGCGGCGCGGCGGCGGTTTCGTCATTCTTCCCGGCCCGTCCTCCGGCGGGTGGAGCGGCGGCGTTTCGGGCGGCTTCGGTGATGGCGGCGGATTTTCGGGTGGGGGCGGTTCGTCGGGTGGCGGAGGAGCCTCGGGTGACTGGTAAGCCGATCCTGGACTGCGCGGCACGAACGCGGATCGCCGAAGCCGTCAGCCGTGCGGAAGCCGCGACATCGGGCGAGATCGTCGTCCTGGTCGCGGCCCGCGCGGGATCCTACCGGTCGGCGCCCTTGGCTTTCGCCTTGGTCTGCGGCCTCCTCGTGCCCTGGCCGCTGATCCTGCTGACGCCGTGGAGCGCCGTCTCCATCGCCCTCGGGCAGGCCGTCGTCGTTCTCGCGGCCCTGGCGGCCAGTCTGCACCCGCGCCTGCGGATGGTTCTCGTGCCGCGCGCGATCCGTCGGGCCCGGGCGCATGAGGCGGCGCGGCGGGAATTCTGTTCGCGGGGCCTGGCACGGACGCCGGAGCGCAGCGGGGTGCTCATCTTTCTCGCCTGCGCCGAGGGGCATGCCGAGATCGTGGCCGATTACGGGATTGCCGCTCGTGTTCCGTCCGCCGCCTGGAACGCTTCCATCGGTGCGCTGCTCGGAGCCCTGCGCCGGGGTGAGATGGAGGCTGGCCTCATCGCCGCCGTGGCGGATGTCGGGGCGATTCTCGCGGCCGAACTGCCGGAGCGCGGCGGCGGACCTGACCTCCTGCCGAACCGGGTGATCGTGGTCGATTGATCTGCCGGACGTGGGCGGGCTGGTGACACTCTGCAAATGATGTTTGCGGATCGCGCGAGATGTCTGGCCCTCGCCGTCGAATTGCGTAACAAGGGGGCTTGACGATCTGCCAGCAAGGACAGGTCGCAGGAGCGAGACGTCGATGAGTGCGATCACCAAGCACGGGCCATGGGCCCTCGTCGGAGCGTTGGGCGCGGCCGCCCTCGCCATCGTTGCCACGACCCGGGGCGAGACGGTCAACGCTCTCTGGATCGTCGTGGCGGCGGTCTGCACCTACCTGATCGCGTACCGCTACTACTCGCTCTTTATTTCCAGCAAGGTCATGCGCCTGGACGATACGCGCCAGACGCCCGCCCACGTGCACAACGACGGTCTCGATTACGTCCCCACGAACCGCAACGTGCTGTTCGGGCACCATTTCGCCGCCATCGCGGGCGCCGGGCCCCTGGTCGGCCCCGTGCTCGCCGCGCAGATGGGGTACCTGCCTGGCCTGCTCTGGATCCTCGCGGGTGTGGTTCTCGCCGGCGCCGTGCAGGACTTCATGATCCTGTTCATCTCGATGCGCCGCGACGGCCGCTCGCTCGGTGAACTGATCCGCGCCGAACTCGGCACCATTCCGGGCGTCATCGCCCTGTTCGGCACCTTCATGATCATGGTGATCCTCCTCGCCGTGCTGGCGATGATCGTCGTGAAAGCTCTGGCCGAGAGCCCATGGGGCACCTTCACCGTCGCGGCGACGATCCCGATCGCCATGATGATGGGCCTCTATGCCCGCTACATCCGCCCCGGGAAGGTCGGCGAGGTCTCGATCCTCGGCTTCGTGTTGCTGATGCTCGCCATCGTGTACGGCGGCAACGTCGCGGCCGATCCGTATTGGGGCCCGTTCTTCACCTTCACCGGTACCCAGCTCACCTGGATGCTCATCGGCTACGGCTTCGTCGCTTCGATCCTTCCAGTCTGGCTGCTCCTTGCCCCGCGCGACTACCTCTCGACCTTCCTCAAGATCGGTACCATCGTCGGCCTGGCGCTCGGCATCGTCTACGTCGCCCCGCACATGAAGATGCCGGCGGTCACCAAGTTCGTCGACGGGTCCGGTCCGGTCTGGGCCGGCACGCTGTTCCCGTTCCTCTTCATCACCATCGCGTGCGGCGCGGTGTCGGGCTTCCACGCCCTGATCTCGTCGGGCACCACCCCCAAGCTCATCGAACGGGAATCCGACGCACGCTTCATCGGCTACGGCGGCATGCTCATGGAGAGCTTCGTGGCCGTCATGGCCCTGGTCTCGGCCAGCGTCATCGAGCCGGGTATCTACTTCACCATGAACTCGCCCGCCGGCCTCGTCGGCACGACGCCGGAGAGCGCCGCCGCCGCGGTGACGAAACTCGACCCGGCCTTTGCGATCACCGCCGAACAGATCGCCCAGACTGCCGTCGACGTCGGCGAGCACTCGATCATCTCCCGCGCCGGCGGTGCGCCGACCCTCGCGGTCGGCATGGCGCACATCATCTCCTCCGCCATCGGCGGCAAGGCCATGATGGCGTTCTGGTACCATTTCGCCATCCTGTTCGAAGCCTTGTTCATCCTGACCGCCGTGGACGCGGGCACCCGGGCCGGCCGCTTCATGCTGCAGGATCTTCTCGGGCTGATCTCACCGACGTTCAAGGACACCACGGCCTGGGCGCCCAGCATCCTGGCCACCGCGCTGTGCGTCGGCGCCTGGGGCTACTTCCTCTACCAGGGCGTCACCGATCCGCTCGGCGGCATCTACACCCTGTGGCCGCTGTTCGGCATCTCGAACCAGATGCTGGCCGCCGTGGCCCTGACGCTCGCCACCGTGGTGATCTTCAAGATGAAGCGCGAGCGCTACGCCTTCGTCACGATCATCCCCACCGTGTGGCTGTGCATCTGCACCCTCACCGCCGGCTGGCAGAAGATCTTCTCGGCGGACCCCAAGATCGGCTTCCTGTCGCATGCCGACCGCTTCTCGGCGGCGATCGCCGAGGGCAAGGTGCTGGCTCCGGCCAAGAACATGGCCGACATGCACAAGATCGTCTTCAACGACCGCATCGACGCGGCCCTCGCGGTGATGTTCGTCGGGCTGGTGGTGGCCATCGGCGTCTTCGGCATCAAGGCTTGCGTGAAGGCCTATCGCGCCGATCGCTGGACAGCCCTGGAGAGCGGCGGCCCCGCCGCCGTCGCAGCGGAGTAGGCACCATGGCGCTGTCGTCGATGGAGTTGCGGGACCGTCTCAAGACCTTCTCGAAATGCGTCTGCGACGGCGCCCGCCTCATGGTCGGGCAGGGCGATTACGAGGCCTATGCCAGCCACATCCGCAGGACGCATGCGGATCAGGAGCCGATGAGCGAGCGGGATTTTTTCCGAAACCGCGAGAATGCCCGCTTCGGAGTGGGGAACCGGAACGGCTTTCGTTGCTGTTGAGGACACCCCACCCGATCCGTATCTAGCGTACAGGCGCCCGATCGGGCGCCTGTGTCGCGCCGGTCAGCATTCATCCCGAAACAAATCCCCTGCATCCAGTATCCATGGGTCCCGGCTGGCAGCCTGTGCGACCACGGCTGAGCGCTCGTTCGTGGAGACGGCATGGGTCTCGTTCAATACGCGCTGAAGTTCCGGATCACGATCTACGTGCTCGCCGTGCTGATGATGCTCGGCGGGGCGGCGGCTGTGGTGGTGGCGCCGAAGGACGTGCTGCCCACCGTGGATATTCCGGTGGTCGTGGTGGTGTGGACCTATAACGGGCTCTCCACCTCCGAGATGGAACGGCGCATCACCACCTACGCCGAGTTCTCGCTCTCCAACAACGTCAACAACATCGCCCGTATGGAATCGACCACCCTGCAGGGTACGGCGATTCAGAAGATCTATTTCGACGGGGCCGTGAGCATCGATCTCGCCATCGCCCAGACCGTCTCGGCGATGAATTCCATCCGCGCGACCATGCCGCCTGGTGTTCAGCCGCCCATCGTCCTGCGATTCTCGGCCTCCTCCGTACCGGTCATCCAGCTCTCCCTCGCCTCCGACCGCGAGAGCCTGACCAAGGTCTACGACTACGCCCAATACCGCATCCGCCAACGCCTGACCCAGGTGCCGGGCTCGACCCTTCCGTCGCCCTTCGGCGGCACGCCGCGCCAGATCATGGTCGATCTGGACCTTCACGCGCTCCAGGCGCTCGGGCTCACGGCACTCGACGTCACCAACGCCGTCACCGCTCAGAACCTCACGGTGCCCTCGGGCCTCGCCAAGATCGGCGAGCAACAATACCCGATTCAGCTCAATGCCTCGCCCGACGCCATCGACGCCTTGAACCAGATCCCCATCCGTGTGGTGGGTGGCCAGCCGATCCTGGTGCGCGACGTGGCTCACGTCCGCGACGGCGGTCCGCCGCAGGTCAATATCGTGCGCGCCGACGGTGTGCATTCGGTGCTGATGCGGATTTTCAAGAACGGAACCGCCTCGACCCTCGACGTCGTCAATAACGTCAAGAAGGCGCTCCCCGATATCCGCGCCGCCGCCCCCCAGGGCATGACCCTCAAGCCCCTGTTCGACCAGTCGGTCTTCGTCTCTGCCGCCATCGAGGGGGTGATCCACGAGGCGGTGATCGCCGCGGCGCTGACGGGCCTCACCATCCTGCTGTTCCTTGGCTCCTGGCGCTCCACCATCGTGGTGCTGGTCTCGATTCCCCTCTCGATCCTCACGTCGCTCGCCATCCTCGCCGCACTCGGCGAGACCATCAACGTGATGACGCTCGGCGGCTTGGCGCTGGCAGTCGGCATCCTCGTCGACGACGCGACGGTGGCCATCGAGAACACCTATCGGCTGTTCGAGGAGGGTGAGCCGTTCCGGAAATCCGTGGTCGAGGGTGCGGCCGGCATCGCCAAGCCGGCCTTGATCTCGACGCTGTCGATCTGCGCCGCCTTCGTGTCGGTCTTCGCGCTGACCGACACGCCCAAGTACCTGTTCACGCCCCAGGCGCTGGCGGTCGTGTTCGCGATGCTGACCTCCTACGTCCTGTCGCGCACCCTGGTGCCGGTGCTCATCGATGTCCTGGTGGCGCGCGAATACGCCGAGCGCCACGGCGGCGGCGCGCCTCCGCGCCGGGGCCGCATCGCTCGCGCCCTCGCTTGGCTCGGCCGTCCTTTCCTGCGGCTCGCCGGCTGGATCGGCCACGGGTTCGAGGCGCGTTTCACCCGCTTCCACCGCGGCTATGTCGGCCTCTTGCACGTCGTGCTGGCCCGGCGCGTCGCGACTCTCGCGGTGGTCGCCTGCGTGCTCGCGGGCTCGGCAGGCCTGTTCACCTTCGTCGGCCAGGACTACTTCCCGCAGGTGGCGTCGAGCCAGCTGACCCTACATTTGCGCACCCGCCCGGGCATGCGGATCGAAACGGCGGAGCAGGTGTTCGCCGACGTCTCGCGCGTGGTCCGGGAAGTGATTCCCGAGGGTGAGATCGATCAGATCCTCGACAACATCGGCCTGCCGTCGAATAACTACAACTTCGCCTTCTCGGATGGTTCGTTCGTCGCCTACAACGACGGTCAGATGTTGATCAATCTCAAGGAAGGTCACGGATCCGTCGCCGATTATACGAAGCAATTGCGCGAGGTGCTGCGCGAGCGCTTTCCCGACGTGGTATTCTACTTCCAACCTTCGGACATCATCACCCAGATTCTCAACTTCGGTACCCTGGCGCAGATCGACATCCAGGTTTCCGGCCGCAACACCGCGAAGGATCTGGAGGTCGCACAGAACATCGTCCGTCGGCTCAAGGCGACGCGCGGGGCCGTCGACGTCCATCTCCATCAAATCGTCGGTACGCCGCAATTCTTCGTCGACGTCGATCGCAAGCTCGCCTCGGAGCTCGGCCTGACCCAGCAGCAGATCGCGCAGGGGCTCAACGTCTCCCTATCGGGCTCTTTCCAGGTGACGCCGAACTTCTGGACAGACCCGAAGACCGGTATTCCTTATCAACTCTGGGTCCAGACCCCGGAATTCCGCAACGACTCCCTCACCGCCCTCGAGAACACACCGCTCCTCGTTCAGGGCGGTCCGGAGGCGCCCGGCGTGCTGACGCTGCTCTCCAGCGTCTCGACCATGCGGCGCGAGGGCACCCAGACGGTCATCAACCACGTCAACACCCAGCCGACCTTCAACGTCTACGCGGCGGTTCAGGATTCGGATCTCGGGTCCGTGGCGAAGGAGATCCGCGCCATCGTGGCGGACGAACAGAAGGGCCTGCCGGCGCCGGACAAGATCACCGTCCGGGGCCAGATCGAGAGCATGCAATCGGCCTTCACGCGGCTTCAGGTCGGCCTCGCCATCGCGCTGGTGGCCGTCTACCTGCTGATGGCCGTGAACTTCCAGAGCTGGGGCGACCCCTTCGTGGTGCTGGCGGCCCTGCCGCTCGCCTTCTGTGGTATCGTCGCCAGCTTGTTCATCACCGGGACGACGATCTCGATTCCCTCGCTGTTCGGAGCGATCATGTCGGTCGGTATCGCGTCGGCCAACTCGATCCTCCTCGTCACCTTCGCGAAGGAACACCGGGAAGCCACGGGATGCAGCGCGGTCGAGGCCGCGCTCATCGCCGGCGAGACCCGTCTGCGCCCGGTGCTGATGACGGCGGGCGCCATGTTCCTCGGCCTCATCCCCATGGCGCTCGGCACGGGGGAGGGCGGTGAGCAGAACGCGGCCCTCGCCCGCGCCGTGATGGGGGGCATCGCCGTCGGTACCCCCTCGACGCTGCTGTTCGTGCCGTTCCTCTACGCGGTCCTGCGCCGGGGCGAGGTTCGGCCCCTGGAGGATTACGCGTGACCCACAGCCCCCGCGACCCGTCCGACGTGCCGCCGCCGCCGCGCGCCGGCCCGTTCGTCCTCGTCGGCCTCGGGATCGCCGGGCTCCTGGCCTGGGGCGGCTACGGCCAGTGGCAGCAGCGCGCCGCCGCCACGGAAACCCAGCGCAGGATCGACACCCACGTGCCGCGCCTGCGCACGGCCACGGTGGATCGGGCCGACAAGCCCATGGAGATCACCCTGCCGGGCCAGACCGATGCCTTCGCGCGGGCGGCGCTCTACGCCCGCGCCACCGGGTACATCGCCGAGCGCCGCGTCGACATCGGCTCCCGCGTGCGCAAGGGCGACATCCTCCTGCGAATCGCCGCACCCGACCTCGACCAGCAGCTCGCGCAGGCCGAGGCGCAGGTCGGGCAGCTCGAGGCGCAACTCCTCCAGGCCCGCGCCATGGTCGATCAGGCCAAGGCCAACGTCGGCCTCGCCAACGTCACCAATTCCCGAACCTCGACCCTCGCCGGCCAGGGCTGGGCCTCGAAACAGAACGCCGACAATTCCCAGGCGAGCGTGCTGAGCCAGACCGCGACCCTCGCCTCGGCCCAGGCCGGCGTGAAGGTGGCCGAGGCCAACATCAAGGCGCAGACCGCCACGGTCGACCGCCTGAAGGCGCTGACGGGTTTCAAGGATATCGTCGCGCCCTTCGACGGGGTGATCACCACACGGGGCGTCGATGTCGGCGACCTCGTCCACGCCGACGGCACCGGCACGGCCCTTCTCGCCATGGACCGCGACGACGTCCTGCGCGTCTCCGTCAACGTGCCCCAGAGTGCGGCGGGGGGCATCCGCGAGGGATTGGATGCCGCCGTCCGCGTGCCGCAGATGCCCAACCGCGTGTTCTCGGGCAAGGTCGAGCGCAGCTCCGTCGCCCTTCTGTTGTCGTCGCGCACCCTGACCACGCAGGTCGACGTCCCGAACGCCGATCTGACGCTTCGCGCGGGCCTTTATGTCTCCGTGACCTTCAAGGTGCCGCGCACGCAATCCGTCGCGGTGATCCCGGCGGAGGCTATGGTTTTCAATCAGCGCGGCACCCAAGTGGCGATCGCGGGCGACGACGGGCAGGCGCGCTGGCGCAACGTCCATGTCCAGCGCGATCTCGGCACGGTCCTGGAGATCGACCGGGGGCTGGAGGGTGGTGAGCAGATCGTCCTCAGCCCACCCGCCGACCTGCGCGACGGCCAGAGAATCGAGCGGCAGGTTCCCAAGACCGACGACAAGCCCGTGACGGCGGCGGCGCGCTGACGCGGCTCTGGCGGTTGCGCTCGTCCATCTCGGCGTAGAGAAAGCGGTCCCGAGGCCGCGGCGCGGCCCGCCCAGGACCGATTTCGCCGATCATGCCCGTTCAGGACCCGTCGCAGCCCGACGATCGCGCCCGTTTCGCCTCCATCACCGCCGCCATCGTCTGTGTCGCCGTCGTCGGCATCGGTCTCAGCCTCACCATCCCGCTCCTGTCCATCGAGATGGCACGGATGGGTGCGTCGAGCACTCTGATCGGCATCAACACTGCCGTGGCCGGCCTCGCCAGTATCCTCACGGTTCCGTTCGTCCCGCGAGTGGCGGCGCGCATCGGCGTGGTCCGTTTGCTGGTCCTGTCGTTGGGGCTCGGCGCTCTCATGCTCACGGGCTTCAAGCTGTTCCAGGACATCGCCTGGTGGTTTCCCCTGCGGTTCGTGTTCTCGGCCACCCTCGGCGTCCTGTTCGTCCTGTCCGAGTTCTGGATCAGCGAGGCCGCCCCGCCGGCCCGGCGCGGGCTGGTGATGGGCATCTACGCCACCGTGCTGGCCCTTGGCTTCGCCGTCGGCCCGACCCTGCTCGCCCTCCTCGGCACCGAAGGTTACGCGCCCTACCTCGCCGGGTCGTGCCTGTTCCTCGTCGCCATGGTCCCGCTGCTGCTGGCGCGCGGCCTCTCGCCGGAGATCGGGCACGGCGGCAGTCGTTCGATCCTGGCGTATCTGCGCCTCGCGCCGGCAGCGACCGGGGCCGCCCTGGTCTACGGTGCCGTCGAGACCGGAGGCTTCGCGATCCTGCCGCTTTACGGCCTGCGCCTCGGCTACGACGCGCAGACGGCGGCCGGTCTCGTCTCGGTCCTGGCCCTCGGCAACGTCGTGTTCCAGATCCCGTTCGGCTGGCTCGCCGACCGCATCGACCGGCGCATCGTCCTCCTGGCCTCGGCCCTGTGCGGAGCCGTCGGCTCGATCCTGATTCCCGTCGCCTCGGCGTCCTTTCCGGCGCTCCTCGTGCTCCTCTTCGTCTGGGGCGGCTTGGCCGGCACGCTCTACACCGTGGGGCTGGCCCAGCTCGGCGCCAGCGTGCGCGGGCCGGAACTCGCCGGGGCCAACGCGGCCTTCGTGCTCCTCTACAATGTCGGCCTCATGGTCGGCCCCCCGATCATCGGCGGCGGCATGGACCTCGTGCCACCCCAGGGCTTCGCCTACAGCCTCTGCGTCCTGTTCCTCGCCTATGCGGGACTCGTGGCTTGGCGCCTGCAAGGCTATCCCCGGCCTTGACGAACCCGGTCCGATGGGGCAATCACGCGCCGGTATTCAGCCGGCTCGGGCCGGCCCTTTTGCGTTTCGCTGATGCGGAATGCCGCCATCACAGGAGCGCCGCGCCATGGCCAAGGCCGTCACCGTCAAAGTCAAGCTGATCTCGACCGCCGACACGGGCTACTTTTACGTCACGAAGAAGAATTCCCGCACGCAGACCGAGAAGCTCTCCATGAAGAAGTACGACCCCGTCGTGCGTAAGCATGTCGACTTCAAGGAAACCAAGATCAAGTAAGCTGATCGCCGCATCGCGCCGGCCATCGGGCCGCTTCCCCGCGAGGGGAGGCGGCCTTTTTGTTGGGCCGCGGCCAGACTGTCACGGTTGAAGCCGGGCGAGGTTCGGGCGATGGAGGGCGCACAATGCTGCCATTGCCGGAACCCGCATTCATGACTCAGGAATTCGACGTCGATCTGTTCGTCATCGGCGGCGGCTCCGGCGGTGTGCGAGCCGCCCGCATCGCATCCGGCTACGGCGCGCGGGTCCAACTCGCCGAGGAATACCGGGTCGGTGGCACCTGCGTGATCCGAGGCTGCGTCCCGAAGAAGCTCATGGTCTATGCCAGCCGGTTCCGCGACGAGTTCGAGGATGCCGCCGGCTTTGGCTGGACCGTGCCCGAGCCGCGCTTCGACTGGAGCGTGATGAAACGGCGGCGCGACGCCGAGGTCCTGCGGCTGGAGGGCATCTACGGTACCAATCTGGGCAAGGCCGGCGTCGAGATCGTGCATGAGCGTGCGGTGATCGAGGATGCCCACACGGTGCGCCTTGCCTCCGGGCGGCGGGTGCGAGCGAAGGTCATCCTCGTCGCCGTGGGCGCGCATCCGGTGAAAGTCCCGGAGGTGCCGGGCTGCGAGCTCGCCATCACCTCCAACGAGGTCTTCGAGCTGGAAAGCCTGCCGGAACGCATCCTCGTTGTCGGTGGCGGCTACATCGCGGTGGAGTTCGCCGGCGTGTTCGCGGCGCTCGGCTCGAAGACCACCCTGGCTCATCGCGGCGACCGGCTCCTGCGCGGCTTCGACGACGAGATCCGCGACGCCCTCGACGAGGCTTACGCCAGGCGCATGGACTTGCGCCTCGGCATCAGCGTCGAGCGCCTGGAGCGCGTCGCTGGCGGCCTCGGCGTGACCCTGAGCGACGGCATGACGCTCGAGGTGGATCAGGTTCTCTACGCCACGGGCCGGCGCCCGAAGGTCGAAGGCCTCGGGTTGGAATCCGTCGGGATCACCCTCGACGAGGCCGGGGCGATCCCCGTCGACGCGTTCTCCCAGACCTGCGTGCCTTCGATCTACGCAGTCGGCGACGTGACCGACCGCGCGGCGCTGACCCCCATCGCCATTCGCGAAGGCCACGCCTTCGCCGACACGGTGTTCGGGGACAAATCGTGGGCCGTCGATCACGACCTCATCCCCACGGCCGTGTTCTCGACGCCGGAAATCGGCGTCGTCGGCCACAACGAGAGCACGGCGCGGGAGCGCTACGGAAAGATCGACGTCTACCGGTCCAGCTTTCGCCCGATGAAGGCGACGCTGTCGGGCCGCGATGAGAAGGTCCTGATGAAAGTGATCGTCGATTGCGCCAGCGACCGGGTGGTCGGCGTCCACATCCTAGGGCACGATGCCGGCGAGATCATTCAGGCGGTGGGCATCGCGGTCACCATGGGCGCCACCAAGGCTGATTTCGATCGTACCATCGCGGTCCACCCGACCGCCGGCGAGGAACTCGTCACCATGCGCTCGCCCGTGGTCACCAAGCATCCGGAAGCGGTCGGTTAGCGGGGTCGGCGCGCACCTGGCGTCGCAGCTGGGAACAGGTCGGGTCCGGGGCCGGTTCCCGATAGCGCTTTCGAGGGGCGCCTCCCCAGGGCGACCGCGCGAACCGGATATCCCATGACCGACAAGATGGCCGACCCGAAGATCGAACCCTATACCGGTCCGGCGGGCGGCTGGGGCTCTGCGTCGTCGCTGGCGGAGATCCTGCTGCGCGAGGAGATTCCAGTATCCGGCGCGGCTTTGCTCCTGAAGCAGAACAAGCCCGACGGGTTCATGTGCACGTCCTGTGCTTGGTCGAAGCCGAAGAAGCCAGCCGCCTTCGAGTATTGCGAGAACGGCGCCAAAGCGACCGCCTGGGAGCAGACCACGAAGCGCGTCGGCCCGGATTTCTTCGCCGCGCACACGGTCACGGAACTCCTGGGATGGACCGACTACGCGCTGGAGGAGAAGGGCCGTCTCACCCATCCCTTGCGCTACGATCCCGTGAGCGACCGCTACGTTCCGGTCGAATGGGCCGAGGCCTTCGCCGAGATCGGGCGGGAGTTGCGCGCCTTGGATCCGAAATCCGTGGTCTGCTACGCCTCCGGCCGGGCATCCCTGGAAACCTCGTACATGTACGCGCTGTTCGCGCGGATGTACGGCAACAACAACCTGCCCGACTCGTCCAACATGTGCCACGAGCCGACTTCGGTGGGCCTCAAGGCCTCCATCGGTTCGGCCGTCGGCACCACGGTGCTGGAGGATTTCGAGAGCACCGACCTGATCCTGTTTTTCGGTCAGAACGTCGGCTCAAACGCGCCCCGGATGCTTCACCCCCTGCAGGATGCGCGCAAGCGCCGGGTGCCGATCGTCACCTTCAACCCGTTGCGCGAGCGCGGACTGGAGCGGTTCACCAACCCGCAATCACCCGTCGAGATGGTGACCCGCAGCGAGACGCAGATCTCGACGCAGTACCATCAGGTCAAGGCTGGCGGTGACATCGCCGCCATCACCGGCATGTGCAAGGCCCTGTTCGCCGCCGACGACGAAGCCCGGGTCGTGGGTCGCCCGCGAATCCTCGACGTGGCGTTCATCGAGGAGCACACCCATGGGTACGATGCGTTCAAGGCCTATTGCGAGCGCAAGGATTGGGCGACCCTGGAAGCGCATTCCGGGCTGACGCGAGACGCCATCGAGGCAGCGGCCGCGGCCTACGGCCGGGCGCGCGCCGTCCTTGGCGTCTACGGCATGGGCCTCACCCAGCACCGCAAGGGCACCGAGGCGGTGCAGATGCTCGTCAACCTCATGCTCCTTCGTGGCAATGTCGGACGCCCCGGCGCTGGCCTCTGCCCGGTACGCGGTCATTCCAACGTCCAGGGACAGCGCACGGTGGGCATCACCGAGAAGCCCGAACTCGCCCCCCTCGACGCGCTCGCCACCCAATACGGTTTCGAGCCGCCGCGCGAGAAGGGTCTCAACACCGTCGAGGCCTGCGAAGGCATCGTCGACGGGTCGGTGAAGGCGTTTCTGAGCCTCGGTGGCAATTTCGTCCGCGCCATCCCGGATACGGTCAGGATGGAGGAGGCGTGGCGGCGCATGCGCCTGACCGTGCAGATCTCGACGAAGCTCAACCGCTCCCACCTCGTCAACGGCAAGGTCGCCTACATCCTACCCTGCCTCGGCCGCATCGAGATCGATGCGCAGGCCTCCGGCCCGCAGGCCGTGTCCATGGAGGATTCGACCTCGTGTTTCCATGGTTCGCGCGGCGTGACGAAGCCCGTCAGCGCGCATGTCCGTTCCGAGCCGTGGATCGTCGCCGAACTCGCCAAGGCGACCCTGGTCCCTAATCCCAAGGTGACCTGGGATGCCTGGGTCGGCGACTACGCCAAGATCCGCGATGCCATCGAGACGACCTACCCGACGGTGTTCCACGACCTGAACGGACGGATGTTCGATCCGGGCGGCTTGCACAAGCCGATCCCGGCCCGCGAGCGCAACTGGGAAACGGAGACGGGCAAGGCCAACTTCATTGTGCCGGAGGGCCTCGACGAGAACCCGGACATGCCTTCCCGCGGCCCCGACATCCTCGATCTGATGACGCTTCGCTCCAACGACCAATTCAACACCACGATCTACGGCTACGACGACCGCTTCCGCGGCGTGAAGGGCACGCGCGCGATCCTGTTCATGAATGCCGGAGACATGGCCCGGATCGGTGTGAAGGATGGCGAGACCGTCGATCTGTCGACGCCGTCCGATGACGGCTTCGAGCGATCGGTGAAGGGTCTGCGGGTGATCCAGTACGATATTCCGCCGGGCAATTGTGGTGGTTATTACCCGGAGCTGAACCCGCTGATTCCGCTCTGGCACCACGACGAACAGGCGAAGACCCCGGCGGCCAAGGCGATCCCCGTGCGGGTCGCGCGCGCTGCCGCGTCTTGAGGCGCGCACGCATCCGGCCTAACCCTTACCCCTCGACGCACCGCCCGGCCGACCCATAACAACCCCCATGGAACAGCACGACGACGCGCACGATCGCCGTCAGGTGATCATTGACCGGATGCTAGCGGAGGCGTTGCATCCGGTCGACGACTATCGCCTGCCGAGCCACGATGCCCTGCCGCCGGACATGCGCAAGGCGGTGGACACGCTTCTGGCCAAAGCGGAGGCGCAGCGTATGCGCCGCCTGACCTACGAGGATCTCGAGGAGGCTTTGCCACCGCGCGACGTGACGTCGGAGGATCTCGAGGCGATCTTCTGGATCCTCTCGGAGCACGGAATCGCAATCGAGGACGGCGACGTCGCCTGATCCTCAAGCAGGGCAGACTGGTTCCCGGGCTAACTCGCCTCCTGCGAAAAACCTCTCTATAAGCCGCGCTTTCCACGCAGCATCGTGTTGCGCGTGAAAGCCGGCCAAGGGGTGGCGGGAGACGATCATGGGTGAGCGTTGGACATCGAAGACTGGTTGGACGCCGAAATCTTGGCGCAACCTGCCGATCCAGCAGGTACCGGCCTATCCGGACGCGGCGGCTCTCGAGACGGTCGAGACCCAACTCGCGAGCTTCCCGCCCCTCGTTTTTGCCGGTGAGGCGCGCAAGCTGAAGTCGGCCCTGGCGCGCGTCTCCACGGGCGAGGCCTTCCTTCTCCAGGGTGGCGATTGCGCCGAGAGCTTCGACGAGCATTCAGCTGACAACATCCGCGACTTCTTCCGCGTGTTCTTGCAGATGGCCCTCGTCCTGACCTTCGCGGGCGGATCGCCCGTGGTGAAGGTCGGGCGCATCGCCGGGCAGTTCGCCAAGCCGCGCTCGTCGCCGACCGAGACCCTGGGCGGTGTCAGCCTGCCGAGCTACCGCGGCGACATCGTCAACGGCCTCACCTTCACCGAGGAGGCGCGCATTCCCGATCCGCGCCGGCAGTTGGAGGCGTACCGCCAGTCGGCGGCGACGCTCAACCTGCTGCGCGCCTTCGCCACCGGCGGCTACGCCAACTTGGAGAACTCGCACCGCTGGATGCTGGGCTTCGTGAAGGATTCGCCGCAATCCGCGCGCTACGCCGATTGCGCCGAGCGGATGACCGAGACCCTCGACTTCATGCGAGCCATCGGAATCAATCCCGAGACGCACCAAGAGGTTCGCACCACGGACTTTTACACCAGTCACGAGGCCCTGCTGCTTGGCTACGAGGAGGCGCTGACCCGCGTCGATTCCACAAGCGGCGACTGGTACGCCACGTCGGGCCACATGCTGTGGATCGGCGACCGGACCCGTCAGGCCGACCACGCGCACATCGAGTACGCCCGCGGCATCAAGAACCCCATCGGCCTGAAGTGCGGTCCGTCGATGACGGCCGAGGGTCTGATCGGACTCATCGACCAATTGAACCCGGGCAACGAGGCCGGTCGCCTGACCCTGATCTGCCGCTTCGGCGCGGACAAGGTCGGCGATCACCTGTCGGGGCTGATCCGGGCGGTGGAGCGCGAGGGCCGAAAGGTCGTGTGGGTGTGCGATCCCATGCACGGAAACACCATCTCGGCCGGCGGGTACAAGACCCGTCCGTTCGAGCGGGTGATGCAGGAGATCGAGAGCTTCTTCGGCATCCATCGCGCTGAGGGGACCATCGCGGGCGGTATTCACCTGGAGATGACCGGCAAGGATGTCACGGAGTGCACGGGCGGCGCCCGGGCGCTGACGGCCGACGACCTGCAAGACCGCTACCACACCTATTGCGACCCGCGGCTCAACGCGGAGCAGGCCCTGGAAGTAGCGTTCCTCACCGCCGAGTTGGTGAAGCGTGAGCGCGCCGAGATCGAGCGGCCACGGCTCGACGCGGCCGAATGAGAAAAGGCCCCGCCGGTGAAGCGGGGCCTTCTTATTTTTTCCCGGTGCGAAATCTTCAGTGCAACCAGCCGGTGAAGAAGTAGATGATCAGAATGATCGGCAACGGAATGCCGATCAACCAAAGCAAACCACCTTTTAGCATGATGCGACTCCCGAGAAGATATCCACTTTTCAACGGGCTGGATCGGGACTCAGTTCCGGAATCGGCGTCGAGGGGTGGGGAAGGGTGGCGTTAAAGCACCTCTCGCTGTCCCTTGCCCCGACGCTCGTAATAAAAGGGTATCGGCAGGTACGGGGCGAGATTGCCTGCGACCTGCGCTTCGACATCGGCGAGCACGAGGCTCGTGATACGCGGCAGATCGAGGGCACGGGCTTCCGCGAACGTGACCCAGACGATTTCCACCAGTTCTGAATCCGCCGTCACGACGCCGGGCGCCTCGCCCGCCACAGCCCTGCGGTCGACGGCGAAGAAGCGGGTGTCGAACCGGCGGGGCCGGTTCGGTGGGGTGATGGCGCGGGCCACGAGGTGCAGGGCTTCGAGGTCGGGCATGATCCCGGCCTCCCGGAACAACTGCCAAACCCCTTCGGGTGCCGATTCCGGTGGCCCGTACTCGCGAGTGCCGAGCATCAGGCCGGTTTCTTCGTAGGTCTCCCGGATGGCCGCGAGTGCCAAGGCGCGGCCGAGGCCATGCGAAGCACGCGGCACCTGTGCAGCCAGAGCGTCGCTGGCACGGGCCGAGAGCGCCCCGGCGACGGGCATGTGCCGGTCACCCGGCTCGATGCGCCCCCCGGGGAACACGAACTTTCCGGGCATGAACGCCAACGACGCGTGGCGCCGGCCCATCAGGACCTTCGGCGTCTTCTTCGAGCGATCGAGGATGATGAGGGTGGCAGCGTTGCGGGGCCGCAGGGCGGCTTTCTTCGCAATCCCCGACCTCGGGGCGTCAGGTTCGTCCGAGGCCGTGCTCGCGAGTGTCGCTGGGTCCACGCTGAAGCTCCTTCGGCGCCGAAACGGCCACGCTCGACCCCACGGGTAGCGTGGCGAACCCCCCCATGCCAAGGGCGTATTGCAGGCCGACGACGGCTCCCTTCACCGGCTGGAGCAACGCCAGGGCCGAAGCCAAGGTGATGAACGGCCAGAAGGTTAGCTGAAACCACAGCGGCACGTCGTAATTCGTCTCGAGTTCGAGGATGAAGTACCCGACGATGTGGCCGATGATGAAGATGACGACGTAGGGCGGCAGGTCGTCGGCCCGATGGCTGTGCAGAGCAAGGCCGCACGTGCCGCATTCCGGCTGAACCTTGAGGAAGCGCCCGAAGATCCGGCCCTCGCCACAATGGGGGCAGCGGCCGACAAAGCCGCGCCCCATCGATCTCACGAGGCCCTTGCGTTCGCCAGGGAGGGTCTCGACGCGCGCGGTCATGCGGATTCCATCCTGTGCCTCGGGTCCCCCCAATTTACCCCACCCGCCCTAGCGGCGCGACCCGCGGTGACGCGACCCGGTGTTGCGGATGCCGGGGGGACGCCCCGGTGCCCCGGACTTGCGGGCGGTCCGAGGCTTGCCCCCGGGCGATGACCGCTCCGGCCTGGCCTGGCCTTCCGAGAGCAGCTCGAACCGCAGAGCACCCGCCACGGCGGCCGCCTCCACAAGGCGCACCTCGACGCGGTCGCCGAGACGATGGGTCTCACCCGAGCGCTCACCCACGAGGGCGTGCCGGGCCTCGTCGTGCCGATAGAAGTCGGCGCCGATGGTCGAGATCGGCACGAAGCCGTCGGCCCCGGTCTCGTCCAGCTTGATGAACAGCCCCGAGCGCGTGACACCCGAGATCTGTCCGGTGAAGGTCGCGCCGACGCGGTCGGCGAGGTGGTGGGCGATGAGCCGGTCGATGGTCTCGCGCTCGGCCGCCATGGCACGGCGCTCGGCGGCCGAAATCTGCTCGCCGATCCCATCGAGCATCCCCACGGTGACCTCGGAAGACAACCCGTCGCGCCCGAGGCGGCAGGCCGCGATCAGGGCGCGGTGGACGATGAGGTCGGCGTAGCGCCGGATCGGCGAGGTGAAGTGAGCGTAGCGGCGCAGGTTGAGGCCGAAATGCCCGAGGTTCTGCGCAGCGTAGACCGCCTGGGCCTGGGACCGAAGCACCACCTCGTTGATGAAGATCGCATGTTCGGTCTCGGCCACTGAGCTGAGGATGCGATTGAACAGGGCGGGACGGAGTTTAGCTTCCTGGGGGATCTTGATGCCGATGGAGGCGAGCACTTCGCCGAGCGCGCGCATCTTCTCCAGGGCCGGCTCGTCGTGGACCCGGTAGATCAGGGGCTGCTTGGCCTGCTCCAGGGTCTCGGCGGCGGCGACGTTCGCCTGGATCATGAACTCCTCGATGAGCCGGTGTGCGTCGAGGCGCGCCGGCACCACGACGCGGTCCACGGCGCCATCGGCCGTGAGCAGCACCTTGCGCTCGGGCAGGTCGAGGGCCAGCGGCCCGCGCGCGTCGCGGGCCGCCTTCAGGGCTTCGTAGGCCGCATAGAGCGGACGCAGCACAGGCTCGACCAGCGGCGCGGTGGTCTCGTCCGTGAACCCGTCGATGGCCGCCTGCGCCTGGGCGTAGGAGAGCTTCGCCCGCGAGCGCATCATCACACGATGGAAGCTGTGGCGGCGCTTCGTGCCATCGGCCGTGACGACCATGCGGACGGCGAGCGCCGGGCGGTCCTCGTTCTGCCGCAGGGAACACAGATCGTTGGAAATGCGCTCGGGCAGCATCGGCACCACCCGGTCGGGGAAGTAGACCGAGTTGCCCCGCATCAGGGCCTCGCGATCGAGGGCCGAACCGGGGCGCACATAGGTCGCCACATCCGCGATGGCGACGGTGATCACGAAACCGCCTGTGTTGGCCGGATCGGGATCCGGGATCGCCATCACGGCGTCGTCGTGGTCCTTGGCGTCCGGCGGGTCGATGGTCAGCAACGGCTCGGCGCGCCAATCCTCGCGTCCGTCGAGCCCTACGGCTTCTACCGCATCGGCTTCGGCGAGGGTCGCTGCGGCGAAGACGTGGGGAATGTGGTGTAGGTGGAGCGCGATGAGGCTCACGGCCTTCTCGGAGCCGAGCGAGCCGAGGCGCTCCTTCACCCGGCCCTGGGGCAGGCCGAACTGGGTCTCGCGCTGCAGGCTGACGCTGACGAGGTCGCCGTCTCGGGCCTCGCCTTCTTCGCCCGCCGGGATCGCGATCTCGCGGCCCTGCGCCCGCTTCTCCACCGGGATGATGCGGCCGCCATCCTTGCCAGCGCGGTAGACCCCGATGATCTCGGCCTTGTTCTTCCCAACGACCTTGATGACCCGGCCGGAATAGCGCCCGGTCTCGCCCTCGGTGGGCTCGACGCGCAGGAGCACCCGGTCGTTGACGCCCGGTGCTGCGAGCCCTGGCTTCCGGCCGGGGCGTGGCGCGATCACGGTGATTTTCGGAGGTGGGCCCTTGGCTTGATCCCACTCGACCGGAATCGCCAGGAAATCGCCGTCGCGATCGCGGGACTTGATGTCGGCGAGCACCACCGCCGGCAGGCGTCCGGCCTCCGTCAGGCCGCCCTTACCACGCTCGATGGCCCCGTCCTCCTCGATTTCCTTGAGGATGCGCTTGAGGCCGATGCGGTCGGCGCCCTTGATGTTGAAAGCCGCCGCGATCTCGCGTTTGCCGACCTTTTCCGTCGCCGAGGCGATGAAGCCGAGAATCTCTTCGCGGGAGGGGAGGGCGGGACGTGCTGGATTCGGATTGATGCGTTTGGCCAAAGGCTCGGGCTCGCGGCGCGGGCGAAGGGCCCGACACTATAAGGTCTCGGCCGATCCCGGCGCGGGATCACGGCCTGTGCCCGTAACATGGGCCCGACTCCGCATTCGGGCAACGGCACGGTCGCGCCCCTCAACACGGTTTCGTCGGCCGCAGGGAATCAGCCCGTGGCGGCCGATCCGCGGATGCGCTCCACCGCCGCGTCGATGTCGAGATCGGGGGCGGCGATTTCCCTGAGGGTGAACGGGCATAGGGCCGGCAATCCGAACTCGACTTGACCCTCCGCCTCCCGAAACTCCGGCGCCTCCGCATCACCCACGGCCAGGGTCCACATTCCGTCGATCTTGAGGTTTGCGACGGCGGACGGGTCGGCGAGGATACGGGCGTGGCTCTGGCGCGCCTCTTCGCGCCACAGGAGACTGGCGCGGTCGTCCCCCATCAGGGCCGCCTTCACGAGGCTGGAAAGGAGCGGTCTGACATCGTTCATGGGGCTCGTCCGTTGGCGAAAGCGGGTGCCGGAGGAGGGCAAGCCCTGCGCCAGACCGCGATCTCAATACGGCGTACCGCCCGCTCGCTTGGCCTGCAGCGCTTCGGCGTACCAGACCAATTCGTCGAGGAAGCGCGAAGCCGCCCGGGTCAGCCACGCCTCCTGCGGATTGCCCTCCGCGTCGAGGGCCTTGCCGATGCGCGGGATCGGCAGGAGCGACGGGATGCTCGACGCACCGAGTTCACCCATCATCGCCCGCAACTGCATCGCCGCCCGCACGCCGCCGTACTGCCCGGCCGAGTAGCAGCAGATCGCCGAAGGCCGCCAGGAATACTCCTCGAGGAAATGGTCGAGGGTGTTCGACAAAGCCGGTGGGATCGAGTGATTGTACTCGGCCGAGACCACCACGAAGGCATCCGAGCGGCGATAGAGCGTCGCCAGTTCCTCCAGAGCCGGCGGCGCCGAACCTTTGGGGTATTCTTTGTACATCTTGTCGAGGAGCGGCAGTTGCAACTCGGCCGGATCGACCAGGGGCGCCTCGACGCCGCGCGCCTCCAGTTGCGTCACCAGGAACCGCGCGGCGCGCAGGCCCTGGCGTTCGGTGCGGACGGAGCCGAGGATCACGGGTATCACGAGGGTCATGGCGTGCTCCGGTGTTGGGTTGGTCCAGGTCAGCCGTCGGTGGCGCGCTCGAAGGTGACGATGCTGCGGGTCTCGCCCTGCTTGGCCCAGTTCGGCATGATCCGCCACGGGGTGAGCACTGTGAGCCGCTTGCCGTCGAGCTTGAACGTGCGGGTCTGATCGGTGCCGATCCAGTCGGGATTCCAGGCTGTGTCGATGCGGGTCGTCCACTGGTCGCCGGTGGTGGTGAACTTGCCCGTGTAAGCCACGATGGTGTCGAGGAGGCGCGCCTTGCCCTCGGGGTCCTTGGCCGGCTTGCGATCCTCGCCCGTGAGGTTGAAGAACACCCGGCCCTCGGGCGTGAAATAGGCGTAGCCCGTGGGGTGCGCCCCCATCACCGGGTCCTTCTCGCCGCTGGAGCGCACCTCGACCTCGTAGGAGACGAGCTTCCACAGGCCGGTGATGCGGGCGTCGCCCTCCGCCCGGACGCCGGTCGCCGCGAGGCTCGTGAGAGCAAGGCTCGCGACGGCGCCAAGGAGCAGCGTACGGCCGCACCTGTAGGCGGTGACGGTCGGGGCGGAGAAGACGACGGGCATGGCGGACGGTCTCCCAGGCGGTGGGCATCTGCGGCCCGTTCCGCTCAATCTACGCGCGGGGGAGCGCGCCGCCAGCCCCTTCTGTCAAACCTTCAGAGGTCGAGCGGTTTCGAGACCGGGACTTGCGGATGTCGCGCGCCGGCGAGCGCTGCGTCGGCGCAGCGCGTAGAGGACGAGGCCACTCACCGCCAGGACCGGCATCAGCAGCGAGGCCGCGAAGAACACGAACGCGACGATCCCGCCGAAGAAGCGTCCGCGATGGACCTCCAGCATGTTGTCGGCCATGCGCTGGCCGAGGGGCTTGTCGGCGTCGCGGCTCACCGAGGCTTGCGCGCCGGTGGCCGCATCGAACGTGATGTCGTTGCGCGCTCTCGAATCGGGGGCGTCGCGGGTGAGGTAGCGGATGCGGATCGCGGTGGCGTCGGCGGCCGGAAGGGTGACGATGGCGAGGGTGGCACCGGCGCCTTCCCCGGCCTGGAACGCCGCCCAGGCCCGGTCGAGGGCAAGCGGTTCCGCCGGTCCGCTGCGGCCGGGCATGCGGCCAGGCCGCGTGCGCGGAGCCTCGCCGGTCAGCGCCCAGGTGGCGACCGTCCGGTACCCGTCGTAGGACCACCACAGGCCCGAGAGTGCGATCAGGGCATAGACCGGCAGGAGCCAGGTTCCCGCGATGGTGTGGAGCGACCACCAGCGCGCGCGGCCCGGACGTGCGAGGCGGGGCCTCAGCCAGACCCGCCAGGAATGGATCTGCGGCCAGCGCAGGTAGAGGCCCGTTGCGAGAAACACCAGCAAGGCGATGGTGCTGGCGCCCGCGACGCTGCGGCCCCAGCCTTTGCCGTCGCCCGGCACGAGGAGCCAGCGATGCAGGTCGCGGATCGTCGCGAAGGCGGATTCGAGGCGCGGCGGGCCGAGGTCGCGTCCGTCGTAGGGATCGAGGTAGGCCGAGGGCGGCCGCGCGCCGGTCTTGGCGTCCGTGCTGAATCGGGCCCGCGGTGTGCGTTCCGGGTCGCCCGAAAGGGTGAGGGTACTCACCCTCGCGCCCGGTCGCTGCGCCTGCAGCCGTGCAACCATGGCCTCCGGACCGAGGCGGACTGCATCCTGAACCGGCATGGAGGCCCGGTCGCGGTCGGCCCATTCGCCGATCGCCTCCTCGTAGCTCATCAACGCCCCCGTGACACCGAGGACGACGAGGACGAGGCCGGCGGTGAGGCCGAGAGCCCAGTGAAGGCGAAAGAGGATCGTGCGGACCATGGGCACCCGCCCTATCAGATCGGACACGTCGAGACGATGAGCGGTGACGGAGAGCCCGCACTCGACCACGGATCGTCTGCGCAACCGGGCGGACATGTCCGATTGGACCGGACGCGGCCCGTTCGGTTCCGGTCGCCGCGGCGTCTCCGACGCGAAACGCCGGAGCCCCCTTCAGGGCTCCGGCGTCACGGTCGTCCGAAGGCCGGGCATCATGCCCGGCCGGCTCGTTTCAGAGCGAATAGTACATGGTGAACTCGACGGGATGGGGGGTCATCTCGTAGCGCATCACTTCCGTCATCTTGAGCTCGATGAACGAGTCGATCTGATCGTCCGTGAAGACGTTGCCCATCTTGAGGAAGGCGCGGTCGCGGTCGAGGTTCTGAAGGGCTTCACGCAGGCTGCCGCAGACGGTGGGGATCTTCTTCAGCTCGCGCGGCGGCAGGTCGTAGAGATCCTTGTCCATGGCCGGGCCCGGATCGATCTTGTTGAGGATGCCGTCGAGGCCGGCCATGAGCAGGGCCGAGAAGGCGAGGTAGGGGTTGGCCATCGGGTCTGGGAAACGGACCTCGACGCGTTTGGCCTTCGGGTTCGTCGTCCACGGGATGCGGCAGGAGGCCGAGCGGTTGCGGGCCGAGTAGGCCAGCAGCACGGGAGCCTCGTAGCCCGGCACCAGGCGCTTGTAGGAGTTGGTCGACGGGTTGGTGAAGGCGTTGAGGGCCTTGGCGTGCTTGATCGTGCCCCCGATGAACCACAGGCATTCCTGGCTGAGGTCGGCGTACTTGTCGCCGGCGAAGAGCGGCTTGCCGTCCTTCCAGATCGACTGGTGCACGTGCATGCCCGAGCCGTTGTCGCCGTAGACGGGCTTCGGCATGAAGGTCGCCGTCTTGCCGTAGCTTTGGGCGACGTTGTGGATGCAGTACTTGTAGATCTGCATGTGGTCGGCGAGCAGGGTGAGCGTGTCGAACTTCATGCCGAGCTCGTGCTGGGCGCTCGCCACCTCGTGGTGGTGCTTTTCCACCTTCACGCCCATGGACTGCATGGCGGCCAGCATCTCGCCGCGCATGTCCTGCGCCGAATCCTGCGGCGGCACCGGGAAGTAGCCGCCCTTCATCGGAATGCGGTGGCCGAGGTTGCCGCCTTCGTAGTCGGTGAAGCCGTTGATTGGCAGCTCGGTGGAATCGAGCTTGAAGCCGGTCTGGTACGGCTCGGAGGCGAACTTCACGTCATCGAACACGAAGAATTCGGCCTCGGGGCCGACATAGATGGTGTCGCCGATGCCCGTGGACTTCAGGTAGGCCTCGGCGAGCTTCGCCGTGCTGCGCGGGTCACGGCTGTAGGGCGCACCGGTCGAGGGCTCGAGCACGTCACAGACGATGGACATGGTGGAGGCCGAGAAGAACGGGTCCATGCAGGCGGTGGCCGGATCGGGCATGAGCAGCATGTCCGACTCGTTGATGGCCTTCCAGCCGGCGATGGACGAGCCGTCGAACATGGTCCCGTCGGTGAAAATCTCGTCGTCCACGAGGGAGACGTCGAACGTCACGTGCTGCCACTTGCCGCGCGGGTCAGTGAACCGGAAGTCCACGTACTTGACGTCGTTGTCCTTGATCTCTTTCAGGACTTCGGCTGCAGTCTTGGCCATCCTCGGGGGTCTCCTTCGTGTCGCGGCATTCAGCCGTGGTTTTGCCGCCGGCCGCCAAAGGGCGGCCCGCGGTTGGCTCGGGTTTATAGGGTTTTCGCGCGGGGTGGACCCAGGCGGCGAGAAGAAAACGCCATCGCCGTGCAACTGGTCGACGATTCCGTCATCATGCCCGGGTCCGCGCAATCGACGCGCCGGGACTGGAAGGCGATGACACCTTCTTGTCGTACGGTTTCGCTGGACGTCAGGGGACGGACTTCAGATCGCGTCGGTGCCGGTCTCGCCGGTGCGGATGCGGATCGCTTCCTCGATGGTCGAGACGAAGATCTTGCCATCGCCGATGCGGCCGGTCTGGGCCGACTTGCGGATCGCCTCGACGGCGCCTTCCACCAGGGCATCCGACAGAACGATCTCGAGTTTCACCTTCGGCAGGAAATCGACCACGTACTCGGCACCGCGATAGAGCTCGGTATGGCCCTTCTGGCGGCCGAAACCCTTCGCCTCGATTACGGTGATGCCCTGCAGGCCGACCTCCTGAAGGGCTTCCTTCACCTCGTCGAGTTTGAAAGGCTTGATGATCGCTTCGATCTTCTTCATGCCGGGCGGGCCTGACCTCGATGCTGCTCTGAACCACTTTGGTATCATCGCCGCCGGATCGCCGCCACGCCGTTTTGACGATGGCACGCGGAAATCTGCACAACGAATGTGCATGCCCTGCATATCGTTCGGGCCTTCGTCCCTCTTTGGTACGATCGAGGGCACGGCTGGGCGGGATGCGGGCATGTTGCCAGCCGAAGCTTCGACGGCCAACTCGTCTTTCGCCACCTCCTTTTCGCGAACTCTTGGGGACTCCCGATGGACACGACGCGCCTACTCACCGTCGAGGCGATGCGCCGGGTCGATGCCGCCGCGATTCTCGGCGGAACGCCGGGTTCCACCTTGATGGAGCAGGCCGGTGGCGCCGTCGCGGCGCGGGTGCGCGCCCATCTCCCGGAGGGCGGATGCGTGCTCGTCCTGTGCGGACCGGGCAACAACGGCGGTGATGGATTCGTCGCGGCCCGGCATCTCGCGGAGGGTGGAGTCCGCGTCGAACTCGCCGTACTCGTACCCGTGGCCGACCTCGCGGGCGATGCCGCCGGCGCAGCGGCCGGATGGACGGGTGCGGTCATGACGCTCGCCGATGTCGAAGACCCTGCGGCCTACGCCCTCGTCGTCGATGCCCTGTTCGGCGCCGGCCTGTCGCGCGACCTCGATGGGGAGGCCGCCGCGTTCGTGCAGCGCCTGGCGCGAGCGGCCGTACCGGTGATCGCCGTCGACGTCCCGAGCGGCATCGACGGCGACACCGGGGCGGTGCGCGGCGTCGCCGTGCGCGCCGTCGAGACCGTGACCTTCGTAGCGCTCAAGCCGGGGCATCTGCTTCAGCCGGGGCGCGCCCATTGCGGAGCCCTGCACGTCGCCGGGATCGGTACCGGCCCGGACGATCTGGCGGCCGGCTTCGATGGCGAGGCGCCGATATGGCGCAACGGCCCCGCCCTGTGGGGCGCAGCGTTTCCGCGCCTGGATGCGTCGAGCCACAAGTACACGCGGGGGCACGCCCTGGTCCTCTCCGGGCCGGCGTACCGCACCGGTGCGGCGCGGCTCGCCGCGCGCGGGGCGTTGCGGATCGGCGCCGGCCTCGTCACCGTGGCCTCACCCCCGGCCGCCCTGGCGGAGAACGCCGCCCATCTCACCGCGATCATGCTGCGCCCGTACGAGAGCGCGGACGATCTCGACGACCTCCTCGTGGACGAGCGCCTGATCGTCGTTCTGGCGGGGCCCGGTCTCGGGATCGGCGAGGCCACGCGCGACCTCGTCGCCGTGGCCGCCGCCGCTGGGCGTCGCCTCGTGCTCGATGCCGACGCGCTGACGAGCTTCAAGGCGCAGGCCCGGCTCCTCGCCGCCCACATCGTCGACGGCGACGCGCAGGCGGTGCTGACCCCGCATGACGGCGAGTTCGCCCGGCTGTTCGATGGGACGGACGCGGTGGCCGAGGATCTGTCGAAGCTGGAGCGCGCCCGTCGGGCGGCGGCGGTGGCCGGGGCGGTCGTGGTTCTCAAGGGGGCGGACACGGTGATCGCCGCGCCGGATGGCCGGGCGGCCATCAACGACCACGGCACGCCCTATCTCGGTACGGCCGGTTCGGGCGACGTGCTGTCCGGCCTCATCGCGGGACTGCTGGCGCAGGGCATGGATCCGTTCGAGGCGGCGGCCGCAGCCGTCTGGATGCACGGCGATGCCGGCCGCCGCCACGGCCCCGGCCTCATCGCCGAGGATATGCCGGAGTTGATCCCGGCAGTGCTGCGGGGGCTGATCGAAGCCTGACCGAACGGTTCAGGTCACCTCGAACCAGCCCCACAGCCCGGTGTCGAACCGCTCCAGCACCGTCGCGCCAATCACCCAGCGGCCGGGATTGTCGGCCTTGAATGCGATGCGGGCGGTACGGCCTTCCAATAGCTGGAAGGTGTCGAGCCAATAGGGCTCCCAGCCATCGTCGAGGGGGTGGAGCAGGCGGAAGGAATGGCCGTGCAGATGGAGCGCCTGGGGAAAGGCGGTGTCGTTGCGCAGGGCCAGAACCACCACCTGGCCGCGCTTCACCGTGAACAGGGGCGCCACGCCGGCATTGCCCCACGCACCGTTGACCGCCCAGACCTTCCCCGCATCACCCGTGTAGGCCGGCTCGGCCGCGGGCTTGTCCTTGTCGATGCGGGCGCCGCCCGTCAGCACTACGTCCCGGCGTAACGCGTTCTGGAGTCTTACCTCCGCCGGCAGGAGCTTGTTCTCGCCGATGGGACCGATCGCCCCACGCTTGCCCGTGACCGGTCCGCCACTCGTCGTGAGGGTGGCGAGCGCCAGGCCGTTCCCGACCAGCGCGGTGATGCTGCCCGAGGCGCCGGCCTCCGCCGGCATGTCGAGCATGAGGTCGTAGCGCGTGCCGGGTGGGAACGGGAGGGTGGCGCGCAGCGGCTCGAAGGTGTCGGTCGGTTGGCCGTCCACGGCCGCAACGTAGACCTTGAGGTTGTCGAAGCGGATGCGGGTGCCGCGCGCATTGCACGCGTTGGCGAGGCGCAGGCGGATCCGGCTACCCGGGCGGACCGTGATGGCGTCGGGCACCGGCTTCCCGTTGACCGTGACGAGATTGCCCAGCCGCCCCGAACTCGCCGCGAAAGCAGTCTGGCCGAAGGGCAACAGCGTTCCGTCGTCGGAAAGACGCCAATCCTGCATCAGGACCGTGAGGTCGTGGTCGACGGGGGGCGGCACGACCTCCTCGACCACCAGCATGCCGGCGAGCCCTCGGCCCGATGGCTCGCTCGATCCGCCCACCACGAGGGGCCGAATCAGGAAACTGCCGGCGTCGGGAGGCACGAAGGCGTAGGTGAAATCGCCGCCCGGCGGGATCGGAGCCTGGGTCAGGCCGCCGACGCCGTCCATGGGATTCTGGTTGCGCACACCGTGCCAATGCAGGGAGAGCGGCCTGTCGGTCTTGTTCTCGACCCGCAAGCGCACGGTCTCGCCGAGCTTCACCCGAACCACCGGGGGAACGGCCAACCCGTCGAAGGACCACACCGGGGTCGCGACGGCCGGCTCGGGCTTCAGCCGCGTCGTACCGGGCACGGCGCTCAAAGTGCGGACTGGGGTTTCCGGTTTGGCCTCAAGCTTGACCTCGGGAGCGGATTTCGCCGGTATACCTGGTCGCGCCGGCGCTTGCGCGACGGCTGCCGTCGACCCGAGGGCGAAAGCCGCGACGCCACCGAGCAGGGTCCGGCGTGAGACGGCCGGTTCGGAGACCAACCCGATACGCGACGAGCGACGATGCGGCATGACACCTCTGGCGGAGGACGGAAGCGGTCCGTCGAACGGATCCGCGCTGCTTGTAGACTCAGGGCCAAGACCCGCCAACCGGTGTGCCGATCGCCGCCGACGGAGCCTTCCACGCGGAAATCGCACACCCCGACTTTTTTTGCTGCGGCCCGTTGCGCCCGTGCTATAGGACCGCGCTCTGGCGGTGGGATTACGCGCCGGAGGTCGTCGCTTGCGGGCGTGGCGGAACTGGTAGACGCGCTGGTTTTAGGTACCAGTGTCGCAAGACGTGGGGGTTCGAGCCCCTCCGCCCGCACCAGTCCATCGCCGTCGGAACGGATTGGCTCACCGCGAATGGCCGGCCGGGCCGTTCGTCGCGATTCGGCCTCTGGTTTTCGCGTGACATCCTGGCGCCGACCTTCCCCGGCCCCGACGGGTGGCGGGGAGCGAACGAAATTTGCGCCAACATACGCACGACAGCGGAAAGACGACCATGCAGGTGACCGAGACACTCTCCCAGGGGCTGAAGCGCGAGTTTCAGGTATCCCTTGCCGCGCATGAGCTCGAGGAGCGCCTGAACAGCGAGCTGTCGACCCTCAAGGACAAGGCCCAGATCAAGGGCTTCCGCCCCGGCAAGGTGCCGGTGGCCCACCTGCGCAAACTCTACGGCCGCTCGGTGATGGCCGACGTGCTGCAGAACGCCGTCAACGAGGCCAACCAGAAGATCGTCCAGGACAACAACCTCAAGCTCGCCCTCGAGCCCAAGGTCGAGTTCCCCGGCGAGCAGTCCGTTGTCGAGCGCGCCCTCGACGCCAAGGCCGACCTGCAGTTCAACGTCGCCCTGGAAGTGCTCCCGACCTTCGAGCTCGCCGATCTCTCCGACGTCAGCCTGACCAAGCTCGTGGCCAAGCCCTCCGACACCGAAGTCGACGAAGCCATCACCCGCATGGCGTCGTCCAACCGCAGCTTCACGGCGCGCGACGAGGGTGCCGCCTCCGAGACCGGCGACCGCGTCACCATCGATTTCGTCGGCCGCATCGACGGCGTCGAGTTCGAGGGCGGCAAGGGTGAGGGCATCGACCTCGAACTCGGGTCGGGCCAGTTCATCCCCGGCTTCGAAGAGCAGCTCGTCGGCGCCAAGGCCGGTGAGAACCGCGTGGTGAAGTCGACCTTCCCCGAGGGCTACGGTGCCGAGGCATTGGCCGGCAAGGAGGCCGAGTTCGACGTCACCGTCACCGCCGTCCAGGCGCCGGGCGAGACCAAGATCGACGACGAACTCGCCAAGGGCTTCGGCATGGAGTCCCTCGATAAGCTGAAGGAGGCCGTGTCCACCGCCATCGGCGGCGACTTCGAGGCGCAGTCCCGGCGCAAGCTCAAGAAGGAACTCCTCGACGCCCTGGACACCAAGTATGCGTTCGAGCTGCCGCCCAGCCTCGTCCACCAGGAGTTCGCCGCCGTGTGGGCCCAGGTCGAGCAGGACCTGAAGACCCGCGAGAAGACCTTCGAGGACGAGGGTACCACGGAGGAGAAGGCCACCGCCGAGTACCGCAAAATCGCCGAGCGTCGCGTGCGTCTCGGCTTGGTGCTTGCGCAGGTCGGTGAGACCGCCGATATCAAGGTCAGCGACGACGAGGTCAATCAGGCCCTGATCGCCCGGGTCCGGCAGTTCCCGGGTCAAGAGCAGCAGGTCTGGGACTTCTACCGTAAGAATGCCCAGGCGCTCGCCGAACTGCGTGCGCCGATCTTCGAAGAGAAGGTCGTCGACCACGTGCTCGCGCAGGTGAAGCTCGTCGAAGAGCCCGTCTCCAAGGAGGCGTTGTTCGCCGACGAGGACGAATCCGAGGCGTCCGACGGGGCCTCCAAGACCGCGTCCGATAAGGACGAGACTGTTTCGACCGGCGACGAGGCCCTGCCTGCCGTCGCCAAGGCCGACTGAGCCCGGTGCTCCCTTCGTGGGCGGCGGGCCGAGAGTAGAGGCGACGTTCACCGTCGTCGGAGTTCGCTGAAATGTCCGGCCCGCGCCCGATTCGCGGCGCGGCCGGACCCCTCGAAGCCTGGGGCACGTGATGATGAGAGATCCGGTCGACTATTATAACTCCGCGCTCGTGCCCATGGTGGTCGAGCAGTCGAGCCGCGGCGAGCGTGCCTTCGACATCTATTCGCGCCTGTTGCGCGAGCGGATCATCTTCCTTACCGGCCCGGTGGAGGATTACGGCGCCTCGCTCATCGTGGCGCAGTTGCTCTTCCTCGAAGCCGAGAACCCGAAGAAGGAGATCTCCTTCTATATCAACTCGCCCGGCGGCGTGGTGACCTCGGGTCTGTCGATCTACGACACCATGCAGTTCATCCGTTGCCCGGTGACGACCCTCTGCGTCGGCCAGGCCGCGTCGATGGGTTCGCTTCTGCTCACCGCCGGCGAGCCCGGGCACCGCTTTGCCCTGCCGAACGCTCGCATCATGGTGCACCAGCCGTCGGGCGGCTTCCAGGGTCAGGCCACCGACATCCTGATCCATGCCCGCGAGATCGAGGCCCTGAAGAAGCGCCTCAACGAGATCTACGTGAAGCACACCGGACGGGACTACGACACCATCGTCCAGGCGCTCGAGCGCGACAATTTCATGACGGCCGACGCCGCCAAGGAGTTCGGCCTCATCGACGAGGTGATCCAGAAGCGTCCGGAACCGGCTGCCGCTTGATCCCGCCCGTAGGTGCCGGACCCCATTCCGAGGTCCGGCCGCGTCGTTTCGAGGCGGGGCGTCGTCTCTGCCTTGATCCGGCCGCGGCCGCGTGCTTGCATCGTTAGTCTGATCCGAAACCGGCAGATGCGCGCAGGTGACTGTTTCTTTAGGCCGATGCCATTAAATTCGAAGGATGCGTGTGCGCCCCGGACCGGCGCCATGCCCGCGAACGGAGACCGATATGAGCAAGACTGGCGGCAACGACTCGAAGAGCACGCTGTACTGCTCGTTTTGCGGCAAGAGCCAGCACGAGGTCCGCAAGTTGATCGCGGGCCCGACGGTGTTCATCTGCGACGAGTGTGTCGAACTGTGCATGGACATCATCCGCGAGGAATCCAAATCCTCCCTGGTGAAATCGCGCGACGGCGTCCCCACGCCGAAGGAAATCCGCCGCGTCCTCGATGACTATGTCATCGGTCAGGATTTTGCGAAGAAGGTTCTCTCCGTCGCGGTCCACAACCACTACAAGCGCCTCGCCCACGCGTCGAAGCACAACGACGTCGAGCTGGCCAAATCCAACATCATGCTGATCGGGCCGACGGGCTCGGGCAAGACGCTGCTCGCTCAGACGCTTGCCCGCATTCTCGACGTGCCGTTCACCATGGCGGACGCGACCACCCTGACGGAGGCGGGCTACGTCGGCGAAGACGTCGAGAACATCATTCTCAAATTGCTCCAGGCCTCCGACTACAACGTCGAGCGGGCGCAGCGTGGCATCGTCTACATCGACGAGATCGATAAGATCTCGCGCAAGTCTGACAACCCGTCGATCACCCGCGACGTCTCCGGCGAGGGCGTGCAGCAGGCGCTCCTGAAGATCATGGAAGGCACCGTCGCCTCCGTACCTCCGCAGGGCGGCCGCAAGCATCCGCAGCAGGAGTTCCTGCAGGTCGACACCACGAACATCTTGTTCATCTGCGGTGGCGCCTTCGCAGGCCTCGAGCGGATCATCTCGGCGCGCGGCAAGGGGACCTCAATCGGCTTCGGCGCCACGGTTCAAGCTCCCGACGATCGTCGCACGGGCGAGATCTTCCGCAACGTCGAGCCCGAGGATCTGCTGAAGTTCGGCCTCATCCCCGAGTTCGTCGGCCGCCTGCCCGTGCTGGCGACCTTGGAAGATCTCGACGAGACCGCCCTCAAGCGGATTCTTCAGGAGCCTAAGAACGCTCTGGTCAAGCAGTACCAGCGCCTGTTCGAGATGGAGAACGTCGACCTGACGTTCCAGGACGAGGCCCTGTCCATGGTTGCCCGCAAGGCCATCGAGCGGAAGACCGGTGCACGTGGCCTGCGCTCGATCCTCGAGACCATTCTCCTCGAGACCATGTACGATCTGCCGGGTCTCGAATCCGTCGAGCAGGTGGTGATCGGCCCCGAGGTCGTCGAGGGCAAGTCGCGTCCTCTCTACATCCATGGGGACCGCAACAAGGAAGCCCCGGCCAGCGTCAGCGCCTGAGCACTGCCCGACCCTGTCCGGCTCGCGTCATGATGGCCGGCCTCGGGGCGGATGCTTGAAAACATCCGCCCCCGCTTCCATCTGAATTCAGACGCGCGATGGCCGCACGCTCGCCTTTCGAGGTGCGGTGTCCCGCCGCCAGCCGCTTCTCCGATAACACTTCCGACCCCTTCGCGGCCCGGTCGGCCCCTGGCAGGTTGCTTGCTCCCCGGAGGAGCGACTGCCCGGCGTCCCTCATGAGGAAGTCCGACATGACTCAACCGAAATCGCGCCAGCCTGTGGTCCCGGGCTCGACGGGCTCTTATGCCGTCCTGCCGCTTCGCGACATCGTCGTGTTTCCGCATATGATCGTCCCGCTCTTCGTCGGTCGCGAGAAGTCGATCCGCGCCCTTGAGGAAGCCGTGCGGACGGATCGCCACATTCTTCTCGCGACCCAGATCAACGCCAGCGACGACGATCCGGCGACCGACGCGATCTACAAGATCGGAACGCTCGCCAGCGTGCTCCAACTCTTGAAGCTGCCCGATGGTACCGTGAAGGTGCTGGTCGAGGGGGCTGGTCGCGCCAAGATCACCCATTTCAACAAGTCGGACTCTTATTATGAGGCCGAGGCCGAGACTCTCACCGATGAGCTCGGTGACAGTGTCGAGGCGGAGGCGCTCGCCCGCTCGGTCATCGCCGAGTTCGAGAACTACGTGAAGCTCAACAAGAAGATCTCGCCCGAGGTCGTCTCCGCCGTCACACAGATCGACGAGCCCTCGAAGCTCGCCGACACAGTCGGCTCCCACCTGGCGGTGAAGATTGCCGACAAGCAGGCGATCCTGGAGATTCCCACGGTCGCGCAGCGCCTGGAGCGGGTGCTGTCGCTGATGGAGAGCGAGATCTCCGTGTTGCAGGTGGAGAAGCGCATCCGGACCCGCGTGAAGCGGCAGATGGAGAAGACTCAGCGCGAGTACTACCTGAACGAGCAGATGAAGGCGATCCAGAAGGAGTTGGGCGATTCCGAGGACGGCAAGGACGAACTCGCCGAACTCGAAGACAAGATCGAGAAGACCAAATTCACCAAGGAGGCCCGCGACAAGGCGGTGGCGGAGCTGAAGAAGCTGCGTCAGATGTCGCCCATGTCGGCGGAAGCCACCGTCGTGCGCAACTACCTCGACTGGATGCTCGGCATCCCGTGGGGCAAGCGCTCGAAGATGAAGAAGGATCTGCTCGGCGCGCAGGTGATGCTCGACGAGGATCATTTTGGCCTCGACAAGGTCAAGGAGCGCATCGTCGAGTATCTGGCCGTGCAGCAGCGGGCCAACAAGCTCACCGGACCGATCCTGTGCCTCGTCGGTCCCCCCGGCGTCGGCAAGACTTCGCTCGGCAAGTCCATCGCCAAGGCGACGGGCCGTGAGTTCGTTCGTATGTCGCTCGGCGGCGTGCGCGACGAGGCCGAGATCCGCGGTCACCGCCGGACCTATATCGGTTCGATGCCCGGCAAGATCGTGCAGTCCATGCGCAAGGCCAAGACCTCGAACCCGCTCATCCTCCTCGATGAGATCGACAAGATGGGCATGGATTTCCGGGGCGATCCCTCGGCCGCCCTGCTCGAGGTCCTCGACCCCGAACAGAACTCGACCTTCAACGACCACTACCTCGAGGTCGATTACGACCTGTCGAACGTGATGTTCGTCACAACCGCCAACACGCTGAACATCCCCGCGCCCCTCATGGACCGCATGGAGGTGATCCGCATCGCCGGCTACACAGAGGAGGAGAAGCTCGAGATCGCGCGGAAGCACCTGATCCCGGGCGCGGTCAAGAAGCACGGCCTTGATTCCAAGGAATGGCAGATCGACGATGCCGCGCTTCTGATGCTCATCCGCCGCTACACGCGGGAAGCGGGCGTCCGTAACCTGGAGCGCGAGATCTCCAACCTCATCCGCAAGGCGGTGAAGGAGATTCTCATCACGAAGGTGAAGGCGGTCGCCGTTACCGAGGAGAACCTGCCGGTGTTCCTTGGCGCTCCGAAGTTCCGCTACGGCGAGATCGACGAGGAGGATCAGGTTGGTGTGGTCACGGGCCTCGCGTGGACCGAGGTCGGTGGTGAGTTGCTGACCATCGAAGGCGTCATGATGCCCGGCAAGGGCAAGATGACCGTGACGGGCAACCTGCGCGACGTGATGAAGGAGTCGATTTCCGCTGCGGCGAGTTACGTCCGCTCGCGGGCCGTCGATTTCGGCATCGAGCCGCCGCTGTTCGAGCGCCGGGACATCCACGTCCACGTTCCCGAGGGAGCGACTCCGAAGGACGGCCCGTCCGCCGGCATCGGCATGGCCACCGCCATCATCTCCACCCTCACGGGCATCCCCGTGAAGAAGGATGTGGCGATGACCGGAGAGGTGACACTCCGTGGCCGGGTGTTGCCCATCGGCGGTCTGAAAGAGAAGCTGCTCGCGGCTCTTCGCGGAGGCATCAAGACGGTGCTGATCCCCGAGGAGAATGCCAAGGACATCGCCGAGGTGCCCGATAGCGTTAAAAACGGGATGGAGATCATCCCGGTCTCGCGGATGGATCAGGTTCTCAAGCATGCCCTGGTGCGGGTACCCGAACCCATCGAGTGGGAGGAGCCGGCCCCGCCGGTCCGCCCGGTGATCGGTGAGGACGAGACCGCCACGGTCATCGCGCACTGAACCGCTGACAGGCGAAGAGGCCCCGGAGGAAACTCCGGGGTCACTTTCTTCGTGCGGCTTCCCATCCTCGTGAGGCTACGGGTTGCGTGCCGACGGCCGCTTCGGTACGACACGGCGCGCCTGGGCGGTTAGCTCAGTTGGTAGAGCGTCTCCTTTACACGGAGAGGGTCGGCGGTTCGAGCCCGTCACCGCCCACCAGGCCCTGTCCCGTCTCGCGGGACGACATCGGATCGCCTGACATGACCGAGCCACGCGGATTTCCCACGCCTTGGCTCGTCGTCGAGAAAGCGGAAAGCTTCTGCGTCGAGGATGCCGCCGGCGTGGCCGTCGCGTGGACCTATTTCTCGGACGAGGAGGCTTCGCGCACGGCAACCGGCGCGATGACCCGTGACGAGGCGCAACGGATCGCGAAGGCGATCGCGATGATCCCCGAGATGCGAACCATCATTCGAACCCTGCAGGACGGCCTGGCCGAGGCCGACACCGGCGAGAGCTGACGGCACTCAGCCGCCGGCGAGGACCAGGGCCCAGAAGCGCTTGTAGCGAGTGCCCGGCGCATCGACGCGGGCGATGCCGACGCGCTTCAGTTGCGGCATCAGCATGTTCTTGTTGTGCTCCGGCGAAGACTTCCAGCGCGCCAGCACCTCGTCGAAGGTGTTCGAGCCTGCACTGAGATTCTCCGCCGCGTAGGCGCGGCCGAAGCCCGCCTCCGCCATGCGTGCATCGAAGGTGCCGCCGATCTCGTGGCTGAGACGGCCGGCCTTCGCATTGGAAGCCGCCTGATACGACGCGGCCCGGATCAGGCTGGTGTCGATCACCACCGGCCCGAGACCGTGCTGTGCCCGGTAGCGTGAGATGGCGGCGGCCGCTGCCTGCTCATCGAGGATCACGACGCTGGTCGGTGTATCGGGACCGAGGAGGGTGGGTGCGCTGCAACCGGCCATAGTCACCGCGACGGATGCGGCCACGACGTAAGCGAAGGCGCGTGAGGATAACTTGGGCATCGGCTCATGGGCTCGGGCGGGATCGGCTCCATGCTTTTCCCGGTTCCATGCCCCTTGCGGCCCCATGCGGCGAAAACGCGGCATCGGTCCCACGCCGATCCGTTGGCTCGTCACCGTGGCATGCTGGGCACGCCCCGGCTCAGATCCGCGTACCCGGATCGCGTAACGGCGCACCGCAGCGCCATCCGGTGATGCGATAGTCCGGATGCGTCCCGACCCAGCGCGCCAGCTGCGGCTGTGCCACGTGCTGGCAGGCACGCGCGTCGGCCACGTCGAGGGCGAGCCGCCGCGCTTCGCAGGTGTCCGGCGCGTTGGTCATGCAGGCTGTGAAGTAGAGGAAGTAAAAGCCCGGCATCGTTCACCCTCCGCAAGCCTTGGCCGACGACACGAGCATCTTCCGGCCGGTTGCGTTCGATGAGCTTAGGATTCCCACAAGCGAAAGCGAGCCGGCGCAACGTCGCCGCCGCGGGCAGGCAGGACCTTGGGGACGCGAAGTCCTTGCAACACAATGCAGATTGTCGGGGAATAAAAATGGCGCGGGCGACGGGACTCGAACCCGCGACCTCCGGCGTGACAGGCCGGCACTCTAACCAACTGAGCTACGCCCGCGTGGCGTGGAAAGCGATCCGCACGAGACACGTTTCGCGTCGCACGAGATCGAACTTTCGGAATAGTAGGCTTGTAAATGGCGCGGGCGACGGGACTCGAACCCGCGACCTCCGGCGTGACAGGCCGGCACTCTAACCAACTGAGCTACGCCCGCATGGCGTCCCGCCTCGTCTCCGCTGCGGTGTCGGGGGTGTATGTTCGGCCGCCCGGGCTGTCAAGCAGCCTGCGGCGGCATCTCGTAAGATCGTTCGGGCGTACACGTGACCGCTTCCGTGGCCTCCTCCGGACGAAGCCGACGTCGAGCCTTGATCGAGGGCAGGGAACACCGGGGCCGCCCCGCGGCTTGTCCGAGCGTCGAACCCGTGTGGGAGGTGCCCGTGTTTCGTGTCCTCCGCACCTTGGGCCTCGCACTGGGCGTGCTTGCGGGCATCGTTGGGGCGCAGGGACCTGAGTTCGCTCAGCAGTATGGCCAGCGGTTGGCTGGGACCGTCGAGGAGTTGCGCCGCGTGGTCGCCGGGTTCGAAGCCGATGCACAGGCGACGGGACATACCCGTGAAAGGGCCATTGCGCGGCTGCGCGGCGATTCCGATGCTCTTGTTTCTCGACGTGGGGCAGCCGCGCGCGCGGATCTCGACCGGCTGGCCACCCTGACGGCACGCCGCGCCGCCCTCGACACCGCCGGTGGTCCTCTCGGCCGGCTTGTGGCCCTGATTCGCGACCCCGACCTCCACCTCGCGCGGGCGACCTACGAGGACTATCGCCCCGCGATTCCGACGACCGCCGATGGCTTGGTGGCCGGGCTCCTCGGGTTCCTCGCCGCGTGGGCGGGATGGCGGGTTCTGTGCGACTTCGGGCGGCGTCTGATCCATCGACCGTCCGTCTCGGTCACCGCCTGAACCGTGTCCGCCAGGGCACAGGTGTTGCACGGCATCTACAGCCCGACCAGGACGAGTGCACTACGACTGACGCCGTAGCGCGCGGGTCAACTCGTGGCGCCGGTTCACGGTCGACAGTCGCAATCATGGCGCGTGCGTCCCACCCTTCTGTCGATCCGGCCCTCGATGCCGCCGCGCTCCTGCGGCGCATCGGGTTCTTCGGCCTGTTCGTCCTCGTGCCGGTGACGACGCAGATGGGTCGCCGCGCGGCCGTCATTCTGGCGCCCATCGCCGTGGTGCTGCTGGTGCTGGCCAGCGCCATCGACGGCAAATCGGGGCCCTGGAGGCCAGCCGCCGGGCGCCTGCTGCGGATGCCGGCCTTCCTCGCCGGGCTCCTCGTCATCCTGTGGGCGGCTCTGTCCCTCGTGTGGACGCCGTTCCTTGATCTTGCCGCCGAGCGGTTGCTCAACCTGATTGCGACGATCCTTCTGACCTTCGCGGGCTATCTCGCCCTGCCGGAGCGGATGCGTTCGGCCAACCTCTACCTCCTGCCCGTGGGCACCGCGGCCGCCGCCCTCGTGGCGATTCTGCTCGGCCTGTTCGGGCATCGTCTCCCAGGAACGCCAACGGAGATCGATGGAACTCTGGACCGTGGATTGACGCTTCTCGCGCTCCTGGTCTGGCCGGCCGTGGCGTGGCTGCGCTCGCGCGGGCGCGACCTCGAATCCCTAGGCCTCGCGCTCCTCGTGGCCGTGGCCCTGGTGGTTTCGCCGAATGCGCTTCAACTCGCAGCCTTGGCGGTGGGCGCCGCCGCCTTCGCCCTCACCAGTCTCCGGCCGTTCCTCGGCGTACGCGTCGCAAGCCTCGGTGCGGCAGCCCTCTTGGTGGGGGCGCCCCTGCTGCCGTTCCTCGCACGACCCGTCGCCTCGACCCTGCTCGGCTCGGCTTCGCCCGGCGCCCTGTCGCTCAAGACCTGGCAGAAGATCGTCACCACGGAGCCGTTGCGCCTCGTCACGGGGCACGGTTTCGAGACGGCGCTGCGGGGCAGGATCGTTAATCTCCTCCCGGCCAATGCGCCCACCACGCTGCTGTTCGAGTTGTGGTACGAACTGGGCGTCGTCGGCGCATTCGCCGCGGCGTTCGCGCTTCAGGCCGCGATCCGCCGCAGCGGACGGGGGACGCCCGTCCTCGTCCCCGGCGCCATGGCGGCCTTCGCCGCCGCATTCACCATCACCTGTATCGGTGTCGGCCTGACGGTGATGTGGTGGCTCACCACCCTGACGGTCGTGATCCTGGCCTTCGTCGCCGTGGCACGCGGCCAGTTCCGCACCCGCCGCCCGAAGGCGAGCCAGATCGGTCACCCGGAGACCTTTTGAGCCTCCGGCGCGGCGCCTGTTTCGTAGGCCACCGCTCCGGGCTCAACCGTCGGAACGTGCCTCGATGCCGGCCATGTCGTCGTCCGACAGGCCGAAATGGTGCCCGATCTCGTGGACGAGGACATGGGTGACGAGGTGCCCGAGGGTTTCCTCGTGCTCGGCCCAATAATCGAGCAAGGGCCGACGGTAGAGCCAGATCTGGTTTGGCATCTGGCCGGTCGTGAAGTCGCCCGATTGCGCCAGTCCGACGCCCCGGAACAGGCCGAGCAGATCGAATTCGCTGGCGCAGTCCATCTCGATCAGAGTGTCGTCGTCGGGAAAGTCGTCGACATGGATGACGATCCCCGGGCAAAGGGCACGAAACGCAGCCGGGAGATCTACGAACGCCGCATGAGCGAGCGCTTCGATGTCGTCCAGGGCCGGAGCATGACGTTCGGCCCAAGGCTCTTGCCGTGTGTCCTCTTGCCGTGTGTCCCCCTGCCGCGTGTCCTCCAGACTCTGGTCGTCCTGCAGGCCGCTCACCGGATCACCGGTAGGACGCGGTGCGTGAGGAAGCCCGCGAGATCGCTCGTGATGTGGTCGATATGCGCTTCCTGCACCGCTTCCTGCTCGAACGCCTCCCGGAACGGATCGAGGGTTCGGGGCACGACCAACACCGTCGCCATGCCGATCTCATGCGGCACTACGAGATTGCGGGCGATGTCCTCGAACAGAACCGAACGGCGCGGATCGACCCCGTGGCGGAGGAGAAAACGCTCATAGGTCGAGCGTTCGGGTTTGGGCACGAAATCCGCGTCGGCGATATCGAACACGTCTTCGAAATGGTCGAGAATTCCGAGTTTTCGCGCCACGCTCTCGGCGTGCCGACGCGATCCATTGGTGAGGATGAGCTTGCGGCCGGGCAACTCGGCGATGGCGGTCCCCAGGGCCGGGTCGAGGCTGATGCTCGAATGGTCGATGTCGTGAGCGAAATCGAGAAAATCGTGCGGATCGATGGCCGCCTCGATCATCAGCGCTTTCAGGGTGGTGCCATAGCGATGGTAGAAATACTTCTGCAGGGCACGCGCCGAGAGCCCATCGAGACCGTAGAGGCGCATCACGTAGAGGGTGATCCGCTCGTCCACCTGTGGCCAAACCCGTGCGTCGCTCGGGTAGAGCGTGTTGTCGAGATCGAACACCCAGGTGTCGACATGATCGAACCCACGGGATCGGACGGAGGTGAAATGGTTTTCGCCGGGAAGGAACAAGGCGCTTCGACTTAAGGGTTGGGCCGGATGATCCGGCCGGGACGGCTAAGATGGGGCATGGCGCCGAAATTGGAAGCGCCAAGGTTCGCCAATGGCCCGAATGGTGCATTACGGTCTGATATGGGACGGGGCCATTGTTCACCCTGGAATCTATCGAAGCCTCGTACGTCGAGTTTGTCTTCGACTTGCGCATTCGCGCGCCAAGGATGCTGTTTATTTCGTCACCACCTTCCTGTATTCGCTCATGGACGCGAAGACCAAACCCCTGTCTAGCGTTTGTCGATCCGGCGCAAATGGGTAGGCTTTGCGCTGTTTTTAAACATTCATATACGACCCCAGTCTTAGGTTGGGTTCAGCCCGTCTCACGACGATCCCAATCGACACGTCGAACCCTTTGGGAGGGATGCATTGCTCGCCCAAGATTTTCGGAGCTTCTTCAACGCGTCGCGACGTGAGGGCGTGATCCTGTCGTTCGGCGGTGATCTCTCGGAGAACGTTCTTTTTTCCCTCGGGGAAGTGCTGAAATTGCGCATGGGCCAGGATGCGACGCATTCGAGTGTCACGAAGCGCGTCTTCGGTATCTTCGTCGAGCAGGCGCAGAACATCATCCGCTACTCGGCCGACAAGGTCGCCGAGCCAACGGGTTCCCGCGGTCTGATCAGCGCCGGCATGATCGTCGTCGGGGTCGCTGGCGAGCGGTTCTACGTGGTGTGCGGCAACGAGGTCCCGGACAGCGATGTCCCGACCCTGCGCGCGCGCCTCGATCACTTGACTACGATGACAGGTGACGAGTTGAAGGCGTTCTACCGTGAGAAACTCCGTCAGCCGCCCGACGAGGGAAGCCTCGGCGGTAGTATCGGCCTCATCGAGATCGCCCGCCGGTCGAGCGCGCCCGTCGAGTACGATTTCCAGGAACTCGGCGATGGGCGGAGCTTCTTCTGCCTCAAAGCCTACATCTGAACGGCGCCGGACCGATGGATACCATCAGCCTTCCCGCGACCGAGCGGTCGCCGAGCATCGATTTCGATTTCGGGCGCGGCCACCTCGCCTTGCGCGGCGAATCCTATCCCGAGGACGCCGCGGCGTTCTACGGACCGCTTCTTCAGGCCCTTCGGGGATATCTCGCCGAGGCCGCCACCGATCCCATCGTGTTCGAAGTCGGGCTCGCCTACTTCAATTCCTCGAGTGCCAAGGCGCTCATGAATCTGTTCATGCCCCTGGAGGATGCCGCCGCCGAGGGTCGGCCGGTGACGATCCGCTGGTTCTACGCCGATGGCGACGAGACAATCGCGGAAGCCGGTGAGGATTTCGCCGCCGATTTCTCCCATGCCCGCTTCGAGATGGTCGAGGAGTTCGCATGACGCCGGTGCCCAAGGCCGCGCCCCGTGCCGCCACGGCCCGCCCCGCGAGCGACGCCTTCAGCCTCTACGATGCCGAGGAAGCCGTGATCCGGCAAGCTGAGACGATGCTGGCTGGGCTTTCCGATGCCGCCGCCGGCGTCAACGCCTTGGCGGAAGCGTACCGCCGCGGCTACCGCGAGCAGCAACGCCTCGTCCGCATGAGCGACCGGATGCAACTCGATTTGCAGAAGGCCAATCACTGCCTCGCCGAGCAGCGTCGCGATCTCCAGGCGCTCAACGAAGCGCTCTCCAGGGAGATCGAACACCGCTCGCGCCTCGAAGCCGAACTGCGCCGCCTCGCCGACACCGACGACCTGACGGGTGCCCTGGCCCGGCGGCGCTTCATGGAGATGAGCGTCCGCGCGTGGCAGCGCCATGCGACCGACGGCACGCCGATCACCGTCATGATGCTCGATCTCGACCGCTTCAAGCTCGTGAACGACAGCTTTGGGCACGCCGCCGGTGATGCGGCTCTCGTCGCTTGTGTGGCGGCCTGCCTTGCGAACCTGCGTCCACACGATATCATCGGCCGCACCGGCGGCGAGGAGTTCGCCGTTCTGCTTCCGAACACCGCCCTCGACGCGGCCCTGGCGATCGCCGAACGTCTGCGGGTCGCGGTCGCATCGGCCGCGATCGAGACGCCGGGCGGGACCGTCATCCTGTCCGTCAGCATCGGCGTCGCCGAGGCCCGACCCGGTGAATCCCTCGAAGCCGCCATGCAGCGCGCGGACGCCGCCCTCTATACGGCCAAGGACAGCGGACGCGATCGTGTGCGCAGTGCCCCCGATGCATTGGGCTCCGCCCCCGGTCGACCGATCCGCATGACCCCCGAGGGCCCATGATTCCCGAGGGCATGCCGAGCGCCGAAGCTGCGCCGGTTCGGCGCGGCGGTTCCCTGCGGGGTGCCGGCCCACGCCGTAGCAGCGACTTCCTCGAAGCCGCCGGGTTCACCGATATGCCGCTGGCCGAAAGCGCCGCCGGCCCGACCATGAGGCCCGGATCCCTGCGCGGGTCTGCCCGAGGGCGCGACCTCGATAGTCTCGCCCATACCCTGTTCATGCGGATCTACCCGGTCATCGCCGTCGTCGTCCTGGTGACGCAGATCGGCATCGCCTGGGTGAACTACAGCGACCAGATCCGGCTCTACACCGAGCGGGCAAAGCTGCTCGCCGCCCTGACCGCAAGTGCCGTCGCTCGGCCAGATTGGATTACCCGGCCCGAGATCTACCGGCATCAGGTCCAGGCCCTCACCCTGGATCCGGCGTTCCGGGCGGTGGTTCTGCGCAATGCCGCGGGGGCCGTGGTCATGTCGCTGGGTGACATGCCGCGTGGTCGGTCCTGGGACATGGTCGTCGCGCAGGCTGATCTCTCCCTCCCATCCGAGACCAAACCCGTTGGACACCTCACCCTGGCCATCTCGGCCGAGGCGTTGCGCGGCAACGCCGAAAAGCAGGCGATTCTGGCCCTCGTGACCAGTCTCATCCTGATGCTCGCCTTCGTGTTGACCCTCCACGCCAATGTACGGGCGCACGTTCTGGCACCCCTCAAGCGCCTGCTCCTCGCCATGCGCGAGGTCGAGCACAAGAACTGGGTCACCGTCGAATCCGGTGCCCGTTTCAGGGCCAGCAACGAAATCGACGTGATCTCTCAGGCGTTCAACCGCATGGTCGAGGGTCTGCGAACGGGCGACGAAGCGAAGCGGCTGCTACAGGAACTCGAGACGGCGCATGCCAAGCTCGCCGAGGCCAACGGCCTCGTCATGGAGAGTATCGGCTACGCACGACGCATCCAGAGTTCGGTTTTGCCCGACCGCGCGGCGCTCGTGGGCACCGGCCTCGAGGTCGGGGTCCTGTGGGAGCCGCTTCACGTCGTCGGCGGCGACTACTTTTGGCTCGAGAACATCGACGGGCTCGGCATCATCGTGGTGGCGGATTGTACCGGTCACGGCGTCCCGGGGGCCTTCCTCACCCTCATCGTCGCCACGGCCCTCGACCGCATCCTGCACGAGCGGCGCCTGCGCGACCCCGTCGAGGTGCTGCGTGCCCTCGACTCCATGGTCCGGGTGCAATTGCGCCAGGACGGTCGGGGCGCGGTTTCCGATGACGGCCTCGATTGCGGGATTTGCATCTGGGATCGGCAAACCGCGACCCTGCGCTTCGCCGGGGCCGGCCTCTCCCTCACGAGTGTCACGGATGGGACCGTCACGCGCATCCGCGGCGCGAAGAACGGCCTCGGCTATCCTCGGCGGGCAGGGGAAATCTTTGCGGTGGACGAGATCGTCGTCCAGACCTCGGTGGAGACGACGTTCTACCTCATGACCGACGGGATCACCGACCAGATGGGCGGAGAGCGGCGTCGACTGCTCGGTCATCGTGGGGTCGCCGACATCCTCATGGCGCAATCGCATGACGGCCTCGGCGATCAGGTTGCGGCGCTGCAGCAGGCCCTTGCCGATTACCGTGGCAGCGAAGCGCGCCGGGACGACATGACTCTGGTGGCGTTTCGACCGATCCCGCAATCGCTGCCCGCGTGACCGCCCTCGTCCCGGTTCGCCCTGCCGGGCGACCCGGGTCACTGTGTCAGCTCCGGCGGATCAGGGTCCCGGCACCGTAATCGGTGAACAGTTCCAAGAGCACGGCGTGGCTGACCTTGCCATCGAGGATGACGACCGCCTCGACGCCCTGCTCAAGGGCGTAGATACAGGTCTCGACCTTCGGGATCATGCCGCCCGTGATGGTGCCGTCGGCGATGAGCCGGCGGCAATCCTCCAGAGTGAGTTCGGGGATCAGCTTCTTGTCCTTGTCGAGGACGCCCGGTACGTCGGTGAGCAGCAGCAGGCGCTTGGCCCGCAGCGCCCCCGCGATGGCGCCCGCGAAGGTGTCGGCGTTGACGTTGTAGGTCTGTCCGTCGGCGCCGAAGGCCACAGGGGCGAGGACCGGGATGAGTTCGGCCTTGAGCACCGCGTCGAGGACGCCGCGCTCGACGTGATCCGGTTCGCCGACGAGGCCGAGATCGACCTCTTGCTCGGTCTGGCTCTCGGGATCGATGATGGTGCGTGTGGCCTTCTTGGCCCGCACCATATTGCCATCCTTGCCGCACAGGCCGATGGCCCGTCCGCCCTCGGCTGAGATCCAGCCGACGATCTGTTTGTTGATGGAGCCGGCCAGGACCATCTCGACCACCTCGACGGTGGCCTCGTCGGTGACCCGCAAGCCGCCCTTGAACTCGGACTCGATGCCGAGCCGCCCGAGCATCCGGCCTATCTGCGGGCCGCCGCCGTGGACCACGATGGGCTTGAGGCCGGACTGCTCCAAGAGCACGATGTCCTCGGCGAAATCCTCCGCCGCGGCACGGTCGCCCATGGCGTGGCCGCCATACTTGATGACCACGATCTCCTGGTCGTAGCGCTGCATATGCGGCAGGGCCTGAACCAGGACTTCGGCACGCACGTGCACGTTCGGCAACGGGTCTTTCATCGTGGGGCTCGTTCCTCGATGCGTGCCGGGCGGTCGTGCACGGCGCCGGGCTTCTACCGCAGGCATGTGACCCTGCGAAGCAGGCAGCGGGCAATTTTTGCGCCCAGCCACGCGGCAGCGGGCGCAACCGCCGGTCTGTCCGTCAGATGACGGCCTCGATCAGGCCGAGGCCGCGGGCCTCTTCGGCCTCGATGTACCAGTTCGAGGGGGCGCGGGTCAGCACTTCGTCGAGACTCACCGTCGATCCCGCGACGAGGTTGGCGAACCCTTCGTTCTGGATCTCGATGGAGCATTCGAGTTCGTGCAGGGCCGCCGTCACCGTGGCGATGCAGGTGGTGAGCGGACCGTCGATGTGCAGCTTCTTCGAGATCTTGCGCTCGTGGATCATCAGGCGGGTGCCGCGCGTCAGGTAGCGGTTGGAGCGGGCGAAGAAGCTCATGAAGGTGGTGCCGGCCGAGTAGATCGCTGCTTTTCCGAGAAAGACGATCCGCCGGTGCGGATCGACCTCGCTGGCGAAGCGGATGTCCTCGCCCATCATCCGAGCCACTTCCGGATCACCGCCGAGGGTCGAGAGTTCGACCACGACGAAATCCTGATCCGACGCCGCATCGAACTGCTGGCGGAAATCCTTGTACATCGACTGGTCCACGGGACCGGAGAGCAGGATGGCGGGAGCCTTGAAGGCCGGGGCGGGAAGCGGCGTCGTGTCCATGGTGTCCTTCGGGGGAAACGTCATCGGCCGCGTCCGGGAAGGCGTCGCGGGACCGGCTTGTGAGACGCTCACCGTCCCCCTGGAGTTCCGCGCTCCGATGCGACGACGGGCCGATCTTCATCTGCGGGTGCGACCGCATGCCGAAACACAATCCATCGGACACTCCCGGAAGCGTGATGATTGGAGGGAACTGATTTCCGCCGGAGGCACCGGGCCTTTAACGTCCGCTTAACCTTGAATCGTGATCCTGCGTCCCGTCGATCAGGGACTAAGCCGTTGTCCAACTCCGATTCTTTCACCCCCCGCCAGACTCTGACGAATCCGGGCCTGCTTGCCAGCGCGCTGCACCGGATCGGCACCGAGGCCGCCTCGACGGCCGAGGTCTGGCGCCGTCTCACCGAGCATTACATCGTTGATCTCGACGCCGTGGCGGCGCTGCTGCCGCGCGCCGAGCCTGAGCCTCTCTGGCTTCAGGGCCGGGACTGAGGGTGGCCCAAGCGTCACACACGGGCGCGATGCGTCTCGAGAATCCGCCCCTGGCATACGGTGTGCGTGGGGAGGATGGACACCAAGACCAATAACCCGAAACCAGATCTTCGAGGAACGCCCCAGACAACAATCACGCGGCCGCTCGAACGCCAGAGCCACTCCGCGGACCTTCTTCGCCATCTCGAACAAGAGGTCCGTCATGTCCGAATTGCTGTCCGTCGCCCTCGTATGCATGCAAACCATGCTGGTTCAGAACTGCTCCCGCCAAACAGCCCTCGACGTGATCATCGCGCCCGCGAGAACACCGATGGAATGCCTGATCCACGGACAGGCCATGGCGGCGTCGGCCGGGTTGCCCGGAGGCGACGATCGCTACCTCAAGATCACCTGCGAGCGCCGCCACGCCGATCTGCGCCATCTGAGGCGCGCCGGCTACGCGGCAGCCGTTGTCCTGGTCCCCCGCGACGCCATCTGACGCCGAAGGGGCCGATCGCGAACCCGGTCGATCCCCACTTCGTCGCATCACTCGCAGCACGGCTGCTCCGTCGACGCACGGTTTCGGCTGGCGTCGGACGGTCGGCCTACTCAGACGTTCGCCGGCTCGAGCGTGAGGCGATCGCCGGTCCGCAAGGTGCCGCCGGCCACCACCTCTGCGTAGACTCCGCAATCCGTGTGGCCAAGGTGCTGCGACAGGGCGCGGGGGATCGTGAGGTCGCGAATGCCCGTGACCGGATCGACGTTGGTCGCCGCGCAACGCTCCGTGCGTTTGAGAACGCGCAGCGCGACCCCGCCGTGCGTGACGAGCGTGCGCCCGACGAGGTCGAGTTCGGCCCAAGGCGCCAGACCCGAGACGTGGAGATTCGCTCGGAACCGCAGGGGATCGACGGCAGCACCCGTCAGGGTCTCGACCGCCGCGACGCTGGCGAGATTGAGGAGCGAAACGAAGCCACGGGGCGAATCGGTGAAGCGGAAGCCGTCGGGCGCGCCCAGCACCTTGGGCGGGCCGCGTAGGGCGTCGGGCAGGTACCCGGCCAGGAAGCTTTCGATGGCGCCGCGTCCTTCCGCCGTGCCGAGATCACCCTGCGCCGCGACGCCGCCATCACCGTGGATCGTCAGGACGTTCGTATGCGCCTCGTAGCGTGCGTCGAGGCGGGCCAGGGCTTCGTGGCGCATGAGCATCAGGAATTTGATCTTGGGCTGATGCACGGGTGCCGCCGGATCGAAGCCGGACGGGCCGTTCTCGACGGCGAACAAGCGATCGCCGGGAAAGTAGTCGCCCGCCTCCAGATCGACGCTGTCGAGCCGTTCGGGCGAGAGGCCCTTCACGGGGTAGCGATGGAGAGCGTCGAGGTGCAGTTCGTTCGTCATCGGAAGAGCATGGACCGGTGACGAAGCCGCTTGCAAGGGTCCGGAAGATCCCGCCCCCACTTCGATCCGGACCCCCTTGTGGTGCGTATTTACAACACCACATCCGTGTCACCGGCGGCTGGATGGCGCCGGGGTTCTCGCAGTGAAGGTATGGGACCGGAGCCGGGGAACGACGTCTCGGAACGGCCGCGCCGCCTCATGCGGGCGGGACCGGACCGACACGGGGAGGTGGAAAGAGCATGAATTTCGAGATCTACACCGAACGCGCCCGCGGCTTCGTCCAGTCGGCGCAGACCCTGGCCATGCGCGAGGGTCATCCGCAATTGCAGCCGGGTCACCTCCTGAAGGTGCTTCTCGACGACCCCGAGGGCCTGTGTGCCGGCCTCATCGACCGTGCGGGCGGGCAGTCCCGGGTCGCCCTCGCGCAGGTCGAGACATGGCTCGCTAGGCAGCCCAAGGTGTCCGGCAATTCGTCCCAGCCCCAGGCGACGCGCGAACTCGTGCGCCTGTTCGACACCGCCGAGAAGGCGGCCGAGAAGGCCGGCGATTCCTACGTCACCGTGGAGCGCCTGCTCCTGGCGCTCGCCGTCGAGAAGGACACCGAGTCCGGCAAGGCGCTCGCCGCCGCGGGCGTGACGCCGGCGTCGCTGAATGGGGCCATCAACGCCCTGCGCAAGGGCCGCACTGCCGACAACGCCACGGCGGAGAACGCCTACGACGCCCTGAAGAAATACGCCCGCGACCTCACGGAAGCCGCCCGCGAAGGCAAGCTCGATCCGGTGATCGGCCGTGACGAGGAGATCCGGCGTACGATCCAGGTCCTGTCCCGGCGCACCAAGAACAATCCCGTGCTCATCGGCGAGCCCGGCGTCGGCAAGACCGCCATCGTCGAGGGGCTCGCCCTACGCATCGTCGACGGCGACGTGCCCGAGAGCTTGAAGGACAAGAGCCTGCTCGCCCTCGACATGGGCTCGCTGATCGCGGGCGCCAAATACCGCGGCGAGTTCGAAGAGCGCCTGAAGGGCGTGCTGTCCGAGGTGACGGCGGCGAACGGCGGCATCATTCTGTTCATCGACGAAATGCACACCCTCGTGGGCGCCGGAAAGGCCGACGGGGCGATGGATGCCTCGAACCTCCTGAAGCCCGCCCTGGCACGGGGCGAACTGCACTGCGTCGGCGCAACAACCCTCAACGAGTACCGCAAGCACGTCGAGAAGGACGCCGCCCTGGCGCGGCGCTTCCAGCCCGTCTTCGTGTCCGAGCCCACCGTGGAGGATACGGTCTCGATCCTGCGCGGCATCAAGGAGAAGTACGAGCAGCACCACGGCGTGCGTATCCAGGATGCGGCGTTGGTCGCGGCCGCCACCCTGTCGAACCGCTACATCACCGACCGTTTCCTTCCCGATAAGGCCATCGACCTCATGGACGAGGCGGGCTCGCGCCTGCGCATGCAGGTCGATTCGAAGCCCGAGGAACTCGACAATATCGACCGCGAGATCGTGCGCCGGAAGATCGAGGGCGAGGCCCTGAAGAAGGAGACCGACACCGCCTCCCGCGACCGCCTCGTGCGGCTGGAAAAGGAGTTGGCCGATCTTGAGGAGCAATCCTCGGCCATCACCTCGCGCTGGAAGGCGGAGAAGGACAAGCTCGGGGCAGCGGCCGACTTGAAGAAGAAGCTCGACGAGGCCCGCACGGAACTCGCCAACGCCCAGCGCCAGGGTCAATACCAGCGCGCCGGCGAACTCGCCTATGGCGTGGTGCCGGGCCTGGAGAAGCAGCTCGCCGAGATCGAGGCGGCGGCCGAGTCCGCGGTCAGCCGCGACGGCATGGTCGAAGAGGCGGTGACCCCTGCCCACATCGCCGGGGTTGTCTCGCGCTGGACCGGCGTGCCCGTGGACAAGATGCTGGAGGGCGAGCGCGACAAGCTGCTCGCCATGGAATCGGCTCTGGCGAAGCGCGTCGTCGGCCAGCGCGAGGCGGTTGAGGCGGTCGCGACCGCCGTGCGCCGGGCCCGGGCCGGCCTGCAGGATCCCAACCGGCCCATCGGTTCGTTCATGTTCCTTGGGCCCACGGGCGTCGGCAAGACCGAGCTGACGAAGGCGCTCGCTGGGTTCCTATTCGACGACGACACGGCGCTCGTACGGATCGACATGTCAGAATACATGGAGAAGCACGCCGTTGCCCGCCTCATCGGTGCGCCTCCGGGCTACGTCGGCTACGAGGAGGGAGGGTCCCTCACGGAGGCCGTGCGGCGCCGGCCGTATCAGGTCGTGTTGTTCGACGAGGTCGAGAAGGCGCATCCGGACGTGTTCAACGTCCTCCTGCAGGTGCTCGACGATGGGCGCCTGACGGACGGGCAGGGGCGCACGGTGGACTTCCGCAACACGCTCCTCATCATGACCTCGAACCTTGGCTCCGAGTACCTCGTCAACCAGTCCGAGGGCGATGATACCGATGCCGTGCGCGACGAGGTGATGGGTGTGGTGCGCCATCACTTCCGGCCGGAATTCCTGAACCGGATCGACGAGATCATCCTGTTCCACCGCCTCAAGCGGTCGGAGATGGGCGCCATCGTCGACATCCAGCTCGGGCGTCTCCAGAAGCTTCTGGACGAGCGCAAGATCACCATCGACGTCGAGCCCGATGCCCACGACTGGCTCGCGGACAAGGGGTACGATCCGGCCTACGGGGCGCGTCCGCTGAAGCGGGTGATCCAGAAGGCGGTACAGGACCGCCTCGCCGAGCAGCTCCTGTCCGGATCGATCCACGACGGCGAATCGGTGCCGGTGCGGCTCGGGCCCCTCGGGTTGACCGTGGGCGATACCCTGGCGGCCGAGACGCGCCCGCAGAACCGCTTGCTGAACTGACACGGATGTGACCGGACCGCCGCTCGCGAGCCGCGGTCCGGTCCGATCCATCCGTTGCATACCGCATTGATCCGCGTGGTTAGCGAATTCTTAACGGGTTTGGCCGAAGGCTTGTCCCGGAATCGATGTTCCCGCAGTGGACTATCGCTAGGGGCAGCCAGGCCTTAATCCTGACGGCTACGCTTCAACACGGACGAACGCCATGCGATTCTGCGCCCTTCCCGCACTGATGCTCCTCGCCGGGATGGCGCAGGTGGAGGCCGGGTCGCTTCCGGTCGACGAGACCACCTATGTCGAGAACTCCCTGAACCGCGACGGCCGTCTCGTCGTCGAGCATCGGCCCATCGCCCGGACGCCGGGTGGGCGTCAGTCCGGCTCGTCCGCCGAACTCGCCGGCTTCTGCCACGAGGGTGGCATCATCCGCCGCCGGGACGAGTTCGGCCAACCCGTGATTCTGCGTCAGCGCGAAGTCTGCGACAGCGTCGCGCCGCGCACCCTCGCGCCGGGTCAGGTCGATGCCCGTCCGACTTGGCCCGAGGAGCCCGGTTCGCGCCGCCGCGTTCTGCGGGTGAAGGGCTGACGAAAAGGGTCCTGCCTCTCCGTCGTCTCGTGCCGAAGCTGGGTGAGCGTTCGGGAAGTACGTCCTCAGCCGTAGCGATGCAGGCTCGATCCATTGCGCTTGAGCCAGCGTTCCGCCTCCTCGACATGCGGGCAGATGGCGCCGACGAGACTCCAGAACCGGGCCGAGTGATTCATCTCCTTCAGGTGCGCCATCTCGTGGGCGACGAGGTAGTCGAGCACCAGCGGCGGGGCCAGGATCAGCCGCCACGAGAAATTCAGGGCACCCTGGGCCGTGCATGAACCCCAGCGGCTGCGGGTGTCGCGCACGGTGATGCGCGTCGGCGCTTGTCCGATGGCTCCCCCATAGCTCTTCACGGCCGCGGTCAGATCCCGGCGCGCTTCCCGTTCGAGGAAATCGCCGATGCGCCGGGCGATGTGCGGTGCCTCGCAGGCAACGGAGATCACGGGATCGTCCGCCGTCGCCTCGACCCGCGTCAGGCCGCCCGTCGACGACCGGTGAACGATGCGATGGGGGATGCCGCGCAGGGGAAGCACCGCGCCATCCACGAAGGCGATTCGCTCTGGCAGCTTGGCCAGCCGCAGGGCGATCCAGCCGCTATGGCTGATCGCGAATTTCTGCGCCACCGCCAGCGAGGTCCGCGCCGGTAGGGTCATCACCACCTCACCGGTGGCGCTCGACACGCGCAGCGTCAAGCGACGCGCCGTCGGTCGACGCCGCAGGGCGATGCGGAAAGTCTCACCCTCGTGGGCGATATCGAGATGGTCCGGGTCCGGCCCGCGCAGCAGCGCCAATCGCATGCGGGCAGCTTAGCGGTGCCGCCGCCGCGCCGCCATCGTCGGGAGGGCGAATTGCTGGGGGCAGGTCGCCTCAGTCCGCCGGTTCCTGGGCGATGGCGGGGCGGGCCTGCATCGCGCGGATGAATTCGGCGATGCGCGGCGCGATCACGGTGCGATAACGGGAGCCGTTGAACACCCCATAATGCCCGACGCCCTTCTGCAGGTGATAGGCTTTTCGTTCGGGCGGCAGGTTCGGCGTGAGATCGAGGGCCGCCTGCGTCTGCCCGACCCCCGAGATGTCGTCGTTCTCGCCCTCGATGGCGAGGATCGCGCAGGTGCGGATCGCCCCGAGGTCGACGCGCGTGCCCGCGTGCATCATCGTGCCCTTCGGCAGGGCGTGATCGACGAACACGGTCTTGATCGTCTGCAGGTAGAAGTCCGCCGTCAGGTCCATCACCGCGAGGTACTCGTCGTAGAAGTCGCGGTGCTTTTCGGCCGAATCGCCGTCGCCGGTGACGAGGTGATCGAACATCTCCGCGTGGGCGTCGACGTGGCGATCGAGGTTCATCGACATGAAGCCGGACAGCTGGAAGAAGCCCGGATAGACGCTGCGCCACGCCCCCGGATACCCAGCCGGCACGGTCGTGATGCAGTTGCGCTCGAACCACTTCGTGCCGCGCTCCTGGGCGAGGCAGTTCACGGCGGTGGGCGAACGCCGCGTGTCGATGGGGCCGCCCATGAGGGTCATGGAAGTCGGCACGGTGGCGTGCCCGCGTGCCTCCATCACCGCGATGGCGGCCAGCACCGGCACCGCCGGCTGGCACACGGCCATGACGTGGAGGTCGGGCCCGAGCATGGTGAACAGGGCGATGAGGTAGTCGATGTAGGTGTCGAGGTCGAAGCGCCCGGCGCTCAGCGGCACCATGCGAGCATCGGCCCAATCGGTGATGAAGACCTGATGGTCCGGCAGCATCGCCTCCACGGTGCCGCGCAGGAGGGTGGCGTAATGCCCGGACATCGGCGCCACGATGAGGAGCTTCGGCTGTGGCTGGCTCGGACCGCGAACAAAACCACGGTCGAAGGTGATGGCCCGGCAGAACGGCCGCTCCCACACCACGCGTTCGCTCACCGGCACGCTGTGGCCCTCGATCCAGGTGCCGGTGAATCCGAAGCCCGGTTTGGCGTAGCGACGCGTCATCCGCTCGAACATCTCGCAGGCCGCCGCGACGCTGCGGGCATAGGGGCCGTACGACAGTGGATTGGCTGGGTTCTGAAGGCTGTGCTTGACCATGTCGGCGGCAACCCGCGCCGGCGTCGTCATGATCCGGGCGGTCTCATACCAGTAGTAGGACAGGTTCACGATGGCCTCCCCCTGTTCCGGAACGCAGCGCCTGCCCGATGCGTGAAGGTTGGCGCATGTTCGTGCCCAGCCGTTCGGCTCGGGCTTGTCTCCGACTTAGGGCGCAACCTGCGGCGACAAGTCCCGTGCGTGACGTTCCGGCCGCTTCGCCGCCTCCGACGCGGGAGAGCGAAGTCCTGTCACGGACCGGCGTGGCGATGCGAACGAAAGCGTCCGCTTCGAACCAGGCGTGGAAGACTTGATTGCCCACGATGGGATGGACGTTGGATCACGCGGCCCTATCGTTCTGATGGACATGATGGACATGAGCACCACCGGCTTCGTGCGCGACGCCCGGCACCTCCGGCTCGATACCTTCGTCCGCCTGCGCTGGCTCGCGATCACCGGCCAGAGCGCGGCCGTGGTCGGCGCCCAGTTCGGCCTTGGGCTGCCGCTGCCGTTCGGCTGGTGCTTCCTCGTCATCGCTGCCTCGTCGTGGCTGAATCTCGCCCTGCGTATCCGGTTTCCCGCGAGTTACCGCCTCAGCGACGATTCGGCTGCACTGTTGCTGGCGTTCGACATCATTCAGCTCGCGGCCCTGCTGTTCCTCACGGGTGGCCTGCAGAACCCGTTTTCGCTCCTGTTCCTCGCCCCTGTGCTGATCTCGGCCACAGCCCTGCCGCCCGAGCGGACCCTGGCCCTTGGGCTCCTCGCCATCGGCCTCGCGACCCTGCTGGCCCTCATCCACCGGCCGCTGCCGTGGTTCGCCGATGGTCGCCTCGAACTGCCGTTCCTCTACATTTCCGGGGTATGGACCGCGATTCTCCTCGGTACGGCCTTCACCGGGGTCTACGCCTGGAAGGTCTCCGAGGAGACCCGGCTCCTGGCCCAGGCGCTTGCCGCCACCGAGCTCGTGCTCGCCCGCGAGCAGCACCTTTCGCAGCTCGATGGTCTGGCGGCGGCGGCGGCGCATGAGCTCGGCACACCGCTCGGCACCATCATGGTGGTGACGAAGGAGCTGAGCCGTCAGCTCGCTCCGACGGCGTCGCCGGGCGTACGTGAGGATCTCGCGCTCCTTCGCGATCAGGTCGACCGCTGCCGCAGCATTCTGTCGAAGCTCACATCACTCGATGGGGATGGGGGGGGCTTCCTCCAGACCGTGAGCCTGAGCCACCTCGTCGAGGAATTGGTGGCGCCCCAGCGCGCCATGGGCATCATCCTCGACGTCACCAGCAGGGGGGAGGGGCAGGAGCCCTCGACCCGGCGCAACCCCGGCGTCCTGTTCGGGCTCGCGAACATCGTCGACAATGCCGTGGATTTCGCCAAGACCCGCGTCATCATCGAGGCGCGCTGGACTTATGAGCAGGTCTGGCTCGAGATGCGCGACGACGGTCCCGGCTTCTCCGGCGAGGTGCTGCTTCGCGCCGGCGAGCCCTACGTGACCACTCGGGGCAACGACCGGGCGAAATCCGGCGCGACCACGGGTGCAGGCCTGGGACTGGGTTTGTTCATCGCCAAAACCCTTATCGAGCGCTCAGGTGCGCAACTCACCTTGTCGAACGCGCCCGATCCCACTGCGACGGGCGCCGTCGTGCGCGTGTCCTGGGCGCGGCACGTGTTCGAGCGCGGCATCGCGGTTGCGCGTCATGCACAGAATGGAGAGCTGGCAACCCCTGATCAGGACCGTTCCGGCGCCTATATAAGTTCCTGAAGACTTACAGGAACGCAGGAGACGCGTCGAATGCAGACGCAGACCGGTACGACGGCGCCTGGCGCCGATATCATGCAACTTGGCGATAACGATCCGCTGGCCGCTTTCACCGATCGTAGCCTGCTCATCGTCGATGACGACAAACCGTTCTCGACCCGCCTCGCCCGCGCCATGGAGATGCGCGGCTACGAGGTCCACGTCGCCGAGAGCGTGGCCGAGGGGGTCTCGATGGTGGATGCGCGGGCGCCGGCCTTCGCGGTCATCGACATGCGTCTCGGAGATGGGAACGGCCTCGACGTCATCGCCCGTCTCAAGGAGCGTCGCCCGGAGGCCCGCGGCGTGATTCTTACGGGCTACGGCAACATCGCCACGGCGGTGACGGCGGTTAAGCTCGGCGCGTTCGACTATCTCGCCAAGCCCGCGGATGCCGACGAGATCCACGGCACCCTCATGGCCCAGCCGGGCGAGCGCGCCGATCCGCCGGAGAACCCGATGTCGGCCGACCGGGTGCGCTGGGAGCACATCCAGCGGGTCTACGAGCTGTGCAGCCGCAACGTCTCGGAAACGGCGCGTCGCCTCAACATGCATCGCCGCACCCTGCAGCGCATCCTGGCCAAACGCGCGCCGCGCTGACGACGGGAAGGGGCGAAGTTGCGTGGTCCGACCAGATCGCGCTACTTCCCTCGACCGCCCGCGCAACGGGATCGCGCGGTGACGGAACGACAATCGGGATGCCACGCCAGTGAACACGCGCAACCTCATCACGATCGTCAGCATGATGGTGCTGGTGGGCACGGAAGTCTTCGCCGTCGCCATCGCGGCCGGCTGGGCGCTGGCCGGCATCTTCGAACTCGGCGACACCGTCGGTCACGTGCTGATGGCCGTCTTCAGCCTCTTCGCAGCGTGGGTGATGTTGCAGCTCTGGCGTCGGGCCATCAGCATCGAACCCCTGCGCGCCGCCCCCGCCGTACAGCGCCGCTAGACGAGCAGGGTCCCTCCGCGTTGCCAGGGCGGCGTTTCCCGATTATCGCGGGGGCGCCCCGCCACGCGCAGCCGAGTTCGACCCCATGAAAGCACGCATCATCGTCACCCTGAAGACCGGCGTGCTCGATCCGCAGGGCAAGGCGATCGAGGCGGCGCTGACGTCGTTCGGCCTGTCCGGCGTCGACGGTGTGCGCCAGGGCAAGGTCTTCGACGTCGAACTCGCGGGCGACGACCGCGCCGCAGCCGAGGCCACCCTCAGGGCCGCCTGCGAGAAGCTCCTGGCCAACACCGTGGTCGAGAACTACGCGATCGAGATCGCCTGATGCGCGCCGCCGTCATCGTCTTTCCGGGCTCCAACCGTGACGCGGATGTGGCCCGTGCCCTGACTCAGGCCGGGGCCGAAGTGGTCAAGGTCTGGCATGCCGACACCGAACTGCCGGCGGGCACTGACCTCGCAGTCCTGCCGGGCGGCTTTTCCTACGGCGACTACTTGCGCTGCGGCGCCATCGCGGGCCGCGCGGCGGCCATGGATGCCGTGCGCGCGCATGCGGCGCGCGGCGGCTTGGTGCTGGGCATCTGCAACGGCTTCCAGATTCTATGCGAGTCGGGTCTGCTGCCCGGCGTCCTCATGCGCAACGTCGACCGGCGCTTCATCTGCCACCGGCAGCTCCTGCGCGTCGAGCGCGCCGATACCCGCTTCACCACGGCCTACACCAAGGATCAGGTCATCGACGTGTGTGTGGCGCACGGCGAGGGCAACTACTTCGCGGATCCCGACACCATCGTGCGCCTCGAAGGCGATGGCCGTGTGGCGTTCCGCTACTGCGACGCGGCGGGCGCGCTGACGGTGGATGCCAATCGCAACGGCTCGCTTAATTCCATCGCGGGCATTTATTCCGAGAAGCTCAACGTACTCGGGCTGATGCCGCACCCGGAGAATTTCGTCGAAGATCTCGTCGGCGGCACGGACGGGCGCGGCCTGTTCGCGAGCTTGGCTGCATAAGGCCTTCGACCCTCCCTCTGTGTCGGGGAGGGCGGTCGCGGAGCGGGAGGTCGAGGGAGACGACCTCCGCGCAGCGAAGGCATTCCCTCTTGCAGGACCGCGCGTCTTACGGACCTAGTGCCCGTCGAACTCCATCAACGTCCGCACCGGGACGTCGAGATCCCGCAGTTTCTGCGCCCCACCGATCTCGGGCAGATCGATGACGAAGCAGGCGGCCACGACCTCGGCACCGATCTGACGAAGCAGGTTCACCGCCGCGCAGGCCGTCCCGCCGGTGGCGATGAGATCGTCCACCAGAAGCACCCGGTCGCCCGGCTTGATCGCATCGACGTGGATTTCCATTTCGTCGGTGCCGTATTCGAGGGCATAGGCGATCGACACGGTCTTGTGGGGCAGCTTGCCTTTCTTGCGGATCGGTACGAAGCCCGACGAAAGCTGGTGCGCCACTGCGCCACCAAGGATGAACCCGCGCGCCTCGATGCCGGCGACCTGATCGATCCGGCCGCCCGCGAACGGATGCACGAGGGCATCGACCGCCCGACGGAAGGCACGCGGATCGCTCAATAGCGTGGTGATGTCGCGAAACACGATACCGGGCTTCGGGTAGTCCGGAATCGAGCGGATCGACTCTTTCAGCGCGATATGGCGGCGGGAATCCATGGCGGCGGCCTTCGTCGAGTTCGATGATGAGTGGGCGTGGGTTTCAGGCGTTGGCGCGGCGCAGGAGCTTCACGAGATCCCCATGCAGGTTCTCGTTGCCGGCGGCCACCGAACGCGCGGCGAGGGGCTCGGCGCCGCCATCGGCGCTGGAGACGAAGCCGCCGGCCTCGCGCACCAGGATGATGCCGGCCGCGATGTCCCAGGTCTGCAGGTCGCGCTCCCAGTACAGGTCCGAGCGGCCGCAGGCGACGTAGGCGAGATCGAGAGCCGCCGAGCCGAACCGGCGGATGCCCCCGCTGACGGCCATCACGGCCGCCACCTCGCGCAGGAGCTTCGGATGATCGCCGCGCCCAAGGTAGGGTGAGCCGTAGGCCACGAGGGCATCGGCCATGTCGACACGGCCCGAGACGCGCAGCCGGCGGTTGTTGAGGTAGGCGCCCTTGCCGCGTTCGGCCACGAACAACTCGTCCTTTGCTGGATCGTAGATCACGCCGGCGACGATCTGGCCCTCGCGCTCCAAGCCCACGGAAATCGCGAAATGCGGGATGCCGTGCAGGAAGTTGGTGGTGCCGTCGAGGGGGTCGACGTGCCAGGTGTGGCTCTTGTCGGCGCCCTCGACGATGCCGGACTCCTCGAGCACGAGGCCGTAGCCGGGCCGGGCCTTCATCAGAGCGTCGCGCAGGACTTCCTCAGCCTTGCGATCGGCCGCCGAGACGAAGTTGCCCGGTCCCTTGCGCGAGACTTGAAGGTTCTCGATCTCGCCGTAGTCGCGCTTGAGGCCGCGGGCGGCCTTGCGGACGGCATCGACCATGACGGTCATGAGGGGTGAGCTGATCATCGCTTGAAGGGTCCGGGTCGATTCAAAGAGCGTCGGAGACGCGAGAGGTCTGAGGGGGCCATAGCACGTTTGGCGCCGGCCTCATCCCCGTCGGAGCACGGGCGGGATGCGCCTACTTCACGTTGGCGCGTTCGGACGCCATCTGCTCGGCCCGGGTGCGCTCCTCGGGGCTGAGTCCCGTCAGGGTCTGGTCGAGCCATGCGTCGGAGAGCCCCTGCGCCGCGGCGGCCAGGTTCCAGGCCGCTGCCTCCACGAGGTTCTTCGGTACGCCGCGACCGTTGGCGTAGAGGCGTGCGATCCGGTTCTGCGCGATGGCGTTGCCGCGCGAGGCGGCATGGAGGAAGTAGCGGGCGGCGCGGCCCTCGTCCTTGGCGATGCCGGTTCCGTTGAACAGCAGGATGGCAAACTCGACCTCGCCGGCGAGATCGCCGTTGTCGGCCGCCCGGCGGAACAGTTCGGCTGCCTGCGCCGGGTCTTTCGCGACCCCGCGGCCCTGAAGATAAAGGACGCCGAGGCCGTGCTGGGCGGCGCTGATCTCGCCGTTGGCCGCCTTGCGGAACAGGGTCGCGGCCTTGGCTTGATCGGCCTCCGTGCCCGAGCCGAGCAGGATCAGCGCCAGATTGTAAGAGGCGGTGGCGTCACCCTTGTCCGAAGCCTGTTCGAGCCAGCGCCGACCGGCCTTAAGGTCCTTGGGGCCCCCGCGTCCATCGATGGACATGAGACCGAGGGACGCCATGGCGTGGACATCGCCCTGGGCCGCGGCCAGACGGTACCACTCGGCGGCCTTCACCGGGTCCTGCTTGATGCCCAGGCCCTGGTTGTTGAGTTCGCCGAGCAGCGTCATCGCCGCCGCGTCCCTCGAATTGGCCGAGAGCCGCTTCGTCGCCTCGCGGAGGGCGGTGGTGTACTGGCCGCGCTGATAGGCACCGAACGCGGCATCGGTTTCCTTGTTCGACGTCGGCGGGTTCGCACCCATCACGCCGGGCGTGTAGGGCGTCGGCAATTCCTTTAGCGGCGCTGTGAAGACTTCCTTCGACGCCGGCTTCGAGACCGGTGCCTGCGCGTTCGCCCCCGGGACGATGGGCATCACCGGCTGGGGCGACTGTGCCAGCGCGCTTCCGGGGCCGGCCAACGCCAGGACCGACGCAAGCAAACGGGCGGCACTACTCATGGAGCCGACCCCGCGGCGTTCACCATCGCCTGGATCGCGGCCACGTCCGCGTCGTTGCCCATCCACAGGGCGCTTTCGAGTCCGAGGAATTCCGCGCCCGTCGCGGCGAGGGCCGCCACCTCCCCGACTTCGTGGGCGACGGCGATGCAGGGCGTTTCGAAGATCTCCGTCCACCACGTCGTCCGGTCGAGGATCGTGGCCGCTTCTGGCGCGATCCCGTCGGCGTACAGGCCGCCGAACATCACGTAGTCGACGCCGGCCTCTCCGGCCTCCATGGCCGCGTGTTTCTGCTCGTGGCCACCAGCCCCGAGGATGCGCCCGTCGTCGAGGCGTCCGCGCAGGTCCGCCAGGGTCCCATCCTTCGGCTTGTCGAGATGGACTCCATCGGCGCCGCCACGCGCCGAGACGCTCACCAGATCGCCCGGGAAACCGGTGCAGGCCACGACCAAGGCCGCACCCGTGCCCTGCGCCGCGGGGGCGAGACGCTTGACGAGGTTGACGAGGCTGCGCTCATCGGCGGGAGCGAGGCGCAGGATCACGGCCGCGACGTCGCCGGCGGCGCACGCGGCTGTCAGGGCTGCCGCGAGGACGTCGGCGTCACCCGCCTCGATACGGTGCGGGGTGAGGAGGGCGAGGCGGGTACGGGGCTCGGCCATAGGGGTCCTTCAGGAAGGTCGGGCGCTCAGCGTGCCGCGCCGATCTTCGGATCGAGGGAGCCGTCGGCGTAGCGCTTGGCCATGTTGGCGACGGAGATCGGGCGAATCTTCGAGCCCTGACCGGCGGTGCCGAACTCTTCGAAGCGCTGGCGGCAGAGCTTCGTCATCGCCTCCATGGCCGGCTTGAGGTACTTGCGCGGGTCGAACTCGGCCTTGTTCTCGGCCAGGATTTTCCGGATCTGACCGGTCATCGCCATGCGGTTGTCGGTGTCGATGTTGATCTTGCGCACGCCGTGCTTGATGCCGCGCTGGATCTCCTCGACGGGCACGCCCCAGGTCGGCTTCATCTGGCCGCCGTACTGGTTGATAATGTCCTGCAGGTCCTGCGGCACCGAGGAGGAGCCGTGCATCACCAAGTGTGTGGTGGGCAGGCGCCGATGGATCTCCTCGATCACGTTCATGGCGAGTACGTCGCCGTCGGGCTGCCTCGTGAACTTGTAGGCGCCGTGCGAGGTGCCCATGGCGACGGCGAGGGCGTCGACCTTGGTGGCCTCGACGAACTTAACGGCCTCGTCCGGGTCGGTGAGAAGCTGGTCGTGGCTCAGCACGCCTTCGGCGCCGTGTCCGTCCTCGGCCTCGCCCTCGCCGCTCTCCAGGGAGCCGAGCACGCCGAGTTCGCCCTCGACCGAGACGCCGGCCCAATGGGCCATCCTGGTGACGTTGCGGGTGATCTCGACATTGTAGGCGTAGTCGGCCGGCGTCTTTCCGTCGGCCTTGAGGGATCCGTCCATCATCACCGAGGTGAAGCCGTACTGGATCGCCGTGGCGCAGGTGGCCTCGTCGCTGCCGTGGTCGAGGTGCATGCAGACGGGGATGTGCGGATAGACCTCGACGAGACCGTCGATGAGCTTGGCGAGCACGATGTCGTTGGCGTAGGCGCGCGCCCCCTTACTTGCCTGGAGGATGACCGGCGAATCGGTGGCGTCCGCCGCCGCCATGATGGCGAGACCCTGCTCCATGTTGTTCAGATTGAACGCCGGCACGCCGTACTCGTACTCGGCGGCATGGTCGAGGAGCTGCCTCAGGGTGATGCGGGCCATGGGTTTCTCCTCGATTTCGACCGCCGTCGGGGCAGTTCGCTCAGACGCGCCGGATAGCGCCTTCCTTCAGAATTCGTCGTCTTCTCAAGCCAGAACGGCGCGACTGCAACCGTAATCGGCCTTGTCGATCGTTTCGCCGGGATAAAGCCGGTCGGAACCGTCACGACCACGTGGGCGGACGCTCAAGCTCTGATGCGCAGGGCCTCGACGCCGGGCAATTCCTTGCCTTCCAGCCATTCGAGAAAGGCGCCACCGGCCGTCGAGACGTAGGAGAAGGTCTCGCCCACGCCCGCGTGGTTCAGGGCCGCCACGGTGTCGCCGCCGCCCGCCACGGAGACCAGCTTGCCGGCCGTGGTCCGCTCCGCCGCGTGACGGGCCGCCGCCACGGTGGCGGCGTCGAAGGGGGACAACTCGAAAGCGCCGAGCGGGCCGTTCCAAACCAGGGTCGCGGCGGTGTCGATGGCCGCGTTGATCTCGGCGACCGTTCTGGGGCCGGCGTCGAGGATCATGCCCGCCTCGGGCACCGAATCGACGGCGACGGTCTCGTGCGCCGCGTTGGCCCTGAACTCGCTGGCCACGACGGCATCCACCGGCAGGACGATGCGGCAGTTCGCAGCCTTGGCGGCCTCGACGATGCGAAGGGCGGTCTCGGCGAGATCCTTTTCGCAGAGGGACTTGCCGACCCCGAGGCCTTGCGCGTGCAGGAAGGTGTTGGCCATGCCGCCGCCGATGACCAGCATGTCGACCTTGGCGACGAGGTTCTGAAGCAGGTCGATCTTCGACGACACCTTGGCGCCGCCCACGAGGGCGATGACCGGCCGGGTCGGCGCTTCGAGACCCTTGGTCAGGGCATCGAGTTCCGCCTGCATCAGGCGCCCGGCATAAGCCGGCAGAACGTGGGCGAGCCCCTCCGTCGAGGCGTGGGCGCGGTGCGCCGCCGAGAACGCCTCGTTGACGTAGAGGTCGCCGTTGGCCGCGAGTTCGGCAACGAAGGCCGGATCGTTCTGCTCTTCGCCGGCATGGAAGCGGGTGTTCTCAAGGAGAAGCACCTGGCCGTCCTTCAGGGCACCGACGGCCTCGGCGGCGGCGGGGCCGACGCAATCCTCGGCGAAAGCCACCGGCCACCCGAGGTGCGCGGCGATGGTCGCGACCACGGGCTTCAGGGATTCGCTCGCAACCGGCTTGCCCTTGGGACGGCCGAAATGCGCCAGCAGCACCACGCGCCCGCCCTTGTCGACGATCTCCCGGATCGTCGGGACGATGCGCTCGATCCGGGTCGCATCGGTGACGCGACCGTTCTCCATAGGCACATTGACGTCCACGCGAAGGAGAACGCGCTTGCCGTTCAGGGCGCCGGCATCGTTGAGGGTACGGAAAGCGGTCATCGGGGCCTTGGTCTCGGAAAGTACCGGCGTCTCGCGAGTAGGTCTTGGTCTCGCGGGCAGGAATTGGGCGGCGATTCGAGGGTCAGCGCGGCGGAATGAGTGCGTCGAGGTGGAAGCGCTGGGCGGCGATGGTGAGCGCTACGGTCAGCACCGCTGTGATGATCGCCGTCAACACCAGGGCGCCGGAACCCGGCAGACCCCGGGTTCGGTCGCCGATGGCGCGGACTTCGCTGCGCAGGGCGGCGAGATCGGTCTGTCGGGCGGCCTCGTTCATGCGCGCGGCAGCGCCTTCGATCTTTTCCTCGACACGCGACAGCAGCGCCTCCGAGCGAGCATACTTGTCCTCAATACGGGCGCACTTGTCCTCGATGCGGGCAAGCTGATCGCCACCCGGAGCCGCGGTTGGAGACAGCGTCTCGGCCTTGCCCACGACGACCGGCGTGGACGCCTGGGGCTGGGGCGGGGCCACCGACGGCCCGGCCGGAGGTGTGCCTGGGATGAAGTCGCGTCCGGTGGGGGAGGTCTCTGTCATCTCGGGCACACCATCGTGTTTCTTCAAGGAGCGGACGATCCGTCAGTCCGCACGGATCAGAGCAGCTTGCCCATGGCCACGGCCGTGTCGGCCATGCGATTCGAGAAGCCCCACTCGTTGTCGTACCAAGCGAGAATCCGCACGAAGGTGCCGTCCATCACCTTCGTCTGGTCGAGGTGGAAGGTCGACGAGTGGGGATCGTGGTTGAAGTCGATGGAGACGTTGGGCTGGTCCGTGTAGGCGAGCACGCCCTTGAGCGGGCCGTCCGCCGCGGCCCGGATGGCGCCGTTGATCTCGTCCACGGTGGTGGCGCGCTTGGCGGTGAACACGAGGTCCACGGCCGAAACGTTCGGGGTCGGCACGCGGATCGAAGTTCCGTCGAGCTTGCCCTTCAGCTCCGGCAGCACGAGGCCGACGGCCTTGGCCGCGCCCGTGGAGGTCGGGATCATCGACAGGGCGGCGGCGCGAGCCCGGTAGAGGTCCTTGTGCATCTGATCGAGGGACGGCTGATCGTTGGTGTAGGAATGGATCGTGGTCATGAAGCCGCGCTCGATCCCGATGAGATCGTTCAGCACTTTGGCCACCGGCACGAGACAGTTGGTGGTGCACGAAGCGTTGGAGATCACGAGGTGATCGGCGGTGAGCGCCTGGTGGTTGATGCCGTAGACGACCGTGAGGTCGGCGCCATCTGCGGGAGCCGAGACGATGACGCGCTTGGCGCCCGCATCAAGGTGAGCCTTCGCCTTGTCCTTCGAAGTGAAGATGCCCGTGCATTCGAGGGCGATGTCCACGCCGAGTTCGCGGTGCGGCAGCTCCGCCGGATTGCGCACGGCGGTTACCCGGATGCGGTTGCCGTCGACGACGATGAACTCGCCATCCACCTCGACCTTGGCGTTGAAGCGGCCATGGATCGAATCAAAGCGCAGGAGGTGGGCGTTGGTCTCGACGGGGCCGAGATCGTTGATGGCCACCACCTCGATGTCTTTGCGACCGGCCTCGTGGATGGCGCGCAGAACGTTGCGACCGATACGTCCGAACCCGTTGATGGCTACCTTCACCGACACGGCGTGAACCCTTCCGTTAAACGGACACCGACCCTGCGGCGCCCTCCAGCATGGAGATCGAAGCGGCCTGCCCGAAGGACAAGCCCCGATTTATCGCTCGCTCTGTGCGAATCCAGTTTGAACGCACGATGAATTGCGACCGCCATCCGGCCATTCGGGATCATCCGGGAACCGGACGATGCGCGCGAGGGGCCTGAACTTGTCACGGAATGCTGTATCCGGTTTGGCGGGCGGCCGGTCTCTACCATGCTCGATCTGCCCGGCAAAGGTCGGTCGGGCCTGGCGGGCATTGCGCGCACAGGCATGGGAGCCTGTTTGTCATTCGACTCCATTCCCGAGCCGGATGCTAGCTGTGCCGCGCGGCGCACGTCATGGTATCGGGATGGTATCGGGGCGTGTCGCATGTGGTTGCAGACCGGTGCGGAGCTTTGGGAGACGCGTTTCGTGAGTGAGGCCATCGACGACGCCCTGTCGCGGCTCGAGACTGCCTTGACCCGCCTGGAGGCGGCCGTGGGGCAGCGGTTCGATGCCGAGCGTGATCCCAGCGACCTCGAAACCGAACTCGCCATCATGGGAGAAGACCGTGCTCGCCTGGGCGCGGAGCTCGATGCCGCCAGCGCCCGTCTCGCCGCGGTGGAGGCCGCCTCCGACGACGTCGGGCATCGCCTCGGCCGGGCCATCGCCGCCGTCGAGGGCGTACTGGTCCCATCCTCCCCCGCCCGCTAACCTGGATTCGATGCCCCAGATCAACGTCACCATCGATGGCAAGAATTACCGTATGGCCTGCGCCGAGGGCGAGGAGCCGCATCTCACCGCCCTCGCAACGGAGCTCGACGGGCGCATCACCGGTTTGCGGGCGTCGTTCGGCGAGATCGGCGACATGCGCCTGCACGTCATGGCGGCGCTGTTGCAAGCCGATGAGCTCGACGAGACGCGGCGTCGGCTCGTTGCCTTGGAGGCCGAGACCACCGGCCTGCGCGCCCAGGTGGAGACCGCCGATGCGACCCGTGCCGCGGAGGAGACCCGCATCGCCGCCGGCCTCGGCCGTTGCGCCGAGCGGATCGAGCATTTGGCAAAGACGCTTTCGGCTGGTTGACGCCACCATGCCCCTGGCGCCAGCCATTGGCCGACGCTACATAGGGTTTGCGGGGCTGCCGCGTTCGTCAGGAGAACTTTCCCCGGGGCCTTATCGACTCCCCAGGGAGCTGTCCCTGGCCCTGTCCCTGGACTCGGCCAACACGGCGCCCACCTACACTGTAGGTTTCCCGGGATCGACACTCCAACGGCTCATGTGGCTCCGCACTCTCACTCGCACGCTTCCTTGAAAGCGTCCCTTCGCCAAGCGGCCCTCGGGCGGCGCGATGCCCTCGATCCTGAGGTGCGGCGTGCCGGTGCCCGGGCGATTGCCGATGCCGTGATGCGCATCGATGGCCTTGCCGAAGCCCCCATCGTCGGAGGTTTCTGGCCGATCCGCAGCGAGGTCGATCCCCGACCGCTCATGGAGCGCCTGTTCGCGCGCAGCCAGCGGGTCGCTCTGCCGAAAGTGACACCCGACGGCCTCGTCTTCCGTGAATGGCGCGCCGGTGACGCCCTGGTGCGTGGCGGCTTCGGCCTGAGCGAACCGGACGACAGCCTGCCGCCCCTCGATCCCACCGCGCTCATCGTGCCGCTTGCCGCCTATGACACGCGCGGGCACCGAATCGGCTACGGGCGCGGCTATTACGATCAGGCCATCGCGCGCCTCGGGCGAAACGGACCGGTGCTGACCATCGGGATCGCGTTTTCCGTGCAGGCGGTGGACGAGGTCCCTGCCGAATCGCACGATCAGCCCCTCGATCATCTCATCACCGAAGCGGGCCCGGTCCCGCTGAAACGAGCCTGACGAACAAGCGATGCGTCTTCTGTTCCTCGGTGACGTGGTCGGCCGGCCCGGCCGCCACGTGATCACCGACCGCCTGCCGAAACTCCGGGAACGCTGGCGTCTCGATTGCGTCGTGATCAACGGCGAGAACGCCGCAGGGGGCTTCGGCCTCACCGAGGCCATCTGCGACGAGTTGCTCCAGGCCGGTGCCGATGCCGTGACCCTCGGCAATCATTCGTTCGATCAGCGCGAGGCCCTCGTCTTCATCGCCCGGCAGTCGCGCCTCGTGCGCCCGGCGAACTACCCGCCCGGCACGCCGGGGCGCGGTGCCACCGTGGTCGAGACGGCCAAGGGCGCCCGGGTCCTCGTCCTCAACGTCATGGGCCGCATCTATATGGACGCCCTCGACGATCCGTTCGCGGCGGCCGAGCGCGAACTCACCGCTTGTCCGCTTGGTGAGGTCGCCGATGCGGTCATCGTCGATGTCCACGCCGAGGCGACGAGCGAGAAGCAGGCCTTCGGGTATTTCCTCGACGGGCGTGCCAGCCTGGTGGTCGGCACTCACACCCATACCCCGACGTCCGACCACCGCATCCTGCCCGGTGGCACCGCCTACCTCTCGGACGCGGGCATGTGCGGCGACTACGATTCGATCCTCGGCATGCAGAAGGACGAACCTCTGCGCCGCTTCCTCCAAAAGACGCCGGGCGCGCGTTTGGAGGCTGCGCACGGGGAGGGGACCCTATGCGGCATCGCGGTGGAGACGGACGACCGCACCGGCCTCGCCACGGGCGTCTGGCCCGTGCGCCTCGGGCCGCACCTCGAGGAAACCTGGCCGCGCGGCTGGGATTAGCTCGCCAACGGGGGATGTTCACCGCAGGCGGGTTGATCGGCGCTCGACCTACAGCCAATGTGCGGCCGGGATTGACCCGGTGTCCGCTTGGTCGAGCAGGCACTTAAGCCTTTGCGTGAAGAGTGTCCGAGCCGATGGCGACCCCTCCCGCGACCGCGACGCTCGCCAAGCCCGGCATCTACCTCGTGCGGATGTTGGTGTTCCTCGCCCTCGTGGGCTTTCTCGCTTTCGTTCTGTTCCGGCAGATCACCCCGGCCTTCCTCGCCAATCCGGGCCTGAACGGCCTGATCCTCGGCGTGCTGTTCATCGCCGTCCTGCTCGCCTTCGGGCAGGTGATCCGGCTCTATCGCGAAGTCGCCTACGTCAACGCCGTGGCGGCCGGCGAAACGCCCACGAAGGCGCCGTCTTTGCTGGCGCCGCTTGCGTCCGCGCTGGCCGCCCGACGGGACGGGATCACGCTGCTCGGCACCCGCGCCTTCCTCGATACCGTGGCGGCGCGCCTCGACGAGGGCCGCGAGATCCTGCGCTACGTCGCCGGGCTCCTCATCCTGCTGGGCCTGCTTGGGACATTCTGGGGCCTCATCGACACGCTCAGCGCCGTGGGCTCTGTCATCAAGACCATGCGCGGCGGCGGCGAGGCGGCGGCGATGTTCGACGAGCTCAAGAATGGGCTCGCCGTGCCGCTGTCGGGCATCGGCCTCGCCTTCTCCGCCTCCCTGTTCGGCCTCGCGAGCTCCCTCGTCACCGGGTTCCTGGATCTTCAGGCAGGACAGGCGCATGCCCGTTTCCACAACGAACTCGAGGATTGGCTCGTTTCCGGCGAGACCGTGGCGGTCGCGCCGACGAAAGCCCAGGAGCCGGCCTCCGCCCGTGAACTGCAGGAAGCGGTAGACCGCCTCACGGCTGTCATCGCCGAGGGCGCCAACGGCCGGGTGGCGACACAGGCGATGACCAACCTCGCCGAAGGCATCCAGGGCCTCGTTCAGCACATGCGGGCCGAGCAGCAGATGATCCGCGACTGGGTCGAGGCGCAGGCCACCCGCGAGCGTGAACTGAAGCAGGTTCTCGACCGCCTCGGCCGCGAGCGCAGCTGAGATGGCCTCGCTCCGCACACGGCGCGACCGGTCCCTCAACGTCTGGCCGGGCTACGTCGATGCCCTCGCGACCCTGCTGCTCGCCGTCGTCTTCCTGCTGACCATCTTCGTCGTCGGCCAATTCTTCCTGTCGCAGGAGATCACCGGCCGCGATTCGGTGCTGACCCGCCTCAACCGCCAGATCGCCGACCTCACGGATCTCCTCGCCCTGGAACGCTCGACCCGCAAGGCGCAGGAGGCCACCGCCTCTTCGCTGCGCAATACGTTGCTCGGCGCCGAGGCCGAGCGGGACCGCTTCCGGTCTCAGGCCGAATCGGGCCAGGGCGCCAGCGCCAAGCAGGGCGACGTCGACCGGCAACTCGCTGCCGAGCGGGCGGGCTCGGCCCGCGCCGCCACCCAGATCGATCTGCTGAACGAACAGATCGCGGCGATGCGCCGGCAGCTCGCCGCCTTGGAGGATGCCCTCGCGGCCTCCGAGAATCGCGACAAGGAGAGCCAAGCCCGCATCGCCGATCTCGGCAGTCGCCTCAACGTGGCCCTCGCTCAGAAAGTGCAGGAACTCGCTCGCTACCGATCGGATTTCTTTGGCCGTCTGCGCCAGATCCTCGGCACACGCACGGATATCCGCGTCGTCGGCGACCGCTTCGTTCTGCAATCCGAGGTTCTGTTCCCGGCCGGATCCGCCACTCTGAAGCCCGAGGCGGGACCGGAACTCGACCGCATCGCCGGTGCGATTCTGGAACTTTCCCGGCAGATCCCCGCCGATATCCCGTGGGTGCTGCGGGTCGACGGACACACGGACGCCCGGCCCATCGCCAGCGCCCAGTTCCCGTCGAACTGGTCCCTCTCGGCGGCCCGCGCCATCGCGGTGGTGCAGGCCATGGCGGCCAAGGGCGTCCCGCCCCAGCACCTCCTCGCCGGTGCCTTCGGCGAGTTCCAGCCCCTCGATTCGGGAACGACCGAGGAGGCCTACGGGCGCAACCGCCGAATCGAGATGAAACTCACGGAGCGGTAGTTTGCTCAACCTGTCCGGTGAGCACGTCCGGGTAGGCAAACAGGCCCGGTACGCCGCCCGTCATCACGAACAGCACGTTCGCTCCCGATGGGTAAAGGCCTCCGCGAACGTCGTGGAGCAGACCGGCGAACGCCTTGCCGCTGTAGACGGGGTCGAGGAGCAGGCCTTCCGTGCGGGCCAGGAGCCGGACCGCTTCCAGCATGCCGGCCGTGGGGATACCGTAGCCCGGCCCGCGATGCGCGCCGTCGATGACGATGTCGTCGGATGTCAACATCAGGCCGGGCGCCAGAATTGCCAAAGTCGCGTTGGCCTTGTCGAGGGTGATCGCCCCGGCTCGCTCGCCCGTTTCCAGCACCGCGTAGGACTTGGCGAGACGCGGGTCGTGCCCGTCCGCCCGTAGGCCGGCGGCGAGGCCTGCGTGGGTGCCGCAGCTGCCGTTGGGAACGATGATCTGGTTCAGTGACAGGCCCATTGCGTCCGCCTGGGCGAAAATTTCACCGGCACAGGCCGCATAACCCAGGCAGCCGATGGGACTGGATCCGCCCGAGGGGAAGACATAGACGCGGCGCCCCGCTGCGCGGAGCTCATCGGCGCGCCGTTCCGCCAACGCCAGGGCATCGCCTCCGGCGGCGAGCTCGTGCACCGTCGCGCCGAACAGGTCGTCGAGGAGGCGGTTACCATTGTGCGCATAGGCGTCGTCCGTGCGCGGTACGCTCCGGGTCAGGAACAGTTCGCAGGCGAAACCCGCCCGGGCCGCCGCGGCTGCCGTGAGGCGGGCGTGGTTCGACTGAATCGCCCCGACGGTGATCACCGTGTCGGCGCCCTCGGCCCGGGCCGCGCCGAGAAGGTATTCCAGCTTGCGCAGCTTGTTGCCGCCGAGCCCGAACCGCGCGAGGTCGTCGCGCTTCACCCAAAGGCGCACCCCGGCGAGACCATCGCCGAGATGGCGGGCGAGCCCGTCCAGTGGCTCGATGGGGCTCGGCAGGTCGAGGAGCGGCAGACGGGGGAACCGCGACAGGTCCATGGCGCGTCCTACTCGGCCGGCAGCGCTTCGCGGCGCGGCTCGCGGCTGCGGGCGGTATCCTCGAAGGCGTCGGTGAACTGGAGGGCGGCGAGTTGGGCGTAGAGCGCACCGCGCGCGAGCAGGGTCTCATGGGTGCCCGATTCGACGATTCTTCCGCCGTCGAGGACGAGGATGCGGTCCGCTGCCCGGATGGTGGCGAGGCGGTGCGCGATGACGAGGGTGGTACGCCCGCGCATGAGGGTGTCCAGTGCGGTCTGCACGGCCCGCTCGCTCTCGGCGTCCAGTGCCGAAGTCGCTTCGTCCAAGAGCAGGATCGGAGCATCCTTGAGAATGGCCCGGGCAATGGCGACGCGCTGGCGCTGGCCGCCCGAGAGGGTGACGCCGCGCTCGCCGACCGTGGTGGCGTAGCCCTGGGGCAGGGCGCGGATGAACCCGTCGGCATGGGCGAGTTCGGCGGCGCGCTGGACTTGCGCTTCCGTCGCGTCCGGACGGCCGTAGCGAATGTTCTCCAGGACCGAGCCTGAGAACACGGTCGGATCCTGGGGGACGAGGGACAGGCGTTCGCGCAGGGCATCCGGGTCGGTGCGTGTGATGTCGATGCCGTCGACGCGGATCGTGCCGCTCTGGGGGTCGTAGAACCGCAGGAGCAGTTGCAGCACCGTGGTCTTGCCGGCCCCCGAGGGCCCCACGAGGGCGACTCGTTCGCCGGGGGCGATGGTAAAGCTGATTCCGTCGAGCGACGGATGCTCGGGTCGGGTCGGGTAGAGGAAGCGGATGGCCTCGAAGGCGACCTCGCCGCGCGGCGGGGTCGGAAGGGCGACGGGGTCCGCCGGCGCTTCGATGGCCGGCTTGGCCGCCAGGATTTCGCCGAGGCGCTCCGCAGCACCGGCCGCCTGGGCGAGTTCACCGTAGACTTCCGACAGCTGGCCCAAAGCGCTCGCGCCGAACACCGCGTAGAGCACGAACTGCGAGAGTTGACCCGCCGTCATGGTGCCCGCGAGGACGCCTTGCGCGCCGTACCACATCACCCCGACGACGCTCGCTGAGATGAGGAAGATGGCGACCCCCGTGAGAAGCGCGCGGGCCTGAATCGAACTGCGGGCCGCGCCGTACGCGTTCTCCGAAGCTTCGGCGAAGCGTGCGGCTGCGGAGCGACCCATGCCGAAGGCCTGCATGGTCCGGATCGCGCTCACCGCCTCGGAGGCGTAGGCCGAGGCATCGGCGAGCCGGTCCTGCGCAGCGCGCGAGCGACGACGCACGCCGCGTCCCGACAGGATCAGCGGGAACACGATGAGGGGGATCGCCACGAGAACGAGGATCGAGAGCTTCGGGCTTGTGATCACCATCATGGCGATGGCGCCGGTGAACAGGAACGCGTTGCGCAGCAGGATGGAGATGCTGACGCCGAACACCGCCTTCACCTGCGTGGCATCGGCGGTGAGCCGTGAGATGATCTCACCCGAGAGAGACCGGTCGAAGAAGGCCGGATCGAGTTCGGTGAGGCGGCGGAACACGGCGCTTCGCAGATCTGCGACGACACGCTCGCCCAGCGTGACCACGGTGTAGTACCGGGCGGCGCTCGACATCGCTAAAACGGCGACGACGCCGATGAGACCGCCGAAATAAGCGTTGATGACGCTCTGACCTTCCGGCGAGAACCCGTGATCGATGACCCGGCGCAGCGCCAGGGGAACCACCAGGGTCGCCAGCGAGGCCATCAGCAGGGACAGGAACGCGGCGAGGATGCGCCCGCGATAGACGGCCGCGAACGGGACCAGCGGACGCAGGGAGCCGAGGGGCGCCCTGGGCCGTCCCTCGGCGGATGCCTTCTTCTTCGAACCGCGTGCCATCATGCCTCGTCGGTGTTGGGGACGCCGGTTGTCTGGACGTCGCTGCTCTGGACTTGGAATTCGACGGCCTTGCGATTGCCCGGGACGGCGCGCTTGTCCAGCGGCGACGCCTGGGGTATAGGCGCGCCTTCATCCGATTGCGCGTGATCTATGGCCGCGGGCCGCCAGACGAGCCGGTCGGCGTGGCACTTCAAGGATTCGTCATGGCAAAGAGTGCGGCCGACAAGGCCAAGGGTACCGAGCATCCCGACTATCATTTCATCAAGGTCGTGATGACCGACGGGTCCGACTACATGACCCGGTCGACCTACGGCAAGGAGGGAGACACCCTCAACCTCGACATCGATCCGAACACGCACCCGGCCTGGACCGGTGGCGAGCAGAAGATGCTCGATCGTGGTGGTCGTGTCTCGCGCTTCAACTCGCGTTTCGGCGCGCTGTCGTTCGGCAAGAAGTAACGTTCATCGGCCGACCGATCTCGGTCAGGTCCGGAATGATCGAACAGGCGGCGCGGTGGCGCCGCCTGTTCGCGTTCGGAGAGCCTCGCGGCACGGTCATCGCTTGACAGATGCGGCGTCCGCATGGTCCCAACGCCCCGGGATTTCGCCGCGCCCGACGCGGCACGAAAGGGTTTGGCGCGTGGGGTTTCGAGCAATGCTGCGACGCGAAGGTTCCGTCGCCCGCTGGTTCGGCTTCGCCCTGGCGGCCGGTTTCCTGGGCGCGGTGTCCGCCTCTCCCGCCGCCGCTCAGGGCATGGTGCGCAACACCTTCGGGGACTGGCAGTTGCGCTGCGAGACGCCGGCCGGCGCGAAAGCCGAGCAATGCGCCATGGTGCAGTATCTCGCCGCCGAGGACCGCCCCAATCTGACCCTCGTGGTGATCGTTCTGAAGACGGCCGACAATCGTGGCTACCTGCTCCGGGTGGTGGCGCCGCTCGGCGTGCTTCTGCCGTCCGGCCTCGGGCTCAAGATCGACAAGACCGATGTCGGCCGCGCCGGGTTCGTGCGCTGCCTCACCACGGGCTGCGTCGCCGAGGTCGTGATGGACGAAGGCTTGATCAAGCAGTTCAACGCCGGTGCCCAGGCGACATTCATCGTGTTCCAGACCCCGGAGGAGGGCGTCGGCATTCCCCTCTCCATGAAGGGGTTCGGCCAAGGTTTCGAGAGCCTGAAGTAACGGGACCGGGCAGTCCGCCGGCGCCAATCGGGAACGGATCATGTCGAAGCATGCCAGCCAGATCGCTCTGCGACTCCTGATCGTAGGTCTTCCGGTTCTCGTCGCCGCGGACGGGGCCGGGGCACAGGAAGGCAATGCCTTCTCGAACCTGTTCAAGTACGGCGGTACCACCGTTCCGCCCTCGCAGCCCGCGCCCCTCGACGAGGCCTATTGCCCGACGGTGGATGTGCCCGAAGGCGGCGCGGCCCTGCGCAATCCCCCCAGTGCGACGGGCAGCGCCGGATTGCGAAGCCAGACCACGCTCGGGCGCCTCGCCCGCGAATGCAACCGGCTCCAGGACGGCTCGATCCGTGTGAAGGTCGGTATCGAGGGCCACGTGCTCCTCGGCCCCGCCGGGGCGCCGGGCCGGTTCGAGGCACCGCTGACGGTCTCCCTCAAATCCTCGGGCAAGACGATCGTCTCCCGCGCCCGCCGCGTCTCCGTCATCGTCCCGCCGGGTGAGGCGCAGGGTCTGTTTTCCATCATCGAGGACGACCTGATGGTGCCCGTCGCCCAGACGGGTGATTACGACATCGAGGTTCGTCTCGGGGGTGGGACGCCTCAACGCGCGCCGGCCAAGCGCAAGCCGGCGCCGCCGCTGGCGACCTCCGAGGCGCCGGTTGCTGTTCCGGCGACGGCCGAATGAGTACTCCGCCGCCAGGGCACGGCTCCTGAGCGCACGGGACGGCACCACGCCGCCGCGCGGTGGATGGCTCGGCCGTGCCGCGGCCTTCACCCTCGAGCCCCAGGATGATCCGGTCTTCGGTCGGCGCCTGCGCCTGCATGGGTCGCCGCGCGGATGCTGGATCGTGCTGACCTACCGCGAGCGGGCGGTGGCGCGCCCGCTCCGGCCCCTGCTCCGCCTTATCCGCCGACCGGCCCGGTACGAAGACTTTGTCTTGCCGGGGTCAGCGCTCGGGGCGGCGTCCTGGCTCGGTTACCTGCCGCAGGATTGTACCGATCTTCACCTCGCCATCGATCCTCGCACGGAGTTCGTGCTGGAGCGGGTCGGCCTACGCACGCATCTGAGCGTGACGGCCGAGTGCCTCGGCAAGCGTCCATTGCGTGCCGCGGCGGCCCTCTACAATGCGATGCGTGGTGACGAGCGCCGCTTTCGGGACATCCTCCGCGGTACTTGTGGCGCGACACCCCGGGCGCGCTACGACGTCTGGGCCGAGTCGCGGCGAAGGGGAAACGCCGTCCTCCCAGTCGGCACCTCGGCATTGCCGGTCTGCCTGATCCTTCCGGCGCGGCACGCCGATCACGCCCGGGTCGCCGAAACCCTGCGCTGCCTCGCCGCCCAGGTCGGAGCCGATTGGCGCGCGGTCGTCGCCTGGGTCGACGGACCGGATGTGGACGCGGCGACCGATCCCCGGGTAACCCACGTGCAATGGCCCGCGGGCGGAACCCTTCGGGATCTCGTCGCCGATGAGATGGGCTGTGTCGGGGTTCTCAGCCCTGGGGAATGCCTGCAGCCGGAGGCCCTCGCGCTCCTCGCCAGAGCTCTGGAATCGCCCGATGGCGGCGAGATGGCTTACGCCGACGAGGAAACCGGCGATGCCCTGTTATGCCCGCGGCTGAAACCGGACTGGAGTCCCGATCTCGCTCTGGCGCAGGGTTATGCCGGCTTCACACTCCATAAGGGTGTACTCCTGGCGCAGCTGCTGGATCTGCCCCTCGGCGCACCCGAGGATTGCCGGATCGATCTCGGCGTTCGTGCCGCGGCGACGGTGTTGCCTGCGCGTGTCGCCCACGTGCCGCGGGTCCTTCTTCGCGGGCCCACGAACGATTCCACGGCGCGGCACACCGAACGCCTCGAGGAAAATCTGAAGGCGGTCGAAGTTCCGTCGCGCCCGCGTGTCGATCCAGCCATCGCCGATCTGCTCTGGCCCCTCCCCGAGCCCGCCCCGCTCGTCAGCGTAGTCGTTCCCTCGCGAGACCGGCTCGACTTGATCCGTATCGCCGCCGACGGGGTTCTCGGCGCCACCGCCTATCCGGCGATCGAACTCGTCATCGTCGACAACGGCTCCATCGACGCGGACGTCCACGCCTACTACGAGCGTCTGCGACGTGATCCGCGTGTCAGGATCCTCGACTGGTCGGCTCCGTTCGACTTCTCCGCCATGACCAATGCGGGGGTCGCGGCGGCGCGGGGCTCGGTCGTCGTCCTGCTGAACAACGATATCGCTGTGCTGCGCGACGACTGGCTCGACGCCTTGGTCCGGCAGGCCTGCCGGCCGGAGGTGGGTGCCGTCGGGGCGAAACTGCTCTACGCCGACGGCACCCTCCAGCATGCCGGCGTCGTCGTCGGCCTCGGTGGGCGCGCCGGACATATCCTGCGCCGGCGCCCCTCGGACAGCCCCGGGCATCTCGGACAGCTGCGGGTCGCCCACGAGGTCTCGGCCGTCACCGCCGCATGTCTCGCCGTGGAGAAGCGCAAATTCGACGCGGTCGGCGGCCTCGATGCCGAAACGTTTCCCATCGACTTCAACGACGTCGACCTGTGTCTTCGCCTGAACGCAGCGGGTTACAAGACCGTCTGGACGCCCCACGCCGTCCTCGCCCATCTCGAATCCACGAGCCGCGGCCCATCCATCGGCCCGGCCCGCGCCCGGTTCGAGGCTGAGGCCGATCGCTTCGTCGCGCGCTGGCGGGACACCATCCGGCACGACCCGTTCTATCATCCGGGTCTGTCGCTCACGACCTTCGGCGAGGATCTCGAATGACGGCGCCCCGGTGGGAGAGTGTCCCCTGACCGACGAGCACCGCGATGCCCTGCTGTTCGCCCACCGCATCCGTCCGGGCTTCCTCGCGCGCCTTCGCATGGCCGTCGCGATCTTCACGCAGCACCCCAGCGCCACCCTCGCCATCGCGAAGGCGCGGCTCATGGGCAAACGCGTCCGTGCTGCACAAGCCCGGGCCGCGCTGCTGGGGCTCGATCACCGGAAACTCTGGCTGACGCGGCGGGACCGGCGCATCGCCAATCTCCTGAGCGAGGTCGTGCCGGTGATCGAAGAGAGGGACCTCGTCGTTCTCACCACCCCCGGCCACACTCTCGTGTCGGGCGCCAGGGAACGTTTGGTTCGCACCTTCGCGGCGCATCCGCACCGTCTTGCCCTCTATGGCGATGCCCTCGACGTGTCGGGGTCCAGGATTATGCCCCTCCTCCGGCCTGCCTTCGATGCAGAGTATCTGAGGGCGGTGGATTACATCGGCCCCGTCGTCGCCGTGCGCCGCACTGCCCTGGACGCGATCGGCGGCATCATCGATCTCGATCCCGAAGCGCCGGCTCTCGATGCTCTGCTGCGCCTCGCTGGACGGTTCGGCTCCGACAGTATCGGCCATCTCCCGCAGATCCTGTCCATTGGCGCGGCGGTTGCGGCAGGGGAGGGGGGGCGGAGCCGCCGCGCCGGCCGCCTCGCGATTGTCCGCCGAGATCTCGTGCGCGCGGGGGAGGGCGATGTCGCGACGCGGATGGACGAGGACGGCGTCATCACCCTCTCGCGCCCACTACCCGACCCGGTACCGAGCGTAAGCCTCATCGTCCCGACCCGCGACCGCCTCGATCTCCTGAGACCCTGCCTCGACAGCCTGATCCATCGCACCGACTGGCCGGACCGCGAGATCCTGGTGTGTGACAATGACAGTCGCGATCCAGAAACCATGGTCTATCTCGGCGATCTCGCAGCCGACGGCGTCATCCGTGTCGTACCGTGTCCCGGCCCGTTCGATTTCGCGGCCATGAACAACCGGGCGGCGGCCGTCGCAAAGGGGCGGGTTCTCGCCTTCGTCAACAACGACGTGACCGTCACCGATCCGACCTGGCTCGACCGAATGGTTCGCGAGGCCCTGCGGCCAGAGATTGGCGCCGTCGGTGCACGGCTCATCGACGGGCGCGGGCGCATCCAGCACGGCGGTGTGATTCTCGGCCCCGGCGGCCTCGTCACCCACGCGCATCGGTACTTTTCCGGGGACGCTCCGGGCTATTTGTCCGGCTTGCTCGCCACCCGTGCGGTGTCAGCGGTGACGGCGGCCTGCCTTGTGATCGAGGCGCGAAAATTCGCAGCCGTCGACGGTTTCGACGCCGCCGCCTTCGCGGTTGATTTCAACGATGTCGACCTGTGCCTGCGTTTGAACGAGGCCGGTTACCGCACCCTCTACGTCGGCGGCGCGATCCTGATCCACGACGAAGCGGCGAGCCGCCGCTGGACGCCCGAGGCCAGGGCACGGCATGAACGCGAGGTCACGGCCTTCAAAAAGCGATGGGGGCCGCTGCTGGCGCAGGACCCCCATTATCATTCCGGGTTCGACCCCGATCTCGGCACCTACACGCGGCTGCGATCCGGCTGGCAGATGACCGGCCCGGTCGCGCCGCGCTGACGGCTACTGGACGAGGCGCGGACCGCCCGTCTGCACCTTCTCGTTCTCGGACATGATGCCGAGACGCTTGGCGACTTCGGTATAGGCCTCGATCAGACCGCCGAGATCCTTGCGGAAGCGATCCTTGTCGAGCTTGTCCGACGACTTGATGTCCCACAGGCGGCACGAATCCGGGGAGATCTCGTCGGCCACGACGATGCGCATCATGTCGCCTTCCCAGAGACGGCCGGTCTCGATCTTGAAGTCGACGAGGCGGATGCCGACGCCGAGGAAGAGGCCCGACAGGAAGTCGTTGACCCGGATCGCGAGCGCCATGATGTCGTCGATCTCCTGGGGCGTGGCCCAGCCGAACGCCGTGATGTGCTCCTCGGAGACCATCGGATCGTTGAGCGCATCGTTCTTGTAATAGAACTCGATGATCGAGCGCGGCAACTGTGTGCCCTCCTCGAGGCCGAGGCGCGTGGCGAGCGACCCGGCGGCGACGTTGCGCACCACCACTTCTAGGGGGATGATCTCGACTTCGCGGATCAGCTGCTCGCGCATGTTGAGGCGGCGGATGAAGTGCGTCGGCACGCCGATGTCGTTGAGGTGCTGGAAGACGAACTCGGAAATCCGGTTGTTCAGCACGCCCTTGCCGTCGATGACGTCGTGCTTCTGGGCGTTGAAGGCGGTGGCATCATCCTTGAAATGCTGGATGAGCGTTCCCGGCTCCGGACCCTCGTAGAGGACCTTCGCCTTGCCCTCGTAGATGCGACGGCGGCGGTTCATAGGCGTGTACCGTGGTTTGAGGAAGTCCAAGGGCCGTGGCTCCTTTCAGCGAGAGACGATGCGGAACCCGCGGCGTGGTGACTGCCGAAGCGGTCGGGCCGTGAAAACGCATCGTTCGTCGAAAGCCTCCGCGACCGTGGCGCAAACTACCCGAAGCGGCGTGTCAGCACAACGCGTTGGCCGGATGGGTGCCATCCGCGCGGGGGAGGGCTGGCCCTATGTTTCGGGCGGCACGGTGAATGGAACATGCCGCGCTCAGGGGGGCGCGGTCTTCGCTGGATACCGGCACAGGTCTGCGATGGGGCAGATTGGACAGTCGGGCTTGCGTGCCTTGCAGATGTAGCGGCCGAACAGGATCAGCCAGTGATGGGCATTGAGCCGGTAGGGCTCCGGCACGATAGCCTCCAGCCCGGCCTGAACCTTGTCCGTCGTCGGCGCGATCACGAGGGGGATGCGGTTGGAGACCCGAAAGATGTGCGTGTCGACGGCGATGGTCGGAACCCCGAAGGCGACGTTGAGGACGACGCTCGCGGTCTTTGTGCCGACACCGGGAAGCACTTCGAGGTCTTCGCGGGATTTCGGCACCTGACCGCCATGCCGCTCCACCAGGATGCGCGACAACGCGATGACGTTCTTCGCCTTGGTGTTGAACAGCCCGATGGTTCGGATGAAATCCCGCACCCGCTCCTCGCCGAGCGACAGCATCTTCTCCGGTGTGTCCGCGATGGCGAAGAGCGGGGCGGTGGCGAGGTTCACGCTCCTGTCCGTCGCTTGGGCCGACAGCACGACGGCCACAAGGAGCGTATAGGCGTTACCGAAGACCAACTCGGCGCGCGGCTCGGGATCCGCGGCACGCAACCGCGCGAAGATTTCCGCAAGCACATCCGGCGGCACGACCGAGCGGACCGGTTCGGCCTCTGCGACGATCGGTTCGACCAGGGCGGCAACAATTCGCGGGTTCTTCGGCGAGGCCGTCTGTCGGGTGCGCATCCGAGCCTTATATTGCCCGCATGGCGAGCGGCAACATCCCGATGCACCCTGACGGCCTCGATCCCGACAGCTTCGACCGTCCGGTGTTCCGGGCGACGATCCGGCCGAACCAATCCTTGAGTCCTCAAGGCTTCCGGAACGTGATGATCGGGTGCGGGCTCGTCTCCCTTGTCACCTCCATCGCCTGCATCCGGGCCGGATTCTGGCCCGTGGCCGGGTTCTTCGGCCTCGATATGATCGGCCTCTACCTTGCCCTCCAGGCAAGCTTCCGTCGGGGACGGTCGTTCGAGGAAGTGATGATCACGCCCCTCGTGGTGATGCTGGCCCGTGTCACCCATCGGGGCGAGCGTCGCGAGTGGCGCTTCAACCCCCTGTGGACGAAGCTGACCCGGATCGAGGACGAGGAGTACGGCCTTCAAACCCTGACCCTGGTGTCGCGCCGTGAATATGTGGTTGTCGCACGCGACGTCTCGCCGATCGATCGCGAGGAGATCGCGCAGGAACTCACGCGGGCGCTGGCTCAGGTGAAGAAGGGGTTCTGACGATGCGCACCGGCCTGATGCTTCTCACCCTTGCTTTGACCCTCTGGACCGCTGCAGCCACGGCGCAGGTCACTGTCCGCTTCATCGAGCCCGAGCGCTACACCGATGCGGAGAACCGTTTCGGGTCGGGCGTCACACTGCGGGTCACGCTCGGGGAGATCCGCCGCATTTTCGAGGGGCTCGCGACACGGGGATTGCCGCCGGGCCGGACCCTCGCCATCGACGTTCTCGACATCGACCTCGCTGGCATCGAACGGCCGGGTGCCAACGTGCCGTTCGGCCTACGCGTCGTCAGCGACATTTCTCCGCCGCGGTTTCGCCTGCGCTACGTCTTGACAGAAGGCCGCCGTCGCTTGGCCGCCGCCGAGGAGACGGTGACGGACATCAATTTCCTGTTGCGGGCATCGCGCTTCGCCAATGGAGCGTTCGACCACGAGCGTGACCTGCTGCGGGATTGGTTTCGGCGGCGCATCGTCGAGGGCCGTTCACCCACGAACTGATGCCGGCCCGAAGCCATGGCGGACCGGAACGGCGTTTCCCTACGTTTAGAAGGCCTTTGGCTGGGGTATCGTTGATCTGTCGCGAAAATCGCATCGTTCGGTCATTTGGCCGTTGACGGTTGGGCTGTGGGCCCGTAGAAGCCTGTTCATCGGCGGCGGCCAGCGGGACTTAGGTCTTGGCGGCGGCGCCGGTTCTCTTGGAGGC
>NZ_LMRE01000045.1:0-213548 GCF_001424745.1 Methylobacterium sp. Leaf469
CGAAGCTTCAGCACCACCTGCTCCGCACCCGTCTTCTGACCTCGCCGCATGTCCAGCTCCTTCGGTCCTGGCTGATCCTCTCAATCAGCCCGGTCCAAAGCCAGCCAGTCACGTCAGTCACGAGAGTGTTCTTCCAGGCGACCGCGTCATCCGCGCTGATGGCCCCGATGTCTCGGCCTTCGAAGTGCTCCTCAAGCCCCCGGAACACAGCTCGCCAGCGGTTCACCGTGGACGCACCGGGCCGACGTTCGGTGACCCACGCCTCGAACAACGACCAGCAGGATAGGCCGGACTGCTTTGGGGCTTGAGCCTGTCTCGCCTCGGGGTGCCGAAGGGGTCGGGCGTCGGCTGTATAGTCGCCGTCAGCGCGTCTCCTGAGGGCATGAATGGCCGCCAGCAGTTCGGGGTCCAGTAGGTCGAGAAGGGCGTCGGAGGCTTCCTGTGTGAGGTTGAGGCCCTGTTCCCCCAGAAAGGTTGGGACCCTTCCTAGCTCAGCCACCACTGCCCGGACCCGCCGTCGAGTGGCCGAGGTCTCGTGCTCCTCCTCCTCCCCCGGTGCACCGATCTGTGTCGTGAAGGCTTCTCGGGCGTCCTGAAGCTGTCCAGCGAGATAGTCCCATTCCCCTGGCTGCCCCGGCTCCTGTTCGCGTCCTGCCACGAACCACGCATACCAGCGGCCAACGAGAGCATGGGCCTCACGATGCGTCAGTCCAACGCCTTCGCCCCGTGCAGCGGCTCTCAGGGCCTCGATACGGCCCGTCACGGTCGCGTCCCAGTCCCGCAGTTCAACCTTCGCACTGCCCGTGGACAGGCTTCCAGGGCGACGGAAACGCTCCTCCTGTGAGACGCCGAACGCCTTCCTGTAGGCGTCTCGGATGTCCTTCGGGATGCCCTTGCGGGCGAACCAATCCCCGTTTGGGGCACGGCTTAGGGAGGTCATCGGAACGGCCATTTGTAGCGCCCTTTGTAGCGAGGGGCGCCGAAAAACACCTTTGTGCCAGCATCTTACTGGCATCGTTCACGATTTCAACGTATTGGTGCGGACGGCGGGACTCGAACCCGCACAGCCTTGCGGCCGCAAGATTTTAAGTCTCGTGCGTCTACCGGTTTCGCCACGTCCGCATACCGGTTCCTGCGGTAGCGGGGCGGGCGTCCGAGATCAAGACATTCACCCTCCCGGCGTCCAGCCGTAGAGCCAGCGGTAGCGCCGGGTCATGCCGGCGGGACCGAGGCGGCGCATCACCATGTTGCGCACGCGGCCGACGAGGGGACCGGCATGGTAGCTGCGGCCGTTGGCGCGGGCCGCCGCGCGGACCTTGCGCACCCGGGCCCGGCGCGCCTTGGCGTAGGCGGCGAGCGCCTCCGGCACCGGGGCCGTGCCGAGGCAGGCCGCCAGGATCGCCGCATCCTCGATGGCGAGCGCCGCGCCCTGCGCCAGGAACGGCAGGATCGGATGGCCGGCATCGCCCAGGAGCGCGACGCGTCCGCGCGCCAGGGGCTTGGCCGGCGGACGGTCGACGAGCGACCACACCAGCCACGAATCCGGCACGCTGAGGAGCGCGGCCAGCGCAGGCGCCGCATCGGGGAAGCGGGCGCGCAGGACCGCCGGTTCGCCGAGCTGGCCCCAATCGTCGGTCCCGGCGCGCTCCGGCACCACGGCGACGACGTTGAGGTGGCTGCCGCCGCGGATCGGATAGTGCACCACGTGGCGGTCGCGGCCGAGCCACAGCCCGGTGGCGTCGGCCGCGAGTTCGGGCGGCACCGCCTCGCGCGGCACCAGGGCCCGCCAGGCGGCGGCGCGCCACGGGCGCAGGGGAACCGCGTCGAGGTGGCCGCGCAGGCGCGAGCGCACCCCGTCTGCGCCCACCGCGAGGTCGGCCACGTAGGTCTCGGAGCGGGCGCCCTGGTGGCTTTCCAGGGTAAGGCTGACGCCGTCCCGGGTTTCCACGAGGCCGGTGACGTCGCGGCCCATGAGCAGGCGGATGCCGGCACGACCCCGCACGGCATCGAGGAGCAGGGTCTGCAGATCGGCCCGATGGATCACGTAGTAGGGCGCGCCGAAATTTTCACGATGCGCGGGGCCGAGGGGAATCGCGCCGAGCTGGCGCCCGTCCGCGAGCGCCCGCACCACCACGCCCGGGGGCTCGCTCGCGGCCCGGCGCAGGGCCGCTCCGAGGCCGAGGCCGATGAGCACGCGGCTGGCGTTGGGCGAGAGCTGGAGGCCGGCGCCGACCTCGCTGAATCCGGTGCGGCGCTCCACGAGGGTGACCTCGTGGCCGGCCGCGTCCAGGGCGAGGGCCGCCGTGAGGCCGCCGATCCCGGCGCCGACGATGGCGATCCGACTCGGACCGACGGAGGACACGGCGCTCAGGCGGCGGCCGGGGTCCGGTCGTCCCACACGCAGGCCGCCGGGTCGGCGGTACCGGCCTTCAGGCCCGGACGGTGGCGATAGAGCGTCGAGCAGTACTGGCAGATGATCTCGTCGTCCGTGCCCATGTCGAGGAACACGTGCGGATGGTCGAAGGGCGGGCGCGCGCCGATGCACATGAACTCCCGCGACCCGACATGGATCACCGCGACCCCGAGGTCGTTGTGGAAGTGCGGCACCGCCTTGTCAGCCATCGTCCCGTCCTGCCTGCCGGCCCGTCGAAACCCGTCCGGGCGCCCGTTCTTGGAGACACGGTGTCTAGCCCCTCCCCGGCCCGGCGCCTAGCCCGGCCCGAACGCCGGTCTTCCTTCGGGGCGGGGTTGGCCTCGCGCGAGGGTTGGCTTCGCGCAAGGGTTGGCCTCGCGGGCGCGGGGTCGTACAGAGGATCTTTCCCGGCCAGCCACGAAACGCCCGCCCATGACGCAGAACGATCAGGCCGTCTCCGAGACCGGACGACGTTCGCCCGAGCCGCCCATCCACGGGCTGGAGGGGTTCGCGGGCATGCGCAAGGCCGGGCGCCTGACGGCGGAAGCCCTCGACGTGCTGATGGAGGCCGTGGCGCCGGGCGTGACCACGGAGGCCCTCGACGACCTTGCCTACACCTTCGCCATGGACCACGGCGCCTACCCGGCCTCCCTGCTGTACCGCGGCTACCCGAAATCGATCTGCACCTCGATCAACCACGTGGTCTGCCACGGCATTCCCAACGACAAGCCCCTGCGCGAGGGCGACATCGTCAACCTCGACATCTGCCTCATCGTCGACGGCTGGCACGGCGATTCGAGCCGCATGGCCTATGTCGGCGAGGTGTCGCGCAAGGCCCAGCGCCTGTGCGAGATCACCCACGAATGCCTCATGCGCGGCATCGCGGCGATCAAGCCCGGCGGTTCGACCACGGATATCGGCCGGGCGATCCAGAGCTATGCCGAGGCCGAGCGCTGCTCCGTGGTGCGCGACTTCTGCGGCCACGGGCTGGGGCGCACCTACCACGACGCGCCCACCATCCTGCACTACGCCGAGCCGAGCTACGACGTGACGTTCAAGCCCGGCCAGTTCTTCACCGTGGAGCCGATGATCAACCTCGGCCGCCCCGCCGTGAAGGTGCTGTCCGACGGGTGGACGGCGGTGACGCGGGACCGCTCGCTCTCGGCCCAGTTCGAGCACACGGTGGCGGTGACGGAGACGGGGGCCGAGATCTTCACTTTCTCGCCGAAGGGCCTGCACCAGCCGGTCAATCCGGCGGCCTGAGCCGGTCCCGTGAGCGCCCGCCGACCGTCCGACCCTCCCCTGCCGGCCGGCGAGGCGACCGGGACCGAGGCGGCCGAGCCTCATTACCTCGGGCACCGCGACCGCCTGCGCGCCCGCTTCGCCCAAGGGGGCGCCGACGCGCTGCCGGATTACGAGCTCCTCGAACTTGCCTTGTTTCGCGCCATTCCCCGGCGCGACGTGAAGCCCCTGGCGAAGGCGCTGATCCGCCGGTTCGGCAGCTTCGCCGAGGTGATTTCCGCCGAACCGGCCCGGCTTGCCGAAATCGAAGGCATCGGCGCCGGGGTCATCGCCGACCTGAAGCTCATCGAAGCGGCGGGCCATCGGCTGGCGCGGGGCGCCATCGCGGCCCGGCCGCTGCTGTCGTCGTGGAGCGCCGTGCTCGAATATTGCCGGGCCACCATGGCGTTCGCGGCGCGCGAGCAGTTCCGTGTGCTGTTCCTCGACCGGCGCAACCACCTCCTCGCCGACGAGGTCCAGGGGCGCGGCACCGTCGACCACACGCCGGTCTATCCCCGCGAGGTGGCGCGGCGCGCCCTGGAACTCTCCGCCACCGCCATCATCCTCGCTCACAACCATCCCTCCGGCGACCCGACCCCGTCGGCGGCGGACATCCGCATGACCCGCGACATCGTCGGCGTGCTCGATCCCCTCGGGATCGTGGTTCACGACCACGTGATCCTCGGGCGCGAGGGCCATGCGAGCTTCAAGGGCCTGAAGCTGATCTGACCGTCACCCCCCGCGAAACATCCGGCCCTCGACGCCTTCACGTTTCGTGAGAGACACCGTGCCGCCTCGCGTTCCGCGTGTTAGCGTACCCTCGAAGGGGTCCGTCGAGACCTCGAACGGCCGGTCGGTCCGCCCCTGGCGCGCCTCTTGCCTGGAACTTGGCGTTTAAGGGGAGGCGCACATGGCGCTCGCTGCGTTCGACGAGATGACCGGGTTCCCGGACGGGATCCTGAAGGAAGGGACGCTCAACGATGCGGCCGTGCGCGAGGCGTACAACAGCCTGAAATCGTGGCTCGACACCACGCCGCCGGAGCATTTCAACACCCGTCGCAGCCAGGCTGAGATGCTGTTCCGCCGCATCGGCATCACCTTCGCGGTCTACGGCGCCAACGAATCCACCGAGCGGCTGATCCCGTTCGACATCATCCCCCGGGTCATCACCAAGCCGGAGTGGAGCTTCCTCGAACGCGGCCTCAAGCAGCGCGTCACCGCCATCAACGCGTTCCTGAAGGACATCTACGGCGCCCAGGAATGCATCAAGGCCGGCATCATCCCGGCTGATCTCGTCTACCGCAACCCGCACTACCGGATGGAGATGCGCGCCTTCAAGGTGCCGCACGACCTCTACGTCCACATCGCCGGCATCGACATCGTCCGCACCGGCGAGAACGACTTCTTCGTGCTGGAGGACAACGCCCGCACGCCGTCCGGCGTCTCCTACATGCTGGAGAACCGCGAGGTGATGCTGCGGCTGTTCCCGGAGCTGTTCTCACGCCACCGCGTGGCCCCCGTGGAGAACTATCCCGACGCCCTGCTGGCGACCCTGCGGTCCCTGGCGCCATCCACCGCGACGCGGGACCCCACCGTCGCCCTGCTGACGCCCGGCCGCTACAATTCGGCATTCTACGAACACTCGTTCCTCGCCGACAAGCTCGGCGTCGACCTGGTGGAGGCCTCCGACCTCTTCACCAAGGACGACGTGGTCTACATGCGCACCACCGAGGGGCCGCGCCGGGTCGACGTGCTCTACCGCCGCCTCGACGACGACTTCCTCGACCCCCTGGTGTTCCGCCCCGACTCGGTGCTCGGCGTGCCCGGCCTCATGAACGCCTACGAGCGCGGGACCGTAACGCTGGCCAACGCCGTCGGCACCGGCATCGCCGACGACAAGGCGGTCTACAGCTACATGCCCGAGATCGTGCGGTTCTTCACCGGCGAGGAGCCGATCCTGCACAACGTGCCGACCTATCGCTGCCGCGAGAAGGAGGCGTTCGCCTACGTCATGGACAACCTCAAGGACCTCGTGGTGAAGGAGGTCAACGGCTCGGGCGGCTACGGCATGCTCGTCGGCCCGCACGCGACGAAGCGCGAGATCGAGGAGTTCGGGCGCAAGCTGAAGCACGCACCCGACGGCTTCATCGCCCAACCGACCCTCGCCCTCTCCACCTGCCCGACCTTCGTCGCCTCCGGGGTCGCGCCGCGCCACGTCGACCTGCGCCCGTTCGTGCTGTGCGGCTCCGACGAGATCCGCATCGTGCCCGGCGGCCTCACCCGCGTCGCCCTGAAGGAAGGGTCCCTCGTGGTCAATTCGAGCCAGGGCGGCGGCACCAAGGACACCTGGGTCCTCGACGCCTGACAATCCCCTCCCGTCCGAATGCGGCACGGGTCCTGCGCGCTTCCCAACCCGTTATCGCCTCCGCATAGTCCCTTCAGCCCAACGGTTCCCGCGCGCGTCGCGGGTGGCCGCGCCTCAACGGAAGCCCATGCTCTCCCGGACCGCAGACAACCTGTACTGGCTCTCGCGCTACGTCGAGCGGGCCGAGTTCGTCGCCCGCATCCTCGACGCGGCGCATCGGCTCGCGGCCCTGCCGTCGAGCTACGGCGGCGGCGAGACCAACGAATGGGCCTCGGCCCTGGCGTCGGCCGGCGATCCGGAAGTGTTCAAGCCGCTCTACGACGGCGTCACCGAGGCCACGGTCTGCGACTTCCTCGCCTTCAGTCCGCACAACCCGTCCTCGATCCGCTCCTGCATCGAGACGGCGCGCGAGAACGCCCGCAGCGTCCGCACGGCCCTGACCACCGAGATGTGGGACGCCATCAACGGCGCCTGGCTGGAGCTGCGCAACTACGAGGGGCGCGACCTCAACCGCGACGAGTTCTCCCGCTTCCTCGAATGGGTGAAGGGCGTGTCCCTGGCCTTCGACGGTTCGGCCTACCGCACCATGCTGCGCAACGACGCCTACTGGTTCACTCGCCTCGGCACCGCCATCGAGCGGGCCGACAACACCGCCCGCATCCTCGACGTGAAGTACCGGATCCTCCTGCCCGCCACCGAGCGCGTCGGCGGCAGCCTCGACTACTTCCAGTGGACCACTATCCTGCGCGAGGTCTCGGCCTTCAACGCCTATCACTGGGTCTACCGCGAGAGCGTGAAGCCCCTGTTGGTGGCCGATCTCCTCATCCTCAACCGCCAGATGCCGCGCTCGCTGCACAACTGCTACGGCATGCTCGTGGAACACCTCGACCTCATCGCCGACGCCTACGGGCGGCGCGGGGCCAGCCAACGTTTCGCCAGCAACACCCTGGCGCGGCTGGAGGGCGAGAACATCGACCGGATCTTCACGTCGGGGCTGCACGAATTCGTCACGGCGTTTATCGCCGAGAACAACCGCCTCGGCGCGGCGGTGATCGAGCAATATCTCGTCTGAGCGGGTGTCACGTGGCGCCGCCGACGTGACACCCGCCTCGAAATCCGTCGACTTATCCCGGTTCGCCTCGAACCGTGTGACACGTCGGGGAATGATGCTTAGGGGTGGCGGGCTCTGCCCGGACCCGCGCAAAGGCCGCCCTCATGCGAATCCGCGTCTTTCATGAGACCAACTACACCTACGAGCATCCCGCCCGGAACCTGATCCAGGTCCTGCGCCTGCGGCCGCGCGACCATGACGGCCAATATGTCCGGCGCTGGCGCATCGAGCCGTCCATCGACGGCCGGATCAGCGAGCGCGAGGACGGATTCGGCAACGTGGTGCACTGGTTCACCGCCGACGAGCCGGCCGAATCCCTCACCATCCGGGTCACCGGCGAGGTCGATACCAACGAGATGCACGGCGTGGTGCGCGGCACCGTCGAGCGACTGCCCGACGAGTTCTACCTGCGCGATTCCGATCTCGCTCTGGCGAGCGAGCCGATCCAGGCCTTCGCCCGCGCGGTCCGGGAGGCGGGCGACGCCTCGCCCCTGCCCTGCCTCCACCGCCTGCTCGCCGCCGTGCACGACAAGGTGGTGTTCGAGCCCGGCCCGACCAGCGCCAGCACCACGGCGGCGCAGTCGTTCGAGCAGGCGAAGGGCGTCTGCCAGGATCTGACGCACATCTTCATCGCCGCGGCACGCCACCTCGAGATCCCGACCCGCTACGTCTCGGGCTACTTCCACCGGGACGACGGCATGGTCGACCAGGAGGCGGGTCATTCCTGGGTCGAATCCCTGGTGCCGAACCTCGGCTGGGTCGGCTTCGACCCCGCCCACGGCATCGCCACCACGGAGGCGCATATCCGCGTCGCCGTGGGGCTCGACTACCTCGGCGCGGCTCCGATCCGCGGCAGCCGCATGGGTGGCGGTACGGAAACCCTCGACGTGAAGCTCCGCGTCGAGCAAGCACAGGCGACGGTCCAGTCCTGACGATACGGGGCGTTCGGGCACGAAGAAAGCTGAAACGATGACCTACTGCGTCGGTGTCCTGGTCGAGGACGGCTTGGTGATGATCGCCGATACCCGCACCAACGCGGGCCTCGACGACATCTCCACCTACCGCAAGCTCCACCACTTCAACGTGCCGGGCGAGCGGGTGATGATGCTGGCGTCCGCCGGCAACCTCTCCATCACCCAGTCGGTCCTGAGCCTGCTCTCCGAGGGCGTCGAGGGCGATGCCGGCGAGGCCAAGATGAAGCTCGTCGAGGCACCGACCATGTTCCAGGCCGCCCAGCTCGTCGGCCGCGCCATCCGCCGGGTGCGCGAGATCGAGAAGGCCGGGTTCGAGGCGGCGAACCTGCGCTTCTCCGTTTCGCTGCTGTTCGGCGGCCAGATCGGCACCGACCCGATGAAGCTGTACCTCATCTACGCCGCCGGCAATTTCATCGAATGCAGCGGCGACGCGCCGTTCCTGCAGATCGGCGAGCACAAGTACGGCAAGCCGATCCTCGACCGGGCGGTGAAATACGAGACCGATCTTTACGACGCCCTCAAGGTCGGCCTCGTCTCGATGGATTCGACCATGCGGTCCAACCTCGGCGTCGGCCTGCCCATCGACATCGCCCTGGTCCGCCGCGACGCCCTCACCCTCGAGGTCAACCACCGCATCGAGGCGGGCGAAGGCTACTTCCACGATCTGCGCGAACGCTGGTCGGCGGCCCTGCGCGCCGCTCACCGGGCGATCCCGCGTCCGCCCTACGGCCCGGCCGCCGACCCGAAGTAGATTTTTTCGAGTTTCGCATCGCGTTCGGCCCTCCCCCACGAGGGGGTGGGAGACGCTCCCCGACGCGTCAGGTCTTCCAGGCTCCGAGCAAAGCGCCCACGTCGCCCGCCGGGTCGCGGCTGCGCATCAGGCCGCCCATGACGGCGATCCCGGCGGCCCCTGCCGCCCGGCAGGGCCTGACCCTCTCGCCCATGATACCCCCGAGGGCGATGACCGGCAGCCCGCACGCTTTCGCCGCCCGCATGGCCTCCGGCCCCAGGGCCGGGCCGTAGCCGGGCTTGCTCGATGTCGCGAAGATCGGGCTCAGGGTGGCGTAGTCCGCGCCATGCCGCGCGGCCGCCTCGACCTCCCCGATCGAATGGGCCGAGACTCCGATCAAGCCGTCGGGCAACCGACCCCGCGCCGCCGCGAAATCGGCCGGTGTCGCCCCGCCGGGCAGGTGGACGCCGTCCGCCCCGAGATCCGCCGCGAAGGCCGCGCTTGCGCCGATGCTCAGGACACCGCCCCAGGCGCGCACCCGCTCCAGCAGCGCGCGCGCCAGGGTTTCGCGCGGGGCCGGCGCCAGGTCGCGCTCGCGAAACCAGACCCAGCGGGCGCCGCCCGCGAGGAGCGCGTCGATCCGGGCGACGAGGTCCTGCTCCCCACCGGGGACCAGGGTCCGGTCCGTCACCACGAGGAGCGGCGACGGCGGCGCCCTCACGAGCCGACGAGGCCGAGCTGCGGGCTCGACGGTTCGGCCCGGCCGCGCCGAGGAATGCGGCCGGCGCGGTGCGCGAGGCGGCCGGCCGCGACGGCGTGGCCCATGGCGCGGGCCATGCGCACGGGATCGTCGGCCTTCGCCACCGCCGTGTTGAGGAGGCAGCCGGCGGCCCCGAGCTCCATGGCGATGACGGCGTCCGACGCCGTGCCGATGCCGGCATCGACGATGACGGGCACGGGCGAGCGCCGACAGATCAGTTCGAGGTTGGCCGGGTTCGCCACACCCATGCCGGAGCCGATGAGCGAGCCCATGGGCATCACGGCGGCGCAGCCGATGTCGGCCAGGCGCTGGCACACCACCGGATCGTCGTTGCAATAGGGCAGCACGGTGAAGCCGTCCTCCACGAGGTGGCGGCAGGCCTCCAGCAATTCGGCGACGTCCGGGTACAGGGTCTCGCGGTCGCCGATGACCTCGACCTTGATCCACGTCGTGTCGAGGGCCTCGCGGGCGAGTTCGGCGGTCATGATCGCGTCGCGCGCCGTCTCGCAGCCGGCGGTGTTGGGCAGGAAGCGGTAGCCCTTGAGCTTGCTGACCGTGTCCGAGCCGTGGCCCTGGAGCGAGACCCGGCGGATTGAGGCGGTCACCACCTCGGCGCCCGACGCCGCCACGGATTCGGCCATGATGGATTGGGTGGGATAGCTCGCCGTACCGATGAACAGGCGCGAGCCCAGGGTGATGCCGGCGATGACGAGGGGATCGTCGTGGGGTTCGGTCATGGTTTCAGCCTCCCTGCATGGCGCGGACGATCTCGACGCGGTCGCCCTCTTCGAGTTGCGTCGTTTCCCAGTCCCGGCGGCGGATAACCGCGCCGTTGAGGGCGATGGCGATGCCCTGTGGGCTTTCGATCCCGGTCTCCTCGGCCTCGATCCGGAACAGGGCGTCGAGGTCGCGCGCCGCGCTCTCGTGGGGCCGGCCGTTGAGGATGAGTTTCATGCGCGCGCCCTCGTCTCGGCCGGGGCGAAGCGGGCGCGGCCGAAGGCGCTGGCGTAGTCCGGCACGGCGCCGTCCGTCAGCAGGGCCGCGACGGCGTCGGCGGTGGCGGGCGCCAGGAGGTAGCCGTTGCGGTGGTGGCCCGTTGCCGCGACGAGGCCGGGGGCCAGGGTGTCGATGATCGGCGCGTCGTCGTCGGAGGTCGGGCGGTAGCCGCTCCACACGGCCTCGACGGCCATCTCCTCGATGCCGGGCAGGACGCGGCGCGCCCCTTCCAACAGGGCGTAGAGGCCGCCCGCCGTGACGCCGGGGGTGAAGCCGCAATCCTCCACCGTCGCCCCGACGATGAGGTGGCCGTCGCTCTTCGGGGCCATGTGGATCTGCTCGGTCCATACCATATGGGTGAGGGTTCCGGTGCGGGCGGTGGTGCGCAGCGCCAGCGACTGGCCCTTCAGGGGACGCACCGGCAGGGCCAGGGCATCGGGGAGCAGCCCGGTCTGCCCGCTCCAGGCGCCGGCGGCGAGGATCACGGTCTCGGCCGCGAGCCGGCCCTGGCCGGTCAGGAGCCCCGTGACCCGGTCGCCCGCCCAGTCCAGGGCTTCGACGGAGCAATTCTCCACGATGGTGACGCCCGCGGCCGTGCAGGCCCGCACCAGGGCGGCCATGACCCGGCTCGGATCGACCTGATGATCGTGGGGACAGTAGAGGCCGGCGGTGACGGCCGGGCGCAGGGCCGGCTCGCGGGCCCTCACCTGCGGCCCGGACAGCCACGTGGCCTCGAGGCCCGAGCGGACCTGCAGGTCGTGGCGAAAGCGCAGGCGCTCGACCTCGTCGCGGCCGATGGCGAGCACCAGGGTGCCCTCCTCCCGGTAGTCGATGTCGACGCCCGACGCCGCCTGCAGGGCGTCGCGAAACCCCGGCCAGCGCGACAGGCTCTCCAGGGCCAAGGGCAGCAGCGGGTCGGAGCCGGGTTCGTGCTCGGCGGCCGGCGCCAGCATGCCGGTGGCGGCGAGGCTCGCCCCCGCGCCGACGGTCTCGCGCTCGACGACGGTGACGGCGCGTCCGCGTTCCGCGAGGCGCCAGGCGATGGACAGGCCGATGAGGCCGCCGCCGACGATGGCGACATCGCAGCGGGCCGGCAGGGCGGATTGCGCCCGGGCGGCGGCGGGTGAGCGCCTGAGATCGATGGGTCGGCTGGGAACGATCACCTGGACAACCTCCGCGACGGACGCAGGGGGTGTGGGGCCGGTGCGCTTCTGAGCGGAGCCCGCCGAACTCGGGCGGGCAAACACGGCGGTCCAATCCCTACGCCGGTATGAACCGGTTCAGGTTCGAAGGATTTCCGCGCCGCCGCCCGCACGCAGGCCGCTCATCGGTTTCTCAGCCCCTTGCCGGGGATCTCCCTGGAACACCACCGATGTGGGCCGGGACGGCCCTCCGGTCAACACCCCGCGCGCCTCGTCACACCGTCGCGGCCGGCCGTCCGGGACGGAACACCCCCATGGGCTCGGCGAACCCGTCGAGGGCGTGGGTGCCGAGGGAGACCGGATCGCCCCAGAGGAAATCCACGAAGGGCTTGGACATCAGCAGGGGCTCGCCGAGCGTCCTGTTGAGGCGGGCGAGGCGGCTCGCGAGGTTGACATCGCGGCCGATGACCGTGAAGTCGAGGCGCGCGCCCGAGCCGACATTGCCGTAGGCGGCCTCGCCGTGATGGAGCGCGATGCCGGCCGCCACGGGCTGGGCGAAGCGCCCGAGACCGTTGGCCTCGTCGAGGGCCGCGAGCGCGCTCTGGGCCGCCGTCAACGCCCCCTTGGCCGCCCCGCCGAGGTCGTCGCCCCGTTCGCGAAAGATCGCCAGCAGGCCGTCGCCGAGGTACTTCAGCACCTCGCCGCCCTCGCGCTCGATGGCCGGCACGAGGCAGTCGAAGAAGATGTTGAGGAGGTCCACCGCTTCTTCCGGGGTCATCTCGGCGGAGATGCGGGTGTAGTCGCGCATGTCGGCGAACAGGATCGCCGAGCGGATGCGCTGAACGTGGCCGCGCCGGATCGATCCGGCCAGGATCGCCTTGTGCGGTTCGTCGCCGACATAGATCCGCAGCACGTGGTCGAGCTGCTTGTTGATGCTGCGCATCTCCATCACGGCGGCGAGCGTCGGGATGACGAAGCGCAGGATCGCCACGTCTTCATCGCGAAATCCATCCGCGCTGCGTGTGGCGAACGTGATGCCGTTGCGGGTGCCGTTGGTGAAGAACAGCGGCGCCACGATGTAGTGGCGGTAGCCCTCGGCCTTCAGGTCGGGGATCACCGCGTAGGCGTCGGACGGCGTCTCGGAAAGATCGAGGATCAGCCACTCCCCGGTCTCGTGGACCGTCTGGAACGGGCTCTCGCGGTAGGCCTTGTCGGAGGCGTCGCCATGGGGGAACAGCCGCACCGTCGAGCCCGATTCGCGGGTCCAGAAACGGCCGACGCCGGAATACTCGGAATGCAGGGCGTCGATGGCCGTGGTCGCCCGGTCCACCGGCACCCCGAGGTCGATGAGCCGCTCGGCCAACCCCGCCAGGAGGTCCTCGGCGTTGGGCATCCGGGCCCCCTCGCTCAGCAGCCAGTCGCGCAGGGCCACGCATTGCTGCAGGGCGCCGAACGGAACGTCGTTCGCTTCCGATCCGTCGGCTTCGGCGGTGGGCGGCGACTGGGGCGGACCTCGATCGAGCATATGGCCTAGTTGGGTCAAGGATCGCGCTTCGGCAACCGGACGCTCGCTTTGCGCGGCTCTCCGAACCGCCATCAACCGGGAAACGATGGTTGGATCAACGTGAAATCTGCGGACCCCGGTTGCAATTCCATTCGAATTCCGCGCCTCGCCTCCCCCAGGACCTCCGGTGGGGGAGATGGGCACGATCCCGAAAGGCCTCGAATCACGACGGTGTCGAATCCTCACGTGAAATGAAATCTGAGATTGTTTTCTCTCAGGTTGTATTGCATCTCGATAACGCAACCTCAACGTAAGGAAGCGTGTGATGATTCGCTTGGAAAGCCGTTTACTCGAACTCTCTGAAGTTGCGTTCGCCGAGGAGGTCATCGGCAATCTGCGAAAGCAGTTCAACGTCGACCTCGCACCTATCCTTCGTTCGCATCTCCCATATGCCGAGAAGAAGAAGCGTGCCGCCGGGGCACTGCTCGATGCGATCTTCGATAAGGCGAAGCGTGAGGGCTACCTTGAGGATTGGCATCAGGGCAGCCCCAACCGCGAAGCCGAAGACGCGCTCCTGGACGCGATGCTCGCGAGTGACGTGGACATCGAGCCCAACTTCACGATCGTACCCACGGACGTCCCCACAATCCTGAGTTACAGGGGGAACGACGTCAAAGATTATGTCTATATGCTGACGAAGCGGTTCGAGAACGCCTCGAACGCGAAGACGCCCGGGCAGGCGGCCGGTGAAATCATCGGCGGCGGCGTGCTCAGCGTCGGTCTCGCAGCCACGAAGCTCGCTATCGACGCCTATCGTGCTGGTGGGACGACGTTCCTCGGTGCTGCACGAGCGGGAATCGCCGGCCTCGGCATGAAGACTGCCATCTCGGTCATCATCTTCGCCCTCGTCGGTTTGCTCCTGTTCCTGTTTCTGGAAAACCCGAAGAAGGTCCTCGGAATCGTCATGAACGATACGGACGAGAACCTGACGGTTAACAAGTGGCGCGATGGTCTGACCGGTGCCAACCAAGGCGATCTCTACATGGCGCATGGCGACATGAAGAGCTTCATGGCCGACCATCCGTCGGGCTTGAGTTCACCCGAAGTGCAGGTCAATCATCGCACCATCTTCGGCAAGGACGACCCGGACAATTTCATTTCCGCCGGGATCTATTTCTCGGACAAGAAATTCGGGCTACGCGGCGCCGAGGGCGTCATGGTTTTCAGCACCTCGGTGACAAAGAAGCGGATCGCCCTGTTCTTCGCGAGCCCCTATACGAATGACAATGGAACAAACATGGACGTTATCGGCGACGTGACGCCAGAAAGCGTTTTCCGCGGACTCTACGATGCCCGGAAAGTATCGATGCAAGTCACTAAGGACGGTTACTTCCTGCAATCCTCGGTGAACGAACCGCGTGGCGGAGTGGTCGCCGCCATCAGTTACATCCGGAAAGCATGACGAGACAGTTCGACTTGGCGCAACATGCCGAAGGCCGCTGACTGAACGTACGGCGATGCATTGAATCGAAAAAGGCGGCCTACCGGGCCGCCTTTTTACGACTTCAGTTGTCGAGGAAGCTCCGGAGCTTGCGCGACCGGCTCGGGTGCTTGAGCTTGCGCAGGGCCTTCGCCTCGATCTGACGGATGCGCTCGCGGGTCACCGAGAATTGCTGGCCGACCTCTTCGAGGGTGTGGTCGGTGTTCATGCCGATGCCGAAGCGCATGCGCAATACGCGCTCCTCGCGCGGGGTCAGCGAGGCAAGGACGCGCGTCGTGGTCTCGCGCAGATTGCTCTGGATCGCCGCGTCGATGGGCAAGACGACGTTCTTGTCCTCGATGAAGTCGCCGAGGTGGCTGTCCTCCTCGTCGCCGATGGGGGTTTCGAGGGAGATCGGCTCCTTGGCGATCTTCAGGACCTTACGCACCTTCTCCAGGGGCATGGCCAATTTCTCGGCCAGTTCCTCGGGGGTCGGCTCGCGGCCGATCTCGTGGAGCATCTGGCGCGAGGTGCGGACGATCTTGTTGATCGTCTCGATCATGTGCACCGGGATGCGGATGGTGCGGGCCTGATCGGCGATGGAGCGGGTGATCGCCTGGCGAATCCACCAGGTGGCGTAGGTCGAAAACTTGTAGCCGCGACGGTACTCGAACTTGTCCACCGCCTTCATCAAACCGATGTTGCCCTCCTGGATCAGGTCCAGGAACTGCAGGCCGCGGTTGGTGTACTTCTTGGCGATGGAGATCACGAGGCGGAGGTTCGCTTCGATCATCTCCTTCTTGGCCTGACGGGCTTCGCGCTCGCCCTTCTGGACCATGTTGACGATCTTGCGGTACTCGCCGATCTCCAGGCCCGTCTCGGAGGCGAGCGTCAGGATCTGCTCGCGCAGGCGCACGACCTCCTTCTGGCCCTTCTCGACGAGGTTCTTCCAGCCGCGGCCGCCGAGGCTGCCGACGCGCTCCATCCAGTTCGGGTCGAGCTCCCAGCCCTGGTAGTGGCGCAGGAACTCGTCGCGGGCGACGCCGTGGGTCTCGGCGTAGCGCATCAGGCGGCCCTCATGCGAGATGAGGCGCTTGTTGATGTCGTAGAGCTGCTCGACCAGGGCCTCGATGCGGTTGGCGTTGAGCGAGAGGGACTTCACGTCGGTGACGACGATGTCCTTCAACTCGTCGCGCTTGGCGGCCTGCGCCTCCGTCAGGGTCTTGCCCGAGGCCTTCACCTCGGCGTGCTCGCTCTGCAGCTTGCGCAGCTTCTTGTAGTTGTTCGCGATGTTGTCGAACGTCTCGAGGACGCGCGGCTTGATCTCGGTCTCCATGGCCGCCAGGGAGACGTTGTTCTCCATGTCGTCCTCGTCGTCGCCCTCGGGCGCCGCCGGAGTTTCGGCCTCGGTCTCCTCGGCTTCCTCGCCGCCTTCCGCGATCTGCATCGCGTTCTTGGCGTCGGGACCCGCGTAGGTGGCTTCGAGGTCGATGATCTCGCGCAGGAGCACCCGTCCGTCGACGAGTTCGTCGCGCCAGATGATGATGGCCTGGAAGGTCAGTGGGCTCTCGCACAGTCCGGCGATCATCGCCTCGCGGCCCGCCTCGATGCGCTTGGCGATGGCGATTTCGCCCTCGCGCGACAGCAGCTCCACGGAGCCCATCTCGCGCAGGTACATCCGCACGGGATCGTCCGTACGGTCGGTGGGCTCCTTGGTCGTGGTCTCGCGCACGGCCGGCGCCTTGGTCGGCGCGATCTCGGCGACCTCGGTCCCCTCCGCGCCGTCCTCGTCCTCGCCGGCCTCGCCGTTGGCCTTGGTCTCGCCGGCGGTCTCCTCGGTCTCCTCCGCCTCGACGACGTTGATGCCCATCTCGGAGAGCTGGGACAGTACGTCCTCGATCTGGTCGGGATCGGACTGGCCGTCGGGCAGGACCTCGTTGATCTCCTCGTAGGTGATGTAGCCGCGCTTCTTGGCGAGCTTCACCATCCGCTTGACGGAGGCATCCGTCAGATCGAGAAGCGGCCCGTCCGTCTGTGCCTCGGGGGCAGCATCCGTCTCGTCCCGTTCCGTTGCCTTCGTCGCCATGGTCCGCCTATGGTTGTCGTGGCAATGTCGCGCGGGAGTGTGTGGCTCACTCCGCGTCTACGACGTTGCAATGCATATGGTGTGCGGAACGCCGAAAAGCGCCCGCGTCGATCTCAGATCCCGGTATGCAAGCGAGACGCTTGACCGATTGTTAACCATGCGCCGCCTTCGGCGCGAGAATTCCATTCCTTCGAAGGCCTAGCCCGCTGCCGCATCGGCGTCGGACCCGTCCTCCTCCGCCTCTGCTCCGGCGACCACGGCCATACGTTGCTTCACGTCACACAGCCAAGCGAAGTTCGCCTCCGTGAAGTCCTCGGCCAGGGCGTGTTCCGCCAAGCGAAGTTCGCTATTTAGCGCGCCGGACTTGCGGTGCAAGATCACGGCCTGACGCAATGCGTCTTCGAGACGCACGGGATCGGCATGCGCGTCAAGGGTCCATCGGTCCCCGGGGCGCACATGAGTGGCCAGTCGTTCCGACGCCTCGACCAGTCCGGTGCGCCGCAGGCGGGCCTCCAGGACCTCGACGCCGGGCTGTCCGGCATCGGCGTGGCTGTCGAGGAGCAGCGAGCGCAGGGCCTGCGCGTCGGAATCGCCGAGTTCGAGTTCGGCGAGATCCTCCGCCTCGATGCCGAGGAGTTCCGGGTGGACGAGGAGGCTCGACACGATCATCGCCTCTCGGTCGCGAAACGCCACGGGGCCGGCGGCGTTGGTCTCGCCCGCATAGAGCGGGTTGAACTTGGTGGTGATGCGCGGCGACGGCGGCGGATCGCCCGGGCGCGGGGTCCGCTGGTAGGCCGGCCGGCCCCCGCCGCCGCCCTGTCGGGGCTCCCACGGGCCGCGTCGGCCCTGGTTCGACTGGGGTGAGAGCGCGCGCAGGCGGCCCTCGATCTCGTCGCGGTAGAACCCCCGCACGGTCTCGTCGCGGATGCCCGCCACCATCTCGCGCAGGATCTTGGCGAGGCCTGCCCGGCGCTCGGGCGTGTCGAGGGGCGCGCCCTCGGTCGCCCGCGACCACAGCACTTCCACCAGGGGGCGCGCGCCCTCCAGCACCCGGTCGATGGCGGCCTTGCCCTCGGAGCGCAGGAGGTCGTCGGGGTCCTGCCCCTCGGGCAGCATGGCGAAGCGCAGGGACTTGCCCGGCGTCAGGCCCGGCAGGGCGACGTCCAGCGCCCGAAAGGCGGCGCGCTGACCGGCGCCGTCGCCGTCGAAACACAGGATCGGCTCGTCGCCGTGGCGCCACAGCAGCGCGACCTGCTCCTCCGTCAGCGCGGTGCCCAGGGGAGCCACGGCGTTCGGGTGGCCCGCCAGCGTCATGGCGATGACGTCGACGTAGCCCTCGACGGCGATGATGGTACCGCGATCGTGGGCGGCCTTCCGCGCGCCGTGGAGATTGTAGAGAAGCTGGCCCTTGTGGAAGAGCGGCGTCTCCGGCGAGTTCATGTACTTCGCCTTGGCGTCCTTCTGCATCGCCCGGCCGCCGAAGGCGATGACGCGTCCGCGCGAATCGGTGATGGGAAACATCACCCGGTCGCGAAACTTGTCGTACGGCACCTTGATGTCGTCGCCGGTCACGAGCAGGCCGAGCTCGGCCATCATTTCCTTGGACACCTCCTTGGCGGCCAGATGATCGCGAAGGGCGTAGCGGTCGTTCGGCGCGTAGCCGAGGCGGAACCGCGCGCGGGTGTCGAGTCCGAGCTGGCGCCGGTCGAGATAGGCCCGGGCCTCGATCCCGGCGCTCCCGGCGAGCTGCGCCTCGTAGAACGCGGCCGCCATCTCCATGATGTCGAGGGCGCCGGCGCGCTTCGTCTCCATTTCCCGGGTGTCGGCACTCGGGGTCGGCAGGCTGACGCCGGCCTCCGAGGCCAGGCGCTCGACGGCCTCGGGAAAGCTCAGCCCTTCCGTCTCCATCAGGAAGGTGAACACGTCGCCGTGTTTTCCGCTCGAGAAGCAGTGGTAGAACTGCTTCTGATCGTTGACGTAGAACGACGGCGATTTCTCGGCGTTGAACGGCGACAGGCCGCGCCACTCGCGCCCCGCCTTCTTCAGCCGGACGCGGCGCCCGACCACGTCGGAGGCGGGCAGGCGCGCGCGGATCTCTTCGAGGATGTGGGGGGGATAGCGCATGGGACCTCTGCGGCCGCCCAGTCTAGCCGAAGGGCCTTAAGGAGTCCCGAACGCTGAGCGTCGCGGCCTGCCGCCTCGCCTCACGCCTTGGCGTTCAGCACCTCTTTCACCAGCCCGCTCGCCTTGCCGAAATCCATCCGGCCGGCATAGGCCGCCTTCAGGGACGCGATGACCTTGCCCATGTCCTTGGGGCCGGCGGCGCCCGTCTCGGCGACGGCGGCCTCGATGGCGGCGCGGGTCTCGGCCTCGTCCATCTGCTGGGGCAGGTACCCGGCAATGATCGCGGCCTCGGCGCGCTCGTTCTCGGCGAGTTCCGGGCGGCCGCCCTGATCGTAGACGCCGGCCGATTCGTTGCGCTGCTTGATCATCTTCTGGAGGAGCGCGAGGATCTCCTCGTCGGTGGGCTGTTCCTTGCCCAGCCCTCGCGCCTCGATGTCCTTGTCCTTCAGGGCGGCCTGGATCATCCGCACGGTGGCGAGTTTCGCCTTGTCGCCGGCCTTCATGGCCTCTTTCATCTCGGTGGTGAGGCGGGCGCGCAGCATGGAAGTCTCCTGATCGGGCTGGTCTGTGAATTGCTGAGTGGATCGCGCGTCTTGAGCCGGTGGGTGCGTGGGGCCACATTGACCCCATCGCCGCCCGCTCGGTATGAGCGCCGCACGACAAGCCACCCGCGTGTGCCGTGTCGCACGGCATGCGCCGTGTCGCACGGCGCCGGGATCGGCCGGACATAAGCGAGATCACGCCGATGCTGCAAGATGAAGGCGCCCGCGCGCACCCCGCCACCGCCGCACCCTCCCCGGCCCCCTGGGCCGAGCCCGTCGCCACCGCCCTCCTGGTTCTCGCCGACGGCACGATCCTCGAAGGGTTCGGCATCGGCCAGACCGGGGCCGCCGACGGCGAGGTCTGCTTCAACACGGCGATGACCGGCTATCAGGAGATCCTGACCGACCCGTCCTATGCCGGACAAATCGTCACCTTCACGTTTCCCCATATCGGCAACACCGGCACCAACGACGAGGATCTGGAGAGCCTCGACGCCGCCCCGGCCTCGGGCGTGCGCGGCGCCGTCATCGCCTCGGCGGTGACCAACCCGTCGAGCTGGCGCTCGTCGAGCCACCTCGACGCCTGGCTGAAGGCGCGCGGCATCGTGGGCATCACCGGGGTGGACACCCGCGCGCTCACCGCCCTGATCCGCGACCATGGCATGCCCAACGCCGTCATCGCCAACGCTCCGGACGGCAGCTTCGACCGCGAGGCGCTGAAGGCGCGCGCCGCCGCCTTGGCCCCCATGGAGGGCCTCGACCTCGTGCCGCCGGTGACCAGCCGCGAGACCTCCGCCTGGTCGCAGACCACCTGGGGCGTGAAGACCGGCTACGGCGATCGCCCGGCCGGCCAGGGCCTGAAGGTCGTGGCCATCGATTACGGCGTGAAGCGCAACATCCTGCGCCTGCTGGCGCAAGCCGGCTGCGACGTCACCGTGGTGCCCGCCACCACGAGTGCGGCCGAGATCATGGCGATGAAGCCCGACGGCGTGTTCCTGTCGAACGGCCCCGGCGACCCGGCAGCGACAGGCGAATACGCCGTGCCGGTGATCCGCGAACTCCTGTCCGAGAAGGTGCCGACCTTCGGCATCTGCCTCGGGCACCAGCTCATGGGCCTGGCGCTCGGCGGCCGCACGGTGAAGATGGCGCAAGGCCACCACGGCGCCAACCATCCGGTGAAGGACAAGACCACCGGCAAGGTCGAGATCGTGTCGATGAACCACGGCTTCGCCGTCGATCCGGGGAGCCTGCCGGCAACCGCGGTGGAGACCCACGTGTCGCTGTTCGACGGCTCGAATTGCGGCCTCTCGCTCACCGACCGCCCGGCCTTCTCGGTGCAGCATCACCCCGAGGCCTCGCCGGGGCCGCGCGACAGCCACTACCTGTTCGAGCGCTTCGTCGCCCTGATGCGGGCGGGCAAGCCCGAGACGCTCCACGCCGTGGCGGAGTGAGGTCGGCGGCCGGCCGCGTCGGGGGTCGCTCCAGTCCGGTCTGTGCGAGCCACCTGCCCCGATATGGACCGGAGCGCGTCACAAAATGTCCGGCATTGCCGGGCATCCCCGCCCCATTAACGGCCCGCTAAGGACGACGCTCGAAGCTTCGTCGCGCGGGCCCGAACCGGACCGATGGCGGGGATCTCCACATGACCTTCGACGACGCGCGCGACGACTTCTCGCGCCTGCATCGCCTCTTCACCTTCCATCTCGGCGTCGGTGTCGGCCTGTCCTGGATGACCACCCTGTACGCGGCCTGCTACGCGCCGTGGGTGCGCAACATCCGGGCCCTCATCGACCCCGCCGCCGGGCTCGACCGCATCGAGAGCACCCTGTCCTTCCTGTTCGTCCTGCCGGCGGTTCTCACCATCGCCTGGGTGAGCCTGTTCTTCGGCCGCGAACTCCTGCGCCGCAGCCAGACGCTATCCAGCGCCGCCCTGGAATTCGCCGCCGCCGCCGTCGTGGCCTTCGGGGTGTTCACCCTGTCCATCGACCGGGCTGTGGCCGCACTCTACGCCGGCCTTTAAGTTCAGCGAACCTGCCGGAGGCGGACGATCACCTCCGGCCCGCGAGCGTGCCTATTGCACCTTCGCGAACAGCGGCTCGAACCGCTTCGTGGCGATCTTGCCGTGGGGGACGGCCTTGGCGGCGTCGAGGTTCGCCGGCTGGTCCCCCCCCACCATCACCAGGCCGATCATCCCCATGATGTAGTGCGGCGCGCACTTGATGCCGTAGACGCCCGGCTTGTCGAAGGTCACCACCTCCTCCGTGCCGACCACGGTCTTGAACGTCGCCGCGCCCTCGGGCGCCATGCCCTTGATCAGCTCGGCGTTGTACCCCTTGTCCGTTGGGGCGAAGCGGATGCTGTCGCCCGCCGCCAGCTTCACCAGGGTGGGCTCGAACACCATCATGTCGTCCGCGCCGCTGTCGAGGGTCTTGACCGTGAACTCGGCCGCCATCGCGGCCGTGCCGAGCGTTGTGCACAGGGTGACCGTTCCGGCGAGCAGGGTGAGCTTCGTCATGCGTTTCCTCGAATGATTCTAAAGAATATCGACGCGTTTCGTCGATTTGGCGCAAATATAGCAACGCACAATGTCGGGAAAATTCGCCGATACTTACGAATTCAAGCAGTTCTATTCGTAAGAATATCTTGGGGGCCGGCGGTGGGCATGGTTCCTGCGTATGGCTGACGGCGCCCACCGCTCCGCCCTTCCAAAACCGGGCGGCGGCGTGTAGACGCGAAGCCTAACGACAATCCACGCCGCTCGCGCCCGCACACGGCAGCCCCCGATGGTGGCGCCGCGTGTGCCTGGGCGCGTGCCCGCAAGCCAGGGCCCCCGATGCCGAAACGCACCGATCTCTCCACGATCCTCATCATCGGTGCGGGCCCGATCGTCATCGGACAGGCGTGCGAGTTCGACTATTCCGGCACGCAGGCCTGCAAGGCGCTCCGCGAGGAGGGCTACCGGATCGTGCTGGTCAATTCGAACCCCGCCACGATCATGACTGACCCGGACATGGCCGACGCCACCTATGTCGAGCCGATCACCCCGGAGATCGTCGCCAAGATCATCGAGAAGGAGCGCCACGTGGTGCCGGGGGGCTTCGCCCTGCTGCCGACCATGGGCGGCCAGACCGCGCTGAACTGCGCCCTGTCCCTGAAGAAGATGGGCATCCTCGAAAAGTTCGACGTCCAGATGATCGGCGCCACCGCCGAGGCCATCGACAAGGCCGAGGACCGCCAGCTGTTTCGCGACGCCATGACCAAGATCGGACTGGAGACGCCGAAATCGGCGGTGGCCAACGCGTCGGCGGCCAAGAAGGTCGACCGCGAGAAGTACCTCGCCGAGATCGCCCGGATCGAGACCGCCACCGAGGGCGACGCCCGCGCGCCCGCGCTGGCCGCGTTCGAGAAGACCTGGCACCGGGGCGAATCCGACCGGCGCAAGCGCTACGGCGAGCACGCCATCGGGCAGGCGCTCATCGCGCTCGCCGATGTCGGCCTGCCGGCGATCATCCGGCCGTCCTTCACCATGGGCGGCACGGGTGGCGGCATCGCCTACAACCGAGAGGAGTTCCTCGACATCGTCGAGCGCGGCATCGATGCCTCGCCCACAAACGAGGTCCTGATCGAGGAGAGCGTGCTCGGCTGGAAGGAGTACGAGATGGAGGTCGTTCGCGACAGGAACGACAACTGCATCATCGTCTGCTCCATCGAGAACATCGACCCGATGGGCGTCCACACGGGCGATTCCATCACCGTCGCGCCGGCGCTGACGCTGACCGACAAGGAATATCAGGTGATGCGCGACGCGTCGCTCGCGGTGCTTCGCGAGATCGGCGTCGAGACCGGCGGCTCCAACGTCCAGTTCGCCATCGACCCGGCCACCGGCCGGATGATCGTCATCGAGATGAACCCGCGCGTCTCGCGCTCATCGGCGCTCGCGTCGAAGGCCACGGGCTTTCCCATCGCCAAGGTCGCGGCCAAGCTCGCCGTCGGCTACACCCTCGACGAGATCGCCAACGACATCACGGGCGGGGCGACCCCGGCTTCGTTCGAGCCGACCATCGACTACGTCGTCACCAAGATTCCGCGCTTCGCCTTCGAGAAGTTCCCCGGCGCCGAGCCGACGCTCACCACCGCCATGAAGTCGGTGGGCGAGGCCATGGCCATCGGCCGGTGCTTCGCCGAATCCCTGCAGAAGGCCCTGCGCTCCCTCGAGACCGGCCTCACCGGCCTCGACGAGATCGAGATTGAAGGCCTCGGCAAGGGCGACGACCACAACGCCATCAAGGCGGCCCTCGGCACCCCGACCCCGGACCGGCTCCTCAAGGTCGGCCAGGCCCTGCGCCTCGGCGTCAGCCACGCGGAGGTCCACGCCTCGTGCAAGATCGATCCGTGGTTCCTGGAGCAACTCCAGGCGATCATCGACCTCGAGAACCGGGTCAAGGCGCACGGCATCCCGACGACGCCGGGAGCGCTGCGCCAGCTCAAGGCCGCCGGCTTCTCCGACGCGCGCCTCGCCGTGCTGGCGAAGACCGACGAGGAGTCGGTGCGCAGGAACCGCCGGGCGCTGGGCGTCCGCCCGGTGTTCAAGCGCATCGACACTTGCGCGGCCGAGTTCAAGGCGCCCACTGCCTACATGTACTCGACCTATGTCGCGCCCTTCGCCGGGACGGTCGTCGACGAGGCCCAGCCGACGGAGGCGAAGAAGGTCATCATCCTCGGCGGTGGCCCGAACCGCATCGGCCAGGGCATCGAGTTCGACTATTGCTGCTGTCACGCCTGCTTCGCGCTCACCCAGGCCGGCTACGAGACCATCATGGTCAACTGCAACCCCGAGACGGTCTCGACGGATTACGACACCTCCGACCGGCTCTACTTCGAGCCCCTGACCGAGGAGGACGTGCTCGAGATCATCGAGACCGAGCGTCAGGCCGGGACGCTGCACGGCGTCATCGTGCAGTTCGGCGGCCAGACCCCGCTCAAGCTCGCCCGCGCCCTGGAGGCCGCCGGCGTGCCGATCCTCGGCACTTCGCCCGACGCCATCGACCTCGCCGAGGACCGCGACCAGTTCAAGCGCCTCCTCGACAAGCTCGGGATGAAGCAGCCGAAGAACGGCATCGCCTATTCGGTCGAGCAGAGCCGGCTGGTGGCCGCCGATCTCGGCCTGCCCTTCGTGGTGCGGCCGAGCTACGTGCTCGGCGGGCGCGCCATGGCGATCATCCGCGACGAGACCCAGTTCGCGGATTATCTCCTCGACACCCTGCCGAGCCTGATCCCCTCCGACGTCAAGGCGCGCTACCCCAACGACAAGACGGGGCAGATCAACACGGTGCTGGGCAAGAACCCGCTCCTGTTCGACCGCTACCTGTCGGACGCCACCGAGATCGACGTCGATGCCATCTGCGACGGCACGGACGTGTTCATTGCCGGCATCATGGAGCACATCGAGGAGGCGGGCATCCATTCGGGCGATTCGGCCTGCTCGCTGCCGTCGCGCTCGCTCTCGCCCGAGACCATCGCCGAGCTGGAGCGCCAGACGAAGGCCATGGCTCTGGCTCTGCGGGTCGGCGGCCTGATGAACGTGCAGTACGCCATCAAGGACGGCGCCATCTACGTGCTGGAGGTGAACCCCCGCGCCTCGCGCACGGTGCCGTTTGTGGCGAAGGTGATCGGCGAGCCCATCGCCAAGATCGCCGCCCGCGTCATGGCCGGAGAGCCGCTGGCGAGCTTCGGCCTCAAGGCCAAGGTGCTCGATCACATCGCCGTCAAGGAAGCGGTGTTCCCGTTCGCGCGCTTCCCCGGCGTCGATGTGCTGCTCGGCCCCGAGATGCGCTCCACCGGCGAGGTCATCGGCCTCGATTCGAGCTTCGGCGTCGCCTTTGCGAAAAGCCAGCTCGGATCCGGCACCCAGGTGCCGAAGGGCGGGGCGGTGTTCGTCTCCGTGCGCGATGCCGACAAGGCCCGGATCCTGCCGGCGATCCGCCTGCTCGCGGAACTCGGCTTCACCATCATCGCCACCAGCGGCACCCAGCGCTATCTCGCGGAACAGGGCGTACCGACGGAGCGGGTGAACAAGGTTCTGGAAGGCCGGCCGCACGTGGTCGATTCCATCAAGAACGGCGACATCCAGCTCGTGTTCAACACCACCGAGGGGGCGGGTGCGCTCTCCGACTCCCGCTCGCTCCGCCGCGCGGCCCTCTTGCATAAAGTGCCGTACTACACCACTCTCGCGGGTGCGATGGCGGCGGCCGAGGGGATCAAGGCCTATCTGGAAGGCGATCTCCAAGTCCGCGCCTTGCAGGAATACTTCGCGGCCTGAATCATCGCGTTGCGGGTGACTTGCGTCACGGCCGCGACGCATTAGGTTCTGGACGATCTTATTCTGGCCCGGGGGGAGCGATTGCGCTCCCTTCGGGCCTCTTCATTGTGGCGCGAGACGATGACCATAGACAAGGTTCCGATGACGGTGCGCGGCTACGCGGCGCTGGAGCAGGAGTTGAAGCACCGCCAGCAGGTGGAGCGCCAGCGCATCATCCAGGCGATCTCCGAGGCACGAGCCCTCGGCGACCTGTCGGAGAACGCCGAGTACCATGCCGCCAAGGAGGCGCAGTCCCACAACGAGGGCCGCGTCATGGAACTCGAAAGCATGATCGCGCGCGCCGAGGTGATCGACGTCACCAAGCTCTCCGGGACCAAGATCAAGTTCGGCGCCACGGTGAAGCTCGTCGACGAGGACACCGAGGAAGAGAAGACCTACCAGCTCGTCGGCGAGCCGGAGGCCGACGTGCGCTCGGGCCTCGTGTCCATCACCTCCCCTATCGCCCGCGCCCTCATCGGCAAGGGTGTGGGCGACACCGTCGAAGTGACGACGCCCGGCGGCGGCAAGTCCTACGAGGTCGTCGCCGTCCAGTACGGCGCCTGAGCGTCGTCGTGCGCCGCCTGTTGCGCTGGGCCGGGACGGGAGGCCTTCTCGGCCTTCTCTCCCTCGCCGCCCCGGCTTCGGCCCAGGGTCTGCCGAGCCTCGGGGGCGAACGGCTGTCCGGCATTCGCGTCGATGTCGGACCCCTCCTCGCCCAGGGGGACGGACCCCGCGCCCGGGCGCTTCAGGACGATCTCACCCAGGCCCTGCGTGCCGAGTTCGCCGATGTTTCCGGTGGGCGCGGCCCGACCCTGGTGGTGCGCCTGCGCAGCCTGTCGATGAATCCCTATGTCGGCAACCAGGGCCGGAGCGGCTTCGGCGGCAGCATGGATTCCGACTATCTCGACGGGGAGGCCCTCCTCGTCGGTCGCCGTGGCGAGGTGCTGGCCCGGCATCCCCAGCTGTCCGTCGTCCCGGCGAGTTCCGGCGGGGCCTGGTACGATCCTGAATCGGAGCGTCGGCGGGTGACCGCCATCGCGGCGCATTACGCCGGCTGGCTTCGGCGGGCCCTGCCGTCGCAGTGATCGTCGGGCGAACCGACCGGCGGGATTGACGTGGCGGCGCCGATGGCGAAAGCGTCCCGGATGCATGCACCGTCCGGCCGTCCGGCAACGACCCCCTCCCCTCCGCGCGAGATCGCCCAGGCCAGGACCTGGATCGTCACCGACGGCAAGGCCGGCGACGAGAACCAGTGCCTCGGCCTCGCCGAGACCCTCGGCCTCGCCTTCGAGACCCGGCGCATCACGCCGCGCCCGCCCTTCGGCTGGATGGCGCCGTGGGGGCCGGTGGACCCGGGCGATCGGCCGGGCCGGGCGCGCGGCGCCCTGTCGGGGCCGCTGCCCGACATCCTCGTCGCCTCGGGTCGGCGGTCGGTACCGTACCTGCGGGCCGTCCGCGAAGCCTCGGGGGGACGAACCTTCACGGCGTTCCTCAAGGACCCGCGCACGGGACCGCAGACCGCCAACTTCGTCTGGGTGCCGGATTACGACGACCTGCGGGGGGAGAACGTCTTCACCACCCTCACCGCGCCGCATCAGGTGTCCGCCAAGCGCCTCGCCGCCGCGCGCGCCCGGCCCGATCCGCGCCTCGCCGGCCTGCCCTGGCCGCGCATCGCCGTGCTCATCGGCGGCGACAGCCGGCATCTCACCTACCGCAACGCCGACATGCGCCGCCTCGTGCGCGATCTGACCAAGCTCTCGGAGGGCGGCTGCTCGCTGATGTTGACGGTCTCGCGCCGCACCCCGCCGGACCTGCGCGACGCCCTCGAGGCCCTGGTCGCGGCCAAGGGCGGGTTCTTCTGGGACGGGACGGGCGAGAACCCCTACGTCGCCATGCTGGCGCTCGCCGAGTCCATCGTGGTCACGTCGGATTCGGCCAACATGGTCGGCGAGGCCGTGAGCACGGGCGCCCCGGTCCTCCTGTTCGACCTGCCGAAGACCTATATCCGTCACAGGCGGCTGTTCGCGGGCCTCGCCATGGCGGGCGCGTTGAAGCCCTTCATCGGTCGTTTGGAGACCTTGCGCTACGAACCCCTCGACGCGACGCCGGCCATCGCGCAGGCGATGGCGCGGGCCTACGACGCGCATGTCGCGCGCCTGGCCTCCGCCGACCCATCCTGAAGGAGACGAATCCGATGGCGCACACCCATTCCAAGCTCGTCATCATCGGCTCGGGGCCGGCCGGCTACACCGCCGCCATCTACGCCGCCCGCGCCATGGTCGAGCCCCTGATGATCTCCGGCTTCCAGCCCGGCGGTCAGCTCATGATCACCACGGATGTGGAGAACTATCCGGGCTTCGCGCAAGCGATCCAGGGGCCGTGGCTCATGGAGCAGATGCGCGCCCAGGCCGAGCATGTCGGCACCAGAATCGTGTCGGAGTACATCACCAAGGTCGATCTCAAGGTCCGGCCGTTCCGGCTGGAAGCCGATTCCGGCGAGACCTACTCGTGCGACGCCCTCGTCATCGCCACGGGCGCCCAGGCGAAGTGGCTCGGCCTGCCCTCCGAAGCGGCGTTCCAGGGCTTCGGCGTCTCGGCCTGCGCCACCTGCGACGGCTTCTTCTTCCGGGGCAAGGAGGTCGTGGTGGTCGGCGGCGGCAACACCGCCGTGGAGGAGGCGCTCTATCTCGCCAACCTCGCCTCCAAGGTGACGGTGGTCCACCGCAGGGGCGAGTTCCGGGCCGAGCGCATCCTGCAGGAGCGCCTGTTCAAGCATCCCAACGTCGAGGTGCTGTGGCACCACGCCGTCGAGGAAGTCTGCGGCACGCAGAAGCCCCCGTCGGTGACGCACCTGCGCCTCAAGGACGTGCGCTCGGGCGAGATCGTCGAACGCAAGACCGACGGCGTGTTCATCGCCATCGGGCACCAGCCCGCGACGGCGATCTTCGAGGGTCAGCTCGCCATGCGCGACGGCGGCTACATCGAGACCAAGCCGGGGACGACCCACACGGCGATTCCCGGCGTCTATGCCGCCGGCGACGTCACCGACGACATCTACCGCCAGGCGATCACGGCGGCCGGCATGGGCTGCATGGCGGCCCTCGACGCCGAAAAGTTCATCGCCGCCCTCGAAGTCGGCGAGACCCCACAGCAAGCTGCGGCGGAATAGCGATTTTTGTCCGCCGCGGCTTGCGCCAGGCCGCAACACAATCGCAAGATCGAAGTCCTAACCTGAGCGCTGACGGCATGGGCCGTCGGCGCTTCTCGCATGGACGACCCACACTGTGATCCGTGGGCATCCGTGCGGCGCGTGTCAGGGTCCGGGCCGGCAACGGCGAACGGGACGGCACCGGGGTGCGTACGGGAGTGGACGCCGTGGACTGGGACAAGATCCGCATCTTCCTCAACGTCGCCGAGGCCGGCAGCTTCACGCGCGCCGGCGACGACATCGGCCTGAGCCAATCGGCCGTCAGCCGCCAGATCAGCGCCCTCGAGCGCGAGTTGAAGGCACCTCTGTTCCACCGCCACGCCAGGGGGCTGATCCTCACCGAGCAGGGCGACCTGCTGTTCCGCGCCGCGCGGGACATGAAGCTGCGCCTGGAGAACACCCGCGCGCGCCTCGTCGAAACCAGCGAGCGCCCGTCCGGCGACCTCAAGGTGACCACCACCGTGGGGCTCGGCACCTCGTGGCTCGCCCAGCGCGTGGCCGAGTTCCTCGACCTCTACCCCGACGTCCGCGTCGAGATGATCCTCACCAACGAGGAACTCGACCTCGCCATGCGGGAGGCCGACGTCGCGATTCGCATGCGGCGGCCGGCCCAGCCCGACCTGATCCAGCGGCGGCTGTTCACGGTGCATTACCACGCCTACGCGGCGGCCGACTACGTCAAGCGCTTCGGCGAGCCCAAGAGCATCGCCGACCTCGACAACCACCGGCTGATCTCGTTCGGCGGCAACGAGCCGTCCTACCTGCTCGCCACCCACTGGCTCGCCACCGTCGGGCGCGAGGGCCAGGAGCGCCGGCCGATCCACTTCACGGTGAACAACATCACGGCCCTGCAGCAGGCCATGGAGACGGGCGCCGGCATCGGCATCCTGCCCGACTACGCCGTGGAGAGCGGGACCGGCCTCGTCCAGGTCATGCGCGACAGCGAGATGCCGCACATGGAGAGCTACCTCGTCTACGCGGAGGAGATGCGCACCGTCGCCCGCGTGCAGGCGTTCCGGGACTTCCTCGTGGCCAAGGCGCAGCGATGGATCTACTGAGCGCCGCGCCTGGGCTCCGTCACACGAACAGGCGTTCTTTCTCCAGGCCCTTGTAGAGACCCGCGACCTGCTCGCCGTAGCCGTTGTAGATCAGGGTCGGCACGCGCTGGTCGGTGCCCAGCACCCGCTCCGTCGCCTGGCTCCAGCGCGGGTGCGAGACGGCCGGATTGACGTTGGCCCAGAAGCCGTACTCGGCCGATTGCAGGCCTTCCCAGAAGGTCTTGGGCCGCTCGGCGACGAACGAGATCTTGGTGATCGATTTCACCGACTTGAAGCCGTACTTCCACGGCACCGCGAGGCGGATCGGCGCGCCGAACTGGTTCGGCAGGGCCTTGCCGTAGATGCCCGTGACCACGAAGGCGAGGTCGTTGGCCGCCTCCGCCATGGTCAGCCCCTCGATGTACGGCCAGGGGTACAGGAACGAGCGCTGGCCCGGCGCCATGGCGGGGTCGAGGAAGGTCTGCATCTGGATGTACTTCGCACCCGAGGCGGGTTTGGCGAGCGCCACCAGCTTCGAGAGGGGAAACCCCGTCCACGGCACGGCCATGGACCACGCCTCGACGCAGCGGTGGCGGTAGAGCCGCTCCTCCAGGGTCACCTTGCGCAGGAGGTCCTCGAAGCCGATCTCGAACGGCTTCTCGACGAGGCCGTCGATCTTGATGGTCCAGGGCTTGGTCTTGAGGGCGTTGGCCGCCGGCAGCACGCTCTTTGACATGCCGAATTCGTAGAAGTTGTTGTAGTCGCCGCTGTACTTCTCCGCCGTGACGGCGCGGTCGAGGGCGTAGGCCTCGTTGCGGGGCGCCGGGTATAGGCCGGGCTCGGCGGCGGCGTGTGCGCCGCGGGCGCCCAGGAGCGCCGATGCGGCCAGACCGGCCCCGGCACCGAGCAGGGCGCGGCGGTCGAGGAAGACGCTCTCGGGGGTCGCGAGGTGCTCCGGGATTTCCCAGCCGCGCGGACGCTTGATGTGCATGTGAGGCTCCTTCGCAGATGCCGGCCGGAACGCTTCACTTCGACGCCCGGCGTCGATTCTCGGCATCCGCCCGATGCCCACCATACGGACCGGCGGCCCGTTTGGTTACACGCGGCGCGATCTCACGAAGCGGGCGGATCGTCGCGCAGGGCCCGGCGCAGGACCTTGCCGACATTGGTCTTCGGCAGGGCGTCGTGGAACACCACCCGGCGCGGCACCTTGTAGCCCGTGAGCTGGGTCCGGGCGAAGGCCCGCAGGAGATCGGGCGTGGTCTCGTCGGTTCGCCGGACGACGTGGGCCACCACCATCTCGCCGGTCTCGTCGTGGCGCGCGCCCACCACGGCGCATTCGAGGACGCCGGGATGGCCGGCCAGCACCTCCTCGATCTCGTTGGGGTAGACGTTGAACCCCGAGACCAGGATCATGTCCTTCATCCGGTCGACGATGCGGACCTGCCCGTCGGGCTCGAACACCGCGACGTCGCCCGTGCGGAAGTATCCGTCCGGCGTGGTGGCCCGCGCGGTCTCGTCGGGGCGCTTCCAGTAGCCGGCCATGACCTGGGGCCCGCGCACGCACAATTCGCCGGGCTCGCCGGGGCCGGCGCTCCGCCCGTCCACGGTGCGGATGGCGACGTCTGTCGACGGAAGCGGGAAGCCGATGGTGCCGGACCATTCGACGAGGCTCGGCGGGTTCACGCAGACCACGGGCGAAGTCTCGGACAGGCCGTAGCCCTCGACGATGGTGGTGCCGGTGATGGTCTTCCACTTGGCCGCCACGGGGGCCTGCACCGCCATGCCGCCGGCGATGACGAAATCGATGTGGCCGAAATTCACCGCCCCGATGCCCGGATGATTCACCAGCAGGTTGAACAGGGTGTTGACCCCGGAGAGGTGGGTGAAGCGGTTGCCCTTGAGGGTCTTCACGAAGCCGTCGGCGTCGCGCGGGTTCGGGATCAGCAGACAGCACCCGCCGAGCTTCACGAACAGGAAGAAACAGCAGGTCAGGGCGAAGATGTGGTAGAGCGGCAGGGCCGTGATCATCACCCGCTCGTGGCCGTCGTCGCCGTCGATGCAGAACCAGGTCTGACACTGGGCGACGTTGGCGACGATGTTGCGGTGGGTCAGCATCGCCGCCTTGGCGACCCCCGTGGTGCCGCCGGTGTATTGCAGGAAGGCGAGGTCGTCGGGGGCGAGGGCAACGACCGGGCGCGGCAGGGTCCGGCCGAGGCGCTGGACCTGCTCGAACCGGACCGTCCGCTCGGGCGGCAGGGCATAGGCCGGCACCGCTTTCTTCAGGGTGCGGCTGGCCCAGCCGATGGCCCGCCCCTTGAGGCCGAGGCCGTCGCCCGGCCCGGCGACGACGATGCGCTCCAGGCTCACCTCGGCAAGGGACGTCTCCACCGTGTGGGCGAAATTCTCGAGGACGAAGAGGGCGCGCGCGCCGGAATCGGCGAGCTGCGCGGTAAGTTCGCGCGGCGTGTACAGCGGGTTGACGTTGACGACGGTGCAGCCGGCGAGCAACACCCCGAGGATCGCCACCGGGTAGGCCGGCACGTTGGGCATCATGATCGCGATGCGGTCGCCCTTGCCGTAGCCCTGCGCCGCGAGCCACGCCGCCACCGCGCGCGCGGATTCGCCGAGAGCGCCGTAGGTGATGCGGGAGCCGAAGCACTGCACCGCCGGCCGGTCGGGATGGCGCCGCAGGGTGTCCTCGAACAGGTCGACGAGGGTGCCGAGGGCCGCCACGTCGATCTCCGCCGGCATTCCCTGCGGGTAGGCGGACAGCCACGGACGCTCGGCGCCACGACGAGGGGCCACCCGATCCTGGGGCATTGCGAACCTCCCTGTGATGTGGCGCAGCGGCTTGGTGCCGCTTTCGTTCACATCTGAACCATCTTTTCGGATTTGCCGGCCCGGATCAAGCCACCGCGCCGGATGGTGGCCGATGGCGCGCCCGGTTGTCGAGCCAGGCGAGCGCCGAATGGGGCAGGAAGGCGAGGAGGACGAGGGCAGCGGCGAGGGCCGCCTCCCCGCCCGTGAGCGGGCGGCGCGGCCAGGCGCCGAGCCCGGCGGCGTGGGCGAGGCCGAGCATCGCGAGGGCGAACCAGAGCGACAGGTATCGCACCAGCACGCGCCCGCCCGCCGCCAGGAGCCATCGGCCCCAGCCTCCACCCCTTCGGACGGTGCCGGCCATGAGCAGGCTGCCGAAACCGAAGGCGAGGCCGAACACGAACGCGGCCGAGGCCGCGCCGAGGCCGTAGGCCACCGTCATGGTCTGCCCGTTGAGGAAGGCGACGCCGCCCGTGGCGAAGCCCGACCGCAGGGTCGGGCCGCCGAAAGTCGGATACAGGCCGGCGACGAGCAGCATCGCGACCGCGACCGCGCCGCCGGCGAGGCGCCGGACGGGTCGGCCCGGCCCCGACCGGATCATCGTCACGAGGAGGGCGGCGAGCCCGTACAGGATGGCGGCCGCGAACAGCGGGTACCGGTCGAGGAAGAAGCCGTAGAACCGCGCCTCGACCACCCCCGGCAGGACCGTGCGCTGGCTGAACCCCGTCGCCCAGGCCAGGCCCACGCCGAGGATCGCGGCCGCCGCCGGGGCCAGCGCCCAGGCGGTGGCGGATACGCGGCTCACGCCTCGTAGTTGTCGCGCACGAGGCGATCGAGGAGGCGCACGCCCCAGCCCGCACCCCAGCTCCGGTTGATCTCCGACGACGAGGACGACATGGCGACGCCCGCGATGTCGAGATGCGCCCACGGCACGTCGTTGGTGTAGCGCTTGATGAAGGACGCGGCGGTGGCCGCACCCCCGTGGCGACCGCCGGTGTTCTTCATGTCGGCGAACTTCGAGTCGATGGCCTTGTCGTAGGCCGGGATCAGCGGCATCCGCCACACGGCCTCGCCGGTCGCCTCGCCGGCGGCGGTGAGCTTGGCGGCGAGGTCGTCGTCGGTGGAGAACAGGCCGGCGATGTCCTGGCCGAGCGCCACGATGATCGCGCCCGTGAGTGTGGCGAGGTCGATGATGAACTTCGGCTTGTAGGCGCCCTGGACGTGCCAGACCACGTCGGCGAGCACGAGGCGTCCCTCCGCGTCGGTGTTGATGATCTCGATGGTCTGGCCCGACATGGAGGTGACGATGTCGCCGGGGCGGAAGGCGTCGCCGTCGGGCATGTTCTCCACGATGCCGATGGCACCGACCACGTTCACCTTCGCCTTGCGGGACGCCAGGGCGTGCAGGGTGCCGACGACGCAGGCCGCACCCCCCATGTCGCCCTTCATATCCTCCATGCCGGCCGCCCCCTTGATGGAGATGCCGCCGGAATCGAAGCACACGCCCTTGCCGACGAGGGCGATGGGGGCCTCGTCCGCCGCTCCGCCGTTCCAGCGCATGATCACCACGCGGGGCTCGCGCACCGAGCCGCGGGCCACGGCGAGGAGCGCGCCCATGCCGAGGGCTTCGAGCTTGCCGGGGCCGAGCACCTCGACCTCGACGCCGAGCTTCGTCAGGTCCTCGGCGCGGCGGGCGAACTCCGCCGGGAAGAGGACGTTCGGCGGCTCGTTGACGAGTTCACGCGCCAGGATCACGCCCTCGGCCACCGCATCGGTGGTCCTGACGGCGGCCTCGGCGGCGGCCGGATCGGTCACCATGAGGGTGAGCGTCGTGCCGCGGGTCTCCTCGCCCTCGGGCTTCTTCTTGGTCTTGTAGCGGTGGAAGCTGTAGTGACGCAGGCGGGCGCCCAGCGCGATGTCGGCGGCGTTCTCGGGCGTCACCGTCACGCCCGGGAGCACCAGCGCCAGGGTGGCGGTGCGGCCCGTGACCTTGCTGGCGGCAAAGCCGCCGAGCGCCGGCCAGTCGAGCTTGGCCCGGTCCTTCTCGGAGCCGAGGCCGACCACCACCAGGCGGTCCACGTCGAGGCCGGCGGGGGCCGGCAGGGTGAGGGCCGAGAGGGACTTGCCCTTGAAGCGCTCGCTCGCGGCGGCGCGGGCGACGAGGTCGGCGGCACCGCGCCCGACGGCCTGGGCCACCTCGGGTGCGAGAGCGAGATCGTCGCCGACGAAGACGACGAGGTCGCCCCGGCCCACCGGTCCGAGGGCCTCGAATGCGATCGTGATACCGTCCGCCATGCCTGCAGCTTTCCATGGGCGCGCCAAGGTCGCGCGTCGAGTGTGTGCGGCGCGGCACGCGAAGGACGGGCGGCGCCGGATCGGTTTCCTGTGTACCCGACGAGCGTCAGAACGCAACGCGATGGCGCGGCGGCGGAAAACGCCGTCAAACCGCCCGGTTTGGTGCGCTTCAGGGGTGGCTCGACGCGACCTGCGGGCCTGCGCTACATCGGCGGGTCGCCGCATCGGTGACCCGGCCAAACGTCCCCCGGGAGATCCGTCCGCGAGAACCGATGACGCAGATCGAGCGCTACATCTTCCGAATCGCGTTCGGAGCCTTCCTCGCCTGCCTCGTCGGCCTCACGGGTACGATCTGGGTGACGCAGGCCCTGCGGGAACTCGACCTCATCACCGCCAAGGGCCAGACCCTGGTGATCTTCTTCCTCATCACCGGCCTGTCCCTGCCGACCCTGGTCACCGTGATCTCGCCGGTGGCCCTGTTCATCGCCGTGGTCTACGCCCTGAACAAGCTCAACGGCGATTCCGAGCTCATCGTCATGTCGGCGGCGGGGATGAAGCCACGCCGCATCCTGCGCCCGTTCCTTACCCTCGGCCTCGCCGTCAGCTTCGCCGTGGCGTTCCTGACGATCCAGGTGATGCCGTCCTCGTTCCAGGAACTGCGCGACGTGCTCACCCGGGTGCGGGGCGACTTCATCGCCAACGTGGTCAAGGAAGGCCAGTTCACCAGCCTCGACAGCGGCATCACCTTCCATTTCCGTGAGCGTGGACCGGGCGGATCGCTGCTCGGCATCTTCATCCAGGACAAGCGCGAGGCGGGAAAAAGCGTGGTCTACCTCGCCGAGCGCGGACAGGCGGTGGATTACGGCGGCCAGAGCTACCTCGCCCTGGAGAAGGGCAGCGTGCACCGGCAGCAGAAGGACTCGCGCGACTCCTCGATCATCACCTTCGAGCGCTACACCGTGGATCTGGCCGCCTTCACGCCTCCGGATTCGGAGGTGACCTACAAGCCGCGCGAGCGCTCGACGACGCAGCTGTTCTTTCCCGATCGGGCGGAGGGCTACTACCAGCTCCAGAAGGGCCGCTTCCGCTCCGAGCTGCACGACCGCCTGTCGTCGTGGCTCTATCCGCTGGCGCTCACCTTCATCGCCTTCGCGGCGCTCGGCGATCCCCGCACCACCCGCCAGGGCCGGGGGCTCGCCGTCGCCGGGGCGGTGCTGGCGGTGGTGGTGCTGCGCATCGCAGGGTTCGCCGCCACCAGTGCCGCCACCCGCAGCCAGGGCGCCGTCGTGGCGATCTACGCCGTGCCGCTGCTGGCCATCGCGCTGTCCAGCGTCCTGATCTTCCACGGGCCCGCGGTCCGGGCCTGGAACGCGCGCCTCGCCGGGCTGCTGCGCCGCCGACGCCTCGGACGGGCCTGAGCCGTGAGCGCACTCATCGGCCTCACCCTCGGGCGCTACTTCGCGCTGCGGTTCCTGCGCACCATCCTGGGCGTGTTCCTCACGGTCTTCACCCTGGTCTACACCCTCGATTTCGTCGAGCTCCTGCGCCGCGCCGGCGACGCCGAGGGCGCGTCCACGGGGTTGATGGCCCAGCTCGCCCTGTTCCGCACCCCGGCGGTGGCCGAGGGCGTGCTGCCCTTCGCGATCCTGTTCGGATCGATGGCCTCGCTGCTGCAGCTCTCGCGCAAGTTGGAACTCGTGGTGGCGCGGGCCGCCGGGATCTCGGCGTGGCAGTTCCTCCAGCCCGGCCTGTTCGTGGCGCTCGCCATCGGGGCCTTCACGGTGGGCGTCTACAATCCGGTCTCGGCCCTGCTGAAGCAGCGCTCCACCGAGATCGAGGCGAAGATCTTCGCGCGCTCCACCAAGGCGGGCTCGGGCAAGGACATCTGGATCCGCCAGCGCAGCGTCGACGGGCAGGCGATCCTGCGGGCCGAGACGGCCATCGAGGGCACCACGACGCTGGCGGGCGTCTCGGCCTACACCTTCGACGAGGCCGGGGCGTTCGTGTCGGAGATCGATGCCGCGCGGGCGATCCTCCACGACGGGTACTGGGAGCTGCAGGAGGCCCGCCTCCTCACCCCGGACGCGCCGCCGGAGGGCTTTTCCACATATCTCATCGCCTCCACCCTCGACCCCGGACAGGTGCGCCAGCGCTTCACACCCCCGGAATCTGTGCCTTTCTGGCAACTTCCCGAGACCATCGCACGCAACGAGCGGGCGGGGTTGGATGCCACGCGCTACCGTCTCCAGTATGACGTGCTCATGGCGCGCCCCGTTCTCTTCGTCGCCATGGTGCTCGTGGCGGCCAGCGTTTCCTTAAGGTTCTTCCGCTTTGGTGGCGTGGGAAAGCTCGTGCTCGGCGGCGTGGCGGCCGGGTTCGCGCTCTACGTCGCCCGGCAGCTCCTCGAGGGACTGGGTGCGTCCGGGATCGTGACGCCGGCGGTGGCGGCGTGGTTCCCGGCTGTGGTAGGAAGTCTTCTCGGTACGCTCACGCTTCTCTACCAGGAGGACGGCTGATGCTGATCTCCGGATCGGGAAACGGGGTGGGGTCGTGGCAGGAGTTGGGACTCGCGTTGCGTAAGGTCGCCGACATCGCACTCGCCGCCGGTCTGCTGGCGCTGCTCCCGGCCGTGGTCTCCACCGCGGCCGACGCCCGTCCGGCTGCGCAAACGGACGCCAAGACGACTGACGCCAAGACGAAGCCGGCTTCGGGCAAGCCCGCCTCGAACAAGCCGGCCGAGCGCCTTCTCGTGGAGGCGGCCGAGCTCGTCTACGACAACGACAAGAACACCGTCGCGGCGCGCGGCAACGCCGAGCTGCATTACGGTCCGCGCACCCTGCAGGCCGACCGCGTCCTCTACGACCGCAACACCAGCCGAGTCTTCGCCGAGGGCAACGTCCGCCTCACCGACGAGACCGGGGCGGTGCTGACCGGCGCGAAGATGGAGCTGACGGACGACTTCAAGAACGGCTTCATCGACGCCCTGCGCATCCAGCAGACCATCGAGGTGAAGGGCCAGCCCGTCCGCACCCGGTTCTCGGCGCCCCGCGCCGAGCGCATCGAGGGCGACCGCACGAGCTTCGAGTACGGCACCTACACGGCCTGCGAGCCGTGCAAGAACAACCCGGAGACGCCGCCGCTGTGGCAGATCCGCGCCACCAAGATCATCCACAACAACGAGACCCATACCATCGCGTTCGAGGAATCGACCCTCGAGATCGCCGGCATCCCGCTCGCCTACCTGCCGTATTTCGAGACGGCCGATCCGAGCGTGAAGCGCAAATCCGGCTTCCTCACGCCGCGTTTCATTTCGTCCACGGCGCTCGGCAGCGGCCTCGCCGTGCCGTACTTCTTCAATCTCGCGCCGGATTACGACCTGACCCTGTCGCCGGCTTTCCTCAGCAACCAGGGTGTGCTGGGTCAGGCCGAGTTCCGCCAGCGCCTCGAGACGGGTTCATACAACCTGCGTCTCTCGGGCATCTTCCAGACGACGCCGAGCGCGTTCCTGCCCGGGCCGCTGGGCGCCGGGGACCGCGATTTCCGCGGCGCCGTCGAGTCGAAGGGCCAGTTCTACATCAACGACCGCTGGCGCACGGGCTGGGACCTCGTCGGCGTCACCGACAAGTGGTTCCTGGACAACTACCGCATCCGCAACCAGAGCATCACGACGGACTATTTCCGCGAGGCGGTCTCGACGGCCTACCTCATCGGACAGGGCGACCGCTCGTGGTTCGAGGCGCGGGGCTACTACTTCAAGGGCCTGTCGAGCTTCGACTGGCAGAAGGAACAGCCCATCGTTGCGCCGGTCATCGACTACGACAAGCGCATCAACGGGCCGGCCCCGCTCGGCGGCGAGGTCCGATTCGAATCCAACATCACCAGCCTGACCCGCGAGGCCACGGACTTCCAGGGCATTCCCCGCACGGGCGCGTACCTGCTGAGCCCGAGCGCCAACGGCCAGAGCTTCCCGCTCTACGAGACCTGCCTGACCTTCACCCGCAGCACCTGCCTGATCCGCGGCCTGGCCGGCACGACGACCCGCGCCTCGGCGCAGGTGTCCTGGCGCCGGACCTTCATCGACGACGCCGGTCAGGTGTTCACGCCGTTCGCCTACCTGCGCACCGACGCGTTCTTCGTCGACCCGCGTAATTCCGGCTACCAGAACGCCCTGGCGCAGAACCTGACGACCCAGGATTCCGACATTTCCGGCCGGGTGATGCCGGCCATCGGCCTCGATTACCGCTACCCGTTCGTCTCGAATTTCGGGCCGCTGGGCGTCCACACCCTGGAGCCCATCGTCCAGGTCATCGCCCGCCCGAGCGAGACCCGCATCGGCCGCCTGCCCAACGAGGACGCGCAGAGCCTCGTCTTCGACGACACCTCCCTGTTCCAGTGGGACAAGTTCTCAGGGTACGACCGGGTCGAGGGCGGCCTGCGGACCAACATCGGCGGGCAATATTCCGTTGTCACGCCCGCCGGCTGGTACGCGAACGTGATGTTCGGCGAGTCGATCCAGATCGCCGGCGTCAACTCGTTCCGCCGCGGCGACATCGCCAATGTGGGCCTCGATTCGGGCCTGGAGAACCGCCGGTCCGACTTCGTCGGCCGGTTCCAGCTCTCGCCGAATCAGAACATCAGCTTCATTTCGCGGGCGCGGTTCGACCAGCGGGATTTTGCCGTCAACCGGTTCGAGACGGGCGTGACGGCCCGCTTCGCCCCGTTCCTGCCCCTCGACCTGTCGGTATTCTATTCCTACTACGAGGCCCAGCCGGCCCTCGGCTTCGTACATCGGCGCGAGGGCGTGACCGCGTCCGCCACCTACCATGTGACGCCGAACTGGTTCGTCACCGGCTCGGCCCTGGTGGATCTGAGCCACTACCTCGACGTGCGCGACAACTTCGCCGACGCCTACACCGCCTATCTGCAGAACCCCGTCGGCCCGTCGCCGATCTACGTGAATCCCGGCAAGTCCTACCTCTCGGGCATCAGCCTCGGGGCCGGCTATCAGGACGAGTGCACTACGGTGTCCCTGAACTACATCGTTTCGCCCATCGCCACGGCGCTGGGCACGGCGGAGCGCAACCGCACGGTGCTGCTGCGCGTCGAGCTCAAGACCCTCGGCGAGGCGGACCTGCGCCAGAACCTCGGCACCGCCACCACGTCCGACGGGATCGCCACCATCCGGTGAGCCCGGCCGCCTTGCCTTGTCGGCCCCGACCTGCGACGCGGTCGGCATGACAGCGCAAGGACGGACCGCCGCGTGACCGATCACCAACCGATCGCCCTCACCCTCGGCGATCCGGCCGGGATCGGGCCGGAACTCGCCCTGATGGCGTGGCGGGACCGCGACGAAGGCCCCGGTCTGCCGCCGTTCTTCCTCATCGGCGACCCGGATTTCGTCGAGCGGCGCGCGAGCGAACTCGGGTTCTCGATCCCCATCGCGGAGGTCGGCCCGGATTACGCCACCGAGGTGTTTCCCCGCGCGCTCCCGGTGATGCCCCTGCCGAGCGGCGCCCGCATCGGCGCCGTGGCGGGTTGTCCGGACTCGGCCAACGCCGGCGCGACCCTCGAATCCATCACCGCGGGCGTCGCCCTGGTGCGCGCCGGGATCGCCACGGCGCTCGTGACCAACCCCATCGCCAAGTACGTCCTGACCCAGGTCGGCTTCGCCCATCCGGGGCATACCGAGTTCCTCGCGGCGCTGAGCGTCGAGCCCGGCGAGGCGGTACCGCTTCCGGTGATGATGCTGTGGAGCGAGACCCTCGCGGTGGTGCCGGTGACGATTCACGTGGCCCTGCGCCGGGTTCCCGAGCTGCTCACGCGGGAGCTCGTCGTCGCCACCGCCCGCATCGTCGCCCACGACCTGCGCCATCGCTTCGGCCTCGCGAACCCCCGCCTCGTCCTGTCGGGTCTCAACCCGCACGCGGGCGAGAACGGCACCATGGGCCTGGAAGATCGCGACGTGCTGGAGCCGGCGGTGGCGCAGCTCCAGGGCGAGGGCATCGACATCCGCGGTCCGCTGCCCGCCGACACCCTGTTCCACGCGCGGGCGCGAGCGACCTACGACGTGGCCCTGACCCCGACCCACGACCAGGCCTTGATCCCGATCAAGACCATCGCGTTCGACGACGGGGTCAACGTGACCCTGGGATTGCCGTTCATCCGGACCTCGCCGGACCACGGCACCGCCTTCGACATCGCCGGAAGGGGCATCGCCCGCCCGGACAGCCTGATGGCGGCCCTGCGCCTCGCCGCCCGCCTCGCGAAAAGCCCCAAGTCATGAGCGATATCGACCACCGCGCCGACGACGGCTTGCCGCCCCTGCGCGACGTCGTGCGCGCGCACGGCCTGGAGCCGAAGAAGGCGCTCGGCCAGAACTTCCTGTTCGATCTCAATCTCACGGGTCGCATCGCCCGGTCGGCCGGCCCCCTCGAGGGCGTCACCGTGGTGGAGATCGGCCCCGGCCCCGGCGGCCTCACCCGCGCGCTCCTGAGTGCCGGCGCCGCCCGGGTGATCGCCGTCGAGCGCGATCCGCGCGCCCTGCCGGCGCTGGCCGAGATCGCCGCGCATTACCGGGGCCGCCTCGACGTGGTGGATGCCGACGCCCTCACCTTCGATCCCGTGCCCCTCATTGAAGCGGGTCTGGGCACCGGGCCCGTGCGGATCGTCGCCAACCTTCCCTACAATATCGGAACGCCCCTGCTGACGGGCTGGCTCACCGCGCCGGTGTGGCCGCCGTGGTGGGACAGCCTCACCCTGATGTTTCAGCGCGAGGTCGCCGAGCGCATCGTGGCGGACGAATCCGACCGCGCGAATTACGGTCGCCTGGGCGTCCTGTGCGGCTGGCGCACGGAAGCCCACATCCTGTTCGACGTCGCCCCGTCCGCCTTCGTGCCACCGCCCAAGGTGACGTCGAGCGTGGTGCGGCTGACGCCCAGGTCCTCCCCCCTGCCCTGCGCCGTCGAGACCCTGGAGCGCGTCACCCGCGCGGCCTTCGGCCAGCGCCGGAAGATGCTGCGCCAGAGCCTCAAGGCCGCGACCCCCGATCCCGCACTCCTGCTGGCGGCCGCGGGCATTCCCGAGACCGCGCGGGCCGAGGAGGTGCCGGTGGCCGGGTTCGTCGCCATGGCGCAGGCCCTGGCGTCGGGCACCTAGTCCCGCGGGCGTGTAGTCCCGCCGGCGCACGCCGTTCAGGCGCGCGCCCTGACGAACGTCTCCGCGAACATCGCGCGCAAACGGGCCTGTTCCAGCTCCCGGCCGGTGATCGTGGGGGATGGCCGCGCGAACAGGTAGCCCTGCATCTGGTCGCAGCCGAGGCCCCGCAGAATTTCGAGCTGATCGGCCGTCTCCACCCCCTCGACGGTGACGTGGAGGCCGAGGTTGTGCCCGAGATTCACGATGGCGCCGATGATCGTCAGGGTGTCGGCGTCCTGCCCGAGCCGGCGCACGAAGGATTGGTCGATCTTGATCTTGTCGAACTTGAACTGTTGCAGGTAGCTCAGGCTCGAATAGCCCGATCCGAAATCGTCGAGGGCCAGGCGAACGCCCTGCTGGCGCAGGCGCGAGAGTACGTCCACCGCGTTCGTCGCGTCCTGAATGAAGACGCTCTCGGTGATCTCGACGACGAGGCGGCTCGCGTCGAGGGCATTCCGGGCGAGGGCCGCGGCGACGATGGCCGGCACGTCCGATTGCCGGAACTGGCTCGGAGAGACGTTGACGGCGACGCGCCACGCTTTCGGCCAGGTCGCCGCCGTGGCGCAGGCCGTGTCGATCACCCACCGCCCGATCGACGCGATGAGGTCGGCCTGCTCGGCCAGGGGAATGAATTCGGCCGGTGAGACGAGGCCGCGCTCCGGGTGCTGCCAGCGGATGAGGGCTTCGAAGGTCTCGATCTCGCCGGTGCGGGCGTTCACGATGGGCTGGTAGAACAGCTGCAACTCGTCGCGGGCGATTGCGCCGCTCAGTTCGTGCTCGAGGGTGCGCCGGGCGTGGAGCTGCGCATCCATGGACGCTTCGAAGAAGCGCAGGCCACCGCGTCCCTCGTCCTTCACCCGATACAGTGCCGTATCGGCGGCGCGCAGCAGGCTCTCCACCGTGGTACCGTCGTCCGGGTAGAGCGCGATGCCTACCGAGACACCGATCTCGACGGTGTGGCTATCGATCCGGAACGGCCGGGCGAGTTCGGCGAGGAGCTGGGTCGCCACCTCCGAGACATGCGCCGGCGTCGCCGCCTGGGGTAGAACGACGATGAACTCGTCACCGCCGATCCGCGCGAGGGTGTCGGTCGGGCGCAGCTCGCCGAGGAGACGCCGGGACACCTGAACCAGCAGCTCGTCGCCCGCCGCATGTCCGTACAGGTCGTTGATCGGCTTGAAACGATCGAGGTCGAGATAGAGCACCGCCAGACCGCTCCCGACCTGTGCAGCGGTCGCGATCGCGTGATCGATGCGCTGCTCCATCAGGTAGCGGTTGGGCAGATCCGTCAGGGCATCGTGCAGGGCGAGGTGACGGATGCGGGCTTCGTCACGCCTGAGCGCCGTGAGATCGCGCAGGGCGACCGCGGTCGCCGGTCGACCGCCGAACTCGATGATGCGGCACGACAGTTCCACGGGAACGAGGACGCCCGCCCCCGTACGCGCCTCGAACTCCTCGGGATGCAGGTCCTCCAACCGCCGGGTCGCGCGCCGGATCAGGGCTGGGGCGTCGGACCGGGAGAAGAGATCGAGGACCGGCTTGCCGATGATGTCCTCGACCGGCATGCCTAACAGGCGCGTTCCGGCGCTGTTGACCTCAAGTACCTTTCCGTCACGATGAATGAGCAGGACCTCGTAGGCCAGGTTGCTGAGCAACCGCATCCGGCTGATCTCGTCGAGGTTGCGACGCGACAGGTGCTGCTGCAGCAGCAGGGCCGTCAGGCCGGCGACGAGGACGAGCAGGCTGATGGACCCGACCGCGAAGCCGAGCTGCGTCGACCCGAGAAGAAGGTCGGCCCCCTCCAGGGGCTCCAGGGAGGTGATCGACACGGCGGCCATACCGGTGAAGTGTAGGCCACAGATCGCGAGGGTGAGCCAGATCGCCACCTCGACGCGCCGCGCGAGGCTGAGAAGCGCCTGGGCTCGGGTCAGGGCAACGATCCCGAACCCCACGCTGAGCGCCACCGAGGCGATGACGTAGGAAGGATCGAGCACGACGAGGCTGGAGGCCCGCATCGCACTGACGCCGAGGTAATGCATGCCGGCGACGCTCAGACCCAGGATCGTGCCGGGGAGCACTGCGGCCATGGGGGTGCCGAGCAGGCGGTGCCGCACGAGGAGCGCGAGCAAGGTTCCGAGGACGGACACCAGGATCGACGCGCCCGTAAGGCCGAGTTCGTAGGCGATCTCGGTCGCGGGTGTGAAGGCCAGCATGGCGACGAAGTGCAGCGACCACACGCTACAGCCGAAGACGGCCGCCGAGGCGAGCATCCAGCGCGAGAAGGCGCGCTGACCCGACAGTTCCACCTGAGCCATCGTCGTCGTCGCAGCAAAACAACCGAGGATACAAATGACGGCGGACAATCCGACGAGGCGATAGTCATGCTCGTAGAATATGCAACCTTGAGTTGTCAGCATTGCGATGACCAAGCGAGTTCCAGCTGCGTCCTTTCTTGATCTGCGATAATTATTTCCAAGTCGAAACGGCGTTTCTTCACAAACCCGTGGCTTAATAGGATGGTTAACAAATTTATATGTTTGCTTTTAGCCTATAGGGCTCGGTACAAATTACAAATGTCTTGTTTTTACTTGTAGGTTTTTGCGTTGCGACGCAAATATCGAGGCCCGCCAAAATTCGGGCATATAGGAATCAGCAATTCGCGAGTATTGACCTGCATATTAAATCCATAATGAGATCCTGTAAGTCTTGTGCGTCCGTCAAAGCGTGATGCGACGACGATGGACCGACGTACCCATTCGGCGTCCGGGACCCATCGATCGAAACGAAATGGGCCGCCCGGTTTCCCGGGCGGCCCTCGCTTTTCATTCGGATGGTGAAGGCTTCAGTGACCTTGCTGGATCGCCGAGAGTACCCAGCGACCGCCGCGCTCGCGCACGAAGGTCCAGAGCTCCACGGCCTCGGGTGCGCCAGTCTCGACGACGCGGTTGGTGCGACGGTCCAGGGTGACGTCCTTGATGGCGTAGCGCATGGCCACGGTGGCGTACTCGGCGTTGCCCTCGCCCCACGATTCCGACAGGTCGCCCTGAAGGAGCTTCACGTCGGAGATGCGGTTGACGACACCCTTGGCCTCGTTGGCACGGAGCTCCTCGACGAAGTAGCCGGCCATCTCGGGGGTCGCGAGGTTGCGCAGGGCGGGCACGTCCTCACGGCCGTAGGCGTCCTGAACCCCGTTCAGGGCGATCTCGAAGCTCTCGAAGTCACCCGGTCCGATCTGGACCGGACGCGCCTGCACCGGCTGCACGGGCGCAGGACCGCGACCCATTCCGCCGAGGGCGCCACCCACGGGGCCGCGGCCGGCATTGCCGCCGAGGCCACCGCCCATGCCGGTCCCACCCATGCCGGTCCCGTTCGCACCGTTGCCGCTCAGGTCCGAGCGAGCGTGACCGGCCGCGGCCGGACTCGCCTGGCGACGGCGGAACCAGCGCACGGCGAAGGAGACGATGAGGACGAGGAGGCCGACCTGGAGCAGGAGGCCGATGAACGACGCGATGCCGCCGAGCCCGCCCGAGAAGCCGCTGCCGAGGAGCGCGCCGAGGAGGCCGGCGCCGAGAAGGCCCGCCATGAAGCCGCCACCGAAGCGCGGGCGCTGGGCCGCAGCCGGGTTCATGCCGGGATTGCCCATGGCCGGACCGGGCAGGGTCTGCGTGCGCTGGATCGGCGCTGCGGTCGAGGGGGCCGTGGTGGTGGCCGAGGGGGCATCGTGAGTGCGCGAGCCGCGCGAACCCATGCCGCCGCTGCTGCCGCCCGGACGTGCCTCCGCCAAGGGCGCCGCCAGTGCCAGCGTGGCGGCGAGCGTGAGGATGGTGGCCGCGCGCTTGCGGCGCGTGGGGGTGGTGAGCATGGATTCGCCCCTGATGCGGTTCGTTTGAGAGTCTGGCGGAAGCGCCAGTCACTATATGGTGACGGGCGAGGCGCGGTTTTAGTCCATCTCGCCCCGCGCTTTTTTTCCGCCCTCAGGCCACGGCCGGGAAGACAAGGCGGACCACGGTGCCTTCGCCGGGCTTGCTCTCGAGGTTCACCGTGCCGTTCTGGCGCTTGACCAGACCATGGACGATGGCGAGGCCGGTGCCGCGCCCGGCCTCACGGCTGGTGATGAACGGAGCGAGCGCGCGCGCCGCCATCTCGGGCGACATGCCGTGGCCGGTATCCGTCACCGTGATGCCGACGGCGCCGTCCCCGGGGCGCTGCAGGGCGCGATCCCCCACCGGTACCGCGAAGGTCGCGATGGTGATGCGGCCCGCTCCCGGCATCGCCTCGCACGCGTTGGCCACGATGTGGTTGAGGGCGAGTTCCACCTGGCGCGGGTTGCTCAGGCCGCAGGCGAGGCCCGGCGTGGTGCGGATGTCGAGGCTGATCCGCACCGGCAGACTCGGACCCATGCGTGCGCCGAACTCGGTGATCAGGGCGTTGAGGTCCACGGGCCGGACGTCCGGGGCGATCCGACGCGAGAACGCGAGGAGCTGGCGTGTCAGGATCGTCGCCCGCTCCGCCGCATCCGTGGAGCGCAGGATGGCGCGCTGGATGAAGGGCTCGTCGCGGTCGCTCAGACGCCGTTTCAGGCCGTCGATGTAGCCGATGAGGATCTGGAGGAAATTGTTGAACTCGTGCGCCACGCTGTTGGTGAGGAGGCCGAGCGCCTCGCGCTGGCGCGACAGGCTGAGGGCCCCTTCGGCATCGCGACGGCGGGAGACGTCGACGATCTGGACGAGCCGCCGATCGGTGCCGGGCACCGGCGCCACCAGGATCTGCGCCCAGAACGCGGCTCCGGCGCGGGTATAGGCCAGGAACTCGACGCCCTCGGGCGGCGTATCGGTGAGCGCCGTCGCGAGGGCGATCCGCGCCGCCCGGTCCGTATCCGGTCCGAGGAGGAAATGGGTGCTGCGGCCGGTCACCGCCTCGGCGCCGTAGCCGGTGAGCGTCAGGAACGCCGGGTTGGCGAAGACGATCCGTTCGCCGTCCGGGCCGGCCTCGACGAGCAGTGCCGGCACCCGCGACGCCACGAGGTAGGCCTGCGGGGCCGCATCCGGCCGGTCGTCCGGCGCCTGATCGTCCGGTGGGGGCGATGCCATGGCCTGTCCGCGCGTGCGAGGCTTCTCGGCGCCTCTTCACGAAACGCCCTCGGCCCATCGGGGTTCGACACGAGAACCGCGGGTGACCGGGCGTTCCGCGAGGCACGTTCCGCCTTCGGGATCTCAGGCATAAACCGATCCGGCGAAGCGGCAAAGCTTCGTACGGGCCGCTACTGCCGCACCCACATCACCCGGCCGATCCAGGCGATCTCGGCCACGTTGACGACTCGGTCGGCATGGTCGGGATTGAGCGATACGAGTTCGATGGTGCGGGCGGTGCGGCGCTTGAGTTCCTTGGCCAGGACTTCTCCTGCGCTCAGGCGCACCACGACGCGGTCGCCCTTGCGTACGCTGGCGGAGGGCGAGACGATGAGCACGTCGCCGTCGCGGTAGAGCGGCGCCATGGAATCGCCCTGCACTTCCAGGGCGAAGGCCCGGTCGTCGGCGAGATCGGGAAACTCGATCTCCTCCCAGCCGGGACCGCCGGTGGGCATGCCCTCGTCGGTGAAGAGCCGTCCGGACCCCGCCTGGGTCATGCCCACGAGGGGGATCATCGATCGGGTCGGTCCGGTCCGGACTTCGATGAGGCGCAGGAACTCGTCGAGGCTGGCGCCCGTGGCGGTCAGGACCTTGGCGATGGATTCGGTTGAAGGCCAGCGCTTGCGCCCGTCCGGGCCGATTCGCTTCGAACGGTTGAAGCTCGTCGCGTCGAGGCCGGCACGGCGCGCGAGGCCGGAGGCCGAGAAGCCGTGGCGCTCGGCCAATCGATCGATGGCGGTCCAGATCTGCTCGTGCGACAGCATGAGAGGCTCGCGACGGAAAGTGTGTAAGACGCTCAGCCTACGTGTAGGAAAGTAGAACTAAAATACCCAGAAAGCAACGGCATGGCCCCCCGCGGGTTTCGCCCCGCCCACGAGCCGCCGAAGGATCGGGGGCGGCCGAGCGGATTCGGTTGCGGCGAGCCGGCCTGCGCTCTATCGCCGGACGCGAGCGACCCTCGCGCGAAGGAGACCCGATGCCCCTCGTCTACAAGATCTGCCCGCGCGATCTCTGGGCGACGGCGGAGGCGCAAGGACGTTTCACCGGCGCGCCCGTGGACGTCGCCGACGGCTTCATCCACTTCTCCACCGCGCCCCAGGCGGCCGAGACGGCGACGCGGCATTTCTCCGGCGTGCACGACCTCCTACTCGTCGCCGTCGACACCGAGGCCCTGGGGGCGGCGCTCCGCTTCGAGCCCTCGCGCGGCGGCGACCTGTTCCCGCACCTCTACGGCGACCTCCCACTCGGGGCCGTGCGGGCGGTTCACGACCTGCCGGTCGGGCCCGACGGCAACCACGTCTTCCCGGAACGTTTCGGAGACGCCGCATGATCGGCGCGCTGTTTCCCCTCGCCAAACCCCTGCTGCACAGCCTCGATGCCGAGGCGGCCCACAACCTCACGATCCGGGGCCTGTCCCTGCTGCCGCCGCGCCGCCCGCCGCCCGACGATCCACGCCTCGCCGTGGAGATCCTCGGCCGCAGTTTCCCCAACCCCGTCGGCCTCGCCGCCGGCTACGACAAGGGCGCCCAGGTGCCCGACGCGCTCCTCGGCCTCGGCTTCGGTTTCGTCGAGGTCGGCGGCGTGGTGCCGAAGGCGCAGGCGGGCAATCCCACCCCGCGCGTGTTTCGCCTGAAGGCCGATGGTGCCGTGATCAACCGGTTCGGCCTCAACAGCGAAGGCCTCGACACGGTGCGTCGCCGGCTCGCGGCCCGGCGGGACAAGCCCGGCCGGATCGGCGTCAACATCGGGGCCAACAAGGAGGCGACGGACCGCCTCGCCGATTATGTCGCCTGCACCCGCGCCCTCGCGCCCCTCGTCGATTTCGTCACCGTCAACGTGTCGTCCCCCAACACCCCGGGCCTGCGCGACCTTCAGGGCGAGGCCTTCCTCGACGACCTGCTGGCGCGGGTTGTGGAAGCCCGCGACGCGGTCCATCCCGGTACGGCGATCCTGCTCAAGATCGCACCCGACATCACCCTCGCGGCCCTCGACGCCATGACGGCCACCGCCCTGAAGCGTGGCGTGCAGGCCCTCGTCGTCTCCAACACCACCATCGCGCGACCCGCGACCCTCGCCGAGACGGCGCTTGCCCGCGAGACCGGCGGCCTTTCCGGCCGACCCCTGTTCAAGCCCGCGACGCGGCTGCTCGCGCAGACCTACCTGCGCGTCGGCGGCCGGATCCCCCTCGTGGGTGTCGGCGGCATCGATTCGGCCGAGGCGGCCTGGACCAAGATCCTGGCGGGTGCGAGCCTGCTCCAACTCTACTCCGCCCTGGTCTATCAGGGGCCGGCCCTGATCGGGTCGATCAAGGCCGGCCTCGTCGCCCGGATGGCGGCCGAGGGCGCGGGCAGCTTGGCCGGGTTCGTCGGACGGGACGCCGAAGCTCTCGCGGCTCTGCCGGGTTAGGGACGCGACCGCCGCCGGCCGGTTCCGGCCAGGACCACGCAGGCGGCGAACAGGCCGATCAGCCCCCATTTCACCGGCAGGAGGTCGGCGCCCTCGCTCGCCACGGGCTGGCGCGCGAACCGGCCCGGGGCGGTCTCGACGCCGGGCTTGCCCGCCCCTCGCGCGTCCGCGATCTGCGCCGGCGAGATCGCCCATTCGGCGTCCATCTGGCGATCGTGCGCCATCATCGCGACGGCGACGGCGATGCCCACGACGACGGCCGCGCTGACCCGTACGGGGGTTCGCATCCTGGTGATCTCCTCGCCCGTTCCAGGCCCGCAGGCCCCCTCGCCGACGCATACCCCACCTGCGTGCGGCAGCGCAGTGCCTTAACCCGGGCGAAACCCAGCCGGGTAAAACCTTTCCCGGTGCAAGCGCATGACTGGCCTGCGTTTTTGACCGATTGAGGCGCCGCTGTGCGGTGCGGTAGTCCCTCACGCAAGCAGGTCGCTACGACCTCAGAAGCTTTCCCATCAGGATCGTCCATGGATCACCCGGTCGCGTCTCCCAAGCGTTCGTCCGCCGCCGGCGGCTGGGGTGCGCTGAAAAGCTGTGGCAAGCATCTCCTCGGCAGCCGCGCACCGCTCTCGGGCGCCCGCGCCATGCTGAAGGCCAACCAGCCCGATGGGTTCGATTGTCCGGGCTGCGCCTGGGGTGACCCGGCGCACGGCTCCTCGTTCGAGTTCTGCGAGAACGGCGTCAAGGCGGTGTCTTGGGAAGCAACCGACAAGCGCACCCCGCCGAAGTTCTTCGCCAAGCACACCGTGAGCGAGCTGCGCGGCTGGACCGACTACGCCCTCGAGGGCGAGGGCCGGCTCACCCATCCCATGCGCTACGACGCCACCAGCGACCGCTACGTGCCGACCACTTGGCCCGAGGCCTTCGCGGCCATCGGCGCTGCTCTCAACGCCCTCGACCATCCCGATCAGGCAGAGTTCTACACCTCCGGCCGCGCATCCAACGAGGCCGCGTATCTCTACCAGCTGTTCGCTCGGCATTACGGCACCAACAACTTCCCCGACTGCTCGAACATGTGCCACGAGGCCAGCGGCATCGCCCTCCAGGCGGCCATCGGCATCGGCAAGGGCACCGTGCTGCTGGAAGATTTCGAGAAGGCCGACGCGATCTTCGTCGTTGGCCAGAACCCCGGCACCAACCATCCGCGCATGCTCGGCGACCTGCGCAAGGCCGCCCAGCGCGGCACCCGCGTGGTGGTGTTCAACCCCGTGCGCGAGCGCGGCCTCGAGCGCTTCGCCGATCCGCAGAACACCGTCGAGATGCTGCGCGGCGCGAGCGCGCCCGTGGCGAGCCACTATTACCAGCCGCGCCTCGGCGGCGACATGGCGGCCTTCCGGGGCATCGCCAAGGCGGTGTTCGCCGCCGACGACGCGGCGCTCGACGCCGGCAAGCCGTCCGTCCTCGACCGTGCATTCCTCATCCATCACACCGCCGGGCTCGACGCATACCGGGCCGTCGTCGACGCCACCACCTGGGAGGCCATCGAGGATCAGTCCGGCCTGTCCCGCGCCGATATCGAGGTCGCGGCGCAGGTCTATCTCGGGGCCGACAAGGTGATCTGCACCTGGGCCATGGGCGTGACCCAGCACCGCCATTCCGTCGCAACGGTTCGCGAACTCGCCAACGTGCTGTTCCTGCGCGGCCATGTCGGGCGGCCCGGCACCGGCCTGTGCCCCGTGCGCGGCCATTCCAACGTGCAGGGCGACCGCACGGTGGGCATCAACGAAAAGCCCTCCGCCGCCCTTCTCGACGCCCTGGAGACCACGTTCGGCTTCACCGCGCCGCGCCGTCACGGCCACAACGTCATCGCGGCCATCGGCGCCATGCTGGACGGCTCGTCGAAGGCGTTCATCGGGCTCGGCGGCAACTTCGCCCGCGCCACGCCGGACACGGCCCTCGTCGCCAAGGCCCTCGCATCCTGCGAGCTCACCGTCCACATCGCGACGAAGCTCAACCACTCGCACCTCGTGCCGGGCCGCGTCGCCTACCTGCTGCCGTGCCTCGGCCGCACGGAGATCGACCGCAACGCCCGGGGCAAGACCCAGATCGTGACGGTCGAGGATTCCATGAGCATGGTCCACGGCTCGGGCGGCATCAACAAGCCGGCCTCGAAGGAGCTCCTGTCCGAGATCGCCATCATCGCCGGCATGGCGGCGGCGACCGTCGGTTCGGAGCGGGTCGACTGGGCGTCGCTCACGGAGGATTACGACCGGATCCGCGATCTCATTGAGCGCACGATCCCGGGGTTCGCGGGCTACAACGTCCGGGTGCGGCGTCCGCGCGGCTTCATGCTCCGAAACCTCGCCGCCGAGCGCAACTTCGAGACCGAGACGGGGCTCGCCAACTTCTCGGCCGACGTGCTGCCGGAGACGACGGAGCACCAGCGCGCTAGCACGACGCCCGGCACCTTCGTGCTGCAGACCTTCCGCAGCCACGACCAGTACAACACCACCATCTACGGCCTCGACGACCGCTATCGCGGCGTCTACGGCGAACGCCGGGTGGTCTTCGCCCATCCCGACGACCTCGCGGAGATCCGCGCGCGCATGGGCGACCGGGTCGATATCGTCGGCAACCACGACGACGGCGTGACCCGGGTGGCGGAGAGCTTCCGCCTCGTGCCCTTCGACATGCCGCGCGGCTCGCTCGCGGGCTATTACCCTGAGCTCAACGTCCTCGTGCCGCTCTCGACCTTCGGCGAGGGCAGCGACACGCCGACCTCGAAGTCGGTGCTCGTCCACCTCCGCGCGCCGGCCGCCGCGTGAGCGAACCCCCGGCCGACGCCGAAACCTTCCTGGCGGTGACGGATTCCGTCGCCGCCCTGCAGCCCGGGCTCTCGACCCTGGAAGCGGGCGTGCTCGCGGCCCTGCACCTCGCCCTCGCCGCCGACAGCCGCAGCTTTTCGCGCGTGTTCGGCGTCGAGCATGCCCTCGTGCTGCGGGCCGTCGAAGTCCTGGACGGCGAGGCGGCGCTGCTGACGGTGATCGAGCGCGCCCCCCGCACCCAGCGCACGCACTACGCGGTCACCGAAGCGGGCCGGGCGCTCCTCGACCACCTTCACGGTTGAGTGGCCCGGCCGTCGCGAGGCGCCCCTACTGCCCCTTGGCCGCGATGGCCTCCGACCAGTTCACCGCCCGGCGGGCCATGCCGATATGCTGCCGCTCGTACATGCGGCCCTCGATCTTGATGGCGCCGCGCTTCAGGTTCTCGGGCTTGTCGAACGCCTCGATGACGATGCGGGCGCGGCGGACCTCCTCTTCCGTGGGGGCGAAGCAGGTGTTGGCCGGCTCGATCTGGTTGGGGTGGATCAGGGTCTTGCCGTCGAAGCCGAGGTCGCGCGCCTGCTGGCACTCGGCGCGGCAGCCGTCCACATCGCCGATGTCGTTCCAGACGCCGTCGAGGATGATCAGACCCTCGGCGCGGGCGGCCGCGAGGGTGAACATCATCCACGGCAGCATCGGCACGCGGCCGGGCACGAGTTGGGCCCAGGTGTCCTTGGCGAGATCGTTGGTGCCGAGCACGAAACCGGTGAGCCGGGTGCGCCGGTCGCGCCGGGCTTTCGCGATGTCCTGAATGTTGAGGATGGCCGCCGGAGTCTCGATCATGGCCCAGACGGCGATGCTGTCGGGCGCCTCCAAGGCTTCGAGGTGGTTGGCGATGCTCTCCAGCACGGCGGGCGAGGAGACCTTCGGCATCAGGATCGCGTCGGGTCGGGCCTGGATCGCCGCCTTGAGGTCGGATTCACCCCAGGGCGTCTGGGGCGCGTTGACCCGGATGACGATCTCGCGTTTGCCGTAGCCGCCTTCCTTGACCGCCGCGCAGACCTGCTCGCGCGCGAGTTCCTTGGCGTCGGGCGCCACCGCGTCCTCGAGGTCGAGGATGAGCGAATCGGCGGCGAGGGTCCGGGCCTTTTCCAAAGCACGCTGGTTCGAACCGGGCATATACAGCACGCTGCGGCGGAGGCGGAGGTCGGACATCGCGGGTTCCTGTGAAATCGCCGCGCACCTTAATGCAACATCGGCGCCTGGGCACCCCGCACGGCCCCGCGAATGGCAGTTCCTTCCCCGAATCGGGACGCGAGCGGACAGGGACTGCTATGGTCTCGCCCGACGTCGCCGACGAAACCAAGCAAGGCAGCCGTTCTGCCGCGGCTCGTCGATCCCGAAGAGTGAGAGTGCCATGCCGTTGATCCGCTTCGATCTCATCGAAGGCCGTACCGAGGCCGAGCTGAAGACCCTGCTCGATGCGGCCCACGAGGCCATGCTGGAAGCCTTCCGGGTGCCGGCCGGCGACCGCTACCAGATCGTCACCGAGCACAAGCCGTCGCGGATGATCGTCGAGGATACCGGCCTCGGCATCCCGCGCACGGAGGACGTGGTGGTAGTGCAGGTGTTCACCCGCCCGCGTTCGCAGGAGATGAAGCAGGATTTCTATCGCCTGCTCACGGAGAAGTTGGAGGCCGCCTGCGGCATCGCTCCGGCCGACGTGATGGTGTCCTGCATGGTCAACAGCGACGCCGATTGGTCGTTCGGCCACGGCCGGGCGCAGTTCCTCACGGGCGAGCTGTGACGCCGGCCCTCCCCTATACCGCCCATGCGGACGGCGTGCGCCTCGCCGTCCGGCTCACCCCCCGCGCCGCGCGGTCCGGCCTCGACGGTCTCGTCGCCGGGGCTGACAGACGGATTGCCGTGCAGCTGCGCGTCGCTGCCCCGCCGGTGGAGGGCGCCGCCAACGCGGCCTTGATCGGCTACCTTTCCGAGGTCCTGGAGCTGCGGCGCAGCGAGATCCGCATCGTCTCGGGCGAGACGGCTCGTCGGAAGGTGGTGGCGCTCGCGGGCGATCCCGTCGTTCTGAGCGGCCGCATCGGCGAGTGGATCGCGGCCGCGCCCCTGCGCCGATAAGTCAGAACAGGCGCCCGCCGTTCGGCACGGGTTTGTCCGGCGCGAACAACACCACCGCCCCGGCGGCGTCGGGAAGGCCCAGGGTCAGCACCTCGGACCGGAACGGCCCGATCTGCCGGGGCGGAAAATTCACCACGGCGGCGACCTGACGGCCGGGCAGGTCCTCGGCCCGGTAATGCTCGGTGATCTGGGCGCTCGACCGCTTCCGGCCGATGCTGCCGCCGAAATCGATGACGAGCTTCAGGGCGGCTTTGTGAGCCTCCGGGAACGGCTCGGCCGACACGATGGTTCCGACCCGGATATCCACGGCGAGGAACGCGTCGAATCCGATGGTCTCGGCCGCCGGGGCGTCGGGCGTGGGGCTGGCGTGCATGACGACCTCGCGCGCCTCAGGCCGTGCGGACCTGCCGGCGCTTGTCCGCCGACGACCATTGCATCAGGGCGACCATGACCAGGATGGTGCCAAGGTAGACGAGGCCCTGGAGGACGCTCGGCCGGTCGGTGTAGCCCACGAGGGCGTGGAGCACGCGGCCCGCGAGGCTGTCCTCCCGCAGGATCGCGGTGGTGTTCCACAGGGGGCGATCGAGCACGGTGACGACGCCCGCGTTCACCAGGAACTGAGCGGCCTGCGAGGCGAGGCCGGCGGCGAGGAAGATGATCAGCGCGCTCGTCACCGAGAAGACGTAGCGGGTCGGGATGGCGGCGAGACCGAAATAGCTCACCCCCGACAGGGCGGCACCGGCCGCGACGCCCGCGAGCGCCCCGAGCTGGATATCGATCCCGGAGGTGCCGGATGCGACGAGGCCGTAGAGGAACAGCACGAGCTCGGCGCCCTCGCGCAGGATCGCGGCGCCGACCACGAGGGCCAGGGCGGCCGCCGTGGTCTGTCCGGTGCGGACCTTGTCGCCGGCCGCGCGCAGCTCCCCGGCGAGTTCGCGACCGTGCTTGCTCATCCAGGTGTTGTGCCAGATCAGCATCAGCACGGCGACGATGAGCACGGCGGCGTTGAGGATGTCCTGGCCGGCACCCTCGAAGGCGTCGGAGATTTTTTCCGCGAACAGCGCGATGAGGGCGGCGCCCGCCAGTCCCCCGACGATACCCAGGGCGATCCAGCGGCCGCGCCCACTGATCCCGCGTGTCGCGGCGAGCACGATGCCGACGATGAGGCCGGCCTCGATGACCTCGCGGAAGGCGATGACGAAAGCGCCGATCATGCGCGGATATCCTTGTGTGCGCGCCGAAGGGCCGCGCGGGTTACCAGATCCAGAACAGCAGCACCCAGCCGAACACCGAGAGGCCGCAGGCCGCTGCGATGGCGAGGGTGGCGGCGATCCGGCGCGCCCCGGCCGCGTAGAGCCCCGACACCCGCCAGGCGAGCCAGGTGCTCCACAGGCTGCTGCCGAGGAGGAGACCGCCGCGCAATTCGGAGACATAGGGGATGACGAGACCGTCGCCGCGCAGGAACGTCACGGTGAGGGCCGAGAGGCCGAGGAAGACGCCGCAGCCGGCGACCGGTATCAGCGTCTGGGTGAGGTGGTGGAACCGCTGGGTCGACCACGCCCCGAGGGCGCGGGTGCCGAGGGCCACGAAGCCCGACAGGGACGATCCGAGGATGAGGGCCGAGGCGACGATGTAGGCGAGCAGCAGCACGCCGTCGAGGAGGCTGAGCACGTCGTTGTGCTCGGGGTAGTTGGTGAGGACGAACCACGGCAGTGTCGTCTCCAGGGGCCAGGAGATGCCGCGCTCGATCAGGATCGTGGCGAGCCATTGCTTGACGTCGATGAACCACGGGCTCGACGACCACTGGAACGCGCCCACCGCGAGGCCCATCATGCCGAACAGGATGAGGGCGGTCTGGTCGAGGCTCGGCTCGTTGCCGGCGACGTTGACGATCTCGTGGGTGGGCGACCGCCGGGCGAGGCGCACGGCCCCGCGATAGCCGCTGCAGCGTCCGCACATGTGGCAGGCGCCGGCGCCGTTCATGGTCTTGACCGGGACCAGGGGCGCGCAGTTGAAGCTCTCGCCCTTCGGCTTCGGCGATGCGCTCCACGCCGCGTGATCGACCTGGAAGCTCACCGGCGCGAGCTTGGCCAGGACCGCGAAGACGCCGTTGACGGGGCAGAGGTAGCGGCACCACACCCGCTTGTTGCGCCCGTAGAGCAGGCCGACGGCGATGGCCGCCACCGTGGAACCGCCGAGCACGGCCAATACCGGTTTCGGGTAGCCGTAGACGCTGACCATCTGGCCGTAGACCGTGGTGCCGGCGAACGCCACGAACGGCCAGCCGCCCCAGGTGAGCCAGCGCGGCACGGCGCGGCCGAGGCTCCACCGGCTGGCGAATTCCGTGAGGGCGCCTTCGGGGCAGAGGATGCCGCACCACGCGCGCCCGACCACCACCATGCTGACCAGCACGAACGGCCACCAGATGCCCCAGAACGCGAACTGGGCGAACACCGTGAGGTCGTTCCACAGGTGCGCCGTGCGTCCAGGGAGCGGCAGGAAGGCCGGGACCGCGACGAGGACGAGGTAGATCGCCACGACGACCCATTGGATCGTGCGGATGATGCCGCCGTTGCGCTGGAGCCACTGGCCGAGGCCGGCCAGCTTGGCATCGACCCAGGCCTCGCCCGGTGAAATGGAGGCCGATGCCGCCATGGGGTTCGCCATTCGGTCCGTTTCGCTGCCTACTTCGCCACGAGGGTGGCTTTGGAATCCGGGTGGAAGTCGTCGAACACGTCGTAGCGACCGGGATCGATGGTGCGGAACACGATGGACGAGGTGGCGCCGGCGGCCAGCGCCTTCTCGCGCTTCAGTTCGGTGCTCTCGAACTCGACGGGGCTCTTGCCCGTGTTGGTGATCTCAAGCTTGAACCGGGTGTTGGCCGGCACCTCGATGATTTCGGGGATGATCGCCCCGTCGCGCATCTCGACCTTGATGACCGGCAGGTCCTCGGCGCGGGCCGGATGCCCGAGCGCGAGGGTGGTGGCCGTTGCTGCGGCGGCGAGGAGGTTCGGCAGCCGGGCCACGGTCAGTACGCGCCCTTCTTGCCGATGCCCGCGAAGGTGAAGTCCTGGATCAGGTCGAACGGCTTGAACCATTCGGCGACCCCGGTCTCCTTGTCGACGTGGCGGCCGAAATGCTGACCGGCCCCGGGGGGCGCCACCGTGAGCTTGAGGCGGTAGCGGCCGGGCCCGGACAGCTTGACGTTGTCGCCGTAATGCGGGCCGTCGTTGGCCACCATGGGCATGAGGGTGCCGGACACCTTCGGCCCCGTGGCGGCCTCGCCGTCGAGCTTCGTCAGTTCGAACGAGACGGCGAGCGAAGGCACCCAGTCCCCCTCCGCGAAGCCGTTGCGGTTGTCCTTGGCGGCGCGGATGTCGGCTTCGAGATGCAGGTCGGATTGTGCGGCGGCGCGCATCATGTCCGGCGGGTCCATCTCGATGGGCTGGAGGTATACGGCGGCGACTTCGAGCCCGTTCTGGATCACGTGCGGACCGATGGGCGTCTCCTTCGCGTGAGCGGGAAGGACCGCACCGGCGGCGAGGAAGCCGGCGACGAGGAGGGACGGCAAGCATCGGGCGGTGATGGAGCGGGCGGTCATGGATCTCTCGCACATCGGAGCTTCGCGCAGGGTATCGAGCGCGTAGACCAGCCACACAAGCAAGCAAAGAGGCTTCTTCGTCACATTGTCACATCGGAATCATTCTAATTCGATGGTGGTTGGACCTTTTCGAAACAAAGCGGGTGCTCGCGTCCGATCTATTGGTTCCTGGTCTTTCAGCCCGAGGGGCGATTACGGTCACGCAACCTGCCGTACCGGCGCGGGCAGTCCCGGCTCGACCGCTGGGGAAAACGTTCGCGCCGTCAGGCCCGAATAGGCCAGGGCCTGACCGACGCCACGGCCGCCCAGCAGCAGCAGGAAAGCGGACCACAGGCCGGCATTGCCGAGATCCAGCGCGTGGAACGCCAGCAGGGCGAGGCCATAGGTGACGCTGGCCCCGATCATCAGGTTGCGCATGGCCCGGGTCCAGGTGGCGCCGATGTAGATGCCGTCGAAGGCGAAGGGGAGCGCGGCGACGAGGGGCGCCAGGGCCGCCGGGACGAGGTAGGCCCGCGCCGTCTCGCGGACCTCGGGGTTCGTCGTCACCGCGTCGATGAAGGCCCCACCCGTCACGAGGAACAGGCCCGCGATGGCGGCCCCGAAGGCGAGGCACCAGGCGAGGCTCAGGCGCGCGGCGCGGCGGAAGCCCGCCTGGTCACGGGCGCCCACGGCCTGTCCGCACAGGGTCTCGGCGGCGGTGGCGAAGCCGTCGAGGAAGAAGCCGCCGATCATGAAGAGATTCCACAGGACGGCGTTGGCGGCGAGCACCACGTCGCCGGAGCGTGCGCCGAGGGCCGAGAACGCCGCAATGCAGGCGACGAGCAGAAGGGTGCGGATCATGACGTCGGCGTTGACGCTGAGCATCCGGGCGAGCGCCAGGGGATCGGCGACGATCCGCCATGGCACGCCGAACGGATAGGAGCCGAGTCGGGCGAGGACGAGGAGCCCCAGCCCGGTTCCAACCGCCTCGGCCACCAGGGTGGCGAGGCCCGCGCCCGCGACGCTCATGCCCGCGCCGAGCACGAGGGCGAGGGTCAGGGCGATGTTGACGAGGTTGATGGCCATCTGGAGCACGAGCCCGAGATCCGTACGGCCGCGGCCGAGCACGGACCCCAGGATGGCGTAGTTCGCCAGCGTGAAGGGCGCCGCGAAGATGCGGATATGGAAATAGTCCGACAGGCCGGCGATCACCGCCGGGCTCGCGCCGCTGATGGCGAAGGCGCCCTGCCCGATGGGCCCCTGCAGGATCACGATGACGAGGCCGACGAGGAGACCTGCGGCGAGCGCCCGCGCCAGGGTGCGGTCGACCTCCGCGCCGTCGCGGGCGCCCACCGCCTGCGCCGTCAGGCCGGCGGTCGCCATGCGCAGGGAGCCGAACGACCAGAAGATCGCGTCGAAGATCACGGCGCCGAGCGCCATGGCGCCGAGCAGGGCCGCATCGCCGAGCCGCCCGATCACCGCCGCACCGACGAAGCCGAGGAGCGGCGTCGTGACGTTGGCGACCGTCATCGGCAGGGCGAGGGACAGGACGCGCCGGTTCGTCGCGGGTGCGGGATGGGCTCCGCGGACGCTCATCGGCATGCCCTCATCGATATGCCCTCAATGACAGCCGCACCCGGTGCCGCAACTGCCGCCACCCGAACTCTCCGTCGGAGTCCCGGCCGGCTTCTTCGCCGGCCGCATGGCGGGATCGCGCGTCAGGCCTCGCTCGTCCAGCTCCGATAGGTAGGTGGCCCAGCGGTTCCGGTATTCACGGCCGAGGTCGTAGAGGTAGCCCCAGCCGAACAGGCCGGTGTCGTGCATGTCGTCGAAAGTGAGCTTCACGGCGTAGTTGCCGATGGGCTCGACCTTGAGGATCGCGACCTCGCGCTTGCCGCCGATCACCTTGCGCTCCGCCGGGGAGTGGCCCTGGACCTCGGCCGACGGGCTCGACACCCGCAGGTATTCCGCCGGCAGGGTGAAGCGCCCGCCATCCTCGAAGGCGACGATGAGGCTGCGCTTGTCGCCCGACAGCCGGATCTCCGTCGGCCAGCGCTCCGATGCGACCGGAGCGGGTGCGGTGGTTCGTTGAGCGGGGGTCTGCTGGTCCATGTGGCAGTCTCCTTGTGGAAGGGGTGGTTCCACGTGCGGACACGTCGCCCCGGTGCGCGCTTGCCCGCGCGGGTGCAAGACCTCATATGCTTCTTCATGCTAGGTTCGTCACGCGACCAAACGCCAGTGCCTTCCCCAGACCAGGGTTCAGAGTTTCGCATGTGGGGTCCACGCACCGACGACGCGCCCGTGACGCCTGTCCCCGCGCCCTTGTCCAAGCCTGCGTCTGCGCCCTTGTCCGCGCCCGCGCCCTTGATCGACCCGTTCCAGCGGGCGATCACCTACCTGCGCATTTCGGTGACGGATCGCTGCGACCTGCGCTGCGTCTACTGCATGTCCGACGACATGAGCTTCCTGCCGAAACGCGACCTTCTCAGCCTCGAGGAACTAGATCGCCTGTGCGCGGTGTTCATCGGGCGCGGGGTGAGGAAGCTGCGCATCACCGGGGGCGAGCCCCTGGTGCGGCGTGACATCATGCATCTGTTCCGCCGCCTGTCCCGCCATCTCGGCACGGGCGCGCTGGAGGAGCTGACCATGACCACGAACGGAACGCAGCTCGGCCGCTTCGCGCCCGAACTCGCCGACCTCGGGGTCAAGCGCGTCAACGTCTCCCTCGACACCCTCGATCCCGCCAAGTTCAAGGCCGTGACCCGTCGCGGCGATCTCAAGGTGGTGCTCGACGGCATCGCGACGGCCCGGCGCGCCGGCATCAAGGTCAAGATCAACGCCGTGGCGCTCAAGGGCGTCAATGAGGACGAGATCGCCGATATGATCGCCTGGGCGCACGGCGACGGCATGGACATGACCCTGATCGAGGTCATGCCGCTGGGCGAGATCGAGGGCGACCGCACCGATCAGTTCCTGCCCCTGTCGGTGGCCCGCGCGCGCCTCGAGAATCGCTACACCCTGACCCCCCTGCCGGACCGCACCGGTGGTCCGGCGCGCTACGTGCGCGTGGAGGAGACCGGTGGGCGCCTCGGCTTCATCACGCCCCTCACCCATAATTTCTGCGAGAGCTGCAACCGCGTACGCCTGACCTGCACCGGTCAGCTCTATATGTGTCTCGGCCAGGAGGACGCGGCGGATCTCCGCGCGGCGCTCCGCGCCTCTCCGGACGATGCCCTCGTCACGCAGGCTGTGGTGGATGCTATCGCACGCAAGCCGAAGGGCCATGACTTCGTCATCGAGCGGGCCCGCCCGGCGGCGGTGCCGCGCCACATGAGCGTCACCGGCGGCTGAAGACAGAGGGGTTTGACCCCTCGCCCCCGCCCACTTAGACCCCCGTCCAGCGTGCGTTCGAACGGTGGAGACGGTTGATGGCGAAGGTCGCGTTCCTGGGCCTCGGTGTGATGGGTGGCCCGATGGCGGGGCACCTCGCCCGGCACGGCCATCACGTAACCGTCTACAACCGGACGGCATCGAAGGCGGAAGCCTGGGTGAAGGCCCATGGCGGCGCGGCGGCGCCGACCCCGCGTCAGGCTGCCGAGGGCCAGGAGGTGGTCTTCGCCTGCGTCGGCAACGACGACGACCTGCGCGGCGTGACCCTCGGGAACGACGGCGCGTTCGCCGGCATGACGAAGGGCGCGGTCTTCGTCGACCACACCACGGCCTCCGCCGAAGTCGCCCGTGAACTCGCCGAGATCGCCAGCGCCGCCAGCCTTCATTTCATCGACGCTCCCGTGTCCGGCGGTCAGGCGGGAGCCGAGAACGCGGCCCTCACGGTGATGTGCGGCGGCGACGCCGCGACCTACGCCAGCGTCGAGGCCGCGATCCTGTGCTTTGCCAAGGCGAGCCGCCTCATGGGCCCGTCGGGCTCGGGCCAACTCACCAAGATGGTCAATCAGATCGCCATCGCGGGCGTGGTGCAGGGGCTGTCGGAGGCGATCCACTTCGCCAAGCGCGCCGAACTCGACGTCGACGCCGTCCTCGACGTGATCTCCAAGGGCGCCGCCGGCTCTTGGCAGATGGAGAATCGCGGCCGGACCATGAACGCGGAGAAATTCGATTTCGGCTTCGCCGTGGACTGGATGCGCAAGGATCTCGGCATCCTGCTGGCCGAGGCGCGCCGCAACGGCGCGAAGCTGCCGGTGACGGCCCTGGTGGACCAGTTCTACGCCGACGTCCAGGGCATGGGCGGCAACCGCTGGGACACGTCGAGCCTCATCGCCCGTCTGGAAAAGTAAGCCGTGCCTCGGCGTGGGTCAGGGCCGCCTCCGGGGCGGTCCAGTCCCAGTCCGGTCCCATCTGGTGGCGGAACCAAGTGAACTGACGCTTGGCGTAGCGCCTCGTGTCGGCTTGTCCGCGCCGGATCGCCTCGGCCCGGTCGATGACCCCGTCGAGGTGGGCGATCAGGCCCGGTACGCCGTGAGCACGCATGATCGGCAGGAGCGGGTCGAGGCGGCGTTCTCGCAACGCCGCGACCTCGTCGAGGGCGCCGTCCGCGAGCATCGCGGCGAACCGGGCGTCGATGGCCGCGCGGAGCGCCGCGCGCTCGGGGGCGAGGAACAGCTTCAGGAGCGGCAGCCCCGCGAGGGGACCGGGCGTTCGGCTGCCCTGGAAGCTGGCAATGGGTTTTCCCGTGGCGGCGAGGATCTCGAGGGCCCGCATGATCCGGGCCCGGTCGCTCGGCCGCAGGGCTTCGGCGCCAGCGGGATCGCGGAGGGCGAGATCCGCGTGCAGGGCCTCGGTCGCCCGGCCCTCGGCTTCGGCCCGGATCGCGGTCCGCACGGCGTCGGGCACGGCCGGCAACTCCGACAGCCCCTCTTCCAGGGCGCGGAAGTACAGTCCGGTGCCGCCGACGAAGATCGGCAGGCGGCCCTCCGCCCGCACCGCACGGAAAAGCGCGGCTGCCTCCCTGGCGAAATGTCCGGCCGAATAGTTGGTCGCGCCATCGACATGGCCGTAGAGGCGGTGGGGCGCCAGGGCCGCCTCCGCCTCGCTCGGCCGGGCCGAGAGGCGCCTGAGATCGCCATAGACCTGCATGGAATCGGTGTTGATCACCACGCCCCGGAACCGGCGCGCCAGGGCGGTGGCGAGGCCCGACTTGCCGGAGGCGGTCGGCCCTGCGATGAGGATGGCCGCCGGCCGGCCGTGCGCGTGTGCTGTGTCCGTGACCGGCGGCAAGGCGTGGAAGCTCCCGGATGTCCCTCGTCGCGATCCTGATAGCAAACGCGGCGCGTCCCGCCATCACCGATGCGGTCCTGGCCGAGACCCGCCGGGTGCTGCGCACGGAACATCAGCCGCGCATCCTCCACGGTGAGGTCGCCGCCGAGGTGCTGGTGCCGGGTGCCGCCGCCGATGCGCCCGCCCTCGCCCGGCGCCTGCGTGCGGCCTTCGCGTCCGAGCCCTTCGACGTCGCGGTCCTGCCCGCCGGCCCGCACCGGCGCAAGCGCCTGTTCCTCGCGGACATGGATTCCACCATGATCCAGCAGGAATGCATCGACGAACTCGCCGACACCGTGGGCCTGCGGGATCAGGTGTCGGCCATCACCGAACGGGCCATGCGGGGGGAGATCGACTTCGCTCCGGCCCTGCGCGAGCGGGTCGCGCTCCTGCGGGATCTGCCGGTCGGTGTCATCGACAGCCTGATCGCCGAACGCATCACCCTCATGCCCGGCGCCCGGACCCTGGTGCAGACGTGCAAGGCGCACGGCACCCACACCTGCCTCGTCTCCGGCGGCTTCACCCTGTTCACCGGGCCGATCTCGGAAAAAATCGGGTTCGACGAGGCCCATGCGACGACGCTCGGTGTCGCGGACGGCCGGCTCACGGGTTCCGTCCAAGAGCCCATCGTCGACAAGGCGACGAAGCGGGCCACCCTCATCAACTTGCGCAGCCGCTTCGGCCTCGACCCGGCCGAAACCCTGGCCGTGGGGGACGGCGCAAACGACCTCGACATGCTTGGCGAGGCGGGGCTCGGGGTCGCGTTCCGGGCGAAGCCCGCCGTCGCGGCCGCGGCTCATGTCCGCATCGACCACGGCGATCTCACCGCCCTCCTGTACCTGCAAGGGTATGGTGCGAGCGAGTTCGTGAACTGAAAAAGGCCGCCGTCCGGGGGGACGACGGCCTCTCTCGGAGGGCTTGCCGCGTCGAGGGTTATTCGAGGCCGAGGGCCACGAAGCGAACGTCGCCGGACGCGCTCGCCACCATGAGGAGGACCGACTTGCGGTTCTCCTTGCGCAGCTGCTCGACGCGCTTCGTCACCTCGGCCGGACTGTTCACCGGCTCCTGACCGACCTCGACGATGAGTTCGCCGGGCTTGATCTGCTTGTCGGCGGCGGTCGAATTCGGATCGACCCGCATCACGACGACGCCCTTGAGGCTGTCCTTGATGCCGTAGCGGCGGCGCAGATCGTCGGTGAGGTTCGAGAGGTTCAGTCCGAGCGCCTGACGCACGGCGCTCTCGGCCTCGGGCTGGCGGGCATTGGCGAGCTGCGGCTTCTCGTTGTCCTCCAGGCGGCCGAGGGTGACGGACTTCGTCGTCTCGGCGCCCTTGCGCACCACGATCACCTCGACGATCTTGCCGACGGGGGTCGCGGCGACGATGCGCGGCAGATCGCTCGACGACTTCACCGCCGTGCCGTTGAACTTGGTGATCACGTCGCCGACTTCGAGGCCCGAGACCTTCGCCGGTCCCTTCTCGTCGACGCCGGCGATGAGGGCGCCGCGGGCGCCGCCCTTGAGGCCGAGGGCCTCCGCGGTGGCGTCGTCCACGTTCTGGATGCGCACCCCGAGCCAGCCGCGCCGGACCTCGCCGAACTCCCGCAGCTGATCGATGACCTGGGACGCCGTGGCCGAGGGCACGGCGAAGCCGATGCCGACGGAGCCGCCCGTGGGCGACAGGATCGCCGTGTTGATGCCGATGACCTCGCCGTTCATGTTGAACAGCGGTCCGCCGGAATTGCCCTTGTTGATGGCGGCGTCGGTCTGGATGTAATTGTCGTACGGACCGGACTCGATGTTGCGTCCGCGCGCCGAGACGATGCCGGCCGAGACCGAGCCGCCGAGGCCGAACGGGTTGCCGATGGCGATGACCCAGTCGCCCGGCCGCATCTTCTCGGAATCACCGAAAGGCACGGCCTTCAGGGGCTTGTCGGCATCGGGCTTCACCCGGAGTACCGCGAGATCGATCTTCGGGTCCTTGCCGATGATCTCGGCCTTCAACTTGGTGCCGTTGTGCAGGATCACCTGGATGTCGTTGGCGTCGCCGATGACGTGGTTGTTCGTCACCACGATGCCGGACGCGTCGATGATGAAGCCGGAGCCGAGCGAGTTCGACTTGCGCGATTGCTGGCGCGGCGCCTCTCCGTCACCACCGCCGCCACCGCGACCGCCGCGCTTGCTGAAGAACTCCTCGAACAGATCCTCGAACGGGGTTCCGGGCGGGAGTTGCGGGCCACTGCGGGTGTTGGGCCGGGCCTCGACGGTGGTGGAGGCCGAAATGTTCACCACGGCGTCCGTCACCTGGTCGGCGAGGTCGGCCAGGGATTCGGGGCCCTTGGCATAGGCGGGTTGGGACAGGCCGGTGACGCCGAGCGGGGTCGCCAGGCTGACGGCGACGAGGACCGAGCACAGGGAGCGGCGCAGCGCTCGCAGGCGGGGCGCGGGAGCAGCGCGCGCGACGGAATCCATGATCGACCTCTTGGCTGAAACGTTGCTCTTAGATCGTCCCCCGGACCCGACGATCAAGGGGGCTTGTGCCCTTGCGAAAACGGCCGGCACTGAGGTGCCGGCCGCTTGATCGTTCTTTGACGAGAGATCGGCAGGCTCAGCGCCCGACCGAACCCGTCGCGCCCGCATCGGTCGCACCACGCGCGGCGGTGGCCGGGGAGCGCCCCTGCGGATCGCTGAAGTAGCGGAAGAAGTCCGAGGACGGCGAGATCACGAGGCGGGTGTCGGAGCCCTTCAGCCCGGTCTCGTAGGCCTGCATTGACCGGTAGAAGCTGAAGAAGTCGGCGTCCTTGCCGTAGGCTGCGGCGAGGATGCGGTTCTTGTCGGCGTCGCCTTGGCCGCGCAGGGTCTCGGAAGTCTGGTTGGCTTCAGAGATCAGCACGGTCACGTCGCGGTCGGCCTTGGCCTTGATGGTCGCGGCGATCTGGTCGCCGTTGGCGCGGATGTCGGCGGCCTCGCGGTTGCGCTCCGTCGTCATGCGCCGATAGACGGCCGTGCTGTTCTGCGCCGGCAGATCGACGCGGGTCATGCGCAGATCCACGATCTCGACGCCCAGCTCCTTGGCCTGCCGGTTCACGTCCCCCTGGATCTGGTTCATCAGGTCCGAACGCTGGGTCCGCACGATGGCGTCCCGGGTCGAGCGGGCGAGCACGTTGCGCAGGGCCGAGTTGGTGAAGCTGGCGAGCAGGGTGTTGGCGCGCAGGACGTTGTTGGCGGACTGGTAGAACTTCAGCGGATCGATGATCCGGTAGCGGGCGAAGGCGTCCACTTCGAGGTTCTGGCGATCGGCCGTCAGGAGGGTCTGCACGGGCAGGTCGAGGTCGAGGACCCGCTTGTCGAACAGGACGACGTTGTCGAAGAACGGCACCTTGAAATACAGGCCCGGCTTGTCGGTGCCGGTCTGGTTCAGGACGGCGCGCACGCGGCCGAACTGAAGCACGAGAGCCTGCTGCATCTGGCCCACGGTGAAGACCGAGGCGTAGAGCAGAACGAAGACGGCCGCCGCCGCGATCATGAGGCCGGTGCGGATTGCGGGGTTGTTCATCGTGCGGCTCCACCGGTGCTGCGGGCGCCGAACTCGTTGAGCGGCAGGACGGGGACGACGCCGGCGCCGGCATTGTTCACGCCGGTGCCGTTCTGATCGATGATCACCTTGTTCACCGAGCCCAGGACCCGCTCCATCGTTTCGAGGAAGATGCGCTCGCGGCTGATAACCGGGGCGACCTTGTAGGAATCGTAGACCTGCTGGAAGCGGGCGGCCTGACCGGTCGCCTCGGCGGTGGCCTGGGTCTTGTAGGCCTCGGCGGCCTGTACGATCTGCGCGGCCTTACCCTTGGCCTGCGGCAACTCGCGGCTCGCGTAGGTGCGGGCCTCGTTCTGGGCGCGCTCGGCGTCCTGCTGGGCGGCGTTGACGTCGATGAAGGCGGGACGCACTTCCGGCGGTGGGTTCACGGCGACGAGCTGGACCACTTCGATGCGGACGCCGGCGCCGTACTCGTCCAGCGCCTTCTGGGTCAGCTCCTTGACCTCCTGGGCGACGCTCGACTGCTCGTTCGTCAGGATCGCCTGGATGTTGCGGCGGCCGATGACTTCGCGCATGGCGCTTTCCGCGATGGCCTTGATGGTGCCTTCGGGGTTTTCGAGATTGAACACGAAGTCCGACGCTTTCAGCGGATTGATCCGCCACTGCACCTCGAAGTCGAGGTCGACGATGTTCTCGTCGCCGGTGAGCATCAGGCTCTCGTCGGCCTTATCGGTGCTGCGACCCTGCGGGCCGGCCCGGTAACCGATCTGAATGCTGTTGACCTGTCCGACATTCGGCTTGGTCACGGCCCCGATGGGATAGGGAAATACGTAGTTCAGGCCCTGACCGGTGGTGCCGGTATAGCGCCCGAACATGGTTTCGATGCCGACCTGCTGTGGGGCCACCGTGTAAAAGCCCGTGACGAGCCATGCCGCTGCAACGAGTCCGGCCGCGATGAGAATGCCGCGTCCGCCACCCATCGAACCACCCGGCAACACGCCGCGCAGGCGATCCTGGCCGCGCCGGAGCAACTCCTCGAGGTCCTGGGGCGTCTTGCCGCCGCCGCCCCCGCCGCCGCTTCCCCACGGGCCACCCCCGCCGCCATTGCCGCCGCTGCCCCGGCCCCAGGGCCCTCCCCCGTTGCCGCTACCGCCGCCGCTCTGATTGCTCCAAGGCATGCTCGCCGATATCTCCCGTTCCAGCAGCGTGTTCGCCGCACAAAGCTCACCGGGCACGAAGCCCACTCGCGCCGTTCGTTCGCACTGTCACCCAGCGCGAACTCTACTCCATCGCGTGGACAGGAGTGTCGGACGGCCCCGATCGACCCGCACCACCTGCGAGCCCGCCCGCCGTCCTGTCAAGGTTGGACCGAAGGCGGCCGAACGATGCCGGTACGGACCTCTACGGCACTTGGGCATCGCCGATCCGAAAGACAACCGCCGGGGGAACCTTTGCGCATTGGGTCGCGGGTCGCGAGGCTCGGGGTCGCGGGGTCTGGGATCGCGGGCCTTTGCGGGGCGAGATCCGGCCCGCCGGACTCACGCGATCCGTTCCAGATCGACGAAGCTGAAGGCGCAGTTGTCGTGCGTTCCCGTCGGATGCGCCTCGCGCAGGGTCTCGCGAAAGGCGGCGCGGTCGAAGGGCGGAAACACCGTGTCGCCCTCCGGCGCCAGGGCGACTTCCGTCAGGTGGATGCGGTCGGCCTGCGGCAGGGCGAGCCGGTAGATCTCGCCGCCCCCGGCCACCATCAGTTCCCCGGCCGGGACGGCGGCGTCCACGGCCTCCTCCCAGCTCCCCACGGTTTCGATGCCGGGTGCGGTGAAGCCCGGATCGCGGGTGAGCACCAGGATGCGCCGGCCCGGCAGGGGGCGGCCGATGGACTCGTAGGTCTTGCGGCCCATCACCACGGGCTTGCCGAGGGTGAGCGCCTTGAACCGCTGAAGGTCGCTGCGCAGGCGCCAGATCAAGGCGTTGTCGCGGCCGATGACACCGTTTTCCGCGACCGCGGCCAGGAGGGTGATGCGGGGCCGCGCCATTAGACCGCCACCGGCGCACGAATGGCGGGGTGCGGCGCATAGCCTTCGATGGCGATGTCGTCGAAGCGGAAATCGAACAGGCTGGTCACCTCCGGGTTCAGCACGAGGCGTGGCAGGGGGCGTTCCTCGCGGGTGAGCTGCAGGCGGGCCTGATCAAGGTGGTTCACGTAGAGGTGGGCGTCGCCCAGCGTATGGATGAAGTCGCCGGGCTCCAGTCCCGTGACCCGGGCGATCATCGCGGTCAGCAGGGCGTAGCTGGCGATGTTGAACGGGACACCGAGGAACACGTCGGCCGAGCGCTGATAGAGCTGGCACGAGAGCCGCCCCTCCGCGACGTAGAACTGGAACAGGCAGTGGCAGGGCGCCAGCGCCATCCGGTCGAGGTCCGCCGGGTTCCAGGCCGAGACGACGAGGCGGCGCGAATCCGGGTTGCGGCGGATTTCGTCGAGCACCCAGGCGATCTGGTCGACGCTGCCCCCGTCGGGTTTGGCCCAGGACCGCCATTGCCGGCCGTAGACTGGACCGAGGTCGCCCTGCGCATCGGCCCACTCGTCCCAGATGGTGACGCCATTGGCCTGAAGCGCCCGCACGTTGGTGTCGCCCGTGAGGAACCACAGCAATTCGTGGATGATGGAGCGCAGGTGCAGCTGCTTCGTCGTCACCAGGGGGAAGCCGTCCGCGAGAGCGAACCGCATCTGATGGCCGAACACCGAAAGGGTTCCGGTGCCCGTGCGGTCGTCCTTGCGGACGCCCTCGTCGAGGATGCGCTGGAGAAGCTGGTGATAGGCGTGCATCGCGGCTCCGACTGTGGTTCTCAAATAACGGGTCCCGGTCGTCGAGGCGAGATCATCCGCGCCGTCCGCGCGGATTGTCCCTAACGATCCTCATCCCTCGGGCCAGAGCACCCAGGCGATCATGGCGAGGTTGCTCCAGGCGTGGAGGAGGATGCACGGCCACAGCCGGCCGCCACGCCAGCGCAGCCAGCCCAGTATCAGCGCCAGCGGCAGGAGCGAGATCGGCCGGGCGAGGCCGAAACCGTTGATGTGCGCACCCGCGAACAGCCCGGCGGTTGTGAGGATGGTGAGGACCGGACCGGCGCGGGTCAGACCGCGGGCGAAGACGAAGCCCCGCATCAGCAGTTCCTCCGCCACGGGCGCCACCACCACCACGGTGGCGAGCCACAGGACGATGCCCACGGCGAGCAGGGACGGCGACAGGGTGGCGTGGCGGGCCACCGGCGCGCCGAACAGCGCCCCGGTGCCCGTGACCCAGGTGATATGGACGATGGGCCAGGCGACGAGGAGCCACCCGAAGGTCCGCCGCGGCAGGCGCGCATCGCGCGGGGCCGACAGGGCCAGGATCCGGCGCCAGTCGGGGCCGGCTGCCCAGCGGGCGGCGGCGAGGACGAGGAGGGCGAGGATGCCCTGGCGGACCGCATCGAGGGCGAGGGCCCGGACGGCGAACTGGCGCGGGCGCAGGGGACTGCGTCCGGCGGCCGAGAACGGATCGAGCCCGTCGATCCAATCGGCGCCGACCCGGACGATCACCAGGGCGATCACGCTCGCGGCGCTGAGGAGGAAGGCGACCCACAGCACCATGGCGGCGATCGCGAGCCCGGCCCGCCCGATCGCCAGCCACCGCCCGATGGCGGCCGGGTCGTCGGGTTCGGCGAGGACGCGCGGATCGGGCTTCAAAAGCGGCCTGACTCTCTCTATGTTCAGGGGACAGACGACGCGTCAGCGATGGCGCGCCGTGGTCCCCGTGTCGGAGGGGCGTTCCGACCGCGCGACGGTACCCGCCACCTTCCATCAGAACCATGGGCCTTTGGACGCATCGCATGCGGTCTGGACAGGCTCCGGGTTCCAGCGGAAGGTCGAGGCCGTACAGGCATTATCGGAGTGACCCGGCAACGGCGCTCCGCTCGATTTTCATCCGACCCCGGTGCGCTTTTGGGCGCGCGACGGCGGCCAGGCACCGGGTATAAGCGACCGCAGATGGCAGACGATCTGATCCGTTACGATCTTCTGGTGCAGGACGCCCTGCGCGGCGTCGTGCGCAAGGTGCTCACCGACGCGGCCCGGGACGGGCTCGCGGGCGAGCATCATTTCTACGTGTCCTTCCGGACGGAAGCGCCCGGCGTGCGGATGTCGCAGCGCCTGCGCGAGAAGTACCCGCAGGACATGACCATCGTGCTCCAGCACCAGTTCTGGGATCTGGGCGTCAACGAGCACACCTTCGAGGTCGGGCTGTCGTTCTCGGGCGTGCCCGAGCGTCTACTGGTGCCGTTCGACGCGCTCTCGGGCTTCTTCGACCCCTCCGTCCAGTTCGGCCTGAAGTTCGACCTGACCGAGGGCATGGAGGAGGCCGTCGAGGCCGTCGACGACGACGTCACACCGCTCGCCACCGGCAAGACCGCTCCGCGCGGCGCCGCTTCCGAGCCGAGCGAGCTGAAGCCCAAGGGCACGGGTCTGGCGGCCATCGGCTCCAGCGTGCCGAAGATCGGTCCCGCCACCGCGCCGGCGCAGAGCGACAAGGACGCGGACGAAGCCGACAAGCCCGCCGCCAAGCTGTCCGTCGGCAAGGCGTCCGCTTCGAAGAAGGCCGAGGGTGAGGGCACCGAGGCCGGCGCCGAGGTCGTCAGCCTCGACGCGTTCCGCAAGAAGAGCTGAACCACCGGAATGCCGGCCTTTCGGAGGCCGGTGTTTTCCGTCGGTGCTGCATTCAGGCTCGCCGTTCCACGCCCATGCGAAGGCCATGCTCCGGCCGCAGGGTGACCCGATGCAGGGGCGTGACCGGCGGGTGATCCGCCGCCATCCGCAGGCGCACGGCCCGGATGATGTGAGCGAGGACGATCACCGCTTCCTGCACGGAGAAGCTCTGGCCGATGCACACGCGCGGCCCGGCCCCGAACGGCAGGTAGGCGAAGCGCGGGATGTCCTTGCGGGCCTCGCCGAGGAACCGATCCGGCACGAACGCGGCGGGATCGTCCCACAAGGTGCGGTGACGGTGAAGCACGTAGGGTGCCACCATCACGAGGGAGCCCCGGGGAATCTTCACCCGGCCGATACGATCCTCCGCGATGGCCTGGCGGCTGAGGAACGGCACCGGCGGGAACAGCCGCATGGTCTCCTCCATGACCGCCTTGGTGAAGGGTAGCGCCTCGGCATCGAATCCTTCGCCCGCCGGCACGGCATCGACCTCGGCCTCGATTCGCGCCCGCGCACCGTCGTCCTGTGACAGGCAGTAGAGCGCCCAGGTCAGGGCATTGGCGGTGGTTTCGTGGCCGGCCGCAATGAACGTGACGATGTTAGCCTTCACTTCGAGGTCCGTCAGGCCCTTACCGGTCTCCGGGTCCTGCGCCTTCAGCAGCAGGGTCAGGAGGTCCGCCGGCGCACGATCGGCCGCGATGAGGGCGCGGCGCTTGTCGATGAGCGCGTCCACCACCTCGGCGAAGAACCGCACGGCGGGCCGTGCCCGCAGGCGCCCGATGCGCGGCACGAAGCTCGGGATCCCGAACACGTCGAGGGGATCGATGGGCCCGACGGCTTCGAGAAACCGCGTGATCGCCCGGCCCAACGCATCCGGGTCGCTCGCGAGGCCTTGGGTGAAGATCGTCCGCTCCAGCACGTCGAGGGTGACGCGGGTCATCTCCAGGGCGGCGTCGATGGTGGTCCCGTCCCGGCGCGCGAGCCGCCGGGCGATGCGAGCGCCGGCCGCATTCATGGGTTCGGCGAAGCCGAGCACGTGGCGGGCGGAGAAGATCGGCGCCAGGGTGCGGCGCTGAAGCTTCCACTCCTCGTCCTCCGCCGTCAGCAGGCCGTTGCCGAGGCCCGGCGCCAGCACCCGGCGCTGCAGGTCGTCCTTGCGGTAGTTCGCGGCGTTCTCGACGTAGAGATAGCGGATCAACGCGGGGTCGCTCACCACGGTGACGCGGCCCATGGCGCCCTCGCCGGCCATCACGGGCTTCTCGAAATGGTCGTCGAGCCAGGTGGTGATCGGGTTGGCCCGCGCCGCCTTCAGGAAGGCGAGGAGGCCCATGGGCCGGCGCAGGGGGCGCGGCACGGCCGGGCGGAAGCGCGCGGGGGCGTCGGGCGGGCACGGGGCGGCGGCATCCATCATCGGCGTGTCATCGATCCTCGGTCCGGGGCCGGTCGCTCGAAAAGCGTTGAGACATCCACGGCACCGTCACGCGGCACCATCGCGGTTTCGACCCGCCCGGTCTAAGTAGGGTTCGCCGCAGCCACACGAAGAGGCCACGATGTCGCCGACCGAGACGCACAGCGAAGAGACCCCCGCCACCCGCACGGAATCCGACACGTTCGGCCCCATCGAGGTTCCGGCGCATCGCTACTGGGGGGCTCAGACCCAGCGCTCGATCCAGAACTTCAAGATCGGCACCGAGCGGATGCCGGCGCCCCTCGTCCACGCGCTCGGCCTCGTCAAGCAGGCCGCCGCCCTGGTGAACCAGGATCTCGGCGGCCTCGACCCGAAGGTCGCCCAGGCCATCGCGGCGTCGGCCGCCGAGGTCGTCGCGGGCGAGCACGACCAGGAATTCCCCCTGGTGGTGTGGCAGACGGGGTCCGGCACCCAGTCCAACATGAATGCCAACGAGGTGATCGCGAGCCTCGCCAACGAGTTGCTGGGGGCTAAACGCGGCGGCAAGTCACCGGTGCATCCCAACGACCATTGCAACCGGGGCCAGTCGTCCAACGACGTGTTCCCCACCGCCATGCACATCGCGGTGTCGCGCGAGATCAACGACCGGCTGATGCCGGCCCTGAAGCACCTGCACGACGCCCTCGACGCCAAGGCGACGGCCTTCGCCGACATCGTCAAGATCGGCCGCACCCACCTGCAGGACGCGACGCCGGTGTCCCTCGGTCAGGAATTTTCGGGGTACGTCGCGCAGGTGGCTTTGGGCAGCGCCCGCGTCCAGGCGACCGTACCGGGCGTGCTGGCCCTGGCCCAGGGCGGCACCGCGGTCGGCACCGGCCTCAACGCGCACCCGGATTTCGCGGAGAAGTTCGCCGCCAAGGTCGCCGAGTTGACGGGCCTGCCGTTCACCTCGGCCGAGAACAAGTTCGAGGCGTTGGCCACCCACGACGCCCTGGTGTTCACCCAGGGGGCGCTGTCGGCGCTCGCCGCCGGCCTGTTCAAGATCGCGCAGGACATCCGCCTGCTGGCGTCCGGACCGCGCTCCGGCCTCGGTGAGCTGTCGCTGCCCGAGAACGAGCCCGGCTCCTCGATCATGCCCGGCAAGGTCAATCCGACCCAGTGCGAGGCGCTGACCATGGTCTGCGCCCAGGTGATCGGCAACGGCACCACCGTGAGCTTCGCCGGCAGCCAGGGCCACTTCGAGTTGAACGTGTTCAAGCCCGTCATCGCCAACGCGGTGCTGCAATCGGTCCGGCTCCTCGCCGACGCGGCGATCTCGTTTGCCGACAATTGCGTGGTGGGCATCAAGGCCAACGAGGACCGCATCGCCGACCTCATGAGCCGGTCGCTCATGCTGGTGACGGCGCTCGCCCCCTCCATCGGCTACGACAAGGCCGCCGAGATCGCGAAGACCGCGCACAAGAACGGCACCACCCTGAAGGAGGAGGCCCTGCGGCTCGGCTACGTCACGGAAGAGGAGTTCGAGCGCGTGGTGCGCCCGGAGACCATGCTGGCACCCAGCGCCGACTGACGGGGACGCGCATGGCGGAGATCATCAACCTGCGCGACGCCCGCAAGGCGAAGGCGCGGTCCGAGAAGGAGGCGAAGGCGGCGGACAACCGCATCGCCTTCGGCCGCCCGAAGAAGGCCAGGACCCTGGCGGACGCCAAGAAGGCCATCGAAGTCTCGCGCCACGAGGGCCACAAGCTCATGGGGCCGGACTCGGAGTGAAGGGGCGCACCCCGTGACCGGCGGCATCACCAAGCGCTCGGTGATGATCGCCGGGCACCGCACCAGCGTGTCCCTCGAGGACCCGTTCTGGGACGCCCTGCGGGAGATCGCAGAAGCGCGTGGCAAGTCGGTGCAGGCGCTGATCGGTGACATCGATGCGGGCCGGGACGGGCAGAACCTGTCGTCCGCGATCCGGGTGTTCGTGCTGGTGGCGGTGCAGGCATGTATCCGATGAAGACGCGCTACGATTCGAACGCGGATGCCCCTTACCTCGGCTTCTCGGACGATCCGCTCGTCGAGAGCGAAGAGGTGCGCCCGGGCATCATCTTCGCTCTCGACGGCGAGCGCCGGGTGATCGGCATCGATATCCTCGATGGCGCTCGACACATGTCACCTGGGACGGACCTGAAGAGTCTCGCTACCACAGCTTGAAGCTACTCTGCCGCCGCAAGTGTGGGCCCGGACGCAAGCCCTTCGAGCACCGCCGGCTTCGGGCCGCCCGTCGCCCAGTCGAGCAATTCCACCGTGTGCACGATGGGAATCGCGGTGCCCTTTCCGATCTGCGTCGCGCAGCCGATGTTGCCCGTGGCGATGACGTCGGGGCGCATCCGTTCGATGTTGGCGACCTTGCGGTCCCGGAGGCGGCCGGCGATCTCGGGCTGGAGGATGTTGTAGGTGCCGGCCGAGCCGCAGCAGATATGCCCCTCGGGTACGTCCTTCACGGCGAAGCCCGCACGCTTCAGGAGGTTCTTCGGCTCCGTGCGGATGCCCTGGCCGTGCTGCATCGAGCAGGCGGAGTGGTAGGCGACCACGAGGTCGCTCTCGATGAGCGTCGGCATCAGGCCGAGACCGGCCATGTACTCGGTGACGTCCTTGGCGATCCCCGAAACCCGCGCGGCCTTCTCGGCATAGGCCGGGTCGTCGCGGAACATGAAGCCGTAATCCTTGATGGTGGTGCCGCAGCCCGACGCCGTGACCACGATGGCGTCGAGGCCTTCGCCGTCCATTTCGGCGATCCAGGCGTCGATGGTGCGCTTGGCCTGGGCATGGGAGGATTCGGCTTTGCCCATATGGTGGGTGAGCGCGCCGCAGCAGCCCTCCCCCCTGGCCTGCACCACCTCGACGCCGTGGCGGGTCAGCAGCCGGATCGCCGCCTCGTTGAAGTCAGGCCGCAGGACGCTCTGGGCGCAGCCGCGCAGCAGCGCGACGCGGCCCGTGCGGGCCGGGGCCGTGGTGCCCTGAAGGGCGGCGCTGGCCTCCAGCGCACGGGTCTCGGCCGGAAAGGTGCCGGGCCGGTCGGTGCGGTTGCGGTTCGGCAATTCGGCCGGGGCGAGATCCAGCATGGCGGCGAGCCGGTTGCCGAGGCCGGGCACCCGCGCCACCAGGGGGCGGAACGGGCTCCCGAGCTTGGCGCCGAGCAAAGCCAGTCGGAAACGGTTCGGATAGGGCAGTACGAAGGCCAGCACCGCCCGGAGCGCCCGGTCCCCGAAGGGACGGGTGTAGGTTTCCTCGATATGCGCGCGGGCGTGATCGACGAGGTGCATGTAGTGCACACCCGAGGGGCAGGTCGTCATGCAGGACAGGCACGACAGGCAGCGGTCGATGTGCTTGACCACCTCCGGCACGGCGGGCTTGTTGCCCTCCAGCATGTCCTTGATGAGGTAGATGCGGCCACGCGGGCTGTCGAGTTCGTCGCCCAGCAGCAGGTAGGTCGGGCAGGTGGCGGTGCAGAAACCGCAATGGACGCAGGTCCGCAAAATCTTTTCCGAGGCCGCCATGGCGGGATCGGCGAGCTGCGTCAGGCTGAAACTGGTCTGCACGGCGTGTTCCTGAATCCACCCATCGCGGTGCCGCTTTACACCATCGGCATGGCGGCCCCGTCGTCTTCGCCCGGACCTTAGAGCGGAACGGGCGGTCTGCCGAGCCTTTGGAACTGCTCCAAATACTGGCCGGCGGGTTCTTGATAGTCGGAACCCGAGGCCGATGCCTGCGGGTAAGAATGTCGCGGCGACGTCAGATCTCCGCATACATCCGGCCCGGATTGAACACGCCCATTGGGTCGTGCGCCGCCTTGAGACCCGCCGTGATCCGCATCAGCGGCTCGGACAAGGGCTCGAACACCGGCACGGCGGCGCGCACGGCGTCGGGCGCGCGCACCAGGGTGGCGTGGCCGCCCTGCGCCTTCACCGCCGCCCGCACGGTCGCGGCCCCGGCATCACCTTCGGCCGCGGTCGCCAGCCAGATCAGGCCGCCGCCCCAATCGTAGAACCACCGCGCGTCGCGCTCCGCCGCGATGGCGGCTGCCAGGGCGGGGCCGTGGGTCGGGGCGGTGGAGAGACGCCAGATGGCGGCATCCGCCGGCTCGGCCAGGGGGGCGGCGTCGCGGATGCCTGTCCACAGGGCGGTGCCGGTGTCGCCCTCGACGATCTCGGGCGCACCGAAGCGCTTGAGCAGCTTCGTCAGTTCGCCGAGCCGATAGGCGACCGAGTCCGAAAACCCCTCGACCCGCATGGCGGTGCGGGCCTTGGGGCCGCCGATCCCGGCCGGCAGGTGGGCTGCGCCGGTGAGCTCGAACGGCGAGCCGAGGGCGGCCGAGAGGGCGGCGACGGCCCGGGCATCGTCGAGGCCGGAGAACACCAGGGTCGACACCCGCTCCTGCACCGGCAGCACCTTGAAGGTGACCTCCGTGAGCAGCCCGAGGGTGCCCCAGGCGCCGGCCATGAGCTTCACGAGATCGAGGCCGGTGACGTTCTTCATCACCCGACCGCCGGACTTGATGATCTCGCCGCGTCCGTTGACGAAGCGCACGCCGATGAGGCTGTCGCGGGCCGCCCCGGCATTGATGCGGCGGGGGCCGGAATTGTTCGTGGATGCCACCGCGCCGAAGGTCGGCGTGCCGTGCGTCCCCATCAGGCCGCGATGGTCCATGGGCTCGAAGGGCAGCATCTGGCCGCGCCCGGCGAGCAGGGCCTGCACCTCGGCGAGCGGTGTGCCGGCGAGCGCCGAGACCACCATCTCGGCCGGTTCGTAGAGGGTGATGCCCGACAATCCGGCGGTGGACAGCGTCGCCTCGTCCTCGGATGCGGGATTCCCGGCCGGGCGGCCGATCCCCGCCTTGGTGCCGCCGCCGACGAGGCGCAGGCGCTCCGCCCGGTCGGCGGCCGCGCGGACGATGTCCGCCGCCGCATCCGCGTCGTGAGGCTCGTATGACCGCATCGTTTCCCGCCCTGGCCGGGCGGCGTGCCCGGTCCGTCTTCGTGTTTTGTGGTCCGATCCTAATGAGAATCGTTCGCGATTGCATCCGGTCCGGTGCGTCCGGTTCCCGCCTTCGACGGTCCTGCGCGCCGCGCCGCCAGGCGGGCTGCGATGAGGGTGCGCAGGCCGGCGATGTCCAGGACCCAGGTGAACCCTCCGACGACTAGGAAGCCGAGGGGCAGGCTGACCGCGAGGGCCCGCACGGGCTCGAGATGGCGCAGGGGTACGAGGCACAGGGCCATGGCCGCACAGGCGATACCGGCCATCAGGAGATCGCGCCACGGCAGGCGCAGGCGCTGCGGCCCCGTGAGCGCCCGGAGCGCCAGGAACCCGGTGGCGGCGGCGAGACCCGCCGTCTGCGCCGCCGCGATGCCTTCCGGTCCCATGAGCGGCGGCAGCAGCCACAGGCCGAGGGCGTCGACGGCGAGGCCCACCACGGCGGCGGCGATCACCGGCAGGGTCCTGCGGCGGATCTGGAAGATCGGATTGAGGGCGAAGTTCATCATGGCGAGGCAGAAGAAGCCCGGGATCATCAGCCCGGCATAGCTCGCGAATGGGCCGCGATAGGCCTCCGGCACCACCAGGGCCTGGAGGGCGGGAAGGATCGCCCAGAACCCGACGGCGCAGGGCAGCAGCAGGGCGACCACCACGCCGACATTGCGCCCGACCTGGGCCTCGGCGGCCGCGCGGCCCTCCTCCTCCTCGACGCGCACGGCGAGCTGGAACAGCAGGAGGTCGAGGGCGGTGCCCAGCGTGCCGATGCTGCGCGTGGTGACGTCGGCCGCGAGGGCGAAGTAGCCGGCCTCGGCCAGCCCGGCCTGGGCCGCGATGGTGCCGCGATTGAGGAACGGCAGCAGCTGATAGATGGCGTTGGCGGCGATCAAGGGCAGGCCGTAGGCGAGGAACAGCCGCCAGGTCTCGGCGAGGCGCACGCGCAGGCGCGGGCTCACGGGATCGCGCATGGGCCGCCATAGGATCGCGGCGGCGAGGAACTGGCTCAGGCCCGCCGCGGCGAGCACCCAGGCCGGCTGGGGCAGGAGCCACGCCGTGCCGGCCATGAGCACGAAGGCCAAGGCGTTTTTGATCGCCACCAGCCGGAAATAGAGGCCACCGTCGAAGCGGGCGCGGGCGAGCGCCGCGTGGTAGTCGAACACTCCGATCCCGAGGGCGGCCACGCCCGCGCCCGCCGTGATGGCCGCGCGGCTCTCGGGCCCCGCCTCCACGCCGAGTCCGGCGCAGACCAGGGCGGCGGCGAGGAGCCCGGCGCCGAGTACGGCGTAGGCCCGGTCGAGACCCTGGCGGATCCACGGCTCCTGATCGCGGACGCGGGCCGAGTAGAACCGCGTCGCCGACAGGCGCAGCCACTCGAACAGCACCGTGTTGGCCACGATGGCGCCGGCGGTGGCCAGCGCGAACAGACCGAAATCCGCCGGGCCCAGCAGCTTCGCGATGAGCAGGCCGAGCACGAAGTTCAGCCCGGCGTTGAGGACGAAGGCGCAGATCACGGCCATGGCGGGAACGGGCAGCCTTGCGCCGAGCGGGGCGCTCGCGCCTTTGACGGGACCCTAAGCGGAGGTGCGCAAAGAATCCGTCAACCGCCCGGCGTGACGATCCTCAGAACCACCCCCGCATGCGGAAGAACACGATCGGCACGAGGGCGCTGAGAACCACGAGGGCGAGGCCGTAGGGATAGCCGTAGGCCCAATCGAGTTCGGGCATGTGCTTGAAATTCATGCCGTAGAGTGAGGTCACGAGGGTCGGCGGAATGCCCACGACCGAGACCACGGTCAGCACCCGGAAGGTGTTGTTCTGCTCCATGTTGATGAGGCCGAGGGTGGCGTCGAGGAGGAACTGGACGTTCTCGGATTGACGGATCTCGAACTCGTCGAGGGAGGCGATGTCCCGTCGCACGGCCTCGAAGCGCGGCACCTGCTCGGCGCCGAGCAGGTGCTCGCACTCGTTGGCGACGAAGGGGACGATGCGTTCGAGACCCAGCAGGCTGGACCGGATCTTGCCCAGCGCCTTGCCGCGCCGGCCGATGCCGCGCAGGATCCGGCGGAGCGCCAGATCGCGCCGTCGCGGCGTCTGGGTCTTGAGCTTGTCGTCGCTGGCGGGCGCGCCGCCCCGCACGTCGAAGTCGAAGATCCGGGTCGAGAGGGCATCGAGATCGGCGCCCATGTCCTCCAGGGAATCGGCGAGGCTGTCGACCAACTCCTCCATGAGCAGGAGGAAGATCTCCGTGCTCGTGGTGGACGGGCCGTCGCCCTCGGCGATGCGCTTCTTCACCTCCGCGAACGCGCGCAGATCGTGGAACCGCACGGTGACGAGGTGGTCCTTGGTCAGGACGAACCCCAGGGGCTTCAACAACGAATCGACCTTGTCGAAGGTGATCATCGGCGTCGACAGCGAGAAGCCGTTCTTGAGACGCCGCAGCCGGCTCGAATTCTCCACCTCGCTGAGGGCTTTTCGCGATGGGACGCGGATGCCCGTCGCGTCCTCGATGCGCTGCGCCTCCTCGGCACTCGGGTCGTCGAGGTCGATCCACACTGTGGCGGCAGGCATCGGTCCGGCGCCGTCGGTGGCGGGGGACCCGACCGCACCCTGTGGTCCATGAAGGCTGATCATCGGGGATGATTGGTCCGTGGCGGAGCGGATCGAGAGAGAATTGCCGTCGCGCAACCGTCGCGCCGACCTGCGACAGTCTTGACTCACGCAAGGCATGCGCCTACCTCCGCGGCATCGTTGGCACTCACCGATCGAGAGTGCTAACGGCCTGGGTTGAGCGCGCTGCCGCGCCGCATCAACGCCATCCACGAATTTAGAGCAAGAGGGCAGCTCATGAAGTTCCGTCCGCTGCACGACCGTGTCGTCGTCCGCCGCATCGAAGGCGAGGAGAAGACGAAGGGGGGCATCATCATCCCCGACACCGCCAAGGAGAAGCCGCAAGAGGGCGAGATCGTCGCCGTCGGCCCCGGCGCCCGCGACGAGGCCGGCCGCATCAACCCCCTCGACGTCAAGGCCGGCGATCGCGTGCTGTTCGGCAAGTGGTCCGGCACCGAGGTCAAGATCGACGGTCAGGATCTCCTGATCATGAAGGAATCCGACATCATGGGCGTCGTCGCCTGAACGGCGATCTGCCCTCTTCCTTCGTCCCCCTACCCGAGCCCTTTGAGCGCGCTTTTACTCTGAGCGCCTCGGGGCTTCCCACCGCATGAGGATTTGAACATGGCAGCGAAAGAAGTCCGTTTCGGCTCCGACGCCCGCGAGAAGATGCTGCGCGGCGTCGATATCCTGGCCGACGCAGTGAAGGTGACCCTCGGCCCCAAGGGTCGTAACGTCGTCATCGAGAAGAGCTTCGGTGCGCCGCGCATCACCAAGGACGGCGTCACCGTCGCCAAGGAGATCGAGCTTTCCGACAAGTTCGAGAACATGGGCGCCCAGATGGTGCGCGAAGTGGCCTCGAAGACCAACGACATCGCGGGCGACGGCACCACCACCGCCACCGTCCTGGCCCAGGCCATCGTCCGGGAAGGCGCCAAGTACGTCGCCGCCGGCATGAACCCGATGGACCTCAAGCGCGGCATCGACCTCGCGACGAAGGCCGCCGTCGAGGACATCACGAGCCGCGCCAAGAAGGTCGCCTCGTCCGAGGAAGTCGCCCAGGTCGGCACCATCTCGGCCAACGGCGACAAGGAAATCGGCGAGATGATCGCCCATGCCATGCAGAAGGTCGGCAACGAGGGTGTCATCACCGTCGAGGAGGCCAAGACCGCCGAGACCGAGCTCGACGTCGTCGAGGGCATGCAGTTCGACCGCGGCTACCTCTCCCCGTACTTCATCACCAACGCGGAGAAGATGGTCGCCGAGCTCGAGGACCCCTACATCCTCATCCACGAGAAGAAGCTCTCGTCGCTCCAGGCGATGCTGCCGGTGCTCGAGGCCGTGGTGCAGACGGGCAAGCCCCTCGTCATCATCGCCGAGGACATCGAGGGCGAGGCGCTCGCCACCCTCGTGGTGAACAAGCTGCGCGGCGGCCTCAAGGTCGCGGCCGTCAAGGCTCCGGGCTTCGGCGATCGCCGCAAGGCCATGCTCGAGGACATCGCGATCCTGACCCAGGGTCAGATGATCGCCGAGGACCTCGGCATCAAGCTCGAGAACGTCACCCTGCCGATGCTCGGCCGCGCCAAGCGCATCCGCATCGAGAAGGAGACCACCACGATCATCGACGGTCTCGGCGAGAAGTCGGACATCGAGGCCCGCGTCGCCCAGATCAAGGCGCAGATCGAGGAGACCACCTCGGACTACGACCGTGAGAAGCTCCAGGAGCGTCTGGCCAAGCTCGCCGGCGGCGTCGCGGTCATCCGCGTCGGCGGCGCGACCGAGGTCGAGGTCAAGGAGAAGAAGGACCGCGTCGACGACGCGCTCAACGCCACCCGCGCTGCGGTGGAAGAGGGCATCGTCCCCGGCGGCGGCACCGCCCTCCTCCGCGCCCGCGAGGCCGTCCGCGCCCTCAAGAGCGACAACCCGGACGTCCAGGCCGGCATCAAGATCGTGCTGAAGGCCCTCGAGGCGCCGATCCGTCAGATCGCCGCCAACTCCGGCGTCGAAGGCTCCATCGTCGTCGGCAAGATCACCGACAACACCTCTTCGATCACCTACGGCTTCAACGCCCAGACCGAAGAGTACGTCGACATGATCCAGGCCGGCATCGTCGACCCGGCCAAGGTCGTGCGGACCGCCCTGCAGGATGCCTCCTCCATCGCCGGCCTGCTGGTGACCACGGAAGCCATGATCGCCGATGCTCCGAAGAAGGACAGCGCCGGCGGCGGTATGCCGGGCGGCGGCGGCATGGGCGGCGGCATGGGCGGCATGGACTTCTAAAAGTCCGAGCGTCTTGAGCCGAACTTGATAGAGGGGGTCGCCGAGAGGCGGCCCCTTCTTCGTGGCCGAGAGCGTGGGACACGCCCTTGGCAGTCTCGGGCGTCGCCACTCCGCGTCCACGCCGGGAGCATGGTGATCGCGGGGCGACGTCGGCTGTCGTATCGCCGATCCCCCTACCCAAGAAAATGGCCCGGATCGCCCTGAAGCGGTCCGAGCCAGGAAGACGATGTCCGATGCGACCGGTGTCCGGCCGCCCGGGTTTCAGCGCCCGAAGATGCCCTTCAGGAACTGCGCCGTCCGGTTGCGCTTCTTCTTGCGCTCGAGTTCGGCCGCGTCCTTGACCCAGGCGACCTGTACCACCCGGCGTTCGCCTTCGAACGGCTCGTGGCCGTGCCAGGAATTGTCGGACCGCAGGAAGGCGAACATCGTGCCCATGGTGGGCGGCACCTCGACGGCGAAGGGTTCGTAGTTCCGGCCGTCGTAGAGCACCCGCAGGCGCCCGGCGGCGGGCGCGTCCCAGGCATCGTTCATGTAGATCAGCATCGTCATCACCTTCGACGGCCCGTCGGTGTGAATCGATCCGTATTTCGGCTGGCTCTTCTTCATGATGGTGGTGAGGCGCGGGCACGAGACGAGATCGATGCCGAACTTCTCGCCCATGATGCGGGAGAACTCGTCGCTCTCCAATTCGTCGATGAGCGCCTTGAACCGGCCCTTGAGCGCCACCTCGTCCACGGTGAGGTAACCCGGCTTGGCAATCGCCGGGAAGTCCTGCCGGATTTCGTCGATGGCCGCGCGGTCGAGGACGTCGTTGCCGAGGAAAAACGTGTAGGGCTCGCGCGACACGGGCGCGGCGCGCACGGCTTCGAGGTTGAGGATCGAAAGTCCCGACATGGCTGCCTCTGTACCCGTTCCGTCCGATGATCGGCGCACGCTCCGGCGCAACAGCGGTGGATAGAGCGCCCGATTGCGGCAACCGGACGGCAAGACGGGGCACGGCCCTTTTCGCGCCCGGCGGAAACTGCCATGCTTGGGCTCAGCAAATCACCGGAACGGCGCCCCGCCATCGTGACGAGATGTTTCGCCCTCGCCCTCTGCGTCGTCCTGGCGACGCCGGCGAGCGCCCAGACCACCGGGACGACCGCCCGCATGGCCTGCGCCGACGCCATGGCGCTGGTGAAGCGCCAGGGGGCGATCCTCCTCGACACCGGCAACCAGACCTTCCAGCGCTTCGTGCGCGACCGCAGCTTCTGCGAGCTCTCGGAGATCGCCGACCTGCGCTTCGTGCCGACCCGCGACAACCCGGAATGCCCCATCGGCTATCGCTGCCGCGAGCCGGGCTACGGTGACTGGGATTGGCAATAGAACACGCGGGCCAGGATTTTCGTCCGCTCAGGCACCCGTCCGGCCACGATCTCGCCACGACCCGCCGTCACTCCCGGGCACCGGCATGCCGCGGAAGCGGTGCCTCGACGATCAGCACGGGGAGAAGACGCACGTGGCCGTATTGAGGACGGGCCTCGGCCTGCAAGCCGCCGTGACGGCGCTGTTCGCCCTCGTCCTGCTGGCATTTCCCGGCGACGCCGCACCGCCCCTCTACGTGTCCCTGAGCGGGCTCGCCATGGCGGGCATCCTGCTCGCCTCCGGCAAGATCTCGGCCTACCTGAAGATCTTCATCTCGGTCTACGGCGTCGGCTATCTCCTGTTCTCCGGGGCCAAGCTGCTGGCGGCCTCGGGCGCGCTGCCCCCGACGCTCGCCGCCCTGCTGCCGCCGGCCTTCGCCGCCACGGGTGCCGTGGTGTTCGCCGCCATCGTGCTCGGCATCTCGCACCTGAAGCCGATTCGGGCGATCACCCTCATCGCCGATCCCTACTTCGCGAACCGTGACGAGCCGACCCGCGAGATCGGCCTGTTCCGCTGGTTCGGCCGGACGGAGGGCAAGATCGGTCAGCGCCTCGTCGCGCTGTCGATCTTCGTCAGCTTCGCCGATGTCGCCCTGACCTTACGGTTCAACTTCTGGTACCGCGATCTCTACAACGCGATCCAGGAATACAATCTCGATGTATTCTGGTACCAGATCCTTTGGGTCTTCGTGCCCCTCGCGATCCTCAACGTCTGCATCGGCATGTTCGACCTGTTCGTCGACCAGTCCCTGCACATCCGCTGGCGCACGTGGCTGACCCGGAGCTTCTACCAGCGCTGGCTCGGGGACGGCACGCATTACCGCATTCCCTTCACGGACGAGCACGCCGACAACCCGGATCAGCGCATCCAGGCCGACGTCAACGCCTTCATCTCGCAAACGGCGAGCCTGTCGATCCGGCTGCTGTCGCAGGCGGCCCAGCTCGTCTCGTTCATGGTCATCCTGTGGACCCTGTCGCGGGATTTCGTGCTGCCGTTCACCGACACGGTGGTGCCGGGCTTCCTCGTCTGGGCCGTGATAACCTACGCGGTCGTCGGCACCTGGCTCGCCCACCTCATCGGCCGCCCGCTCATCGGCCTCGATTTCCGCCAGGAGCGGGTGGAGGCGGATTTCCGGTTCTCGCTCGCCCGCAGCCGCATCTACGGCGAGCAGATCGCGCTCCTGCGCGGCGAGCGTGCCGAGACCGTGCGCCTCCGGTCGCTGTTCGACGAGATCATCGCGAACTATGTGCAGATCATCTTCCGGCGCATCAAGCTCATCGCCTTCTCGTTCGGCTATTCCCAGGCGAGCACCATGGTGCCGCTCGTCATCGCCGCACCCTCGTACTTCGCGAAGAAGCTCAGCTTCGGCGCCCTGCAGCAGACCGTGAACGCCTTCAGCAACGTGCAGTCGTCGCTGTCGTTCTTCATCAGCGCCTACACCACCATCGCGGCCTACAAGGCCAACACCAACCGCCTGTCGTCGTTCAAGCGGGCGATGACCAAGGCCGAGGCCATGGCGGGCGCCGGCTACGGCCTCGCCCAGTCCGATGCGCCGGGCCGCGACGTCACCGCCGAGAACATCACCCTCGCCCTGCCGGACGGCCGCGAGATCGTCAGTGCCGACCGGTTCACCCTCACGCGCGGCGGCGCCACTCTGGTCACCGGCCCGTCGGGCTCCGGCAAGTCCACCCTGTTCCGGGCCATCGCCGGCATCTGGCCGTTCGGCAAGGGGCGCATCGCGGTGCCGCCGGGTCAGTCGGCCCTGGTGCTGCCGCAGCGGCCCTACATTCCGCTCGGTACCCTGCGGGGCGCAGTGGTCTATCCGGCCACCACCGACCAGTTCTCGGACGAGGCGATCCGCGAGGCCCTGGTGGCGGCGCAGCTGCCGCAGCTGGCCGACCGCCTCGACGAGGTCGATGCCTGGGACCAGCGCCTTTCGGGCGGCGAGCAGCAGCGCCTGGCCATCGCCCGCGCGGTGCTTGCGAAACCCCAGTGGCTGTTCCTCGACGAGTCCACCGCCGCCCTCGACGAGCCGAGCGAGGCCGCCCTGTACCGCATGCTGCGCGAGCGCCTGCCGGAAACCACCATCGTCTCGATTGGCCACCGCTCGACCCTGCACGCCCTGCACGACCGGCGCATCGACATGAAGCCCGGCCCCGACGGCCGCTTCGTACCGACGCCCGTGGAGGCCGGGTAAGTCGAACCTACCGCAGGAAACTCACGGCGATGGGCGCGAGCATCGCCGTGAGGAAGGCGTTGAGCCCGAGCGCGATGCCCGCGAAGGCGCCCGCAACCACATCGACCTGGAAGGCGCGGGCCGTGCCGACGCCGTGGGCGGCGAGGCCGGCGGCGAAGCCCCGCGCCCGCATGTCGCGGATGCGCAGGATGTTCATGAGGGGCGTGACCAGGATGCCCCCCGTCATGCCGGTGAGCATGACGATGACGGCGGCGAGCGTCGGATCGCCGCCGAGGGTCTGGGCGATACCCATGGCGACGCCGGTGGTCACGGATTTCGGCGCCAGGGACACGATGACGTCGCGCGGCACCCCGAGCAGATGCCCGAGGGTGAGGGCCGACGACAGGGCGACCACGGAGCCGACGACGAGGGCGGCCAGCATCGGCGCGAGCGCGCGCAGGACCGTGGCGCGGTACTCGTAGAGCGGGAACGCCAGGGCGACGGTGGCCGGCCCGAGGAGGAAATGCACGAATTGCGCGCCCTCGAAGTACGTCGCGTAAGGCGTGCGCGTCACCTCCAGCACCGCGGCCGTGATCGTGATAGCGACGAGCACCGGGTTCGCCAGCGGGTGGCGGTTCGTCGCCGTGGCGATCCGGTCGGCGACCGCGTAGGCGACCAGGGTCACGGTGAGCCACAGGAGCGGGGTGCGCGACAGGTAGACCCAGACGGCGAAATCGCCGGTCATGCCCCCTCGCCCGCGCGCAGCCAGCGCGACACGGCGACGAAGGTGAGGGCCGTCGCCGCGAGCGTCGTCACGGTCGAGACCACCACGATGACGGCCAGAGCCGCCCCGTGCGCCGCGAGCACGTCGAGCCGCCCGACGATGCCGGCGCCCGCCGGCACGAACATGAGGGAAAGGTTGGCGAGAAGGCCGCGCCCGGCCCCCTCGAGTTGCCCGTTCACGAGGGGCGGCGGCAGGATACGGGCGGCGGCACGGGCGTGGCGGTCGCGCACCACGAGGAACACCAGGAGCAGCGCCATCCCGATCACCGGCCCCGGCACCGGGATTCCGGAGGCGCGGGCCAGGGCCTCGCCGAGAAGCTGCGCCGCGAGGATCAGCGTCAGACCGATGATCATGGGCGGACCCGGTGCTACGGAACGGTCGCCAGGGGATCGCCGGCGCGGGCGAGCACGATGCCGGCCTCGTCGATCCCGAGGAGCCCGCCGAGACGCCAGACCAGGGCCTCCTCGAACTCGTGGACGTCGCCATCCGCCCCGGCCACCGACCACGCCATGGCGAGGAGGCGCGCCTTCTGTTCCCGACCGGCCTCGTGGCCGATCATCTCCACCAGGGCCGCCATGTCCCGGGTCTGGGCGTCGAAGGCGGCCGCCCGCGCGATCAGGGCTTGTGCCTCGGCCCGCGTCTGCGCGAAGCGCCCTTCGACGAGATGCGCGAGGCGCTCGGTTTCCTCCGGGGCCAGGATGCCGTCGGCGCGCGCGACATGGACGAGGAGGGCGATGGCCGCGAGGCGCTCGTCGGCCCCTTCCGCGGCATCGGCGGGCTGCCCGAGCCCGAAGGCGTCGGCGGCATAGGCACGCAGGCGGGCGATGAGCGACATGACGATCCTTCGGACACGATGCGCCACCCTTCGAGGTCGCCTCCGCCCCCGTCAAGCAACGCCGCTCCCCCCGGACGACGATGCCGCCCCACCGTGGCCCCCCTGCATCGCGTCGCGGCGCAATGCGCCATGCGGGACGGAGCGTCTTGCCAATCCGGGACCGGCCGGATATGACCCCTCTCAACGACGCCGCGCCGGCCCTCAGGTCCGCACCGCCTCGTGCCGCAATAGCTCAGCTGGTAGAGCACCTCATTCGTAATGAGGGGGTCGGGGGTTCGAATCCCTCTTGCGGCACCACTAATTTCTCTTTTTCAAACTGGCTTTTGTATTCGACATTTGGCGCCGCCGTGCTCAAATGGAAACAACCCCCTCTTTTCGTAGAATTCATCGAAGGCTTGCCGTACCCCGGGCCAGTTTCCGTCGTGAACGTAGTCGTCTCCGACTACCCAACCGCCGGGGCGTACTAATGGCCACCAAGCCTCCAGATCGGACATCACAGCTCGATAATCATGGCCGCCATCAATATGGATGACATCTACCTGAAGATTTGAGCGCCGAAAAACTTCATTTGCATTGACGCTATCGAGTGGAATCGGAAGAATCACGTCCTCGGTATTTGTTGCTAGAACGTTTGCCATAAAAGTTCGCATAAGCATGGGCTGCCCATGCTCAAAAGCAAGTCCAGGATACCAATCGTCGTTGAACCAGTGATCCCAGGCACCGAGCCAAGTATCAATAGACAGCATTACTCCGCCAACTAGTCCAATCTCCTTCATACGTTTTGCCATTGCGATTGAGGAAGCGCCCTTCCAGACGCCGATTTCAACTGCAACCGTTGGCTTGGCGTTGTCGATAGCTTCCAAGAGATAGGGATGCGGACCATGAGCCAACTCGTTAGGTGTATCTGCATACAGACGCCGAGGAAAACCAGCGAATGGATCCTGGCCACGCCAAAGAGTATCGATTAAATGCTGACGCATATTTGCCGGCTTTTCGGACATGAAGTTTCCTTGAAATAGACAATTCACAGAACCTGCCGCATATCGTTGCGACTGTCCGACATCTCAGTCGATTTTGAATGATAAGGCAACCTCGCTTGCCTTCGAAAATTTACCGTTTAACGGTTGCTGCATGAGCGCGTTCAAGCGCGTGCTTATGAAGAAAATGTGTGTTGACTTATTTCATATGAAATTTCTGTCTGAGAATATTGGACAGCTTACTTTTGCGTGGTATTTTATATCATTCTTGTTCTTAGTAAAATTTATTTAGTTTGATAGGTCTGATATAGCAATAAGTGATTTTAGGCCACGTCTGTTTTTCTAAAAAAAGCAAGTTTCTTCAAAGCAGCAATAATCTTTGTTACGCCAAGCGGACGAGCTAACTTAGTCGTTTCACTCTGTTTTGCAGTAACCATGTATAGGCGGGATCCAAGCTCGGCCATATAATCAAGCGACGGGTTTGCATCACGCGACCAGCCAATGTTCCGGCGTAGTATTTTCACCGGAGATCCGGCAGCGAGGCATGATCCCGCAATGTTTTTTGTTACAATCGAACCCGCACCTATTACGGCGCCAGAACCAATGGTGATTCCCTTCATGATTTGAATACTGTTTGTAAGCCATACATGTGGCCCTATAGTTGTATCATCGGGGGGGTTTAGTATTTTTTTTGTTTCTAAATCATACATTCCGTGAAAGTCACCAGTTCGGATGGCTATCTTCCATCCAAACATACAATCTTCTCCAATCGACAAAGTTCGGTACTGTCCCTGAATCCAACACGTCATGTCGCCAATATACGAGTTTGGTCCACAGTAGAATACAGAATCGCTTCCATCGCATAGTATAGTGATACGCTGCACATTTCCGCCTCCAATAAAGGCAGTGCTCCGATTGCACAGAAAATCTATCCTGCCGCCAAGGGTGAATCCTGACCCAATGACGATGTAATTTTCAGAATTACTGTGAAACCCTATTTCAAACGAACTTGTTCGAAAGCCGCTCTCTACCCATACGGTGTTGTGACCGCCAGATCCAGAAACATTGATCCCGAGGGATCTCAACGCTTCAAGATCTTCGGTTTTTTCTGATGAGTACTCAACGTACTCTCCCAATGGGAGGGGAAATCCCGGAGATCCAATCATTTTTACTTTTGTATGTCGTTTGATAACGTCTTCGACTTTCACTTTAACAACCTCACATCCTCTTTGTTCAACGAGCTTGCGACTGCTATTTGGTCGCTTAGCAGTGTTTCTGGTTTGCGATCCTGCTTCTCATGTTCTAACTCGAAGACAAATTCATGGCCATAAAGATTGAACGCCTGGGTAAGCCAGGCTTTTTAATGGATCGAGTTTACGATTGAAATTTTTCAAACGCGCTCGCCAATTAGTTTTCAGATCAATTTCGCGCAAAATTGCGTCTGCGACACCGATCGGATCATCCACCCGTAGCGTTGCGGCGAAGGTCGTCCCGGAGAAAGATTTCCTCGTATGAGTTGGATAAAAATATTCGGCATTGTTTCCTTTAAGAGCATCGACTAGAATTTGGCTCGATCCCATAACTTCACCTAAATTCAAACCAATAATTGTTGCGGATTTTTCAGTTAATAAGGATGTGTGTAACGCTGACCCTGCATAGGATACTACCGCAGGCGCCGTTTCAAAAACATTTATTTGTTCGGCTAATGAAAGAGTTTCTGGATAAATAATTTCTACGCCTTTTCGCGAAAGAACATTGGTGATTTCATCTTCATTCGAAAATCTCCCAACACCAGACGCTAATTTTGTTTTTGACAGCATGACTGGACGCATGAATGCTCGAAGTGACTGGCCAGATTTGAGAAATTTGCCAATTTTTGTACCCACATCACTATGAATTTGATGAGCACTATTTGTTTCTTCAAAGCTCGGCGCTGGAATGAATAGCTGCTCAAAGACGGTTGGTGCTATAGGTCGAATGAAATGTTCTGGACTTAGGCCAAACGCTTTTAGGGTTGCATTTGCAATTGGTATGTGATCGCAAATTGTCTTTATGTCATGATCACCATGATAAATCAGCTTGAAATTTCTATGCGGAATTTTTAATAAAGGCCAAAGTCTAGATAGACTTGTTAATAAAAAATGCCCATGGTGAAATATTTGTGGACCGATGTAGATATGCATACATTCACCGGTATTGACAGTTGATTCGGCGGCCAAATTGATCGTCTGTGATTGTCCAACTCTATCTTGATGGGGGCCTCGACGGTAAGCTGCTAATGATATATTGGCGCCACTACTCGTATAGACGCCCCATTTATGGTCGTCGTCAAATGAAATTAACGGGTTTCTTGGAGAAACGAGCGCGTTTTCGAAGGCAACCGCAAGAGGATTTATTGCAGAGTAGAAAATATTGCCGTGAATGGCGCTGCATTTACTTAAGGCAGACATCGTATGGAAAACTTTCAAACTACGTAGAAAGGCGTCGCTGATTGCCTATGATAATTGATTGGCGGGTAAGGAGGAAGTTACATAGCGGACCCAAACATGCTTTCTGTGGTCATCGACGAGTTTTTTCTGCCAGGAGCGTATCAACTTCGAAAATAACAAAATATCTCCTTTAAGCTTTCGATCCCATGCGGGATCACATTTATCAGCTCTTTGCGACCCAGCTTTATCTAAGCGAAGCGTCTTTCAAGGCCTGACAATCGGCCAAGTGCGGGCTATGGTCGGCGTACTGGATTGAGCGCCATAAGGGCGCCTTCGGAGCCTGCTCGATGGATTACCTCACCGCCTGCTGCACCGTAAAGGATGAGGCGCCCATCATCCATGAGTGGATGGCCTTCCACATTGCGGCGGGCTTCGATCGGTTGGTGATCATCGACAACGGCAGCACGGATGGGACCGCGGACATAATCCGGGGGTTTGGGGCGGCCGACAAGGTCGATCTGATCGATTGGCCCGGCCCCGGCACGCAGGTGGCGATGTACGAGCATGTGGCCACCCGATACCGCGACCGCACCGAGTGGCTGGCTTTCATCGATGCCGATGAGTTCCTGTACCCCACTGACGGAATGGACTTGCGCGAGACGCTGGCGGCGATGCCGGATGTCGATGGGATCGGCGTGCATTGGCACATCTACGGCTCGTCAGGGCATCTCGAGGGCCAACCGGGGCTCGTAATCGAGGCCTATCAGCGCCGGGCGGAAGACAACTTTACATTCAACCGGCATATCAAGAGCGTCGTCCGCGCGGCGAAGATCGTCAAGGTCTACTCCTCCCATCTCGTGGCGCCGGCTGCCGGAATGGTCGACGACGCGAAGTGTCCTCTCCATCTCGATCCGCCCTACGGCTTTTTCGAGCACAAGACGGCGAGTCACACCCGCCTGCGGATCAACCATTACCATACACGCTCGGCAGCGGAGTATCGGGTGAAAGCGGGACGGGGTTACTTTGGAGTCGACGATGAGAAGTTGGCCTCCGAGCAACGCTTTCAGAGCATGTTCGCGGCGCACGATCGTAATGAAGTCTTCGATGACAGCGCGCTACGTTTCGCGCCCGCTGTTCGCGAGATCATGGCGCGCGCCAGGACTGTTCAGGCCCATCTGCCTGCCTGAAAGCCGGAGCCGGTGATCCGGCCCCGCCAACCTCAGTCGGCTAAGGCAGGCAGATCAGATCACGCCGCGATACTCGTCGCACCCGCCAGCCCCGGCAGGTCCGTCACCCCGATCAGGCGGATCACCTGATCGACCGATACGGTGAAGCGCGTGTCGGCGGCAACGTTGTACACGAGATACGCGTCGCCGGCATAGACGACCACCCCAAAACCGTTGGCGCTCGCGCCGTTGGCCGACGCCGCTGCGGCGGCGCGGTCGAGGGCGTGCTGGAGGGAGTCCGGCAGCGCCAGGGATACGTGCAGGGGGCCAGCCGCGCCGGCACCGATGAGGGCGAGGCGGTCTTCGCCGAGGGTGAAGTCGGTGATCGTCACGGTGGCGCTCGCGCCGGCGGTCACGTCCGTGCGCAGCGTGACGGTATCGGCGCCGGCGCCCGTCGCGAGGGTGAAGCTCCCCTGCGCGAGGCTGCCGGGCGCGGCGGCCGCGAGGCTGAGGCTGTCGTTGCCGGCGCCGCCGTGGATGGTGAAGGCGTTCGCCGCGTCGGCGCGCTCCACCGAAACCGCCACGGTGTCGTCGCCCCCCGTGGCGTAGACCGTCACGGCGCCCGAACCCGTGAACGCGATGGTGTCGTTGCCGCCGGCCGGGTCGGCGGCGGCGGTGTCGCCGTAGATCACCGCGGTGCCGGTGTTGTGAACCCGGATCCCGTCGCCGCCCTCACCGCCGAACAGGGAGGCCACGGTGCGGGTCTGGCCGGCATCGTACACGAGGGTGTCGGTTCCGGCGCCGCCGTAGACCGCCGCCACGGTGGTGGTGTCGAGGTCGGCGCCCGTCCCGACGGTGATGGAATCGTCGCCGCCATTGCCGAAGATCGTGACGCGGCCGCCGCCCGCGAACGCGATGGTGTCGGCCGCGTCCGTGGGGTCGGCCGCGCCCTGCCCGCCGAAGATGGCGGTGGCGGCGTCGGCCCCGGTGTTGAAGACCCGGATCGTGTCGGTGCCCTCCCCGCCGTAGATCGCCATCTTGGCGTCGAGGTTGCGGGTGTCGGCGACGCGGAGGGTGTCGGCGTCGCGCCCGCCGAAGACCGAGACGTAGCTCTGCGCATCGAAGGCGGCCGAGCCCTGCTGCAGGCTGTCGGCCCCGGCATTGCCGAAGACCCCCCAGGAGCCCTTGCCGCCGAACGTGATGGTGTCGGCCCCGTCGTTCGGGTCGGCATAGCCGAAGCCGCCGAAGAGGATGTGCGTGCCGGGCGCCAGGGCCGGATCGACGACGTTGCTGATCGATCCGCCGCCGGCGCCACCGAGGATCAGGGCATTCGCCTTGCCGCTGCTCACCGCGACCCCATCGCCGCCGACGCGCACGTCGCCGTCGGCGAAGGCGAGGCCGGCCAGGCCCGCCGGGACGAGGCTCGTGCCGCCCACCGTGAGGGTTCGGCCCTCCGCGAAGGTCAGGGTCACGGCGCCGCCCGCCTCCGTGGCGGCGACGAAGGTTCCGGGGCTCACCGCCAGGGTGACGGGCTCGTCGCGGGCAACCGTCATGGAGGCGGTCCCGTCGAAGACCCGGCCCGCCGGGCCGTAGAGTGCCCGAATGCCTTCGATGTCGGAGGCCTGCAGGTCGGCGACCGTGCGGTTCACGTAGGTGTTCATGATCGACGGCGTCGCGTCGGAGTGGCCGAGCCCAATGGCGTGGCCGATCTCGTGGACCGCGACGACGAAGAAGCTCACGTTGCTCTGACTGACGACGCCGCTTCCGCTGGCGTGCCACCCCTCGCCGCTGTCGAAGCGGATCGCGGCCGAGAGCATCTGGGGCCCGCGAAAGCTGTAGTTCGCGTCGCCGAGAACGTTGGACAGACCGTCGATGGCGGCAAAGCCGACGTCGATGGTGGCGCTCGCCACGGAGGCGACTTGGGTGAACCGGATGTTGGCGTAGGCCGACCAGTCCGCGAAGGCCCGGGTCAGCGTCTCGACGAAGGCGGCGGGCACGGTGGCATCCACCGCCCAGGTCACCGTCCCGCCCGTCGTCCCGAGGGTGGGCGAGCCGAATTTCGGCCCTTCGAGCACATAGTTCGCCATCTCGTCCCGTCTCGCCTCAGGCCACGGCCCGAGCGGAGCGCGAGCGTGTATCCGACCATCGCGCAATCACCTCGGGCACGGTGGCGGCCGGGCCGGGCTTGGCGATGAGGTAACCCTGTCCCTCGTCGCACCCTTCAGCCTTGAGGCGATCGAACTGCGTCTGCGTTTCGATGCCTTCGCCGGTCGTGCGCATGCCGAGACTCGCGCCGAGCCCGATCACTGCCCGCACAATAAGGCCGGAATCGGAATCGGGCGTGATGTCGCGCACGAAGGACTGGTCGATCTTGATCTTGTCGAAGGGGAAACTGCGCAGGTAGCTCAGGGACGAGTAGCCGGTCCCGAAATCGTCCATGGCGATGCGCACGCCGAGGCGGCGCAGGGCGTGCAGGGTCGCCAGCGTCGCGACGTTGTCCTTGAGCAGAACCGATTCGGTGATCTCGAGTTCGAGGCGCGCCGGGGGAAGCCGGCTCGCGATCAGAGCCTCGCGCACGGAGGCGACGACGATCTCGTCGCGGAACTGCACCGCCGAGACGTTGACCGCGACCTTGATGCCGTCGGGCCAGCGCATGGCCTCCTCGCAGGCGGTCTTCAGGCACCAGGCGCCGAGCGGCACGATGAGCCCGATCTCCTCGGCGATCGTGATGAATTCGCCCGGCGAGACGAGGCCGCGCGTCGGATGGATCCAGCGCACCAGGGCCTCGAACCCGCCGATGCGCCCGGCCCGGAAATCGTAGATCGGCTGGTAGTGCAGTTGGAACTCGCCGTTGGCCAGGGCTTCGCGCAAGTCGAGTTCGAGGGCCCGCCGCGCCTGGAGGCGGATGTCCATGTCGATCTCGAAGAACCGCCACGTCCCCCGGCCATCGGCCTTGGCGCGGTACAGGGCGACATCGGCGTTCTTCAGAAGCTTGTCGCAGGTGGTGCCGTCGCCCGGTGCGAAGCAGATGCCGATGCTGACGCCGACGCTGACCTGATGCCCGTCGAGGGTGTAGGGTGCGCTGAGCACCTCGACGATGCGGCGGGCAAGGATCGTTGCATCGTCCGGGCGACGGATGTCGCAGAGGATGATGGCGAACTCGTCGCCGCCGAGGCGCGCCACCGTGTCGACCTCGCGCACGCAGGCGCTCAAGCGCTCGGCGACGGCACGCAGAAGCGCGTCGCCCACCGGATGCCCGAGAGTATCGTTGACCTCCTTGAACCGGTCGAGGTCGAGGCAGAGCACGGAGAATCGGCTGCCGCGTCCGAGATGGGCCAGGGCTTCGTCGATGCGTTCGACGAAGACCGAACGGTTCGGCAGGCCTGTTAGCACATCGTGACGGGCCATGAAGGCGATGCGCGCTTCCGCCTGACGACGCTCGGTCACATCCTCGTAGGTCGCAACGATCCCGCCGCCGGCGACGGCCTTGTGCGAGATCGCGATGATCCGGCCGTTCTTGAGATGCTTCAGATCCCTCCCCCGGATCGTCCCGACCTCGCTGCTCAGTGCGCTTTCCTGACCGAGGGCGGCGACGCCGCCCAGGGCGACGAGGGCCTCGTGCCGGAGGCCGAGGATCGCGGCATCCTGAGGCAGATCGAAGATCTCGCAATAGCGGCGGTTGACCACCGTCAGCCGCCCGTCGGCGTCGAACATGCACAGGCCATGCGACATGTTGTCGAGAGCCGTATCCAGGCGTAGGTTCGTCGAGACGAGGCGGGATTCTTGATCCTTGAGCAGGGTGATGTCGCTGAGTACGGCCATGAATCCGCCGTCCAGGGTCCGGCTTCGGCCGATCCGCAGCCAGCGGCCGTCGCCGAGGCGGTGCTCGCCGTGCTCGTCTGAGGGATGCAGCAAGGCGCGGGCGAGGTTGGCCGGGTCCGGGGATGCCGCGGCGAGCTGCGCTACGGTTGTGCCGGGCGGGAGCGAACCGGGCGCGACGCCGAGATACGATTCCGCTTGACCGTTGGTGAGGGTGACGCGCCCGTCCGCATCGACCACCACGATCCCCTCCTTCGAGGTTTCGAGCGCATCGGCGAGATGGGCTTCGGCGGTCAGGCGCTGGGCGACCTCCTGCTCCATGGCGCTTCGGATGTTGTCGCGCATCACGCCCATGGAGGCGAGGAGACGACCGACCTCGTCGGCGCTGCCGGCGGGAATGGCACCGCTGAGATCGCCCGCCGCGATGCGGGATGCGACCTGGGATGCGTCGGCGAGGGGACGGATGATGCGACGGCCCAAGGCATAGGAGACCGTCCCGGACAACAGGATGGCGATGAAGGTCCCGATGAGGTTGAGCATCGTCTCGCGCGCGACGACGGCCCGGGCCTCCTGCCGATAGGTGAAGCCATCGCCGGCGGTGTAGTTGATGAGGAGATCGAAGTTCTCTTCCGCCGCCACGGCGTGCCGATCGAGGGTCGCCCAAGCCATCGTCTGTCCCGGACCGTCCGAGAGTTTCAGGCGCGCGTCGAGCCATTCCTCGACGGCGCCCGCCACCGCGACGGCGGCCCGGCTCGCGCGGACCGACTGGGCCCGGTCCACGGCGATCTCGAGGCTTTCCGTGTAGGATTGTCGAAGGGCGGCGACGCGCTGATTAAGGGCGTTGCGCATGGCGACATCGGTTGTCGTCCAGCGGCGCGCATCCGCAGCACGCATCCCGGCGAAGTCCGCGGCGGCGGCGCGTGCATAGTTGATCGACATGAGCGAGTTGTCGAAGGTCCGGGTGACCAGTTCGTCCGCGCGCCGGATACTGGACGCGGCGGACAGGCCGAGGACCGCCGTGATCGTACTGGTGATGATGAACGCGACGGTGATGCGGCCACGGATGGTCCCGAGCATCTGCCCGACGCGTTCGAATGCGGCCCGGGGCGACCGGACGCGCCGGTGAGCAGAAGCGTTCGGAGGGGGACTCATCGACAGGTTTCCGGTCGCCGAAGTTACGAGTCTCGGCATGGAGACTGAAGCTCTGGCAGCCACAGGTTAAGGTCACCTTGCGAAGATCCGTTTCGCTTAAATTCTTAACCGCGTTTTTACCGCCCCCGTGGGAGTGTGCTGCTTCACTTTCCACTTCCCAATGCCCGTTTTTTCTAGCGGTTTGCCGCCTGCTTGATCGGAGACCTTATGCACGCACTGCTTCGCTTGGCTGCAATAACGGCCATGGTCGGCGTGGGGACGACTGCGATCGCGGTCACGGCTATCGGTGCGCGCGTCCACGAGGTGTCGCAGAAGGGGCGCGCCTTCCAGCCGGCCGCCCTCGTGATCAAGCGCGGCGAGACCGTACAAGTCCTCAACGACGACGCCGACCTACTCCATCACGCTTATGTCGATTCGCCCGAGTTCACCTTCGACTCCGGCGACCAGGAGCCCGGCGAGAAGGCCAGGATCGTGTTTCCCGTCGCCGGAACCTTTGCGGTTCTATGCGGCATCCATCCGAAGATGAAACTCACGGTGCAGGTCGATTGACGCCGAGGCCGACGCCTGAGGAAAGGCGCCGGCACGATGTCGTTCGGGCAGAGCCAGTGCTTCAGAGGATGGTCGATCCGTAGAGGACGGCGTGGGCGCCGTAATAGAGTCCGATGAAACCCGCGAGGGCAGCGGCGTAGCCCACCGGCATGATCACCAGGTTGCGCAGGCGTTGGGGGGCGGTCACGTTGTCGGCGGCAATGGCGACCATGGCGACGATGATCGGGGCGTGCCCGATGGCGTCGATCTTGCCGAACTCGAAGATTGCCGAGACGAAGGCTGCGGCCAGCAGGATCGCGGAAATCCGGCGCACGAGGGGTGTGCAGATCAGCGCGAAGGCGAGGACGAATTCCACCGCGCCGGCGGCCTTCATGAAGAACTCGCCGTCGAAACCCATGGTCATGGCCGGGTGCTCGATGAAGAGCGGGAAGGTCCAGTGGGGATAGGCCCACTTCTCGACGGACGCCCACATCAGGGTGATGGCGGCGGCGTAGCGCAGGACGTCGAGGGGGCGCAGGCCGAACAGATCGCGCTGGAAGGCCGTGAGGGCGAGATAGGCCGCGAACCCGAGGAAGACTGGATAATCGGCGAGGTGGAACGCGCCGTACTGGCTCGCCGCGATGACGAACAGGACGACGATGCCGGCGGCCGAGAACGGCAGGGTGGCGCGCCACAGGAAACCCACCGCGATGGCTAGTTGCAGCCACGACAGCATCGGATTCGTGGTCGTGAGTTCAGGCGTCAGAATGATGCCGCCCAGGGCCCAGAGGGCGACGAAGAACCCACCGCCCACCGCCCGGAATATCAATTCGGTGTTCGCTCGCGCCCAGGCCGTGACCCGGTCGAGGGAACGGGTCAGGGCCGCGCCGAGAACGGTGCCCTCGAAAAGGCCCCCCACCACGAGGGCGAGGATGGAGAGAGCCGCGAGCTTCTCGAAATTCTCGCACAGAACCGTCTCGAGGCCGCGCGGTGCTCCGACGACGTCGTAGGCACAGAACCACTTCACGTGCGCCTCGGCCGCGCCGACGCCCGTCAGACTCAAACAAAATGCAGCCGTCCAGGCTGCCGGGCGCGGCAACCGTGCACTCGCAATACGCATGGAGAAACACCCTTGCGAACAATATGGGAAGTTAAGGAAGGGCACGGGGGAGGTCGGCCCCGGCAGGAGCGAACTTACGTAGTTTCGATGGAGGGTGGAAGGATTTTGTTAACAAACATGACCCATTGGTTAACGCCGCCGCCGGTATTCGATGGAAAATCGGCAAACGTTCCGGGGTGACTCGGAAACCATTCGTGACGATGCTTTTGGGAACGGAGCTTGGCCGTTAAGGTTCGGTAACCGGCCCTGGTTCAGCGTGTCGGGGTCGTGACCGCCGGAGACCCCCTGCCGATGATCGCCATCCTGAGTGCCGCGAGCCTGTTCGCCGGGGGAGCCCTGTCCTACGCGTCCACCCGGACGCCCGACCGGACGGACCATTACGAACTGTGGGGCGGTCGCTTGTTGCTCGCGGGCCTCGTTCTGATCGGATCGGGTCTGCCGCTCGCGCGCTGACGCACGCTCACTCATGCTCTCCTGCCGGCGCGCGATCACACAGGCATGGTCGTACCCGATGGGCCGACGCGAGGCTCGTGGGATCGATCCACGGCGGGCGGATCAGTTGCGGGGGGAAGGCTCGAACTTCGGGGCCGGGTCGGTGCTCGTCAGCGTCTTGAGGAAGGCGAGCAGATCGGCCTTTTCGGACGCCGTCAGGTTGAGGGGCCGAACATCGGCCGCCCGGCTCGGCCGATCGATGCCGCCGCGGTCGTAGAGGTCGATCACAGCTTCGAGGGTCGCCACCGAGCCATCGTGCATATAGGGCGCGCGGATGGCGACATCCCGGAGGGTCGGCGTCTTGAAGGCATAGCGCAGCATGCGCGACGACGGAAAGAAGGCGCCGCGTCCGATATCCTCACCCTGACCGACGCCGATATCGTGGAACGATGCATCGGTGAAAGCCGGCCCGCTATGGCACTCGGCGCAGCGCGCCTTGCCGGTGAAGAGCCGGAACCCGTCCTGGGCCCGGAGCGAGATCGCGCGCGCATCCCCGGCGATCCAGCGATCGAAGGCCGAGAGGCCGGGCTGGATCGTGCGCTGGTAGGTGGCCAGGGCCTGCTCGATGGTGGCGCGGGTGATCGCCCCATTGGGGAAGGCCGCTGCGAAGTCCTGTACGTAACCGGCGTCGCCGCGCAGGCGCTGGATCAGGACGCTTTCAGGCAAATTCATCACCACGGGCGAACTGATCGGCGTGAACGTGACGTTCTCCAGGGAGCGGAATTTTCCGTCCCAACCGAGAATTGGCGCCGTTGCCACGTGCAGCAGGGTTGGCGTCCGCAGCTTCATCGGCATGCCGACCTCGCCGATCCCGCGCGGACGGTTCTCGCCCCACGCCTTCTGCGGATCGTGACACGAGGCGCAGGACATCGATCCGGCGCCGGACAGCATCGGATCGAAGAACAGGCGCTGGCCGAGGGCAGCCTTGTCCGCACTGTACGGATTGGAGGCGGGGAAAACCACTGCCTCCCGGGTCTGGAACGCAGCGCGCGCATCCGCCGGGGCCGCAACGGCCTGGGCCGGCACGGGAATTGTGCCCGTCGCCTGATTCACCATATAGGCGGCCAGCGCCGCGACCGCGCAGGCACCGCCGACCTTCCAACGCATTGGAATCTCCTGAGCCCGCGACAGGCTACCGCGCGGAAGTAAACAAAATGTCTCCGGTTGGCCGCCAGCCGTTGTCTCGGGGGCCGATCTCAGTCGAGCCCCAGCATCAGCCCGATGTTCTGGACCGCGGCACCGGACGCACCCTTGCCGAGATTGTCGAGGCGCGCGACGAGGACCGCGTGTCCATGGGCTTCGGCGCCGAACACTCGCAATTCGAGACGATCGGTGTCGTTGAGGTCTTCCGGCTCCAGGCGTTCGTCATGAGGCCCCGGGATCACCGTGACCAAGTCGGATCCGGCGTAGTAGGTTTGAAGCGCCGCCTCGAGGGCAGCCGCCCGCGGCTTGCCGGGGATCGTGTCGAGGTGGAGCGGGATGCTCACCAGCATGCCCTGGCGGAAATTGCCGACGGACGGAATGAAGATCGGCCGCCGGGTCAGTCCACCGTAGCGTTGCGTCTCCGGCAGGTGCTTGTGCGCGAAGCCGAGTCCGTAGAGCTGGAACGGCGCGCCCTCCCCCGCCTCGTAGGTCTCGATCATGCCCTTGCCGCCGCCGCTGTAGCCGCTGACCGCGTTGATGCTCAGGGGCGTGTCGGAGGGAATCAGTCCGGCCTCCACCAGGGGCCGGATCAGCGCGATGGCGCCCGTGGGATAACAGCCGGGATTCGCCACCCGGCGGGATCGCCGGATCAGCGCAGGCTGGTCGGGGGTGAGTTCGGCAAACCCGTAGGCCCAGGCCGGATCGACCCGGTGGGCGGTGCTGGCATCGAGGATGCGCGGTCCGCCGCTCGGCATGGCATCGGCCAGCGCCACGGTCTGGCGCGCCGCGTCGTCGGGCAGGCACAGCACGACGAGGTCGACGGCTTCCATCAGCGCGCGCTTGACGGCGATGTCCTTCCGGCTCTCGTGCGGAATGCTCTTCAGGGCGACGCGGCCCTCGCGCTCCAGGCGTTCGCGGATGCCGAGACCGGTGGTGCCAGCCTCGCCGTCGATGAAGACCGTGGGTTTGTGCTCCGCGCCGCGCTCGCTCATTGCCGTCTCGTTCCTCACCGTCGGTCCGTCCGGTCCGTCGCCACGCGTGATGCGACTTGGCGGCCGCCTTGTCGAGGCGATGCTATCGCCGGGCCAAAGGACGGTTTCATGACAGGTGTGGATGCGCTGCCCTGCACGGAACGCAAGGCTGCCCATCCGGTTGGTTTTCGGAATCCAGTCATTCGGAATGCGACCATGTCCGCCACCGCCAAGAAGACCGATCCCGCCCTGTGGGAGAAGGTGAAGAAAGAGGTCACCGAATCCGACAAGGGCGGCAAGCCGGGCCAATGGTCGGCCCGCAAGGCTCAGGCCGCAACGAAAGCCTACAAGGACGCCGGCGGCGGCTATGCCGGCAAGAAATCGTCGGACAACCACCTCAAGGAGTGGACCGAGGAGGAGTGGGACACGAAATCCGGCAGGAAGAGCGGCGAGACCGGCGAGCGCTACTTGCCGAAGGCGGCCCGGGAAAAGCTGTCGGACGGCGAGTACGCCCGGTCGACGGAGAAGAAGCGCGCGGACTCGGCCAAAGGCCGGCAGCACTCGAAGCAGCCGGCCGACGTGGCGAAGAAGGCCGCGACGGCGCGTGACGCGGGCGGGCACACCAAGGCCGATCTCCTCGCGAAGGCTCGGGAGAAGAACATCCCCGGTCGCTCCAAGATGTCGAAGGACGAACTCGCGCGGGCGCTCCACGCCTGAGCCCGATTGCCGTACCGGGATGCGGCGCCTAGACCACGGGCGATTTCATCGCCCGCGGAAAGGCTCCTCACGTGTCGCGACCGGTGCGCTGCCGCCTCGACCCCGTCCATCAGATCGTGTCCGACGCGGCCGGGGCGTGGCGTGCTGTCGGCTCGGACCCTTACTTTCGCATCCTGCCCCCCGCCGGCCGGCGTCGCCATCGCGGCGGTTGGGTCCGCATCCGGGCCGACCTCGCTCCGCTGGGCCGTACCAAGCTCGTGCCGCTCCTCTATGTCGACGACGGCAAGGGATTTCGGGAAAGCCTGACCATTCCCCTCGAGCGGGGCGAGGCCGGGATCGACAACCTCGTGCGGCTGCCGCGCCGAGTGCGCGGCCTGCGTCTCGACCCCCTGAGCGGGGCCGGCGGATTCACCCTCGGCCATGTGACCTTCGACCACCTCGGCGTGCCGGCCGCCTACGCGGAGATCATCCGGCGTCTCGTGGCCCGTCTGCCGGCCGCCGAGCGTCCCCTCCCCCGCCTCGTCGCCCGCGTCGTGGAACTGATCCGGCGCCGCCCGGCCCGTGCCCTGTGGCGCGATTTCCTCGACAGCGCGAAGCCGCGCCCGGTGCCGGCCTCCTACGCCGCCTGGATCGAGGCGGTCGAGACGCCGAGTCGCCTGTCCGTGCCCGCCATGCGGGCGGCCGTCACCAGGTTCGGGTTCGCACCACGCATCTCCATCGTCATGCCGGTCTACGACACACCGAAGGTCTGGCTCGAGGCCGCCATCGCCTCCGTGCGGGCGCAGGCCTACGAGAACTGGGAACTCTGCCTCTGCGACGACAATTCGCCGAGCGCGCACATCTGGCCGATGCTGCAGGCCTTCGCCGACGCCGATCCCAGGATCAAGCTCCACCGGCGCCGGTACAACGGGCGCATCGCGGCGGCCTCCAACGACGCCATGGCCCTGGCGACGGGCGCGTACATGACGCTCATGGACCACGACGACGCGATCCCCGACAACGCGCTCTACGAGTTCGTCTGCGTCCTCAACGAGGACCCGAGCGTGGACTTCCTCTACTCCGACGAGGACAAGATCTCGGTCGAGGGCGTCCGCTACGATCCCTTCTTCAAGCCCGACTGGTCGCCCGAGGCCCTGGAGGCGTGCATGTACACGGCACACCTCGCCCTCTACCGCATGGACATCGTCGGGCGCATCGGCGGGTTCCGCGACGAGTGCAACGGCGCCCAGGATTACGACTTCGCACTGCGCTACACCGAACACGTCCGAAACGTCCGTCATGTGCCGAAGGTGCTCTACCATTGGCGCGCCATTCCGGGCTCCACCGCCCAGACCATGGACAACAAGGACTACGTCATCGCGGCGGCCGTGCGCGGTCTCGAAGACCGGGCGCGCCGCACCGGCACCCTCGATTACGTCCGCCCCTCCCCCTATGCCGGCTGCTTCTTCCTGCGCCGCAAGATCGTCGGCGCGCCGCGCGTCTCCCTCGTGATCCCGAGCGCCGGGCGCGACAGTACCGTCGGCGGCCGCAGCGTCGATCTCCTGGCCGAATGTCTCGCCAGCATCCGCCGAACGAGCACCTACGGCGACATCGAAATCGTGGTCGTGGACAACGGCGACCTTCGCCTCGCGACCCTGGCGGCCCTGCAGCGGTACGACGCGCGGCGGATCACCTACGCGGAGTCCGGCTTCAACGTCGCGGCGAAGATGAACCTCGGGGCCAGCGTCGCCACGGGGGAAATCCTCGTGTTTCTCAACGACGACGTCGCGGTGATCACCCCCGACTGGATCGAAGCGATGCTGGCGCTGCTCCAGATCGACGGCGTCGGCGCGGTGGGACCGAAGCTGCTGTTCGAGACCGGCGAGATCCAGCACGCCGGCGTTTCCATCGTCGACGCCACGCCCGACCATGTCCGTCGCGGTTACCCCGGCGACGATCCCGGGCACTTCTTCTCGACGGTGGGCAACCGCAACTACCTCGCGGTGACGGGCGCGTGCCTGATGGTGCGGCAGGATGCGTTCGCGGGGCTCGGCGGCTTCGATGAGGCCTACGCCGTCAATTACAACGACATCGATCTGTGCCTTCGCCTGTGGGAGCAGGGCCGGCGGATCGTGTACTGCGCTCAGGCCGAACTCTACCATTACGAGAGCCGCAATCGCGCCCGCACCGTCGATCCGGCCGAGCACGAACGGTTTCGCACCCGCTGGGCGAGAAAGATCCCGCAGGATCCGTTCTACAGCCCGTGGTTCGAGGCGCTGCCGCCGACCTTCGAGCTGGACCCAGCACGGTTCTGACTGCGTTTGGCCTTCGGCTGGCGCGAAGGCTCGGTCCCGGACTCCCGAATTGCGAACCAGTCTAATTCGCGGTTCTGTTCGCCGGCTGGCGACGCGTGGCGTGCGTCCCGCCACCGGAAGTTCGGCATGCAGATACTTCACACCCTGGGGGGCGATGCGACGGTCTGGCTAACCGGCGCCCTGCTCGTGATCTGCATGGGCCTATGGGCCACCGGTCGCGTGGCCGAGATCGTCACCGCCCTGCTGTTCTTCGCCATGGCGATGCTGTTCCGCCTGGCGCCCCCGAACGTGGTGTTCTCGGGCTTCGCCTCCTCCGCGTTCTGGCTCGTGCTTGGCGGCATGGTGGTGGGCCTCGCCATGACCCGTACCGGCCTCGGGGATCGTCTGGCGCGAAGCCTCTCGGGACATCTGTCGGGATCCTACACCGGCTTCATCGCAGGCCTCGTGGCGCTCGCCTTCGGGATCGCGTTCGTCATGCCGTCCAATCTCGGACGCGTCGCCCTGCTGGTCCCGGTGGTGCTCGCGCTGTGCGATGCCTACGGCCTCGGTCCCGGGCGGCCCGGACGCCACGGCGCGGTTCTGGCCGTCGGCGTCGCGACGCCGATCCTGTCCGCCTCGATCCTGCCGGCCAACGTGCCGAACCTCGTCATGGCCGGGACGGCCGAGGCCCAATACGGCCTGCACCTCGCCTACCTGCCCTACCTCCTCCTGCACGCCCCGGTGCTGGCTCTGGTAAAGGGCGCGATCTTGGTCGCCTGCATCGTTCGGCTGTTTCCGGATCGGCTCACGGCCGTGGATGCCGGTGCCCTCGCCGTCGCACCGATGACGCATGAGGCGCGACGCCTCGCCGTCATTCTCCTCGCCACCCTCGGCTTCTGGGTCACGGACAGCCTGCACCACATCGCGCCGGCCTGGATCGGCCTCACGGCGGCGGTGATCTGCCTGATGCCGCGGATCGGCGTGATGCCGGCCGAAGCCTTCGCTTCCGTGAACCTGCGCACCTGCTTCTACGTCGCGGCGCTGCTCGGTCTCGTCGCCACGGCGAATGCCACCGGCCTCGGAGACAGCCTCGGCCACGCGCTCCTGGCCGTGGCGCCCCTGGCGCCCGACGCGCCCGCTTACAATTTCGGCATCCTGACCGGCATCAGCGCGGCTCTGGCCCTGGTGGTCACGGCCAACGGCGCACCGGCCCTCTACACCGCTCTGGCCGGCGAGATGTCGCGCGTCAGCGGCCTCGATCTCTACAGCGTGGTGATGATCCAGGTGATCGGCTACGCGACCCTGTTCCTGCCGTACCAGGCACCGCCCATCGTGGTGGCGATGGATCTCGGCCGGGTGCCCCTGCGCGCCGCGACGAAGCTGACCCTTACGCTCGGGGTTGTATCGCTGCTCATCGTCGCACCGCTGGATTACCTCTGGTGGCGGGTCCTCGGGAGGTTGCCGTGACGGCTTCGCGCCCGACTTACGATCCGAGGACAATGTCGCCACTCCCGTTCCGCCGTCGCGGGTTGCGGATTGGCGTCGGGCCGCGGGCAGATTAGAGACGATCCAAAATCTTTTTGCACTGCAGCGCCAAGGCGGCGCCTCAACCCACCATCGAGGAATTCGGAACACGATGGCTCCCACCGTCCGACCCACGGTCACAGCGCCCCTCTCGCCCCATCTCCAGATCTACCGCTGGACCTGGACCATGGCGATGTCGGTGTTCCACCGCATCACCGGCACGGCGCTGTACGGCGGCACCGCCCTCGTGGCGATCTGGCTCGTAGCCCTGGCGTCCGGCCCGGCGGCCTACGGCTGGGTGGCGTGGTTCTTCGGCTCCCTCATCGGGAAGCTCGTCCTGTTCGTCTACACCTGGATCCTGATGCACCACATGCTCGGGGGCCTGCGCCACTTCGTGTGGGATGTCGGCCACGGGTTCGACCGCGAGCGGCGGATGTGGCTGGCGCGCGGAACCCTCATCGCTTCCGTGATCGCCACCGTGGCGATCTGGGCCGTCGCCCTTCTCGTGCGCTGAGGACCGAACCCATGGCCGAGACCGCAAAGACCTCGCTCCGCACCGCCCGCTCCCGCGTGAAGGGGCTCGGCGCCTCCGGGCACGGGGCCGGACACTGGTGGCAGCAACGCGTCACCGCCGCCGCCAACGTGCCGCTGATGATCGGCTTCATCGTCATCATCGCCCTGATGGCCGGGCGGCCCTACCCCGAGGCCATCGCCCTGGTGTCGCATCCGGCCGCGGCCCTCATCCTCATCGGCGGCGTGATCTCGGTGACGCTGCACATGCGCATCGGCATGCAGGTCGTCATCGAGGATTACGTCCACGACAAGGGCCTGAAGTTCGCGGCCCTGTTCGCCAACACGACCTACGCCGTCGCCGTCGCGGTGGCGTGTCTCTACGCGATCCTGCGCGTGAGCCTCGCCCGCCTCGTCTGACCGCATCCGCAAACCGATAAGGACATCGTCCATGGCCAGCAACGGATCGAACGGCGCGCCCGCCTACACCATAAACGACCACACCTTCGACGTGGTCATCGTCGGAGCCGGCGGCGCGGGCCTGCGCGCCACGGTCGGCTGCAGCCAGGCCGGCCTGCGTACGGCTTGTATCTCGAAGGTGTTCCCGACCCGCTCGCACACCGTGGCGGCGCAGGGCGGTATCTCGGCCTCGCTGGGCAACATGGGACCCGACGATTGGCGCTGGCACATGTACGACACCGTGAAAGGGTCGGACTGGCTCGGCGACCAAGACGCCATCGAGTACCTCGTGCGCAACGCCCCCGCGGCGGTCTACGAACTCGAGCATTGGGGCGTGCCTTTCTCCAGAACTGAAGAAGGAAAAATCTATCAGCGACCCTTCGGCGGCATGACCACCGATTACGGCAAGGGCACCGCCCAGCGCACCTGCGCCGCCGCCGACCGCACCGGCCACGCCATGCTGCATACGCTCTACGGGCAGGCGGTGAAGAACAACACCAACTTCTTCATCGAGTACTTCGCCCTCGATCTCATCATGGATGAGGACGGTCGCTGCCTCGGCGTCATCGCCATCGACCAGGCCACCGGCGAGATCCACCGCTTCCGTGCCCAGCAGACGATCCTGGCCACGGGCGGCTACGGCCGCTCCTACTTCTCGGCCACCTCCGCCCACACCTGCACGGGCGATGGCAACGCCATGGTGCTGCGCGCCGGCCTGCCCCTGCAGGACATGGAGTTCGTGCAGTTCCACCCCACGGGTATCTACGGCGCCGGCTGCCTCATCACCGAGGGGGCCCGCGGCGAGGGCGGCTACCTGACGAATTCCGAGGGTGAGCGCTTCATGGAGCGCTACGCCCCCTCGGCGAAGGACCTGGCCTCCCGCGACGTGGTCTCGCGCTCCATGACCATGGAGATCCGGGCCGGTCGCGGCGTCGGCAAGGGCAACGATCACATCTACCTGCACCTCGACCACCTCGACCCGACGATCCTTCACCAGCGCCTTCCGGGCATCTCGGAATCCGCCAAGATCTTCGCGGGCGTCGACGTCACCAAGGAGCCGATCCCGGTCCTGCCGACAGTGCACTACAACATGGGCGGCATACCGACGAACTATCATGGCGAGGTGCTGACCCTGAAGAACGGCAACCCCGACACGGTGGTACCGGGTTTGATGGCGCTCGGCGAGGCCGCCTGCGTCTCGGTGCACGGCGCCAACCGACTCGGCTCCAACTCACTCATCGACCTCGTGGTGTTCGGCCGGGCCGCCGGTCTCCGTTGTGCCGAGATCGTCGAGCCGGGCCGCCGCCAGATGGATCTGCCGAAGGACTCCGCCGACAAGGCCCTGAGCCGCCTCGACCGGTTCCGTTATGCCGATGGCGGAACCCCGACCTCGGAGCTGCGCGCCGAGATGCAGAAGACCATGCAGAACAACTGCGCGGTGTTCCGCACGGGCGAAGTTCTGGAAGAGGGCAAGGCCCTTATCCACAAGGTCGCCTCCGGCCTCGCCGACATTCACGTCAACGATCGCTCGCTGATCTGGAATACCGATCTGCTCGAGACCCTGGAATTCGACAACCTCATTGGCCAGGCCGTCGTCACCATGGAATCAGCGGCCAACCGCAAGGAGAGCCGCGGCGCCCACGCCCGCGAGGACTTCCCCGATCGCGACGACAAGGAGTGGATGAAGCACACACTCGCCTGGATGGACGACACGTCCAAGCAGGTCAGCATCGATTATCGTCCGGTCCACACCTACACCATGTCGAACGAGATCCAGTACATCGAGCCGAAGGCGCGCGTGTATTGAGGAGGCAGTCGCAGACTTGCTTTCGATGATGATTCTCTTGAGACGGAATTAGGCACGCCAAATCATGGCTCAGTTCAATCTTCCCAAGAACTCTCAGATGACCGAGGGCAAGACTTGGCCCCGTCCGGTCGGCGCCAACAACCTGCAGGAATTCCGGATCTATCGCTGGAACCCGGATGACGGGAAGAACCCGCGCGTCGACGTCTATCAGGTCGATCGCGACGATTGCGGGCCCATGGTCCTCGACGCCCTGCTGTGGATCAAGAGCAAGGTCGACTCGACCCTGGTGTTCCGCCGCTCCTGCCGCGAGGGCATCTGCGGCTCCTGCGCCATGAACATCGAGGGCCAGAACGCGCTCGCCTGCACCATGGGCATCGACGAGTGCCAGGAGCACGCAAAGGGCAAGAAGACCGGCGCGGTGCGGATCTACCCGCTGCCGCACATGCCGGTGCTGAAGGACCTCGTCCCCGACCTGACGAATTTCTTCGCCCAGCACGCCTCCATCGAACCCTGGCTCCAGACCGAGACCCCGGCGCCGGAAGGCGAGTGGAAGCAGACCCCGGAGGACCGGGCCCAGCTCGATGGCCTCTACGAGTGCATCCTATGCGCCTGCTGCACCACCTCGTGCCCGAGCTATTGGTGGAACGGCGACCGCTTCCTCGGCCCGGCCGCCCTGCTCCAGGCCTACCGCTGGCTGATCGACAGCCGTGACGAGAACACTGGCGAGCGCCTCGACGCTCTGCACGACCCGTTCCGCCTGTACCGCTGCCACACGATCATGAACTGCGCCAACGCCTGCCCGAAAAGCCTGAACCCGGCCAAGGCGATCGCCGAGATCAAGAAGATGATGGTCGCCCGCGAAGTCTGAGGACTTCCGACCGAACCAAACGAAAAAGGGGCGCGCGGTGTGAACCGCGCGCCCCTTTTTCGTGGGCCGGCCGGCCTATTCGGCCGGCGCTGGATGGTGCGCCACGGGGGCGGCGACCTTGGTTTCGGGCTGGATGCCCTCCGTCGCGTCCTTGCGCCGGAACAGGCGCATCACGACGACGAAGAACACCGGCACGAACAGCACCGCCAGGATGGTCGCCGAGATCATGCCGCCCAGCACGCCCGTGCCGATGGCCTGCTGGCTCTTCGAGGCGGCACCGGTGGCGATGGCGAGCGGCACCACGCCGAGGATGAACGCGAGCGACGTCATCACGATGGGGCGGAACCGCAGGGTCGAAGCCTCGATGGTGGCATCGACGAGGCTCTTGCCAGGCTTCCACAGGTCTTTGGCGAATTCCACGATGAGGATCGCGTTCTTCGCGGACAGTCCGATGATCGTGATGAGGCCGATCTTGAAGTAGACGTCGTTGGGGAGACCCCGGAGATACACCGCCGCCACGGACCCGATCACGCCGAGCGGGATTACGAGGAGGACGGAGAGCGGGATCGTCCAGCTCTCGTACAGGGCGGCGAGGCACAGGAACACGATGATCACCGACAGGGCGAGGAGCAGGCTCGCCTGGCTGCCGGCGAGCTTCTCCTGGAGCGATTGCCCGGTCCAGGTGTAGCCGAAGCCCTTGGGCAGCTGCTGCATCAGGCGTTCCATCTCGGCGATGGCATCGCCCGAGGTGTAGCCCGGGTTCGGCTCGCCGGTGATGCGCACGGACTGGTAGCCGTTGAAGCCGACGATCTGGCTCGGTCCCATGCCCCACTTCAGATCGGCGAAGGAGGACATCGGCACCATCGCCCCCTGCGCGTTCTTCACGGCATAGCTCAGGAGGTCGGTGGCCTGCATGCGCTGGAGCTGCTCCGCCTGGACGTAGACGCGCTGCATCTTGCCCTGGTTCGGGAAGTCGTTGGTGTAGACCGAACCGAGGTTGACCTGGATCGTCGTATTGATGTCCTCGAACTTCACTCCGAGGGCGGCGGCCTTCTCCCGGTCGATGATCAGTTCCGCCTGGGGCGCCGGCGGCAGACCCTCGATCTTCATCTTCTGGAGGATCGGGCTCTTCCTGGCGAGCGACAGGAGCTGGGCTTCCGCCGCCGTGAGGGCGGAGTAGCCCCGCTGCGCCCGGTCCTGCAGGCGGAACGAGAAGCCCGCCGCGTTGCCGAGGTTGTCCACCGGGGGCGGCTCCTGGGCGTCGACGATGGCGTCGCGGTAGCCGGCGAGCGCCGTGTTCGTGCCCGCCACGAGGGCGGCGGCGGAACTCGACGCGTCGCGCTCGCTCCACGGCTTCAGCGTGACGAAGGCCTGACTCAGGTTCGCACCCTGGCCCGAGAACGAAAAGCCGTTGAGCATCGTCACCGTGGCGACGCCCGGCTGGGCCAGCAGATGTTCCTCGACCTTGCGGACCGCGGTCTGCGTGCGGTTGAACGAAGCGCCCGGGGGCGTCTGGATGTCGACGGTGAAGAAGCCCTGATCCTCGATGGGCAGGAAGCCTTCGGGCAGGCGCATGAAGGCGAAGGCCACGCCCGCCAGCAGGGCGAGGTAGACAACCATGATCCGGCCGGACGCCTTGATGAACCAGGCGACGCCGCGTCCGTAGCGGGCGGTCTCCCGGTCGACGATGCGATTGAACCAGCCGAAGAACCCACCCTTGGCGTGGGCATGGCCCTTCTCGACGGGCTTCAGCAGGGTCGCGCACAGGGCCGGGGTCAGGGATAGGGCGAGCAGCGCCGAAAAGCCGATGGAGGTCACCATGGCGATGGAGAACTGCCGGTAGATGATGCCGACCGAACCGGGGAAGAACGCCATCGGGATGAACACGGCCACCAGCACCAGGGTGATGCCGATGATGGCGCCGGTGATCTGCTCCATGGCCTTGGCGGTGGCTTCCTTCGGCGGCAGCCCCTCCTCGTTCATGATGCGCTCGACGTTCTCCACCACCACGATGGCGTCGTCGACGAGGATGCCGATGGCCAGCACCATGCCGAACATGGTCAGCACGTTGATGGAGAAGCCCGCGAGCAGCATCACCGTCACCGTTCCCAGGAGGGCGATGGGCACGACGATGGTGGGGATCAGGGTGTAGCGGATGTTCTGCAGGAACAGGAACATCACCACGAAGACGAGGATCACCGCCTCCACGAGGGTCATCAGGACCTTCTTGATCGAGGCCTGCACCGCCGGGGTGATGTCGTAGGGAATGTCCCACTTCAGGCCGGGCGGGAAGAACTGCGACAGCTCCTCCATCTTGGCGCGGATCGCCTGGGCGGTCTCGAGTGCGTTGCCGTCGGGGGCCAGGGTCACCGAGATGCCGGCCGCCTCGCCGCCGTTGAGGCGCGTGGAGAACTGGTAGGCGTCGCCGCCGAGTTCGATCCGCGAGACGTCGCGCAGGCGCACGTTCGAGCCGTCGGAATTCGCCCGCAGGACGATGGCGCCGAAATCCTCGACGGTGTTGAGCTGGCCCTTGACGATGATCGGGGCGAACACGGCGTTCTTCACCGGGCTCGGCTGGGCGCCGACGGCGCCCGAGGCGATCTGGACGTTCTGGGCGCGGATGGCGTCGGCCACGTCGTCGGGGCTGAGCGACAGGCCGCGCAGCTTGTCGGGGTCGACCCAGACGCGAAGCGACCGCTCCGTCGAGTAGAGCGTCGCGCGTCCGACCCCCGGCACGCGCCGGATCTCGTTGATGACGTTGCGGATCAGGAAGTCGCCGAGCCCGATCTCGTCCATCTTCCCGTCGGTGGAGATGAGGGTGATGATGTTCAGGGTCGCGGCCGAGGCTTCCTCGACGAGGATGCCCTGCTGGCGCACCTCCGCCGGGAGGCGCGCCTCCACGCGCTTGAGGCGGTTCTGCACCTCGACGGAGGCGAGCGCCGGGTCCGTGCCCGGCTGGAAGGTCGCCGTGATGTTGATGGAGCCGAACGAATCCGTGGTTGATTCGAAACTCATGATGTTGGCGGCACCGTTGAGCTCATCCTCGATGAGCCGCGTCGTGCCGGTGTAGAGACTCTCCACCGACGCGCCCGGGAAAGCCGTCGACAGGGCGATGGAGGGGGGCGCGATCACCGGGTACTGCGCCACCGGCAGCATCGGGATCGAGAGCACGCCGCCCAGGATGATGAACAGGGCGACGACCCAGGCGAAGACCGGCCGGTCGATGAAGAAACGCGCCATGGGTCAGCGCACCTGCGCGGCGGAGCGGGGCGTAGGCTTGGCCTCCGGCTTCGTCTCCGCTCTCGTGTCCGCCTTCGGAGCCGGCTCGACCACATCGGTGTCGCGGGGCTTCGGCGTCGCGTCCGCCAAGACCGGATGGAGTTCGACGGTCTTCACTTGCTGGCCGGCAGAGATCTTCTGCACGCCCTCGACGACCACGCGGTCACCGACCTTCAGACCCTCGCGGACGATCCACTGGCTGTCGACCACGGGACCGACCTCGATGGGCTGCAGCATGACCTTGTCGTCCTCGCGCACCACCCAGACCTCGGGCTTGCCGTCGCTGGTGCGCTGGATCGCCTGCTGCGGAACGGCCAGGGCGTCGGAATCGATGCCCTGCTTGATGCGGGCGCGCACGTACATGCCGGGGAACAACTCGTCGTGCGGGTTCGGGAACTGAACGCGCAGGGTCACCTGCCCGGTGCTCGGATCGGCGGTGACGTCCGAGAACAGGAGCCGGCCCGCCGAACCGTAGAGCGACCCGTCGTCCATGATGAGGTGCACGTTGGCGGTATCGCCGGACAGGCGCGAAAGCTCGCCGCTGGCGAGATCCCGGCGCAGCTTGTTCAGTTCGCCCACCGACTGGGTGATGTCGACGTAGATCGGATCGAGCTGCTGGATGGTCGCGAGGTTCGAGGTGGCGCCCTGCTCCACCAGGGTTCCCTCCGTGAGGAGGGCCCGGCCGATGCGGCCCGAGATCGGAGCGCGGACATCGGTGTAGCCGAGGTTCAGCCGTGCCCGGTTGCGAGCGGCCTTGGCGCCTGCGACTTCGGCCTCGGCCTGCTTCAGGGCCGCGTAGGCGCTGTCGTACTGGGCCTGGCTCGCGGTCTGGCGTGTCAGGAGCTGCTCCAGGCGGTCGGCCTGCTGGCCGGCCAGGACCTGAGCGGCCTCCGTACGCGCGAGCACCGCCTCGGCACTCTGCAATTCCACCTCGAACGGCGCCGGGTCGATCTTGTAGAGAATGTCGCCTTCCTTGACCAAGCTGCCCTGCTCGAAGGTCCGCTTGATGACGAGGCCCGAGACCCGCGAGCGCACCTCGGCGATCCGCATGGGCGCGACGCGACCGGGAAGATCCCGCACGTAGGGAATCGGTTGCTCGCGCACGGTGACGATGCTCACCTCCGGCGGCGGGACGGGCACCGGCGCTGCCGCCTGCTGCTTCTGATTGCAAGCCGACAGGGTGACGAGGACGATGCCGACGGCAACGGAAGCCGGCCGAGCCCAGAACACGCGTAGGGAGGGGGACGTCACGATCACTTCGCTCCTGCGGAATTCGGTCGATGGGCGGCCGCCAGGGGCGGACCGCTCTCGCTGTGTTCAAAGGACCACGCCGGCCCGCCCCGTGGAACGGAGGGATCGCGCGGCAAGCGCCGGGCCACGGAGAGCACGCCCGGACGGAGAGATGCGCAGGGCATCGATGGGAACAGCGGCGGATGGCCGGACGGCTTGGCTGTCATCAGGGCTGTCTGACGGACGATCTTGGCGATCCGACGACAACCCAACAATCGGGACGGACCTCGCCTCGGCCGCTAGCCTGGAGCACACGACACAAGAAACCGTGAAGGCGTGACCATCTCGACGCGCCCGACGAAGCTCACGATCGACGCCGGCTCTTTCGATCGGCCCCCGATGCGGCGATCGCTTCGTGCGATAGTCTCAGGCGCCAAGCCTTGGAGGCCGGTCCGGTGGATGATCGTCGCGGGTATCCGGCTTGCCGGCGCCCGTGAGAGCAACCGCCGCCGAGGCGTGCGAAATCGGCAGCAGCCGGGGGCCGGCCACTACAAGGTCCTCGCGCAGGTCGTCGGCGTCATTGCCGACCCGTACCATCTTCGGAACGTCGGAGGAGGCCGCGCTGTCGCCGGAATCGTACGCGGAGTGCTCTGCGAAGGACCCCGCCGGCATCTTCGGTCCCGGGCCCGTCACGGACGGCCAGGAGATCAGGAGCATCACCATGACATGGAGAAGGCACGGCAGGGCATAGAGCCAATTCCGACCGGGCAGCGACCCAAGGGCGCGCCCGCGGGAGTGCGTCTCGTCTGCGCCCACGGGCGACTTCGGGTGCTGTGCGGGACCTCTCACACCACCAAGACTGGTGTTTCAGCGAGCGCGTGACAAGTTCCTGCGGCATTCTGCCGTCCTTCGCGCTTTCGCTCCCATCCCGGTGGAGGCAGTCCCTCGGACGTTGCCGGGATCACACAGGGGTATCCCCATCGGTCTCGCACCCGTTGACCGGTCCATCCCGGGCCGCCAAGGCTCGGCCCCTCGATTTCGCGGATCGCGAATCCAAGGATTCACGGCCCCCGTTCGACCAACTGCCCATCGGACCCGGCGCCGCGCAGGCACGGGGCTCGCCTCGGCTGGAGGACCACATCATGCAGACGCGCTTCGCCGCATCCGCTTTCGCGATCGCCCTCACCCTCGCGACGGCGCCCGGTGCCCAGGCCGGCAACCCGTTCGACAGCGGCCCCATCGCCGATTTCATGAACATCTTCCGCGAGCAGGCGATCCCGCGCGAGACGGTGGCGTGGAAGGGCGCGGAGAAGCCCGGCACCGTCGTGGTCTCGACGAGCCAGCGGCGCCTGTTCTACGTGCTCCCCGGCGGGCAGGCCGTGCGCTACGGCGTCGGCGTCGGGCGCCAGGGCTTCTCCTGGTCCGGCCAGAAGGCCGTCACCGCGAAGAAGGAATGGCCGGATTGGCGCCCCCCGGCCCAGATGCTGGCGCGCCGGCCGGACCTGCCACGCTTCATGGCCGGCGGCCAGGACAACCCGCTCGGGGCTCGCGCCATGTATCTCGGTTCCACGCTCTACCGCATCCACGGATCGAACGAACCCGAGACCATGGGCGCCGCGGTCTCGTCGGGCTGCATCCGCATGACCAACAAGGACGTCGTCGACCTCTACGACCGGGTGAAGGTCGGCACCAAGGTCGTCGTCCGCAACTGACTACCTCCGGGCCGTTGCGCGCCGCGAGCTCGCGCGCACCGCCCGACTTCCCCTGCCCGCCTCTGGTCGGCTTGATCTGAACCAACCGCCAGAGGGCCCATGATCTTCGGTGTCGATCCCGGCCTGCTTGCGGGCCTGTTCGCCGTGGCGGTCGCGGCGGGCTGCGTCGACGCCATCGCGGGCGGTGGCGGGCTTCTCACCCTCCCGACGCTTCTGCTGGCCGGCCTCGATCCGGTGAGCGCCATCGCGACGAACAAGCTCCAGGGCTCGGCCGGTGCGGTTTCGTCCACCGTGGCCTTCGCGCGGCGCGGCCTGATCCATTGGCCGGCAGCCTGGAAGATCGCCGTCTCGGCCGGGATCGCGTCCATTGCCGGTGCCCTGTGCGTCAGCCTGCTGCCGCGCCCCGTCCTCGATGCCGGCGTGCCGATCCTGCTCATCGGCATCGCCGTGTACTTCGCCACGGCCCGGCGCATGAGTGCCGAGGACGCCACGGCACGGATGACGCCGGCACTGTTCGCCCTGACCTGGGCGCCGGCGGTGGGCTTCTACGACGGGGTGTTCGGGCCCGGTGCGGGCGCGTTCTACATGATCGGGTTCGTGACCCTGCTGGGGCTCGGCGTGGTGCGGGCGACAGCCCACACCAAGCTCGCCAACGCGGCGAGCAACCTCGGCAGCCTCGCCCTGTTCACGCTCGGGGGGCACGTTGTCTGGGCGATCGGCCTCGTCATGGCCGTGGGCGCGATCCTGGGGGCGCAGATCGGCGCTCGCCTCGCCATCCGCCTCGGGGCGCGTCTGATCCGCCCGCTCCTCGTCACCATCGCGTGTGCGATGGCGATCCGCCTGCTCTCCGACCCGGCGAACCCGCTTCGGCACGCCGTGGTCGGTCTCTTCGTCGGCCCCTGATCACCGGGGCAAAAGTCAGCGGGGCATGAACGCCCAGTAGTCGAGGTCGAGGATCACCGACGGATCGTAGCCTTCGCCGGTCTTGTCCGGGTGTGCGCCGCATGGCTGGTTCTTCGTCGCCACCGTGCGCAGGCGCAGGAGGCCGACATCGGACCGGCCCGGCAGTTCGGCCGTCTCCAGCACCTCGCTCCAGGCGTAGACCGTGTCTCCGGCGAACAGCGGAGCGACGTGGCGTCCGGCATTGATGCCAGCGAGCGCGAAGGCGTTGCCCAGGCCGTTGAAGCTGAGCGCACGGGCCAGCGAGATGACCACCCCGCCATAGATGAGCCGGCGGCCGAAGCGGGTGTCCTTCGCCGCGTACCCGTCGAAATGCACCTTGGCGGTGTTCTGGTAGAGGCGCGTGGCGATCTGGTGCTCGGCCTCCTCCACGGTCATGCCGTCGACGTGGTCGATCTTCTCACCCGCCACGTAGTCGCCGAAGCGGTGCGGCGAGCCGGCGAGTTCGAGATCGTAGGCGCCGACATCGAGGAGCGGCAGGGCGCTGGCGAGGTCGGCCGGGTTCACCACCTTGGCGAAGGTCGGCACGTGCTCCTGCTCGATCTTCGCCTCGGGGTCGCGCTTCTTCACGAGCACCCAGCGGCAATAGCTCAGCACGGTCTCGCCGTTGGCGTCCGATCCAGTGGAGCGGACGTAGACGACTCCCGTCTGGCGGTTGGAGCTCTCCTTGAGACCGATCACCTCCGAGACCGTCGAGAGGGTCTCGCCCGGATAGACCGGCCGGCGGAAGCCACCCTCGGCGTAGCCGAGGTTCGCCAGCGCGTTGAGCGAGATGTCCGGGACGGTCTTGCCGAACACCACGTGGAAGGTGAGCAGGTCGTCCAGCGGGCTCTGGGGATAGCCCAGCGCTTTGGCAAAGGCGTCGGACGCCTGCACGGCGAAACGCGGTCCGTAGAGCGCCGTGTACAGGGCCACGTCGCCGGTGGTGACCGTGCGGGGGGTGGCATGGCGGATGGTCTCGCCGAGGCGATAATCCTCGAAGAAGCGGCCGGGATTGGTCTTCATGGGCGCGAATCGTCCTCGGATCGGGGTTCGCGGGAGGGCGCGCAGGTTGGCGGGCGCGCCTCCGCGAGGCATCGGAGATCCGGGCTGTCCTACGGCGGCTCACCGACACGAGACGGCCCGGTAGATGGAGCGCTCAGCGCACGTAGACCGTGGGCTGCACCGGCACGAATTCGTGGAGCAGGCGGCTCGCGAACAGAAGCAGCAGCACCAGCACGATGGGCGACAGGTCGACGCCGCCGAGGTTCGGCAGGATGTTGCGGATCGGCCGCAGCACCGGCTCGGTGAGCCGGTAGAGCACTTCGCCGATCTGGGAGACGATGGGATTGCGGACGTTCACGACGTTGAACGCCACCAGCCAGCTCAGGACGGCGCTGGCGATGAGCACGTAGATGTAGAGCTGGACGACGGTGTCGAAGAGCCAGATGAAGGCATTCATGCGCGGGATCGATGTCCTCGTGGTCCAGCGCCCCGGGCACGGGTCACGCGCACGCAAAGCAGCAGGATTTCCGGAATTGACAGGCCGGCGTGCGCACGCCTAAAAGGCCCGCACCCCGGAACGGGGCTGTAGCTCAGATGGGAGAGCGCCGCAATCGCACTGCGGAGGTCAGCGGTTCGATCCCGCTCAGCTCCACCACCACTTCCCGCTTGGAATTGGTGTGTGAGGTCAAGAGTTTATCAGGTCCATCGCCCTGAGTGGGTCCCGACGGGACCCGGGTGGTATCCGGACCAGATCCCCAACAATCCTGTGATGGTCGCCGCTCACGCGTGCTCCGTTTCACCCTCCCTCGCCAGGGGCAGGGTGATCTCGAACCGGGCGCCGCCGAGGCTCGACACGCCACCGGCCGCCGCGAGTTCGAGGGTGCCGCCCTGGGCGCGCAGGACCGCCTGGACGATACCCAGGCCCATGCCGGTGCCGCCCTCCACGCGGCGGGTGGTGAAGAACGGCTCGAGCACCCGCGCCCGATCCCGCTCGGCGATGCCCGTGCCGTCGTCGACGACATGGACGTGCAGATGCCCGGCCGTGGCCCTGGCGGTGATCTGCAGCACAGCCGCACCGTGACGAGTGGCGTTGTCGGCCAGATGCCCGAACACGATGCCGGCCTTCTCGTCGGACAGGCCCAGAGTCCACGCGTCGGCATTCTCGGTTCGAACATCGAGATCGGGAAACCTGCGGCGAAGGTCCGACACGATTGCGGCGAGCGACGCGATGCCGACGGCCCCCGGACGCTCCGCGCGGGCGAGTTCGCGCAGCCGCCCCAGCAGGGCGGATAGCCGCGCCGTGTCGGCGACGATGTTGTCGAGGAAGCGCCTCCGCTCCGCCGCGCTCATGGCTGCGCCGGGCTCGAGGCCATCGTCCCGCAGGAGTTCGGCCGCTCCCCGGATCGCCGTCAGCGGCGTCTTCAATTCGTGGGAGACGTGGCTCGCGAAGGTCGCGACGTAGTCCGATCGCTCCCGCAACTGCAAGGCCATGGCGTCGAGACTGAGTCCGAGGAGCGCGATCTCCCGCGTCCCGAACCGCGCATCGGGCTCCGGGTCGACGGGCGCTCCCTGACCGAGCGCGACGGCGCGGGCCACCAGCGCGTGGATCGGCCGGGCGATGGCGCGGGTGAAGACGAGAGCGATGCCGAGGGTGGCCACCAGCACCACGAGCACGGCCGTCGCGACCTTGCCCCCCTCTCCGTAGAGCTGGCGCATGACGTTGTTCGGCGTCCGCGAGGCGTAGACGGCTCCGGCGACGCGGCCATCCACGAGGATCGGCAGCGCAGTGAACACCCGCACGCTGGTGCCGCGGCTGAGGGAGTAGAGCGGCGGCACGGCGTGCTTCGAGACGCGGGCGCGCAACACGGCTCGGAAGCGGCCCCGCAGGGCATCGGCGACTTCCTCGACCCCGGCGAGGGAGCGGCCGACTTCATCGCCGCCCGCGATGATCGTCCCGTCCCGGTCGACGATCCGGAAGCCCGCGAGGGTTGTCGCCTGCACCCGCGCCAGCACGGGGGCGAGCCGCTCGCCGAGGGCCAGGGCGGCGGGACTCGCGGCCTTCGCGGCCTCCTGGGCGTCGGGCCGCCTGTCGAGGCTGTGGTCGACGGTGAGGTCGAGGGCCGGCTCGATGATCGGGAGCGATGCGTCCGGTGCCGCGGCGCCGAGCAGATCGGCCCGGGCCGGATCGGTTTCGAGGTCACGGGCGACGAGGGCGGCCACCACGGCGCTCTGGGCGATCAATTCGCCCTCGGTCTGGCGTACCAGTTGGTTCTCGTAGAGGCGCACGAAAGATAGGCCGAGGAGCGGCAGCGCCGCGACGGTCGCCAGCATCGTCAGGACGACGAGGCCGAGGGTCGGCCGCCATTTCCGGGAGCCACGGCGTGCGCTCACGACGGGGGCCTGCACGGGCCGAGCCGGAAACCGACGCCGTGTACGGTCTCGACGGCGTCGGAGCATCCGGCGACGGCGAGCTTCGCCCGGATGTTGCGGACGTGGCTGTCGATGGTCCGGTCCGAGACGTGGACGCGTCCGCCATGGGCCGCGTCCATGAGCTGATCACGGGTGAGGACGATGCCGGGCCGGACCGCGAGACCCCGCAGGATCGCGAATTCCACCGCCGTCAGTTGCACAGCCGCTCCGGCGAAAGCGGCGGCGCGGCGCGGCGGGTCCAGCACGAGGCCGCCCTGCCGTAGGACGTCCGGCTCCGTTGCCGCGATCGGGCGCTGCTCCATCCGGCGCAGGATGATCCCGACCCGGGCCACGAGTTCGCGCGGGCTGAAGGGCTTGGTGACGTAATCGTCGCCCCCGATCTCGAGGCCGAGCACCCGGTCGATCTCTTCGTCCCGGGATGACAGGAACAGGATCGGGACCTCCGAGGTCCGGCGGACGCGCCGGCACACTTCGAGGCCGTCGATCCCAGGCAGCCCGACATCGAGGACGACGAGGCGGGGCGCGTCCTCGGCGATCCGGGCGAGGGCCTCCTCCCCGTCGCCCGCGACCCGCGTCACGTGCCCCGCCTTGCCGAGGGCGAAGCAGATCACCTCGCGGATGTGGGGGTCGTCGTCGACGACGAGAATACTGGGGGCCATCGCCTCGCTCATTTCAGCCGGGTCGCTTCGGTCGCGTATCACGGCGTGCCGGCGCCCCCGGGGGTGGGGGCGTACCGGTGCCCCTGCAGATAGCCCAGGAGGCGTCCGTCGCGGAACGTCCAGGCGCGCCAATCCGCCATCCGGCCGATCTGTGCCGCTGCGAGTTCGTTGCGCCAGGCGACCACACCGTTCTGCCGCGTTGTCTCATCCACGAGCCAGCGGTCGACGGCCGGGATCGCCTGGGGACCGAGGCTCAAGGCGTAGTACGCGTCGAACAGCGTTCCCGCCCGTCGGCTGTGAGCGAGGTTGTAGTCGGCGACGAACCCGGCGACGTTGACGAAGGCGCAGGCGTAGAGGGTCGCGGCCAGGATCAGGCCATTGGCGGCGATCAGCCAGGTGTTCGTGCGACGCAGGGCGATGCGGGCGAGGATGAGGATCAGCCCGGCCCCGACCAGCCCCATCCACACGAAGGCGGCGGCGCGCGGCAGGGTGAGCGAGTAGGTTGCGACGTAGAGGTCGAGGCGCAGGAGCGCCGAGACCACGAGCAGCACGTTCTGTCCGATCCAGAGATAGACCAGGCCGCGGATCGTGCGGGACCCCTCGCCGGGACCGCCCGGACGGAGGGCCACGAGGACGAAGCCGGCGGCGAGCAGCGCCGTGAGAATCAGCGGGTAGGCCCCGCGATGGGCATAGGACGCGTAGGTGATGCCGGACGGTAGGGCGACGCCGCCCCAGAGGTAGGCGAGGTCGAGGCCGCTCTGGAGGGCGAACAGCAGGTTGAACAGGATCAGGCTGCGCAGGACGAGGGACGCGTCGATCCACCGGTTCAGACCCGTCGCAACCGTCGGGGGCAAAGCCGGGACGAAATTTCCAGGCCCCTGTCCACGAGCCATGACGCGGCGGGCGGTGACGAAGGCCCACGCCACCGAGAGCAGGATACCCCAGGCAAGCAGGCGCAGCGTATCGAGGTCGGCGGCGGGGATCGACCATTCCAGGTCCGCCAGCCACGCGTCGATGATCGGGTTGGCCGAGGCGAACAGGCTCGCGAAGAGGCAGCAGAGCAGCAGCGGCACGAGCCAGCCCAACAGCGAGGCCTGGAGGCGCTCCGTCAGGCGCCGCAGCGGGATCCGCTGCGAAATCGTGGCGAGATCCGGAATGAGGCGGAACGGCCCGACCACGAGGAGATTCCCGACCGTCAGCCCTGTGGATCGGACGCCCTGGCTGAATGCGCCTCGTATCCCCGCAGCGAACAGCGCCGTTCCGAAGATGCCGGACGTGACCGACAGGAGCCCGACACCCTCGACGAGAGGCAGCAACCCGGCAAGCAGGATCAGGATGGCGCCGCACCGGTCGCGCAGCGGGGCGCGCAAAGGATTGGCAACCGCCACGGCGAGGCCGAGCAGTCCGAGAAAGAGCGCGACGGAGATGCCGAGGTTGCGCTCATAGAGCAGCTGGTCGCCGACGATTGCGACGAGGGCGGCGAGGAGGAGCTTCGGGGCCGGATGCGCCACGGCGGGGGGGGCATCGGCCCAGAGGATGTCGGGGACGGACGAGGTGGGCGAGCGTATCTCAGCCATGGGCAGGATTCCCGGTGGGAGCCGCCGCGGGGCTGGCGCACCCACGACAGAGCCGCCGCGCCAGCCCCGGCGATCCGGAAGACCGGGCCGCCGGGATCGGACCCGTTCGTGCTCATCTGCGCAAGCTGAACCGGTACGGTGCAGCCCCGAGGGGCAGCCTGTGCAGCCGATCAGGAATCGCGTGCAGAATCTCTGCAGATCGTGCCCGGCCTGCTGGCGCGACGACACACTCTCGCAAGCGCCGTAGGCCTCCGTCAGATCTTCCGGCGCAGACGTGTCGCGAAAAAGCCGTCGAGGCCCCCCCGCTGCTCGGGGGTGGTGCCATCGAGGTGCGAGGGCAGCGTGCGCAGGTCGCCCTGGGCGTCGATGGGCTCGTACAAGCCGCCGAGTTCTTCAGGGGTGACAGGCACGCGCTCGAACTCGTCGGTGCGCTTGAGGAAATCCCGTACCTGGCGCTCACCCTCCTCCGGCTCCAGGGAGCAGGTGCAGTAGACGATCCGGCCGCCGGGCTTCACCAACATCGCGGCCCGGTCGAACAGGCGGCGCTGCAGGGCGGCAAGGCGCAGGATGTCGTTGCCGGCCTTGGTCCAAGCCACGTCCGGGTGCCGGCGCAGGGTGCCGGTCGCCGAACACGGCGCGTCGAGCAGCACGGCGTCGAACCCACCCGGCTCGTCTACTTCGAGGGCGTTGCCGACGCGAATCTCCGCCTCCAAGCCAAGGCGCCTGAGGTTTTCGCGCAGGCGTTCCAGGCGGGGGACGGACCGGTCGACGGCGACCACGTCCGCACCGGCTGCGGCGAGCTGCGCGGTCTTGCCCCCCGGCGCGGCGCAGAGATCCGCCACCCGCTCGCCGGATTTCACGGCGAGGAGCCGAGCGGGAATCGCCGCCGCGGCATCCTGCACCCACCACGCGCCCTCGGCGTAGCCGGGCAGGTCGGCGACGGGGGAGCGGATATCGTGCAGGCGCACGCTGCCCGTCGGCAGCACGACGCCGCCGAGGCGGTCCGCCCATTCGGCCGCCGCGCCTTTCACGGTGATGTCGAGGGACGCGCCCGCCAGATGGGCGGCGGCGATGGCCCGCGCCGTGTCCTCGCCGTAGGCGTCCCGCCAACGGCCGGCGAGCCAGGCCGGCGTGTTCTGCGCCAGGGGATCGCTCATCTCGGCCTGGATCTCGGCCCGCTCGCGCACGATCCGCCGCAGGACCGCGTTCACGAGGCCGGACAGGTGCAGGAGTTGCGGGTCGCCCTTGGCGATGCGGACGCCGAGATCGACGGCGGCGTGGTCCGGTACGTTGAGGTCGAGGATCTGGGCCGCCCCCGTCGCCAGCAGGGCAACGAGGCGCGGCTGGTCCTCCGGCAGGCCCTGCGACAGACGCGCGGCGAGGATCGCCCGCAGGAAGCCGAGGCGCCGGAAGGTGGCGGTGGCGATGGCCCGGGCCAGGGCCGTGTCGGCGGCGTCGAGTTCGGCGTGGCGCCCGGCCTGTGCCAGGGCGTCCTCGAGGGCGAAGGCGTGGGTGTTCGCCAGGAGATCGGCCACGGCGCCGTGGGCGACTTGCCGGGCGGCGAGGCCCGCGACGGTGCGATCGATGGCCGTCGTCGGCCCCTCCGCATTGCGGCGTATCGCCATGAGTCCCACTTTCCCAACACGGTGCCCGGCCCGGCCGGGTATCTTCGAGACAGCCCTTTCACCCCTCACCGCCGAGATGCAAGTCGTGATGCCAGTTTTGCCGATGCAGGGAGAGCCGGAAACCCCGAATCCGGCGCCGCGCCCGCCCCTCTCCCCCGCCGCTCGCCGGGCCCTGGCCGAGGCCGAAGCGCGTCGGAAGGACATCGACGCGCGAGCCGCCGAGATCGCCGTCGCGCGCGAGCGCCAGGGCCGCGGCGGTCTGGAGCCGGTTCGCTACGACGATTGGGAGATCAAGGGCATCGCGGTCGACTTCTAAGCGATCCGGAAGGCCGGATCAGCGAACCACGTAGACCGGCGTCCCGACGGAAACGCGGCTGTAGAGATCGACCACGTCCTGATTGTACATGCGGATGCAGCCATACGAGGCGTAGGAGCCGATGGAGTTCGGCCGGTTGGTGCCGTGGATGGCGTACTCCCCGCCCGAGAGGGTCAGGGCCGCCGAACCCATGGGGTTGTGGGGCGAGCCGCCGGCGATGACGTCGGGCAGGCGCGGGTTGTCGCGCTTGACCTCGCGGGGCGGCGACCAGGCCGGCTCCACGTACTTGCCGTCGATTTGGCGCGCGCCGGTCCATTGCTTGCCCGGCTTGCCCACGGCCACGGGGTAGCGGATCGCCGTCCCGTCGCCGTTGACGAGGTAGAGCCGGCGCTCGGCCGTGCGGACCACGACGGTGCCGGGACTCATGCCTTCGTCGAACGCCACGACTTCCCGTGCCGCGGCCGGCATCGCCGCGAGCGCACCGGCCACGGCCAGCACCCCGAATACAACCTTTTCGAATCCGATCATGAATCTCGTCCCCGTCAGCTTGACTTTGCTGACGACGACAATCGACGGCCAAGGTTGCCGTTCCGCTTAACGCCTGCCAGCGCCGGGGGATAACTGCGAAGGACTTGCCGTCACGGTAAAGGATCGTTCCTGCCGTTTCGACGCGAAGCAACGGGCTCTCGCAAGGTTCGATCAACCTTGACGAATTCAGCGCTCGATAAGATCCGCCGCCGTCGCGATCCGATCCTGCCAGCCGTGGCGGACGAGTTCAGGATCGGCATGCTCTTCGACGGGGAACCCGACGCACAAGTAGGCGACGAGGTGCCAGGCGCAGGGCACGTCGAGGACCGTACACACGGTTTCGGGTTCCAGGATCGACACCCATCCCACCCCGAGGCCGTGGGCGCGAGCGGCGAGCCAGAACGTCTGCACGGCGCTCACCACCGAGTAGCGCAGCATCTCGGGCATGGTGGCCCGGCCGAGGCCGTGGCCTGTCTCGGTTCCCTCGTCGCAGAATACCGCGAGGTGCACCGGCGCTTCGGTGAGCCCGGCGAGTTTGAGGCGGATATAGGCGTCGCGCCGCTCGGCGGCGTAGTCCGTCGCCGCCGCCGCGTTGCAGCGCTCGAAGCTCGCCGTAACGGCTCCGCGCCGGGCCGGGTCCGCCACCCGGACGAACCGCCAGGGCTGACTGTTGCCAACCGACGGGCTCAGGGCCGCGAGATCGAGGCAGCGGCGCAGGACGGCGTCGTCCACCGGATCGGTTCGGAAGCGGCGCACGTCGCGGCGCCACGCGAACAGGTCCGCGAGGGTCTGACGGAAATCGGCATCGAACTGGACCACGACCGATCGTCCCACGGCAGAGTGCGTGGGTCTGTCATAGACCGGGCAACGGGGGGACGGGCGAAAAAAAAGGCCGCGCTCCGGAGAGGCGGCCTGAAGTCCTTGGGTCTCGAAACCTCTGGAGTGTCGATTCGCGGAGGTCGGGCGGTACCCGAGCGCTGGGGAGCGTAAGTTTCGGGTACCGCGTCGACCGGCGGATGCGACGAGGTTCAGCAACAGGTCTGCCCTTCCAACGCGGCATGGGCAGGGCATCTTCACGGCGGAATGGTGGTGGTGCGCCGGCGCACCGTACTGCGGCAAGTTCGGCATGGCATCGGGCGTGACGTCGCGTCCCGTCCGCTCTGCCGGTTTACCCGCACTCCGATGATGGCGCCGCGACTCTTGCGGGAGCACCGACGCAGGACCATCATCGGGGTTTGGGCCAGCCGGAAACAGGAGCGACGATGAGCGAGCGGACAAGCGCCGAACCCAGATCGTCCGAGCCTGCGGCCCGGGTCATCCCTTTTCCCTTGGCGCCCGTCCCTCCTCAGATTGCGTTCGACCGGGCGGAGTTGCGCGTGCTGTTCAATCTCTACGGCCGCATGGTGTCGGCGGGCGAGTGGCGCGACTACGCCCTCGACTTCCGGCGCGACAAGGCGGTGTTCTCGATCTACCGGCGCAGCTCCGAGATGCCCCTCTATCGGGTCGAGAAGGACCCCAAGCTCGCCCGGCGCCAGGGTGCCTACGCGGTGTTGTCGGCGTCCGGGCTGGTGTTGAAGCGCGGCCAGGACCTCGCCCGCGTGCTCGCCGTGCTGGAACCGCCCCTGCGCGCCGTATAGGGGCTGGAGGCCTGCAACAAAAAGGCCCCGGCGGTTACCCGCCGGGGCCTTTCTTATGCTTGGTCCATTCGACTTAGCGGCGGTCGCCGAGCAGCGAGAGCAGCATCTGGAACATGTTGATGAAGTCCAGGTACAGGGTCAGGGCGCCGTTGACGGACATCTTGGCCGCACCCTCGGCGTCGAGGCCGCTGTAAAGGAACATCTCCTTGAGCTTCTGCGTGTCGTAGGCGGTGAGGCCTGCGAAGATCAGCACGCCGAGCACCGAGATCGCGAACTGCAGGGCCGACGAAGCCATGAAGATGTTGACCACCGACGCGATGATCAGGCCGATGAGGCCCATGATCAGGAACGAGCCCATGCCCGACAGGCTACGCTTCGTCGTGTAGCCGTAGAGGCTGAGTCCGCCGAAGGTGGCCGCCGTGATGAAGAAAACCCGCACCACGCTGGCGCCCGTGAAGACGAGAAGCAGCGAGGACATGGATGCCCCCATCACCGCCGCGAAGGCGAAGAAGGTCATGCGGGCGGAGGCCGCCGACATGCGGTCCATACGCATGGAGAAGATGAAGATGAAGGCGAGGGGCGCCAGCATGATCACCCACTTGAGCGGGCTCGTGTAGAGAAGCTGACCGAACGGGGTCAGGGCTACGCGGCCCGTCGCCGTCTGCGCGACGGCGGCCATGTTGAGGCCGAGCGCCACGAGACCGGAGATCCCGAGTCCGATGACCATGTTGTTGTAGACGCCGAGCATGAAGGTACGCAGGCCCTGGTCGATATCGACCTGGGTGCCGGCATACCCTGTCGGCTGGGCGCCGACCCGAAAGGGGCTGTTGTCGAATGCCATGGGAGTTTCCTTTGGAAGCTCTCTCAGCGTGTGATTTCAGGAAGGAGGCTCACGCACGGGACCTCTGGCACCATGAGTGCCTCGAACACAAATATGTTCCGTCCTCCCGCTTCGCACAAGAGGCCGGTTGAGCTTCACCCGTGGGAATCTCGACCCCAGGGGGGGCTGATTTTATTTGCGTTTTTCGGGATTAAAACCAAGCTCGTCAGAACTGTCGTAGGTAGGGCGCCGGCTTCTGCCCGAGGATGCGCCAGGTGCCGGCAAGCCCGAGCACGACGGCGAACACCACGGCGAGTGCGGCCGCGACGAGTGCGCCCGTAAGGTCGAGGGTGAATTCGAGCTTCATCACCCGGGTGACGATGACCCAACCGGCGAGCGTACCGGCCAGCAGCCCGAACACCGCCGTGGCGAAACCGAGCGCTCCGTATTCCAGAGTGTAGGCGGCGAGCAGGCGCCCGCGGGTGGCACCGAGGGTCTTCAGGACGACGGCGTCGTAGAGCCGGGCGCGGTGGCCGGCCGCGAGGGCGCCGGCGAGGACGAACAGGCTCGCCACCACGGCGATGCCGCTGGCGCCGCGAATGGCGAGCACGAGCTTGCCCACGACATCGTTGACCGCCTCCAGGGCCTCCTTGACCCGGATGCTGGTCACCGACGGGTAGGCGCGCGCGACATCGCGCAGGATGATTGCCTCGGTCTTCATGTCCGGTCCGGTCGCCAGGGTCAGGGTGGCGAGGTCCGAATGCGGCGCGCCCCGGAAGGTGCCGGGCGAGAACACCATGACGAAGTTGATGCCGAGGGACCGCCACTCGACCTTGCGCAGGTTCGCGACCTTGGCCGTCAGGGTCCGGCCCAACACGTTGACCGTGACGGTGCCGCCGACGGCGAGGTTGAGGCTGCGGGCGAGTTCGGCGTCGAAAGAGACCAGCGGCGTGCGGGCGTCCTCGGCATTCCACCAGGTTCCGGCGACGAGGCGGGAGCCTTCCGGGATATCCTCCGCGTAGGTGATGCCCCGGTCGCCGTCGAGAACCCAGGCGGCGTCCTCCGGCGGCTTGATCGATGCGGCGGGGACGCCGTCGATGGCGGTGATGCGCCCGCGCATCATCGGCACGCGCTCGATCTTGGCCCCCGGTGCCTGGGTTCCGAGGAAGGCGTGGAAACCCTGCGAATCGGCCGCTGGAATGTCGAGGAAGAACAGGTTCGGGGCCCGCGCCGGCAAAGAGTTGCTGAGGGTGTTGCGGACGTTGGCGTCGATGAGGCTCAGGGTGACGAGCAGCGTCACCCCGAGTCCGAGGGACAGGACGATGGCGGGCGTGAGCGCGCCGGGCCGGTGCAGGTTGGCGAGCGCCATCCGGGGCGCGGCCGAGCGCGGGCGCGGCAGGCGGCGGGCCAGCGCCATCAGCCCGAAGGCGACGATGCGAAGGAGGCCGAAGGCGATGGCGGCCGCGGCGATGAAGATGAGGGCGAGGCGCCGGTCGAAGGCCGTGGCGAGTGCCAGCCCGACGAGTCCCGCGAGGGCCGCAGCGAGGATCAGCTTGTAACGCCGGCGTGTCTTCACCGAGCCGGGATCGACCACGTCGCGGAACAGCCCGGAGACCGGGATATCGTGGGCGCGACCCAGGGGCAGGATCGCGAAGGCGAGTGCGGTCAGCAGACCATAGGCGGCCGCGAGCACGAGTTCGCCCGGCGCCAGAGTGGGGTTGAGGGGCAGTGGCAAGGACGTGTGGAACAGGGCATCGATGACGAAGGGAAGACCCGCGCCGAGGCCGAGGCCGATGGCTGTGCCGAGGCCGGCGATGAGCATCACCTGGGTCAGGTACAGGGCGACCACCTGCCCGCCCGGCGCACCGACGCTCTTCAGGGTGGCGATGGAACCGCGCTTGCGCTCGACGAAGGCCGCCACCGCGTTGGCGACACCGACACCGCCGACGATGAGGGCGGTGAGGCCCACCAGGGTGAGGAACTGGGTGAAGCGCTCGATGCTCTTGGCGAAACGCGGATCGGCGTTGGACCGCGCCCGCATCTCCCAGCCGGCCTCGGGCGCGGCGGCCGCGATGGCGGCGGCCCGGCGCTCGATGTCGGCATCGCTCGCGTCCGGCAACTGAAGGCGGTAGCTCCACCGGTTGAGGCTGCCTGGCTGGATCAGGCCCGTGGCATCGAGCGCCGCGCGGGAGACCAGCATCCGGGGGCCGAAGCCGATACCGTTCGCGATGCGGTCCGGCTCCGAAATCAGGGTCGCACGGAGCACGATGGGCGTTCCCGCCACGGTGATACGGTCGCCGATCTTGAGGTCGAGGCGGGTGAGCAGCACCGGATCGACCACGGCGCCGTAGGCCCCCTCCCCCTGGGCCACCAGGCTGGCCAGGGGAGCGACTGGATCTGTGACGAGTTCCCCGGTGGCCGGGTAGTCGTCGTCGACGGCCTTGAGTTCGACCAACGCCGCGCCCTTGTCGCCGGCGAGCGCCATGGCCCGCAGCGTCGTCACCACGCTGACGCGGCCCTGTGCTGTCAACGCGTCGCGCTCGGCCGGCGTCGCCTCGCGGTTGATCAAGCTGTAGGTCAGATCCCCGCCGAGGATCCGCGCGCCCTCGCGCCCGAGCCCGTCCGTGAGAGACCGGGCGATGGAGGCGACGCCCGCGATGGCGGCGACACCGAGCGCGATACAGGCGAGGAACACGGCAAAGCCCGCGAGACCGCCACGCAATTCGCGCAGTGCGAGCCGCAGGGTCAGAGGAAAGGCCAAGCCGGAATTGCGCTTCGCGGGCTGCGCGGGGACGAGGGTTCCGTGCATGGTCAGGCCGCCAGGGCCGCTTCGACCCGGCCAGAGCGCAGGCTCACGGTCCGGTCGCACAGTCGGGCCAGGCCCGGATCGTGGGTGACGAGGACCAGGGTGGCGCCCCGGTCGCGCTTCAGGGCGAACAGCAGGTCGACGATCTGGCGGCCGGTCGCCTCGTCGAGGTTGCCCGTGGGTTCGTCGGCGACGAGGATCGCGGGGTCCGGCGCGATGGCGCGGGCAATGGCGACGCGCTGCTGCTCGCCGCCCGAGAGCTGCGCCGGGTAATGGTGAAGCCGGTGGCCAAGGCCGACCGCCTCGAGTTCGGCCTTGGCGCGTGCATGGGCGTCCGGCTTGTCGGCCAGTTCGAGGGGCAGGGCCACGTTCTCCAGGGCCGTCATGGTGGGAACGAGGTGGAAGGCCTGGAACACGATGCCGATGCGCCGGCCGCGAAACCGCGCCAGGGCGTCCTCGTCGAGCCGTCCGAGATCGGTGCCCTCCACCACGATGGAGCCGGAATCCGGCCGTTCGAGGCCCGCCATCACCATGAGAAGGGTCGACTTGCCGGAACCCGAGGGACCGACGAGGCCCACCGCCTCGCCCTTTGCGACATCGAGGGAGATGCCGCGCAGGACATGGACGCGCGCCGCGCCGCGTCCGAGGCTGAGATCGAGGTCAGCCAGTGAAATGGCATGGGCGATGGCGTGCGGGTCGCGGACGGGGTCGGCCTTGCCGGACATCGATGGGAAACCGATCTGTAGGGAGTTGGGGTCGAAAGCGTCAGGGTCGAGGTTCATCCGGAATGCGTCGGTGCTCATTGTCACGTACCACCGAAATGGCTCCCGGAGCCGAGCGGTCACGTTTCGCCGATATGGTCCGTTGGGTCGCGCGGCGCCACATCCGCCCTCTGCAGGTCGTCCTGATGACACTCTTTGCCGCACTCGGACTGGCTGGAGCCCCGGCACGGACCGCCCCGGCCGAGCGGCCCGTCACTCTCGTGGCGTTCGGCGACAGTCTCACGGCAGGCTACCGGCTGCCCGGCTCGGCCGCGTTTCCCGCCGTGCTGGAGCGGGCGTTGCAGGCCAAGGGCCGCGCCGTCACCGTCGCCAATGCAGGGGTCTCCGGCGACACCACCACAGGCGGTCTCGATCGCCTCGACTGGTCCGTGCCCGACGGAACTGATGGGGTGATCCTGGAGCTCGGCGCCAACGACATGCTGCGCGGCACCGACCCGGCCGTGACCCGCAAGGCCCTGGAGACCATCATCACGCGGCTGAGGGCGCGCAACATTCCGGTGATGCTCGCGGGCATGCGGGCCTCGCCGAATCTCGGGCCGGACTACGTCGCGCGCTTCGACGCGATCTATCCGGACCTCGCCCGGGATCACGGTCTCGTCCTTTACCCGTTCTTCCTTGCCGGCATCGCCGGCGACAAGGCCTACAACCTTGAGGACAAGCTCCACCCCAACGCGAAGGGTGTCGAGACCATCGTCACCGGCATCCTGCCGAGCGTCGAGACCTTTCTCGACCGGGTACAGGCCGCGGGCCGCTGATGCCGCGGCTGTTCACCGGTCTGGAAATCCCGGCCGACATCGCCGAAACGCTGGCCCTGCGGCGCGCCGCCCTGCCGGGCTCACGCTGGATCGAGCCGGGCGACTATCACATCACCCTTCGGTTCCTTGGCGACGTGGACGAGACCGTGGCGGAAGCCTTCCACGATGGCCTCGTCGAAGCCCGGGCGCGCCCGCCCCTCGATCTCGTCCTCGATGGGCTCGGGGTGTTCGGGGGCGCGAAACCCCGTTCGATCCTGGCGAATGTCGCAGCGAATCCGGACCTTGCTGAACTTCAGGCCGAGCATGAACGAATCGCCCGGGATGCGGATGCAGCGCCCGACACCCGGCGGTTTACGCCACACGTGACATTGGCTCGCCTCAACCGGCAGGCGGATGCGTTCGCGGTGGCGCAGTATCTGACGGAAACGGGCGGTTTCCCGCCCCTTCGCTTCACCGTGAAGCGGGTGGCTCTGTTCTCGGCCCGCGCCTCCAAGGGCGGCGGACCCTACCTCGTTGAGGCGGCCTACCCCCTCGACGGATGATCGTCCGGCCGGTCAGGCCGGGCGGGGTGTCGCCAGCACCTTATCGATGCGTCGGCCATCCATGTCGACCACTTCGAATCGCCAGCCATGGGCTTCGAAATGATCGCCGGCCGACGGAATGCGCCCGAGCTGGAAGATCACGAAGCCCGCCAGGGTGGCGAAATCCTCTGTGTCCGGGTGTTCGGCGAAGGCAAGCCGCTCGAAAGCCTGCCCTGCCGGCATCATCCCGTCGATGAGGAGCGAGCCGTCCTCGCGCTCGACCACCGCCGGCTCGTCGCCGATCTCCGGGATGTCGCCCGCGATGGCCTCTAGGAGGTCGGTCTGCGTGACGATGCCCTCCAGGCTGCCGTACTCGTCCACCACGATGGCCATGCGGACGGGCTGGGCCTGGAAGATCTCCAGGACCGCCAGGATCGACAGGCTCTCGTGCACCACGATGGGCGGCTGGGTCGCGGCCAGAACGTCGATGGCGTTCCCATCGAGAACCTGATTGAGGAGGTCCTGCTTGCGCACCACACCGACGATCTCGTCGACCTGCGTTCGGCTGACCACGATCTGGGCATGATCGCACTCGCGCACGGCCTTCAGGATCGCCTCGCGGTCGTCGTCGGCATCGACCCATTCGACCTCGTGACGGGGGGTGATGATGTCCCGCACCTTGCGCTCGCCGATGGAGAAGATACGCTCCACCGCCTCCTGCTGCGCCTCGCGGATGAGGCCCGCCTCCTGGCTCGCCTGGATCAGGAGGTTCAGTTCCGCCGTCGAATGCAGCGACCCCTCGCCATGCCCGGCCTTGAGGCCGCACAGGCGCACGACGCCGTTGCCGAGCCCGTTGAGGAACAGGATCGCCGGACGGAAGATGAACAGGAACAGGCTGAGGGGCCGCACCACGGCCAGCGCCGTGCGCTCGCTGCGCTGAAGGGCGAGGCTCTTCGGAGCGAGTTCGCCGAGAACGATGTGCAGCGCGGTGATGATGACGAACGAGATCGCGACCGCGATGGTGTGGGCGGCCACCGCGCTTACGGAGTCCGGCAGCCAGAACAGAGCGGGTTCGATGAGGTGGGCCAACGCCGGCTCGCCGACCCAGCCGAGCGCCAGGGACGAGATGGTGATGCCGAGCTGCGTCGCGGCCAGATGCGCATCGAGCTGATCGGTGGCGCGCTGCAGGGCGGTGGCGTTGGTCCGGCGCTCGGTGACCAGTTCAGTCACCCTGCTCCTGCGGACGGAAACGAGGGCGAACTCGGCGGCCACGAAGAACCCGTTGGCCAGCACGAGGACGAGGACGGCAACAAGGCCGAGGCCGGTTGCCCACACTTGATCGGAAATCGTCGTCTCCACCGCTCGGGTCGTGGCGGGAGATCTAACAGTTGTGCCGCACGGGGCCAATCGCCCCGGACAGTCCACCCGCAGCAATATGAGGCACGGTAGCTCCCCCGGGTACCGACCCTACAGGCGGCGCAGTGCCACGGTCTCGATGCGGTGGCTGGCGCCCTTGGCGAGGATCAGGCTCGCACGCTGGCGGGTCGGAAGGATATTGTCGCGGAGATTCGGCAAATTGATGGTTGTCCAGAGATTGTCGGCGATCTCCAGGGCTTCGGCCTCCGTAACCTCGGCGTAGCGCCGGAAGTAGGACAGTGGATCGCGGAACGCGGTCTGGCGTAGGCGCAGGAAGCGGTTGACGTACCAGCGGTGGAGGTCGTCCTCGTGGCCGTCGAGGTAGATCGAGAAGTCGAAGAAGTCGGAGACGAACGGAATCGCGGTGCCGTCGCGGGGCAGGCGCGCCGGTTGGAGGACGTTGAGGCCCTCGACGATGAGGATGTCGGGGGATTCCACAACCCGTTCCTCGCCCGGTACGACGTCATAGACGAGGTGCGAGTAGAGCGGGGCGGCGACACGTTTCTTGCCCGCCTTGATGTCCGTGAGGAAGCGCAGGAGTGCTGCGGTGTCGTAGCTCTCCGGGAAGCCCTTGCGCTCCATGGCGCCCATGGCCTTCAGCTCGGCGTTGGGCAGCAGGAAGCCGTCGGTGGTGATGAGGTCGACCTTCGGCGTATTGGGCCAGCGTGCCAGCAAGGCTTTCAGCACCCGGGCGGTGGTGGACTTGCCGACCGCGACCGAGCCGGCGACCCCGATGATGTACGGGACCTTCGCCTCGCGCTCGGCCATGAGGAAGCGCTGGGTCGCCTTGAACAGGCCTTGCGTCGCCGCGACGTAGAGGGAGAGCAGGCGCGACAGCGGCAGGTAGATCGCCTCGACCTCCTCCACCGAGATCGGATCGTTGAGGGATTGCAGGCGCGTCACGTCCTCGGCGGTGAGTGTGAGGGGCGTGTCCGCTCGCAGCTGCGCCCATTCCTCGCGGGTGAAGAGGCGGTAGGGCGAGAGCCGCTCGGGACCGAAGCCGGTGACGGGGTCCTGCCCAACGGCCGGATCACGCTCCGGCGAGGGCCCCACGGCAGCATTCTCGCTCACGTGTGCCTCCGGGCCGCCTTCTCGGCAATCCCGCTCTGTGCGGTGCGCCGTTCCAGCTCAGCCATGACTTCGTCGAGGGCGACGCCACCGGCCCGCAGCAGCACGACGAGGTGATAGAGCACGTCCGCCGCCTCGCTCACGAGACCGGCGTGGTCGCCCTGCACCGCAGCGATGGCCGCCTCGACGGCTTCCTCACCGAGTTTCTTGGCGGGCTTGGCCGGCCCGCCAGCGAGGAGCTTGGCGGTGTAGGATTGGTCGGCCGGGGCCGCGGCGCGGGCCGCGACGAGGGCGTCCAGATCGGCGAGGGTGAACTGGGTCATACGGTCCTGGATTCCGGCGGGCCGGACTTATCGTTCCACCCGACGGCGGGCGGTTGCATTCCTGATCATGCGGCAAGAGCCGCTTCCAGGCCTCGCGTCAAGCGTCGCGGCGCATGGAAAGACCTGCCGCCGCCATATGGGCCTTGGCCTCACCGACGCTGTGCTGCCCGAAATGGAAGATCGAAGCGGCCAGGACCGCGCTGGCATGGCCGTCGCGCACTCCGGCCACGAGGTCGTCGAGGCTGCCGACGCCGCCGGACGCGATCACCGGCACGCTCACGGCATCCGCGATGGCACGGGTCAGGGCGAGATCGTAGCCCGAGCGCATCCCATCGCGGTCCATGGAGGTGACCAGGAGTTCGCCGGCCCCGAGGGCCGTCACCGTGCGGGCGAACGCGATGGCGTCGAGCCCCGTGGGCTTGCGGCCGCCATGGGTGAAGATCTGCCAGGCGTCGGGTTCGCCTGGAGCCGACATACGCTTGGCGTCGATGGCGACGACGATGCACTGGCTGCCGAACTTTTCCGCCCCGCGTGCGACGAAATCGGGGTCGTTGACGGCGGCCGTGTTGATGGAGACTTTGTCGGCCCCGGCCAGCAGCAGGGTGCGGATGTCGGTCACCGTGCGGATGCCGCCGCCGACGGTGAGGGGCATGAAGCAGGCTTCGGCCGTGCGGCTGACGACGTCGAGGAGCGTGCCCCGATCCTCGTGGCTCGCGGTGATGTCGAGGAAGCAGAGCTCGTCGGCTCCGGCCGCATCATAGGCCTTCGCCGCTTCGACGGGATCGCCGGCGTCGCGCAGTTCGAGGAACTGGACGCCCTTCACCACCCGGCCGTCCTTGACGTCGAGGCAGGGGATGATGCGGGTCTTGAGCATGGGCGTCCCTCCTCACGGCGACGGCGCGGTCAGGCCGCCGATCTGCCCTTGGCCTTCGCGATGGCGGCCAGGGCCTCGCGTGGGTCGATCCGGCCATCGTAGAGCGCACGGCCGGTGATGGCCCCCGCGAGCAGGGCGCAATCCGGCTCGAGGATGCGGTGGACATCGTCGATGGAGGCGAGGCCTCCGGAGGCGATCACCGGAATCGTCACGGCGCGGGCAAGCCCGAGGGTCATCTCGATGTTGAGGCCCTTGAGGATGCCGTCGCGGGCGATGTCCGTGTAGATGAGCGCCGCGACGCCGGCATCCTCGAACCGGCGCCCGAGTTCCTCCGCGGTCATGCTGGAGGTGGTGGCCCACCCCTCGACGGCGACGCGGCCGTCCTTGGCGTCGATGCCGACGGCGATCCTGCCCGGATAGAGCCGGGCCGCCTCATGGACGAAAGCGGGATCGCGCACGGCCGCCGTTCCGATGATGACCCGGCTGACGCCCTTGGCGAGCCAGGCCTCCAGGGTCTTCATTTCGCGGATGCCGCCGCCGAGCTGCACAGGCAGCTTGGTCCGGGCGAGGATCGCATCCACGGCGTCGGCGTTCATCGGCGCGCCGGCGAACGCCCCGTCGAGGTCGACCACGTGCAGCCATGGGAAACCCTGCTCCTCGAAGACGGCCGCCTGGGCGGCCGGATCGTCGCTGAACACGATGGCCTGGGCCATGTCGCCCTGTACGAGGCGAACGCAGCGCCCTTCCTTGAGATCGATGGCCGGAAACAGGATCACGCGTCGGTTCGCTTTCGAATCGTTCGGTGGATGAGGGCGGTCCCCGATCAGGGACGCCACGCCAGAAAGTTCGCCAGCAGGGCAAGGCCGAGGTGCTGGCTCTTCTCGGGATGGAACTGGGTGCCGGCGATGTTGTCCCGTGCCACCATGGCGGTCACCGGGCCGCCGTAATCACTGTGGGCGACGGTGTCGGACGCCTGCGCCGGATGCAATGCGAAGCTGTGGACAAAATAGGCGTGCAGGCCGTTCTCGCCGAGGGGAATGCCGGACAGCAGGGGGTGGTCGCGGTCGGGCGCCAAGGTGTTCCAACCCATGTGCGGCACCTTCAGCGCCGGATCGGACGGGCGGATCGGGCCGACATCGCCGGAGATCCAATCGAGCCCGGGCGTGGTGGCGTATTCGAGCCCCCGTGTCGCCAAGAGCTGCATGCCGACGCATATACCGAGGAACGGTCGGGCGCGGACCTTGGCCGCATGTGTCATGGCATCGACCATGCCCGGCACGGCGTCGAGGCCGGCGCGGCAATCGGCATAGGCGCCCACGCCCGGCAGCACGACGCGGTCGGCGCCCGCGACGATCTCGGCTTGCGAGGTCAACACGATGTGGGTGTCGTCGAGGCCAGCTTCTCGGGCGGCGCGTTCGAAGGCCTTCGCCGCCGAATGCAGGTTGCCCGAGCCGTAATCGATGATCGCGACGGTTTGTCCGCTCACCGCCGGCCCTCACTCGTGGGGAACATCCCGATGGCGACCTCGCTCGGGCGGGAGGTGGCGTTCGCGTAGGAGACCGGCGCCGGACGCGGCGGGACGACACCGTCGAACCAACGGTTCGCGGCCTTCATCTCGGCCTCTTCCAGGCTTGCGGCCAGGACGGCGTCACGTACGGGTCGGCCCCGGCGGGCGTAGGTCCAGCGACGGAGGGACGAGGCTTCCAGCCCGATCAGAAGCAGCACCAGCAGGGTGACCACTAGGCCGGCGAATGGGTTCAGGGCGGCCATGCGGCCGAGATAGGCCGTGGCGACGAGGAGGGCCAAGACCCCGAGCGCCGCGAGCCACAGCCGATGAAACAGGAACCACAGTGGTCCGAAGGCGAAGGCCGTCCACGAGAAGCCATCGGGCACGAGATGCGCGCGCTCGAGACCATGGGCGTCACCCGTCTGGGCGTCCCGGTCGAGGTGCAGCGTGTAGGTGCGCATGGCGTGTCCTCTCCTGCGACCTGACCGGTCAGAGCGAGCCCTTGGTCGAGGGGACGCGGCCGCCCTCGCGCGGATCGATGGAGACGGCCTGCCGCAAGGCGCGGGCCAGACCCTTGAAGCAGCTTTCGGCGATGTGATGGGCGTTGTCGCCGTACAGCGTTTCGATGTGGAGGGTGATGCCGGCATTCATGGCGAAGGCCTGGAACCACTCACGCACGAGTTCGGTGTCGAACTGGCCGATCTTCTCGACCCGGAAGGCGGTGCGGAAGACGAGGAACGGCCGCCCGGAGATGTCCACGGCGACCCGTGTCAGCGCCTCGTCCATGGGCAGGTGGATGTCTGCGTAGCGCGCGATGCCGCGCTTGTCGGCGAGCGCCTGGGCGAAGGCCTGTCCGAGGGCGATGCCGGCATCCTCGGTGGTGTGGTGCTGGTCGACATGGAGGTCGCCCGTCACACGGACCTCGATGTCGAACAGGGCGTGGCGCGCCAGCAATTCGAGCATGTGATCGAGAAAGCCGACGCCCGTCGCGATGGTGGCGCGGCCGGTCCCGTCGAGATTGACCGCGACGTGGACGTCGGTCTCCGCCGTGCGGCGGTCGATGCTGGCGGCGCGCATGCCTGAAATTTGCTCTTGTGACGTCGGATCTTGGGAACGAACCCGCCTTCTAGAGCCAACGAGGCCCGCCTGTGAAGGGAGCGGGCTCGCGATTCATCGGGCGATTCGATCGAATGCGCCCCGGACCCGAGGGCGGATCAGCCGTTCAATACCCGGCCCGCGACGGCGTCGAGTTTGGCGAGCAGGGCCGGATCGCGCTGGGCCGGTGCGGTCATGATGGCGCCGTCGAGGGCATGGTCGGAGCCCATGGGGCAGGCCTCGCGCTCCTGTGGAAAGTCGCGGGCGAGCCGCGCGACGAGGCGGGCGGCCTTGTCCGCGTTGGCACGCGCGACGGCGACCACGGCAGCGACGTCCACGGCATCGTGGCTCGGATGCCAGCAGTCGAAATCCGTCACCATGGCGATGGTCGCATAGGTGATCTCCGCCTCACGAGCGAGCTTGGCTTCCGGCATGTTGGTCATGCCGATCACGTCGTAGCCCTGCGCCTTGTAGGTGGTGGATTCGGCGTAGGACGAGAATTGCGGGCCTTCCATGCAGACGTAGGTACCGCCGCGATGGACCGCGATCTCTTCCGCCTGCGCCGCCTCCGCGATGCGGTTCTGCAAGGCCGGGCCGACGGGGTGGGCCAGGGACACGTGGGCGACGCAGCCGTTACCGAAGAACGAGGACGCGCGGCCATGGGTACGGTCGACGAACTGGTCGACCAGGACGAACAACCCCGGGTGGAGTTCGCTGCGGAACGAGCCGCAGGCCGAGAGCGACACGAGGTCGGTGACGCCGGCGCGCTTCATGGCGTCGATGTTGGCGCGGTAGTTGATGCCGGAGGGCGACAGGCGGTGGCCGCGTCCGTGGCGGGCGAGGAACACCACCTGGGTCTCGCCGATCCGGCCGATGCGGAGCGCATCAGAGGGCTCGCCCCAGGGGGATTGCACCGCCTCTTCGCGCACGTCTTCCAGACCCGGCAGATCATAGACCCCGGACCCGCCCATCACGCCGAGTACCGCTTGCGACATTCTCATGGCTCCATACAGCGAGCGCCGGTCGCCCCCCAGGGGGACGCCGGCGCTGTGGTGTTTCGGTGGGAACGAGGCTCGTGTCGAGCCCCGGTCGGCGCGCGTGGCTAGTAGGTCTTGTGCAGTTCCGGCTGGAGGCCGTGAACCTCGCCGCCGACCTTCGCCCAGATCTTCTTTTTGACGTAGTAGAGCAGGCCGGAAAGCACGATAAGGAACAGGATCACCCGCAGGCCCAGTGCCTTGCGCGCCATCATGTGCGGCTCGGCGGTCCAGGCCATGAACGCGGCGACGTCCGTGGCGTACTGGCTGACCGTCTCGGGTACCACCGGCTCGCCCTTGTCGGTCTTCGCGTAGGTGACCTGCCCGTCGCTTAACGGCTTCGGCATCGCGATGAGATGTCCAGGATAGTACTTGTTGTAGTACGTGCCCGCCGGAACTTCCTTGCCGGCCGGCGGGTCCTCGTAGCCGTCGAGCACGGCATGGATGTAGTCGACGCCGTGTTCGGTGTAGCCGACGACGGGCAGAGCATCGGTGAGGAACTTCGGGAAGCCGCGCTCGAAGGTGCGGGCCTTGGCGAGCACCGAGAAATCCGGCGGCGCCTTGCCGCCATTGGCGGCCGCGGCCGCCTTCTCGTTGGGGAACGGCGACGGGAAGGCATCGGCGGCCCGGGCGGGGCGCTCGGCATCCTCACCGGAATCGTTCTGTTCCTTGACCTTGTACTCAGCCGCCAGCGCCTTGACCTGGCTGGCGCTGAAGCCCGGTCCGCCCGGCTCCGCGAGGTTGCGGAACCGTACGAGGCTCATGCCGTGGCAGCTCGAACAGACTTCACGGTAGACCTGGAAGCCGCGCTGCAACTGCGCCTGATCGAACCGGCCGAACATGCCGGCGAAGCTCCACGTCTGACGCGGCGGCTGCGGAGCGCCATGCTCCTCTTCCGCCGAAGCCATGGTGATGCCGAGGGTGGCCGCGACGAGGGTCGCGGCGAGGAGGCGGGTCGTTTTCATGGTTCTCAAAAGTCCCCTGCCCTCAACCCTTGGACGACGGTGCGGCCGTGGCCCCGGCCGGCATGCCGGACCCGGAGACCTGCTTGCCCGGACCGGTGACGCTCTCGAGGATCGAGTCCGGCAGTCGGTCGGGTGTCTCGAAGAGGCCGACGAGGGGCATCACGACGAGGAAGTGGAGGAAGTAGTAGGCCGTACACAGGCGTGCGGCGATGACGTAGCCACCCTCCGGCGGCTTGGCGCCGAGCCAGCCGAGCAGGATCGTGACCACCACGAACAGCCAGAAGAACTGACGGTAGATCGGACGGTAATTGGCCGAGCGCACCCGCGAGGTGTCGAGCCACGGCGCGAAGGCCAGGATGATCACCGCGCTGAACATCAGGATCACGCCGCCGAGCTTGTCCGGCACCGCGCGCAGGATCGCGTAGAACGGCAGGAAGTACCATTCCGGCACGATGTGGGCCGGGGTCACGGCGGCGTTGGCCGGGACGTAGTTGTCGGCGTGGCCGAGGTAGTTCGGCTGGTAGAAGATCCAGTAGGCGAAGAAGATGCCGAACACCACGGTGGCGAACACATCCTTCACGGTGGCGTAGGGCGTGAACGGGACCGCATCCTTGCTCGACTTGATCGGGATGCCGGCGGGATTGTTCTGTCCGGTGACGTGCAGCGCCCAGACGTGGAGCACGACGACGCCGAGGATCATGAACGGCAGCAGGTAGTGCAGTGAGAAGAAGCGGTTGAGGGTCGGGCTACCGACCGAGTAGCCGCCCCAGAGCAGGCTCTGCACCGTCTCGCCGACGATCGGAATCGCGCCGAGGATGCTGGTGATGACGGTGGCGCCCCAGAAGCTCATCTGGCCCCACGGCAGGGTGTAGCCGAGGAAGGCGGTGGCCATCATCAGCAGATAGATGATCACGCCGAGGATGTAGAGGATCTCGCGCGGGGCCTTGTACGAGCCGTAGTACAGCGCGCGGAACATGTGGATGTAGACCGCGACGAAGAACATCGACGCGCCGTTGGCGTGCATGTAGCGCAGGAGCCAGCCGTAATTCACGTCACGCATGATGTGCTCGACGGAATTGAAGGCGTTGGCGGCCGACGGATCGTAGTGCATCGCCAGCCAGATGCCGGTGACGATCTGCGACATCAGCATGGCGATGAGGATCGCGCCGAAGGTCCAGAAATAGTTGAGGTTGCGTGGCACCGGGAAGGCGACGAACGACGAATGCACCAGCCCGACCAGGGGGAGCCGCGATTCGAACCACTTCGCCACGCGGCTCTTCGGAACGTAGGTGTTGGCGTGTGCGCTCATGGGGCTACCCGCTTCGAAAACTGTTGCATGAAATTCCGTCGCCCTTCCTCAGGCCGCAGCCTTGCCACCCTCTTCGCCGATCCGGATCTTCGCGTCCGTCTCGAAGGCGTAGGGCGGGACCGGCAGGTTCGTCGGAGCGGGACCGCGGCGAACGCGGCCGGAGGTGTCGTAGAGTGACCCGTGGCAGGGGCACGACCAGCCCTCGTACTGGCCCTGATGGCCGATCGGCACGCAACCCAGATGAGTGCAGTTGCCGTAGACCACGAGCCACTTGGCGTGACCCTCCTTGACCCGGGCGGCGTCGGCCTGCGGATCGATGAGATCGGCCATCGGCACGGCGGCGGCCTCCTTGATCTCCTTCTCCGTCCGGTGACGCACGAAGATGAGCTTGCCGCGCCAGAATACGTTGACGATCTGGCCCTCCTGGATCGGCGACAGGTCGACTTCGAGGGGGGCGCCGGCCGCAATGGTCTCGGCATCGGGCGCCATGGAGGCGACGAAGGGCCAGGCCAGGGCGCCGGCGCCGACGGCAAGGGCCGCGCCGGTGGCGAGGAACATGAAGTCGCGCCGCGTGCCGTCCGTCCCCGGCACGGTCCCGTCGGCATTGACGACCGGGTTCGCCGAGGGGTTCGCCAAGGGGGTCGCCGAGTGGTTCGCCAAGTGTCGGACTCCGAGCAAGGATACGGGTGCGGCCACCGCCCGTTGAGCGGACCCTGGCCGGCCGGGACATTAGAGGCTTTCGAAGGAAAGTCAGCCCGCCGGAGGCAAGCACCCTCCGGCAATTTTTTGCAATGCGACCCCGCGTCACCGGAAGTTCACCGGACGGGATTTGTCACAGAAGCGTGCCCTTGAGGATCAGCATCGCCATCGAGAAGTAGATGACCAGTCCGGTCACATCCACGAGGGTGGCGACGAAGGGGGCGGAGGCCGTCGCCGGGTCGAAGCCGAGGCGCTGGAGCAGGAACGGCAGCATCGAGCCCGTCAGCGATCCGAAAGTGACGATGCCGACCAGCGCCGCGCCGACGGTGGCGGCCACGAGGGGCCAATGCACGCCGTAATCGTAAAGGCCGGTCTTCTGCCACACGACGATTCGGACGATACCGATGAGGCCGAGGATCGCCCCGAGGACGAGGCCCGTCGGCAACTCGCGGGCCGCCACCCGCCACCAGTCGCGCAGGCGGATCTCACGGAGAGCCAGCGCGCGGATGAGGAGCGAGGTCGCCTGACTGCCCGAATTGCCGCCCGAACTCATGATGAGGGGGATGAACAGGGTCAGGACGATGGCCTTCTCGAGTTCGCCCTCGAAGCCCTGCATGGCGGTGGCGGTCATCATCTCGCCGAGGAACAGGGCACAGAGCCAGCCGGCCCGTTTCCGGATCATCGTGAAGAAGCCGATATCCATGTAGGGCTCGGGCAGGGCTTCCATGCCGCCGAAGCGCTGCACGTCCTGTGTCTGCTTCTCGACCATGGCGTCGATCATGTCGTCCACGGTGACGATGCCGATAAGGTGGCCCACCGCGTCGATGACGGGTAGCGCGAGCAGATCGTATTTGGAGATCAGGCGGGCCGCCTCTTCGCGGCTTGCCGTTGGTGAGACCGCGAGTGGGCGCCGATCAGGAGCGACGGACAGCACATTGTCCTGCGGATCGCCCGAGATGAGACGGCGCAGGGGCACCGCTTTGGTCAGGGCGCGGGTGCGCGGATCGAGGACGAAGATCGCGTAGATGGTCTCGCGGGTCTTCTCGACGTGGCGGACGTGGTCGAGGGTCTGCCCGATCGTCCAGTCGCCCGGCACGGTGACGAATTCGGTGGTCATCAGCGAGCCGACGCTCTCCTCGCCGTAGGCACTGAGGCGGTCGACGGCGCCGCGCGTCTCTGCGTCGAGACGCGCGCGCAGGTCCGAGCGTCCGGGCTCCTCGATCTCGCGGAAGATGTCGGTGATGCGGTCGGCCGACATGCCCGAGAGGTAGGAGGCGACGCGGTCGCGCGGCAGCATCTCGACGATGTCGGCGGCGCAGTCGAGTTCGGGTTGATCGAGAACCTCGACGGCGCGGTCGTGCGGCAGCCCCAACAGAATCGCGGCGGCGACTTCGGGCGCCTCTTCGTTCAGGGCCTCGACGATGTCGGGCGCGCGCTCGTCGGACAGGCGGGCGGCGAGCACCGAGGGGTCGACGTTGGGTGGAGCGAAAAGGATCGCGTTCATGGGCTCACCTCGCGCGGGGGCGCACGGCCAAGGGCACACAGCCCTGGACGACCGGGGTCGGTGAGCCGCCCCGGATCCCGTTCAGGATTCTGGGGAGACCCCGCTCGCGGCCGCGCAGGGCGCGGAAGATCGTCGTGGAGTGTCGCTGGGCATTGGCTGGCTTGAAGGGGTGCCCGATCGGCTCGGCCGGGATGCGATGAGTCGCGCGTCCCGGCACGACCGGTGGGCGGCGCGTGAGTGCGCCCGCGAGCCCCAGCCGTCAAGCCGAAGATGCCAAGCGCTCCAACACTTTCGACCGAGATACAATCTCACCGGAACCGGTTGCGATGCGATTTGGCCGCGGATCGCGGACAGGGACGCGCATCATTGTGGCACCATATCGCCGGGGCTGCCGCTTCGCCGGCGGGCTGGGCGATCCCAGGGCTCCCGGTCTCGATCTATGAGAAATATAAGTGTAGCGCCCACTTGTATTGCGCCCAATGTAACGGCATATCAAGGGCGTCGAACACGAAGGAGTTCAGCCATGAAGTGGTCCGCCCCCGTCGTTCAAGAGATCTGCGTCGGCATGGAAGTCACCAGCTACGAGTCGGCAGAAATCGATCCCTTCAACTGAGGGATCGGCGCCCCTCGGGGTGTCAGCTAAACCCGCCCAACCTCAATTAGGAGAAACACCATGAAGTGGTCTGCCCCCATCGTCCAGGAAATCTGCGTCGGCATGGAAGTCACCAGCTACGAGTCCGCCGAGATCGACACCTTCAACTAAGGTGGTCGTCACCTGCACCTAGGACGGTAGTCGCCTGGAAGGGGGTGTCGCTCGAAAGGGCGGCACCCCCTTTTTCGTTGTGCATGACCGAAGACGAAAAGGCCCGGACCGTATGCGGTCCGGGCCTTTCGGCCTCGTGCGGGACGTCTGCGGAGCGCAGCTCTAGAGGCGGTAGCGGATCTGGTCGGTCCAGAAGCGCTCCAGGCGGCTCAGCGCCACGTTCATCCGGCCGAAATCGTCGTCCGAGATGCCGCCGATGGGCTGAATGGTGCGGGCGTGCTTGTCGTAGAGGCTCTGGATGATGTCGTGGATCTGCCGGCCCTTGTCGGTCAGGCTGATGCGGACGGAGCGGCGGTCCGTGGTCGAGCGGGCATGGTGGAGGTAGCCGGCTTCGACGAGCTTCTTGACGTTGTAGGAGACGTTGGAGCCGAGGTAGTAGCCCTTGGTGCGCAGTTCGCTCGCGGTGAGTTCCTTGTCGCCGATGTTGTAGAGCAACAGGGCCTGGACGCTGTTGACGTCCTCACGATCGCGGCGCTCGAACTCGTCCTTGATCACGTCGAGGAGGCGGCGGTGCAGGCGCTCGACGAGGTGGAGGGCTTCGAGGTACGAGCCGTGGACGGAGCCGGCTTCGGAAGCAGTATTGGTGTCGATAACCTTGGCTGCCTGGGACTTCATCGCGGGCCTCGTCAGATGTTCGGGTTGCAGGGCCGGTGTTCGTTGCCACTGCTCATGAACCCAACCTAGGCGCCACGGATGAAAGACGGTTTAAGCGATAGGATGAATTTGCGATTTACCTCTGTCGGTAAATGCAAGATGAAGTGATTGTCGTAAGGTCTCGTTTACCGGATTTCCCGCGCGGCCAGCCAGGACAAGATGAAGTAGATCACCACGATGCTTGCCTGAAGTCCAAGATAAGGCACCGACATCGGCAGTAGATGCGGTGTGAGGATTGCGAGCGTCAGGGCACTGCTGGCCGCGAGCAGCCACACCACACCGCCCCACGCGCTCGTCAGCCACAGGCCCACCGCCGCCATGGCGTCGATGACGGCGAAGTAGACGATCACCGTCTGGCGGGTCACCGGCTCGGCCTCGAAGGGCCGCGCGCCCGGCAGCACGTCGAGGATCGACGCCCAGGTCGCCACCGCCTTTGCGAGCCAGACCAGGGCGGTCAAGCGCATGAACCACACCAGCACCACATCCCATCCGGTCTGGTGCGGGCGTGGCGAACGCTCGATCCGGTCGCCGCCGACCTCGCTCGCGCGCCCACGGCCATCCCGCGTCGCGCCTACCTTCGTCAAGCTCCGCACGGCCGGTCTGTCCCTATGGTTCGGTTCGCGGCGCAGGGCCGCCGGTAGGGTCGAACGCGCGCGCGATGGCCGCGTGATCGACGGCGTCGAGGCTGGCGGGCTGCCAGGCCGGCGCGCCGTCCTTGTCGATGAGAGCGGCGCGTACGCCTTCGAAGAAGTCGTGTCCGTGCATCAGGAACGCGGCGAGCCGGGTCTCCGCGGCGATGCACTCGGCAAAGCTCAGGGTCGCGCCGCGCCGCATCTGCGCATGGGCGATGCACAGGCTGGTGGGGGAACGGCTCCGCAGCAGAGCGGCAGTGTCCGCCGCGAAGGTCGAGCCCTGTGCCGCCGCACCGTCGAGACGGGCGAGGATATCGGCCACGCTCGGTTCGCCAAAGCAGGCGTCGATGAGGGCGCGCTCGGCGACCATCGGTCCCGTGGGAGGCGGCGCATCCGCGTGCGCCCCGAGGACCGCATCGATACTGTCTCCCTCGCCGAGCGCTGACACGATGGCATCGAACCCGTCCGCGCGGACATGGTGGGTGGCGAGGCCGAGGGCGAGGGCGTCGCCAGCCCCGATGGTCGCTCCGGTGAGCGCGAGGTAGGTTCCGGTCCGGCCGGGCAGGCGCGGCAGAACGTAGGTCATGCCGACATCGGGGAAGAAGCCGATGCCGACTTCCGGCATGGCGAAGCCGTACCCGTCCGAAGCGACCCGGTGGCTGCCATGGACGGAAAGCCCGTTGCCGCCGCCCATGACGAGTCCCCCGATGAGGGAGACGATGGGCTTCGGGTAGGATTGGATGAAGCCGTCGAGGCCGTACTCGCCGTGCCAGAAGGCATCGACCTCCGTGTGTCCCCCGGCTTTGGCGGAGGTGTAGACGGCGCGGACGTCGCCGCCGGCACAGAAAGCGCGTTTGCCGGCGCCGCGCAGGACGATCCTGGTGACGGCGTCGTCGGTCTCCCAGACGCTCAACTGCGCATGCATCGCCCGGATCATGTCGAGCGTCAGGGCATTGAGGGCGCGCGGTCGATTCAGGGTCACGAGGCCTACCGCCCCGTGCCGCTCGAACAGAATGTCCGCCTCGCCTTCGCCCGCCATCGTCCGCCTTCTCTGTTTCCGGTCGGGTCGCTTTAACGGAGTTTCGGCCCTGTGCGTCAATCGCCGGGTGAAACCGCGTGCCGATCGCGCTTGTGGCAATGGGCCGGGTTTCGGAGGCTTTTGCGGATGTGGTAGTCCGGCTGACCCCGCGTTCCGGCGACGCCGCGAGTTGCAAAGCCCGAGTTCCAAAGCCCATGCCCGACGAATTGCCGACCCCGCGTCCCCTCGCCGTCGAAGCCGCGGCGGAGAGCGCCCGCCCCACGGGCCTCGGCATCACCCAGCGCCCGCGCCGCAACCGCAAGGCCGCGTGGTCGCGCCGCCTCGTGCGCGAGCATACCCTCACGGTGGACGACCTGATCTGGCCGCTCTTCGTCATCGAGGGCTCCGGCCGGCGGGAGCCCATCGCGTCGATGCCGGGCGTCGAGCGGCTCAGCGTCGACGAGATCGTGCGCGCGGCCGAGGGGGCCGCGCGGCTCGGCATCCCGGCGATCTCGTTCTTCCCCTACACCGAGCCGAGCCTACGCGACCCCACGGGGTCCGAATCCCTCAACCGGGACAACCTCGTGTGCCGGGCCGTGCGGGCGGTCAAGAAGGCGGTGCCCGAGCTCGGCCTGATGACCGATGTCGCCCTCGATCCCTACACAAGCCACGGTCACGACGGCCTGCTGCAGGACGGCGCCATCCTCAACGACGAGACCGTGGCGCTGCTCGTCGAGCAAAGCCTGATCCAAGCGGAGGCGGGGGCGGACATCATCGCACCGTCCGACATGATGGACGGGCGCGTCGGCGCCATCCGGGCCGGTCTCGACCGGGCGGGATTCCGCGATGTTCAGATCATGGCCTACGCGGCGAAATACGCCTCCGCCTTCTACGGCCCCTTCCGCGATGCCATCGGCACCCAGGCGGCCCTGATCGGCGACAAGCGTACCTACCAGATGGATCCGGGCAACTCGTCCGAGGCGCTACGCGAGGTCGCCCTCGATCTCGCGGAGGGGGCCGATTCGGTGATGGTGAAGCCCGGTCTGCCCTACCTCGACATCATCCGGCGGGTGAAGGACGAATTTGGGGTGCCCACCTTCGCCTATCAGGTGTCGGGCGAGTACGCGATGATCGAGGCTGCGGCCCGAAACGGGTGGCTCGACGGCGAGCGCGCCATGGTCGAGAGCCTGCTGGCGTTCAAGCGCGCGGGTGCCGATGGTGTGCTGACGTATTACGCGCCCCGCGTGGCCGAGCGGCTGCGCGCCGGGGCGTGAGACGGGTCGGCTTCGGACTCGCCGCTCTCGCTCTTCTCGCGGCCTGCGAGAGTTCCGTCGACCGGCAGCGGGCCACCCTCTGCCGCCGGGCGGTCCCGGCCCTGGCGCCACAGGGCACCGTTCCGAAGATCCTGCGGGTCGGCAGCGGGCCGACGCCCGCCGATCTCCGGGTCGATTACGCCGTCACCGGGCAGGCCACCCAGGCCGCGCGTCAGCGCTGGATCGTCTGCGGCTTCGGACAGGGGGCCGAACTCCTGACCGTCATCACCGAGCATGGACCCCTGAACGGCGCGGCGCTCTACCTGCTGAAGCAGTATTACTTGAACACGCCGGAGGCCGCCGCCGCCGATCCAGGGGCGTCGGCTCCCTGACGCGTCTCTCGGACCGGTTGATCTTGAGATTCGGTGGTCCCGCGCCCACTTGGAAACCACCGAACGTCGCCCCGCCCGAGGAGCGCCCCATGCTCGAATACCCCACTGGTACCGTCGACCCCACCCGGACCGCTTACGGCGCCCCCCTCGCTCTGCCCGTGGTGCGGGCGAGCCTCGGCGCGCGCGCGGTCGCCTACCTGCTCGACATCCTGTTCATCTTCGGGTTCACGGCCCTCCTGACCCTCCTGATCACCGTCGTGGGCGCCCTCACGTTCGGCCTCGGCTGGACCTTGTTCGCGGTGCTGCCGGCGAGCGGCATCCTCTACAGCGCCGTGACGGTCGGCGGCGCCGGCCAGGGCACCTGGGGCATGCGGATGATGGGCCTGCGCGTGGTCAACCAGACGGGCACGCGGGTGGATATGATCACGGCGGCGATCCATGCCCTGCTGTTCTACGTGGCGATCTCGACCTTTCTGCTCTGGGCCCTCGACATCGTCATCGGTCTGGTGCGTCCCGACCGCCGGCTCGGCCATGACATCCTCCTCGGCCTCGCCGTGGTGCGTCCGGCCTGAGGAAATTCCGCGCGGGAGCGTTTCCGGGTGTTGAGCCGGCCGATGTTGTCGATACACTCGACGTTCGGGGCGCATGACGCGCCGCGAGGCCGCGAGCGACCCACAGCGTGACGAGTCATTCCCGCGACACACCGCAATTCTACCTGACGGCGCCCTCCGCCTGCCCCTACCTGCCGGGGCAGGAGGAACGGAAGGTGTTCACGCACCTCGTCGGGCGCCGCGCCCGCGATCTCAATGAAATCCTGACCCAGGGCGGCTTCCGTCGCTCGCAGACCATCGCCTATCGCCCGGCCTGCGAGACCTGCCGCGCCTGTATCTCGGTCCGGGTGGTGGTGGACGATTTCACCCCCTCGGCGAGCCAGCGCCGCATTCTCCAGCGCAACGCCGACCTCGTCGGGACCCCGGAGCCGAATCGCCCGGCGTCCGAGCAATACGCCTTGTTTCGGCGCTACCTCGATGCCCGTCACGGCGATGGAGGCATGGTGGACATGACCGTCCTCGACTACGCCATGATGATCGAGGACAGCCACGTCGACACCCACCTGGTTGCCTATCGCCGACGCGGGCCCGACACGGCGATCAACGGGCGCGGCATCGGCCCCACCGTCGCCCTCTGTCTCACGGACGTGCTCTCCGACGGTCTGTCGATGGTCTACTCGTTCTACGATCCGCAGGAGGCGCCGCGGTCGCTGGGCACCTTCATGATCCTCGACCACATCCGCCGCGCCCGGGACCTCGGCCTGCCCTACCTCTACCTCGGCTACTGGGTCGAGGGCTCGCGCAAGATGGACTACAAGGCGAAGTTCCTGCCCCAGGAACGCCTCACCGGCCCTGGCTGGCAGCGGGTGGACTGAGCGCCTTGTTCTGCGCGCGCTGCGTAACCTTCAAGGTCGCCGTCTCCCGCAATGTCCGCTCGATGGACGCATTCGCACGCTCGCGCACGCCGCGCATGGCGGCACCATCGTCGAAGGTCTCGGGAAAGCGCCGGGCGAGCCACAGGTAGGCGCTGGCGAGCCGCACGGTGCGTTCCTGATAGGCGAGGTCCCCGTGCGGGTCGGCACGCAGGGCCGGCACCGTGGCGTTCAAGGTTCGGGCCTGAACCCAGCGCTCGACGACCCCCACGGCGATTGGGTCGCGCCGGTCGATGGGCGTCACCGCGAAGGCAAACTTCTCGCGGATCGGGAGTGCGTTGCGATCCACCGCCTCGGCCGCGCCCAGGAACTCTTCGAACGCCGAGGGCTGGAACGGCGAACCGTCGTAGAACGTCGCGCGGGAGAAATGCGCCATCACGGCGCTCAGGGAATCGGTGCCGAGTTCGCTGGCCGCGGCTTCGATGGCGGCGAGATCCGGCCGCACGAAGAAGCGGGTGTCGGCGGCCGGGGCCGTCGGCGCTCCCGACAGGGCATCGCGGATCGGTCCGAGGCCGTCCTCGTCGGTGGCGGCGACGTAGCCCGCCTCCTGATGGCCGAAGCGGCCGGCGCGGCCGGCGATCTGGCGGATCTCGGCGTTGGTCAGAGCACGCTCCTCGGTGCCGTCCCACTTGCGAACGGACGCGAAGATCACGCGCTTCAGGGGGCCGAGGTTGAGGCCCATCCCGATGGCGTCCGTGGTGACCAGCACCTCGGCCTCGCCATCGCGAAAGCGCCCGGCCTCGGCGCGGCGCACCTCCGGCGACAGGGCGCCGTAGATGGTCGCGACGGACCGCCCGGCGGCCACCAGGATCTCCCGGTTCTCGTGCACGGCCCGGCGCGAGAACGCCACGACGGCGTCACCCGGTTCGACGGCTTCCAGGGGAACGGGCGCGTCGAGGGCGACCAGCGGCGTCTTGCGCGTGAAGGTGACGACGTCGAGGGATTCGCCGGCCGCCTCCGCCGCTCGGCGCACGGCCGAGAGGGCGTCCTCGGCGCCGCAGACGATGACGAGGCGGGCGGGGATGCCGAACAGGGCGTTCGTCCAGGCCCAGCCACGGTCGGGGTCGGACAGCATCTGGATCTCATCGATCACCGCCACTTCGATGGGCCGGCGGAGATCCGCGGTCTCGATGGTGCGTGCCGTGTGGGTCGGGTCGGATTCACCCAGGATCTCTTCGCCCGTCACCATGCCTGCGCGCAGGCCGCGCGCCGCGAGGGCCTCGTAGTTCTCCAGGGCCAGGAGCCGGAGGGGTGCGAGGTAGGTACCGGTGGCGGCTTTCGCGAGAGCCTCCAGGGCCGCGTAGGTCTTGCCGGAATTCGTTGGCCCCATGTGGAAGACGATGCGGCGGCTGAGACGCCGGGCGGCGGCGAACTTGTCGATGTAGGAGCCGAAGCCCGCCCGGTCGCGCAGGCGCCGGGTCCCGGAGGCTTCCTGCGCCACCACCCGCCCGCGGGCCCGCACGACCTTCAGGGTTTCGAGGATGTGGGACGCCACATCCGGCCCATCGGCGAAGACCCGCGAGCGCAGGGACCGGTCGACATGGGCGATGTAGGTGATGGCGTCGGCCCCGGTCTCCGTCATGTCGGCGCGGATCTGGTCGCGCAGGCGCAGGATGGTCCGGTTCAGTGCCCCACGGGTACGGCCGGCGACCTGGGTCACCCGTGCGCGCAGGGTGTCGAGCGCCCAATCCGGATCGTTCCCGAGGGCCATCTCGTCGAGGATCTCGGCGGCCGCGGCATCCGGCGCCGTGTCGATTCGCAGATCCAGGCGGTTGTCGTCGAGGAGCGGGCACAACACCCGTATCTGCCAGCGCAGGGCTCCGTCCGGATCAGCCTCCGCGCGCAGGGCCGGGATCGCCTGAGTCAGGCGCGGCACGCCTTCGCGGGCGAAGGTCCGGCGCGCATCGGACGCCTGGAGGGCATGGGCGACGGCCGCGTCTTCGCAGACGCCGCCGCGTTCGGGCAGGCCGAGGTGCTCGCGCAGGGCCTCCCGGTCCACGGCGCCCGCCGCGATGCCGAGCCGGTGCAGGGCGTCGGCGAGAAAGTCAGTGGTCCGGTGAATGCGGCGCGCCATGCTCCACCCTTCCGGCGGGGCGCCCGAGAATCAAGCGCTCCGTGCCGCCCCGCCCACCGCTAAAGCCCGACGGATCGTCACAGATGCGGATCGGGTGCCGCCTCGAGGCGGCCGTCCGCGATGGCCGCGAGAAAAGTCTCGTAGTCGGCCTGGTTGCGCTCGCCGTAGGCGCTGGCCCAGTCGGCCAAGGCCTCGCGCAGGTCGGCGTGGCGGTCCTTGCCGCAATAACCCGCGATGGCGGCGGCATCCCCAGTCCGGGCATGGGCGCGGGCGAGGAGCGCGCCGTAGGCCCAGGAGAAGTACAGGAGCGGCTGACCGGTCATGCACGACACCGGAATCTCGCCCTTCATGTTCTTCATCTGCCGCACGTAGAACGGCCGGTCGGCGATACTGGTCCAGCCGAGCAATGGGTCGCCCACCGCCTGGAGCAGGCGCTGGCCGTAGATCACGCGCTCGCCCTCGTGGCTGGCATAGGGCTCGGGCATGCCGGGCAAGTAGGGGGCATGCGCCGGGCGCACGGCCTCCTTCACCTGCAGAAAGAGCACGTCCTGGTCCGAGTTGCCGCACAGCAGGGCCACGTAGGCGCGGGTGCCGACGCTGCCGACGCCCACCACCCGGTGGGCGACGTCGACCACGTGGTAGCGGCTCAGCATGAACCGGCGCTCGCGCGGTAGGGTGTCGGCGTAGTGCTCGAGCCCGCTGATGATCGCCTCGCGGGTCTCGTCGTCGACGCGGGTGAGGATCGGCGGGTCCTCGCGGAACCGCCAGCCGCCATCGACGCGGCGCTCGCCGACTCGTGCGAGCAGGGTCTGGTTGGTGCGCTTGCGGGCTTTCTCCACGGCCTTGCGCACGACACCCTGCGATTCGCCGTCGATGCGGATGCCCGAGAAATCGAGGTTGTCGGCGCGTGCGGCGTGCTGCCAGACGTCGAGGGGGCCCTGGGGCGCCAATTCCGTCATGGTGTGCTGGTACCCGCCCACCGCCGCCACGACCGCGGCGCGGCGCTCGGCCGGGGCCACGTGATCGCCGCGGGCCGCCACCTCGATGCTGGCGACGAGGCGCTTCAGGTCCCATTCCCACGGGCCGATGGTGACTTCGTCGAAATCGTTGAGGTCGAGCACCACGTCGCGCTGGGGCGTGCCGAACAGACCGAAATTCGAGATGTGGGCGTCGCCGTTCATCGCCACCATGATGCCGCTGCGAGGCGACTGGGCGAGATCCCAGGCCATCACGTGCGCGGCCCCGCGCAGGAAGGCGAACGGCGAGCTCGCCATGCGCGCCACGCGCAAGGGGACGAGATGGGGCTGGCGCCCTTCGTGCGCGGCCTCGATGAGGGCCACGGGATCGGGCCGATTCTCCGGGAGGAAGAGCGGTGCATGGCTCTCGTGCGGCACGTTATCCCGCAGGACCTTGCCGGCGGCACGACGCTTCTCCCAGGGCTCGCCGGCACCGCGCAGATCGATCCGGGGGTAGTCGGCCAGGGGTTCGAGGACGACATCCTCGGCCGCTTCCGCGTCGGGCACGCGCTCTTCCGCCGCCCGGACTTCGGGCCCTGCGAAGGCTTCGGCCTGCGGGTGATGCCGCTCGATGAAGTCGTTCGACCGTTCCATGTTCGCAACCCGTACTCGCTGTGCCGAGGACAACCGGAGCCTCGGCACATCGTTGCCCCCAGGGGGATTAAAGCGCGGCCGCAATCCGTATGGGTGGCCGTCCGCGATGTCGCATCCGTAGGGGTATCGCTTCGACGGCACAGATCAGGGTGGTGTCGGCGGCACGGCCTGAGCGTCGAGCCATTCCCTTCGCGTCGCGATGAGATGCTTGAGCCGTTCGGCACGCTTCTCCCGGCGTTCGCAGCCCGAGCCATCGGGGCAATCGAGGGACCCGGCATGACCACCCTCGAAGACGCTGACAAGGGCCAGAACCAGGCCGATGAGGGTCAGGACCGCCAAGACGAGGACGGGCCAGGCGAGGCCGATTCCCACGAGGACGGCAAGCGCGACCTTGAGACCAAGGGAGGCCGCGAGCTTGAACTTGAACAGGGCCACGAGGGTCGCTCCCGTCCCGAGGGCGCCGCGCAGGCCGCGCAGGAGTCGGACCCGCAGGCGCCGGCGGGCCGCCAGCGCCTCTAGGCGGCGCAACTCCCGTGTCACGCGTCGGACCGAACGACCCGTCCCGACCTGCTCGCGCCCCCGCATTCGATCTCCCGGCTCCGCTTCGTCCGCCGAGCGAGGATACACCGAGGTCCACGCGCCGGAAGAGTCCGGCCCTCTCTGGCGACGCCTTCCCGCCGGGGCCGTGCGGCCCAGGTTCTGCGGCGCGAATCCTGCGCCCGCGCGTCGCGCTCCCGCAGTCGCTAAACCCGAAGCCGGTTCATGGCGGAGGCGAGGGAATACGTGATCCTGTCGCGCTCGAATTCGATGTTGATCTTGGCGACATTGGCTTCGGTCAATTCCGCCAGGGTGTTCAACAGATCGACGATGGTCATGGAGCCGAGGCGGAGCTCCATCTTCCGGCCGAGCACGGCGTCCTCGATTCTGCGCACGCGTTTGGCCGCAAGCTTCGTCTGGACGATCAACGAGGTGCGCTGGACGAAGGCGGTGGAGGCCTGGGTCAGGACGGTCCGCTCGAGATCGAGGGCTTCGAAGGACCTCTGATCGGCGAGGGCGTGGCCGCGCGCGACGTCGGCGAACTCACCGGGGTCGTAGATCGGGATGCGCGCCTGCAGCATCGCCGACGTATCACGGACCTTGTAGGGATAGTTCGAGACGGCGCCCTGGCGCGTATGCGCGAAGACGAAGTTCAGTTGCGGCGAGAAGCGCGCATAGGCGACCTTGGCGCTGGAGGCAGCCGAATCCGCGTTGAGACGGGCAGCGAGCAGCCGCGGATTCGTCTGCAGCAGGGTGTCGCGCAACTCATCGAGGGACCGGGGCAGCAACGCGCTCGGGATGCGAGGCAGGCCCGACGGGTTCGCCGTCGGACCGGCGAGGCGCGCCAGGGCGAGTTCCGAGGCGAGGAGGTTGGCTTTCGCCTGTTCGTGCGCAGCGATGGCGGCGGTGACCCGCGATTCGGCCAGGGCCGAGTCCGCCAGGGTGGCGTCGTGGACCTCGAGCTTCACGGCGACGCTCTTGGCGACCTTTGCCACGTCCGCGATGGCGACTCGGCGCAGACGCAGGATGGTGCGGTCACGCAGGACGGCGAGATACGCGCTCGCCGTGTCGTACAGGATCTGCTGGGTCTTGTCGTTCTGGAGCTCCCGGCCGGCGGCGGCAGCGCTTCGTGCGGATTCCAGATCGTGGTAGCGTCGCAGGCCGTCGAACAGGGGCAGGGAAAGCTGGAACGCCTCGACCTCGGGCTGGCGCCGCGGCACCGTGTCGATCCCGATGGGCGCTTCTGGCGTGCTGGTGAAGTCCGGCGAGTACCGGATGTTGCTGTCGAGGCGGTGGGTGACGACGTAGGCTGCCGTCGGCAGGAAGGCTTCGTAGCCGCCGAGAACCCGGGCCTCCGCCGCTGCCTGACGCGCATCGTCGGCCTTGCGGTCGTAGCTGTCGCGCAGGGCCCAGTGCATCGATGTGTCGAGGGTTTCCGCGGGCGCCGGACCGGCGAGGAGCAGAGCGCCGAGCACGGCGTACCGCACTGAGCGGCGGACCCCGCCACCAAGGGTGCTGCACGGGCCGCCGTTCGCCCCTGCCCGCTCCGTCCGATCCATGTGGAAATCCAGTCGCCCGACATGCGCTGCGTGTCGGTCGTGAATAGACCGTCAAGGTTAACCGGCGATGAAACTCATACCGTTCACAGGCGCGTAATCCAGTCAAGATAATCAACTAAGTCTTTTCATGAAAATCATACTGCGAAAGATAAAAAGTAATTTCGTTCTAGAAATTGTCCCCGCGCAGAAGCGGTTTTCTACCGGTGGTCGGGCTGAAGTCTCGTCCGGTCGACAAGTGGACAAGATGATTTTTCGACTGTTCATCACGCCTCGTTGAGTATCAGCATGATGGACAGGTCGGCGGTCAGTGCGAATACCGGATCGGCCGCAGAGGGACCCGGCGGCCGGCACTCGATGGCGACCGTGATCCGCAGGGCGGCCCTCCCCTCCGGTAGGACGCTGACACCCGCGAGGGTGAACACGCCGCGAATCGCGTGGTCGACCCGGACGGGGGCCAGCAGGCGAACCTTGTCGGCACCGAGGTTGACCATGAGGCGCACCGCCGGATGGGGTGGAAGTGCCGCCGCCGCGAACGTCCCCACCATGGCGAGGGTCAGGTAGCCATGCGCAATGGTGCCGCCGAACGGCGTCTCTGCGGCGGCCCGGACGGGATCGACATGGACGAACTGGAAATCCCCCGTCGCCTCGGCGAACCGGTCGATCCGCGTCTGGTCGATCACCACCCAGTCGGAGGTGCCGATGGTTGTTTTGACCCGCGCCCTCAGGGCGTCGAGGTATGCCGCAGGGTCGGGTGAAAGCGTTTCCGGCGGAGTCACGTGCGCGTTCATGGCTGTCTGGTCCGATGGCGGGCGAAAGGCTCAGGCCGTCCGGAAGATCAGGCTGGCGTTGAGACCTCCGAAGGCGAAGGAATTCGACATGGCGACGGGGATGGGCATCGGCCGGGCCACACATGGGATGGCGTCGAAATCCAGCGCCGGGTCGAGTTCGACGAGGTTCGCCGTCGGCGGCGCGATCCCGCGTTCCATGGCCAGGATCGTGGCGACGGCCTCCAGGGCCCCGGCCGCACCGAGGGCGTGTCCTGTGGCGCCTTTGGTCGACGAGACCGGCGGGATGCGCCCCGGCCCGAACACGTCCGCCATGGCGTTGCCTTCGGTGAGATCGTTGGCGCGCGTGCCCGTTCCGTGGGCGTTGATGTAGGCGACGTCGTCTGGCGCGAGGCCGGCATCCGCGAGGGCGGAGCGCATGGCTCGGGCCATTCCATCGACGGTCGGCGCGACGATGTCGCCCGCATCGGCGTTGGAGGCGAAACCCGCGAGCGCGACCGATCGGGTGATCCCCCGCGCACGGGCGTGGTCGGCGCGCTCCAGAACGAGGATCCCCGCTCCCTCCCCGACGACGAGGCCGTCGCGGTCACGCGAGAACGGGCGGCACCGGGTCCGGCTCATGATCTTCATGGCATCCCAGGCCATCAGGGTGCCGTGCGACAGCGGCGCCTCTGTCCCGCCCGTGATGGCGATGTCGACGATGCCGGCGCGGATCATCTGCGCCGCGAGCCCAATGGCGTGGGTTGCCGACGCGCAGGCACTGGCGATGACGAAGCACGGTCCCTTGGCGCCGAAGGCGAGGGAGACCCAACTCGCCGAAGAACTCGTCATCGCCCGCACCACGGAAAACGGGTGCGGGCGCTTGCCGTCCTTGAACAGGCGCGAGTATTGCGCGTCGAGGCTGGTCAGGCCGCCGCCGCCATTGCCGAGGATGACGGCGACGCGTTCCGGCGCCACCGCGTCGAGGCTCAGCTTCGCGTCCGCCATCGCGGCCTGTGCGGCGGCGACGGCGAGGATCGCGCTGCGGTCGCAGGCCGCCTGCGAGGCGAGCGGCAGGCGGGAGAAATCCGCGGTCTCGTCGATCTGCGCGACCACGATCCCCGAATCCGGCAGGGCGCGGCTCGCCGAGAACACGTTCTGTCCCGAGACGAGGCTCGTCCAGAACGTTTCCGTATCGAGGCCGCCGGGGGCCGCGACCCCGAGGCCCGAGACCACGACGGCGGTCACGCCAGCTGGACCTTGGACATCGGAGCGATGTCGGCGGCGGTGGTGGATTTGGCGGCCTGGGATTTCTTCGCCGCCAGTCCGGCCCGGATCATCTCGGCGACGTGTCCGACGGTGAGCGTACCGGTCTCGCCCGAATTGGCGTTGAAGCTGACTTCGATTCCGAACCGGTCCTCGATCTCGAAGACCAATTCGACCAGATCGAAGGAGTCGACCTGAGCTTCCGCCATGGTGGTGTTGGCGTCCCAACCTGTTCCTTCGGTCTTCAAATGGGTGCGGAAGATTTCGAGCAGGGTGGTCTCGATCTCGTCTTGGGCAGCGGCGGGGGTGGATGACTGCGTTACCATTGGTGGGCCTCGCAACTCTGAAGGAGGCTCAAATATCAATCCGGTCATTCAATCCGCAAGTCGCGGTTCGTATTCTACAAAATCTATCCCTCTTGATGGTAAATTCCGGAAATAGTCTCGGGTGGTAACCATTGGCCCGGCACCGTAGTTTGACTGCATTGATGCGGCCCCGGGTGCTGGGTACGGTTTGTCCATGGCTGAACAGCAGCCAGCCGGCAGCCTCAAGGTCAGGCCGGGTTCGATCTGGAGTAGCCCCATGAAGAAGCTCAATCTCGCCGATCTCAAGAAGGTCTCCGGCGGTACCAAGCCCGTCGACTGCAAGCCGGCCCCGGCCCCGAACTGCCCGCCGTCCAAGGGCGCCGACTGCTCCTAAGCCGACTCGCCGGCCCGCCCGGTCGACTGACTTCGCTACCCTCTCATTCAGGACATGCATCCCATGAAGAAGCTCGCTCTCACTGATCTCAAGAAGGTCTCCGGCGGTACCAAGCCCGTCGACTGCAAGCCGGCTCCGGCCCCGAACTGCCCCCCGTCCAAGGGCGCAGACTGCTCGTAAGGGCGGCTCGGACCGGTCTCGATCGGGATCAAATCGGGCCTCGCCGCCGAAGCCTCGATCACGAATATTGATGGAACGCCGCCCGGGATGCCCGGGCGGCGTTCGCACTTAAAGAACTGTCAACGCAAATCAGTCTATTGCCCGTGGATGGACTGGACCCGGCGATGAACGACGTCACCCCTCTACAGTTGCGGGTCGCCGCCCTGCCGCTGAGGCTGCGCCGCCGCGCCCTTCGGACCCTGTGGCTCGCCCAGCGGGTGACGCGCCGGCTGCCCGCACGCGGCGTCGCGCCGATCCTACGCCAGACCTTGCGCCTGCCCCGGGCCGAAGCCAGTCGCCTCGATGCCGAAACCGCGTTTTCGGACGACCTCTACGGCCTCGAGTGGCTGTCCCTGGTGACCCGCTCGCACGCCGACATCGTCGCCGACTGGCAATCGGTGCGGTTCGCCGATCCGGAGCTCATCCGCCGGGTGGCGTCGAGCGGGAAGCCGGTGATCCTGGCGCCGCTCCACATGGGCTGCTTCGCCCTGCCCTTCGCTCGCCTGATCCACGACTTCTTTCGCGATCGGCGGATGCTGATCCTGCGGGCGCGCGAGGACCGCGCCGTCGAGACCCGCGTCATGCAGCGCATCTCCGAGATGGGCATGGAGATGCGGTTCCTGAACGTCCGCGACAAGCAGGATTACATCGATGCGATCCGGTTCGCCCGCACCGGGTCCGTCATCGTATCGTTCGTCGACCTGCCGGCGAGCTACGGTGGACCCGTCGAGACCACCCTGTTCGGCCGACCGATCCGCCTCGCCATGGGCATCGACAGCCTCGCCCGCCTGACGGAGGCGGCGGTCCTGCCGCTCTCCATCACGTCGGATTGCGCCGGCGACACGGTTCGTTGCGGTCAGCCCTTCGAGGTCGCCGATAGCGGTCCGGAGACCAAGGCACGGGTGACGAGTCTGGTTCGCCGCCACATCGAGACCTCGGTGCTGACGGCCCCCGCCCAATGGTTCATGTGGCCGCGCCTGCACGAGTTTCTCCACGAGGGCGGACAGGCATGACCTTCGACGTGACCCGGGCCGGCCCACCCGAGGACGACACGACGCAATCCCCGGCTCGGAGCGTCGAGGCCGCTGCCGCCCGCCATATGGTCCGGGCCGAGTCCGATGCGCGTCCCGTCGACGATGATCCGCCGGAGGCACAGCCGGAGGAGACCTCCGGGAATCCCGATGACGGGCCGATGCCCGGCATCGTCCAGAATCCCCGCATCGTCCAGACCATCGATCTGCGTCAGAACCGAACCGCGACTCTGGCGACGGGGCTCGTGGCGCTGACGGTGTGCACGGTGATCGGCGGCCTGTGGTTCGGTCACTTCGCCCAGACCGAAACCGTGCGGGGCACGGTCGCGGCCACGGGCGGTTTCGCCCGCCTCGATGCGCCCCGGGCCGGCGTGATCACCAGGATCTTCCTCAACCAGGGCGATCCCGTGAAAGCGGGCCAAGCAGTCTACGCCCTGCGCATCGGCTCTGCGAGTTCCGGTGGGGAATCGGCCGTGGAGGCCGAGATGCGCAACCTCCAACTCTCCCGCAAGGGCCTGCAGGACGAGGTGGAGCGGGCCGACGCGTTCATTGCCCGCGCGACGAAGCAGCAGGCGCAGATCGCGGCCGACCAGGAGGTGTTCTATGCCGGCCTCGCCGAGCAGGCGCAGCGCCATGCCGCCGCGACGGAGAAGAGCCGCGCCGTGGTGCGCCGGATCGCCGCCTACATGCGCGACGGCTACGCCACCCGCGACATGCTCGAATCGCACGAGCGCGGCACCTTCGACCTGGAGCGCCAGCTCTCCGACCTGCGCCTGAAGCGCCTCGAAGTGCAGCGCCAGGATTCGGAGCGGCGCCGCGAGTTCGACCTCCTCGTCGCCACCAAGGTGTCGCAGAAGGCGAGCGCCCAGAACCAGATCGAATCCACCGACAGCCGGCTCGCGATGCTGCGCACGGAGACCGCCGTCGAGGTTCAGGCCCAGAGCGCGGGCGCCGTGCTGGCGCTCGCCGCCAAAGTCGGGGATTCGGTCAAGCCCGGCCAGTTCGTGGCCGCCACCGGCGAGCCGAACGCCGCCCCCCTCGTCGTCGTCGAGGCCCCGGCCCGCGCCGTCGGCCTCGCCAAGGTCGGTCAGCGGGTGATCATCAAGTACGATGCCTTCCCGTTCAAGACCTTCGGCATCCAGCACGGGACCATCACCTACATCTCCACCGCCGCCGTGCGCGGCCTCGCGGGCGAGGACAAGCCCGATATCGGCCTGGATCCGCGCCCGGTGGAGCGCCAATCCGCCTACCGCATCGAGATCCGGCCCGACCGGCCCGACGTGGACGCCTATGGCGAGCGCATTCCCGTGAAGATCGGCTCGACTCTTTCGGCCGATATCGTGGTGGAGCGCCGCCGCCTGCTCGATTGGGTCCTCGATCCGATCCGAGCCTTGAGGGGACGCTGATGTTCGGCCAATCGGTGTTCGGCGGGTTCGGCGAGCGCAAACGCGCCGTCCGGACCGTTCTGCAGAACGAAACCATGGAATGCGGGCTCGCCTGCCTGGCGATGGTCGCCAACGCGCACCGCCACGACATCGACCTGCCCTACCTGCGTGCGCTGTTCCCGCCGTCGCAGGAGGGCATGACGTTCGCGGAGATCGTCGAAGTCGCCGGCCAGATCGGGCTCGACGCGCAGGGCTTGGCCATTTCCAACACCGGCGAGTTGTCGAAGCTCGCCTGCCCGGCGATCCTGCACTGGAACGGCAACCACTTCGTGGTGCTCGAGAAGGTGGTGCGCGGCACGTTCCACGTTCACGATCCGGCCTTCGGCGAGCGGCTCTACGCCCGCGAGGACATGGAGCACCATTTCGGCGGCATCGCCCTCGAGTTCGAGCGGCGGGTCGATTTCGAGGCGGTGAAGACGTCGCGAAAGTCCCTGTTCTGGGCGGTCCTGCGCTCGTGTCGGGGCATCGAGCACACCCTGGCCCTCATCACGGTGCTGTCGTTCTCCGCGACCCTGTTCGCCCTGGCGACGCCGATCTTCCTGCAGACCGCCGTCGACAGCGTGATCCCGCAATACGACCTCGACCTCCTCACCGTCGTGGTCATCGGCCTCATCCTCTTCAGCGCCCTCGACGCCCTGTCGCGCTGGCTTCGCGACCTCGTGGCCCTGCGCTCGGCGACGCTGTTCGAGATTCACTTCACCCGCAACATCGTCTCCCACGCCTTTCGCCTGCCGATGACGTTCTTCGAGGCCCGGCATCCCGGAGACTTCGTCACCCGCGTCTCGTCGGTGGACCAGATCAAGACTTTCCTCGTCGGCGGTTTCGTCTCGTCCATCGCCGACGGGACGATGTCGATCCTGCTCGTCGGGATGATGTACTACTACTCGCCCAGTATGGCGTTCGCTTCCGTGGTGACCCTGGCGGCCGCCATCCTCGTGCGCTTCGCCACCTATCCGGGTATCGCCCGCAGCACGGCGCTCACCCTCGAATCTCGCTCCGAGGAGCAGGCCCGCCTGCTCGACGGCCTCGCCCAGATCCGCGCCCTCAAGGTCGGCAACACCACGAACTTCTTCGGCTTGAAATGGCTGGAGAACTTCACGCGGTTCGCCAATTACGGCTACCGCGCGAAAAAGCTCTCCATCGACGCGGATCTGTTCCTTCACCTGATCTTCATGCTCGGCACCGTCGCGACCCTGTTCATGGGCGTGACCGAGGTGATGAAGAGTACCCTGTCGGTGGGTGTGCTGTACGCGTTCTTCGCCCTGCGGGCGTCGTTCTTCACCGCCATGAACACTCTGATCATGAGCCTGCTGCAGATTTCGGTGATGCGGGTCCACTTCGCCCGTCTGGACGACGTGCTGAACGAGAGCCCGGAGCCGGCGAGCGCCGGCCTGCGCATCGACCGTCTGATCCGGCGCAGCGTCAGCCTCGAGGAGGTGTCGATCCAGTTCGGCCGCCGCGGCCGGCCGCTCATCGAACCGTTCGATCTGACCATCCGCATCGACAAGCCCGAGACCATCGCCATCGTGGGGCCGTCGGGCTGCGGGAAGTCGTCCCTGCTCAAGGTCCTGTCCAGCCTCAACGTCCGTGCGACCGGCCGGATGATGGTGGATGGCAGCCCCCTGGAGGAGTTCGGCATCCACGAGTATCGCGCCAATATCGGCTGCGTCTTCGCCGACGACCGCGTGCTTGCCGGCACCGTGATCGAGAACCTGTCCCTGTTCTCGCCCGACGTCACCCACAAGCAGATGAAGGCCGCGCTGTCGGTGGTGGGGCTGCTGGAGGAGATCCAGTCCCTCCCCCAGGGCTTCGCCACGCTCCTCTCCGACGAGAGCCCCCTGCTCTCCACCGGCCAGCGCCGACGGCTCATCCTCGCCCGCGCCTTGTGCCGCCAGCCCCGGCTGCTCCTCCTCGACGAGGTCACGGCCAACCTCGATCCCGTGTCGGAAGAGGCCCTGATCCGCGCCCTGATGGCGATCCCGGTGTCGAAGGTCTTCGTGACCCACAGCGCTCACCTGCTGCCGTTCGCCGACCGCATCCTGCAGGTGAAGGACGGGCGGCTGCAGCAGATCGATGGGTTGAAGCGGGCGGCGTGACGCCGAACGCCCGCACGGCTTGCCCCCCCGGGACCCAATGGAATCTCCGGCGGGTGCTGCGCATGGCATCGTGAAATGCCCGGGGTCAGACGGTCCTGGCGATGAGATCCCTGATGCGGGATGCAAGCGTCTCCAGTACGAACGGCTTTGTCAAAACCTGCATTCCCGGGCGAAGGTATCCGTTTCCCAGGACCGCGTTCTCGGCGTAGCCGGTGATGAACAGCACCTTCAGGTCGGGCCGCCGATCACGTGCCGCGTCCGCCATCTGGCGCCCGTTCATGCCACCCGGTAGCCCGACATCCGTCACCAGCAGGTCGATCCGGACATCCGACTGCAGGATCTTCAGACCGGCGATGCTGTCGCCGGCCTCGATGGCGGTGTAGCCGAGATCTTCCAGCACCTCCGTGACCAGCATGCGCACCGACGGCTCGTCGTCGACGATCAGCACGGTCTCGCCCTGGCCCGCACGCTCGACTTCGGGGGGGCGTCGCGTGACGTCGGCCTCGTCGGCCTCACCGTAGTGGCGCGGCAGGTAGAGGCAGACCGTCGTGCCCTGTCCGACCTCCGAATAGAGCCGGACCTGTCCGCCGGACTGGCGGGCGAAGCCGTACACCATCGACAGGCCGAGCCCGGTGCCCTCCCCCATGGGCTTGGTGGTGAAGAAGGGTTCGAACACCTTGGCCATGAGGTCGGCGGACATGCCGCTTCCGGTGTCCGTCACGCAGACGCTGAGATACTGACCCGGCGGCATGTCGTGCTGGCGGGCCCCGGCCTCGTCCATCCATTTGTTGGCGGTCTCGATGGTGATGCGGCCGCCGTCCGGCATCGCGTCCCGGGCGTTGATGCACAGGTTGAGCAACGCATTCTCCAACTGGCCCGGGTCGATCAGCGCCGGCCATAGGCCCGCGAGACCCACGACCTCGAGTTGGATCGCGGGGCCGACCGTGCGCCGGACGAGTTCCTCCATGTCGTTGACGAGACGGTTCACGCTCGTCGGCTTCGGGTCGAGGGTCTGGCGCCGGGAGAAGGCGAGGAGCCGGTGGGTGAGCGCGGCGGCGCGCTTGGCGGCTCCCTGCGCCACCGTCATGTACCGATCGACCTCGGTGAGCCGCCCCTGCGCCATCCGGGTCTGCATCAGCTCCAGGGAGCCGGAGATACCTGCGAGCAGGTTGTTGAAGTCGTGTGCCAAGCCGCCGGTGAGTTGGCCGACCGCCTCCATCTTCTGCGATTGCCGGAGAGCCTCCTCGGTTCGTTCCAGGATCTCGGCCTGACGTTTGGCCTCGGACACGTCGCGCACGGAGGCGTAGATCAGGCCGTCGCGCGGCACCGCGTTCCAGGACAGCCACACGTCCGTGCCGTCCCGGTGGCGGTAGCGATTCTCGAAGGTGAGTTGCGGCTCGCCGCGCGCCAAGCCGGCTGCCGCCGCGAGGGTGGATGCCACGTCGTCCGGATGCACGAAGTCGAGGAACGGGCGCGCCTTCATCTCGGCCTCGCTCCATCCCAGCGTCCGTGGCCAAGCCGGGTTGAGGCTGACGAAGTACCCGTCGAGGGTGGCGACGCAGAGCAGGTCCGAGGAGGCCTGCCAGACCTGATCGCGCTCCGCGGTCCGCAGCGCGACCTGGCGCGCGAGTTCGGATTCCGTCTGCTTGCGTGCGGTCACGTCGTGCACGAACACGTGGAAACCGTCGACGGTGCCGGCCGGGTCCCACCGCGGCAGGTAGCGGATCTCGGCGACGCGATGCCGCCCGTCGCGTTGCGGCCAGTCGAGTTCGAAGGTCACCGATTCGCCGCCCAGCGCCCGGTCCATGTAGGGCTTGCGGGTGGCATAGGCGTCCGGTCCGAGGAGGTCCCTCACGTCCCGTCCGACCACGTCCCCCGCCGGCATCGAGAACCAGTCTTCGTATGCCCGGTTGGCGAAGCGATAGACGTGGTCCGCGCCGATGAAGGAGATCAGGACCGGCAGCGCGTCGGTGATGAGACGCAATTCGCGTTCACCGGCTTCCGCGCGGGTCTCGACGTTCCGGCGCTCCGTGATGTCGGAGAAGAAGATGGCGACGTGGTGTGCGGCCGGATCGCCGGTCCGCAGGGCGCGCACGTCGAACCAGCGCCCGAACACGTCCGCGTAATGCTCGAAATGCGCTGGTTCACCCGTGAGGGCGACGCGGCCGTAGGTGTCGAACCAGTGGCGTTCCAGGTCGGGGGCGAACTCGCTCACCCACCGGCCGGCGACATCGGCCCCCGTCTGCCGAACGAAGGCGGGATTGGCTTCGACGATTCGGTAATCGACGGCGTGGGTGCCCGCGAACTTCATCGCGACGATGCAGAAGCCGACCTCGATGCTCTCGAACAGGGTCCGGTAGCGCGCCTCGCTCGCCCGCAAGGCGGTCTCCGCCAAGGTGCGCTCGGTGACGTCGTGCCCCTCGACGAAGATGCCGACGACGGTGCCCTGCGCGTCGGTGATCGGCTGGTAGACGAAGTCGAGGTAGCGTTCGTTGACCGGACCGTCGGCCGTGGCCTGGACATCGAACCGCGCGCCCGTCGCCTTGTGTATCCGGCCGGTGCGGAACACGTCGTCGAGGAGATCGACGTAGCCCTGCGCCGCCGCGTCCGGCAAGGCCTCGGCCACCGTGCGACCGACCACGTCGCGGTGGTCGATGGCCCGCTGATAGGCGGCGTTGGTGAGGGTGAAGCGGTGCTCCGGGCCACTGAGCAGGGCGATGAAGCTCGGGGCCTGCTCGAACATCTGTGCGAGCGAGCCCGACTGGGCACGCAGCAGGCGCACTTCGGCTTCGAGCTGCCCGCGGGACAAGGTTTCGGGGTCCGGAAGGGATAGGGCCTGCATGCGGACCGGGTTAGCCGGTGATTGTGTTATGGGCGAGGGCGTCCGGCACGATTACCGGCGATGATGCGAGCCATGACATTCTGGAGACGCCGCTGCTTGGAATCGCCCGGGGTGAACTCCGCCGCCTCGCGGCGTTAGCCATCGGGGGCGGGAAAGCTCGGCACGCCCACGAGCGGAAACCACCGCCACCCGTTTCGGTCCGTGGCAACCGTCTTCGGCACGCCGCCTGCCCCGCGGCCGCGCAGGGACATGAACATTTCCTGACGCGGGTGTCGCGACGTTCCGTCGAAGGCATTCCCTTTGCTCTCGATCCGCCGGTTCGCGTATCTCCCAGAAACAGGACACCAGACAGCCATGCCCACCGCAATCCACCGCTTCGTCGGCGGCCGGACCGTTCCCGGCACCGGTACGCGAACCGCCCCCGTCTACAATCCCGCCACCGGCGAGGAGACCGGCCGGGTCGCGCTGGCCGACGCGGCGGATGTGAACGATGCGGTGGCGGCCGCGAAGGCGGTCGCCCGCGACTGGGCCCATACCACGCCGCTTCGCCGGGCGCGCATCCTCAACGCATTCCTGCGCATCGCCGAGGAGCGCATCGACGAGCTCGCGGCCCTCATCACCGCAGAGCACGGCAAGGTGTTGTCCGACGCCAAGGGCGAGATCCAGCGCGGGCTCGAAGTGGTCGAGTTCGCCACCGCAGCGCCACAGCTCCTCTAGGGCGAAGTGACGGAGAATGTCGGCACCCGCGTCGACAGTCATTCCCTGCGCCAGCCCCTCGGCGTGGTCGCCGGCATCACCCCGTTCAACTTCCCCGTCATGGTACCGATGTGGATGTTCCCGGCGCGCTCGCCTGCGGCAATTGCTTCGTGCTGAAGCCCTCCGAGCGCGATCCCTCACCGGCACTCCTGGTCGCCGCCTGGCTCAAGGAGGCGGGCTTGCCGGACGGTGTGTTCTCCGTCGTCCACGGCGACAAGGAGACCGAGTTTGATCCTCCCCCGCGTTCACGGACACCTTTGATACGCTCCTTGCGGGCCGGGAAGGTGTTTGAGGGCCAAGACGAGACGCGAGTTCACCCCCGACTTCAAACGCGCGGCGGTGGCCCTGCTGGACAGCAGCGGCCGGCCGCAGATGCAGATCGCAGCCGAGTTCGGGACCCAACCCTCGATGCTGAGGCCGTGGCGCTCGGCGCTGATGGGTGGCTCCCCACCACCGCGGATAGCAGGGTCACCGGGAGCCGCGCCTGCGAGCCCGGTGGCGTCCCCCTCCGACCAAGCCGCTGAGATCGCCCGTCTGCGGCGTGAACTCGACCGGACGCGCATGGAGCGCGACGTCCTAAAAAAAGCGATCGGCATCTTCNGGCGTCCCCCTCCGACCAAGCCGCTGAGATCGCCCGTCTGCGGCGTGAACTCGACCGGACGCGCATGGAGCGCGACGTCCTAAAAAAAGCGATCGGCATCTTCGCGCAGATGCCCAAGTGACGTTTGCCCTCATCGAGCAGCATGCGAGCACCTGGCCGGTGCGACTCATGTGCCGCGTGCTCGAAGTCCCCCCCAGCGGCGACTACGGCTGGCGGTCACGCCCCGAGAATGCCCGGTCGGTGTCGAACCGTCAACGTCGAACCGTCAACTCCTCGACGACGTCCGGCGGATCCATGCCGAGCATCATAGGCGCTACGGCTCACCTCGGGTGCACGCGGCCTTGCGCGCGGAGGGCCGAACAGCCAGTCGCGGACGCGTGGAGCGCCTCATGCGCCGCCAAGGCATNAGATTAATCTCGTGCCGGAGCCTGTTCTTGTCTGGGCCGAGCATCATAGGCGCTACGGCTCACCTCGGGTGCACGCGGCCTTGCGCGCGGAGGGCCGAACAGCCAGTCGCGGACGCGTGGAGCGCCTCATGCGCCGCCAAGGCATCCGGGCCTTGGCTGGGCGTCGGTTCCGGCCCTGCACGACCGACAGCCGTCACGATCTGCCGGTCGCACCCGACCTCCTGAAGCAGCTCTTATCGGCTGCCCTGCCCAACACGGTTTGGCTGGCGGACATCACCGACCACACCCGAGCAGGCCGAGCGGAACGCGAGATAAACCCACGTCCGTCGAAACGGGGGAGGATCACTGGCGCCGCGAGGGCTGTGCTCGTCCGTTTGCGCCGCGCAGCACCGTCATCGGGCAGACGTCTTTGCGCCGCGCCAGCGCCCTTACGCTCTCTGCACGTGTCTGAATCGCGCAGCGGACTGCCGCCGTGGCGGTGGCGCTTCCATGGAAAACCCGCCCCCACAGCCTATCCCTCGCGATAGGGTGCTCGACCGTATCGCCAAATCGCGGGATCAAAGACCTTCCGAACTGCACGCAGTGAGCTGTCCGCCCGTTCGAATAGGATGCAGCGTTAGCGCTCCGGTGGGAGGGGGTGGCCCCTCACGCCATTCCGTCTCACCCTACCGGAACAGTGCGTCGAACAGGTTCTGTGGCGGTGGCGGCGACGGGGGGGCCGGTGCCGGGCCTTCGTTCGATGGGAAGAACTTTCGCGAGGGCTTCTGCTTCGGCTGGACCGGCACGCCGCGCGGCGCTTCGACGTCCACCTGACCGTTGGGGTTGACCTGCTGGGCCGTCCGCGTCGCGTCCTGACCACCGCGCTGGCGCCGGGATTTTTCAGGTTTCGACGCCAGAACTGGCGTATCCTCCTGCTCCTTCGCCTCGGCGATCACGTCGGAGCCGCCCTTACAATCCACGAGCCAGACGTCGTAGATCGGGTGCTCGATGGCGTGCAGGCCGGGGCTCGCCGCGAACATCCAGCCGGTGAAGATGCGGCGGTACTTGCTGTCGAGGGTGACCTCGTCGACCTCAAGGAAGCCCGTGGTCTTCGGGCTTTCCGTCGGCGGCCGGCTGTAGCAGACGCGCGGGGTGAGCTGGAGCGCGCCGAACTGCACGGTCTCGTCCACCGCCACCTCGAACGACACGATGCGGCCGGTGATCTTGTCGAGGCCGGAAAACACCGCCGTCGGATTCTTGATCTTGTCGGCCCCGGCCGGGAGCGCGGAGAAGGTCAGGGCCGGAATGGCGAAGAGCGCGGCGAGGAGGCCGGATCGCGAAACGCGTGCGGTGCTGCGGCTCACGGCTCGCTCCCTTGTGACGGCGCGCCACGAGGCGATGACGACGCGACCCGCGGTTAAGCGTGCAACATTGGTGGAAAAAGGGCCGTGTCCGGCCCGAAGCTCACGCGCCCGGATTCCAGGGTGCGTAATCACCGGTGGCCGGAGGGCGCTGGCCGGTGCTAAGTTGCGAGCCCTTCGGGCGGTAGGCGCCGAGCGTCCCCGTGAGGTTCTCGACATGCGGCTTCTGCCATTCGCGCGGAGTGTAGGCCTCCTCGCTCGGCGGCACGTCGGCGTTGTGGCACAGCCACGAGCGCCAGCCGGGGGGCACCTTCGAGGCGTCGGCGTAGCCGTTATAGACCACCCAGCGCCGCTCCGGCCCCACCGACCGGTCGATGAGGGGCCCAAGCGCCCGGTAATAGGTGTTGCCGCCTTCGTCCGTGCCGACGAACTGCCCTTTGCGTGCCGTGTAGAGGGCAAGCGACATGGTCTGCCCGTTCCACCAGGTGAAAATCCGCAGGAGCGTGTCCTTGAGAGCCATCGCGTTCGCCTGAAAGGGCCTTGGGGGCCGCCGGTCCGTCATTCGCGCGGGACTATGGTGAGGCGCTGCCCCCAAGTCCAGTCGGGGTACCCGCCTGCGCCCGGATTGTCACACCCCGGCGGCGTTAACCATTGCGTATGCCCGGCCCGGCTCGTCCCAACCTGTGCGCCATCAGAATCCTCGCGGCGATTCCGCGAGCGCCAAAGAGCACTTATCCGAAAGCCGCGGATATCCACAGGATTTAGGGTGCGGACACAACATCTAGTCAGGAACATAGCCGACGCACACAAGTTGTTGACGTGAGGGTCCTCGACGCGCTAGCTTTCGGATGTCGCCGAAGCGATCCGGTCCCTCGGCGGTTCATCGATTTTGTCTGGTTTGAACAGCGTGGCGCGGGCGTTCGCGGTCGCTTGTCCTCGCCAGCCCAGCATCACAGCCCTGGCGCCATCGCGCGCTTGGCGGGAGACAGGTTTCATGCGGTTCGAGCGGCGCCTCACCACGGCCGGGCAATCCCCGTACGCCACGATTCCCTTCCGCAAGACCCTGAGCGAGATCCGGAATCCGGACGGCTCGGTGGTGTTCCGTCTGGAGGGCATCGAGGTGCCCGAGAGCTGGAGCCAGGTCGCCAGCGACGTGCTCGCCCAGAAGTACTTCCGCAAGGCCGGCGTCCCGGTTCGCCTGAAAAAGGTCGAGGAGAACGGCGTTCCGTCGTTCCTGTGGCGTTCCGTGGCCGACGAGGCGGCACTCGCCGAGGTGCCCGAGGCCGAGCGCTACGTCTCGGAAGTGTCGTCGACGCAGGTCTTCGATCGCCTCGCCGGCTGCTGGACCTATTGGGGCTGGAAGGGCGGCTACTTCACAAGCGAAGATGACGCCTCCGCGTTCCTCGACGAGCTGCGCTTCATGCTCGCCCGCCAGATGGTGGCGCCGAATTCCCCGCAATGGTTCAATACGGGTCTGCACTGGGCCTACGGTATCGATGGCCCGGCCCAGGGCCACTATTATGTCGATTATCGCACCGGTGAGCTGACGAAATCGGCCTCGTCTTACGAGCATCCGCAGCCGCACGCCTGCTTCATCCAGGGCGTGCAGGACGACCTCGTCAACGAGGGCGGGATCATGGACCTGTGGGTCCGCGAAGCCCGCTTGTTCAAGTACGGCTCCGGCACCGGCTCGAACTTCTCCATGCTGCGCGGCGAGAACGAGAAGCTCGGCGGCGGCGGCAAGTCGTCGGGCCTGATGTCGTTCCTGAAGATCGGCGACCGGGCGGCCGGCGCCATCAAGTCCGGCGGCACCACGCGGCGCGCGGCCAAGATGGTCATCGTCGACATCGACCACCCGGATATCGAGACCTACATCGACTGGAAGGTGAAGGAGGAGCAGAAGGTCGCCGCCTTGGTGACCGGCTCCAAGATCGTCTCCAAGCACCTCACCGCGGTCATGAAGGCCTGCACCCAGTGCGAGGCCGAGGGCGACGCCTGCTTCGATCCCGAGCGCAACCCGGTCCTGAAGAAGGCCGTGAAGGCCGCCCGCAAGGACATGGTGCCGGATTCCTACACCAAGCGGGTGATCCAGTTCGCCCGCCAAGGCTTCACCAAGATCGAGTTCCCCGTCTACGACACCGATTGGGACTCGGAGGCCTACCTCACGGTGGCCGGCCAGAACTCGAACAACTCCGTCTCCCTCACCGACGACTTTTTGCGCGCGGTTGAAGCGGATGCCCCTTGGGAGTTGAAGGCCCGCACGACGGGAAAGACCACGAAAACCCTGCCGGCGCGTGAGCTGTGGGACAAGATCGGCGAAGCCGCCTGGGCCTCCGCCGACCCAGGCCTGCACTTCAACACCACCATGAACGACTGGCACACCTGCCCGGCGGGCGGGCGCATCCGCGCCTCGAACCCGTGCTCGGAGTACATGTTCCTCGACGACACCGCCTGCAACCTGGCCTCGGCCAACCTGCTGACGATGTACGACCGCGCCACGAACCACTTCGACGTTGCCGCCTTCGAGCATCTCAACCGCCTCTGGACGGTGGTCCTCGAGATCTCCGTGATGATGGCGCAGTTCCCCTCGAAGGAAATCGCCGAGCTCTCGTTCCGCTATCGGACGCTGGGTTTGGGCTACGCCAATATCGGCGGCCTGCTGATGAGCATGGGCCTGCCCTACGACTCTGATAAGGGCCGGGCGCTCGCCGGGTCGCTTACCGCGATCATGACGGGTGTATCCTACGCGACCTCGGCCGAGATGGCCGGCGAACTCGGGGCCTTCCCGGCCTACGAGGAGAACGCCGACGCCATGCTCAAGGTGATCCGCAACCATCGCCGCGCCGCCTACGGCGAGGCCGAGGGCTACGAGTTCCTGTCGATCGCCCCGGTGCCCCTGGATCTCGCCAACATCCCCCAAGCCGATCTTGCGGAGCGTGCCCGCCACGCCTGGGACCGCGCCCTCAAGCTCGGCGAGGAGCATGGGTATCGGAACGCGCAGGCGACGGTGATCGCGCCCACCGGCACCATCGGCCTCGTCATGGATTGCGACACGACGGGCATCGAGCCCGACTTCGCCCTCGTGAAGTTCAAGAAGCTCGCCGGCGGCGGCTACTTCAAGATCATCAACCGCGCCGTGCCGGACGCCTTGCGGACCCTGGGCTACCGCGAATCCGAGATTGCCGAGATCGAGGCCTACGCCGTCGGCCACGGCTCCATGGGCCAGGCCCCGGCCATCAACCCGGGCAGCTTGCGCGCCAAGGGCTTCACCGACGAGAAGCTCTCGGCCATAGAGGCGGGGCTGAAGCAGGCCTTCGACATCAAGTTCGTGTTCAACCGTTGGACGCTGGGCGACGCTTTCCTCACGGACGTGCTCGAGGTCCCGGCTGATAAGCTTTCCGACCCGACCTTCGAGATCCTGCCGTTCCTTGGCTATTCGAAGAAGGACATCGAGGCGGCCAACACCCATATCTGCGGTGCCATGACCCTGGAGGGCGCCCCGTTCCTCAAGGTCGAGCACTACGCGGTGTTCGATTGCGCCAACCCGTGCGGCCGCATCGGCAAGCGCTACCTCTCCGTGGAGAGCCACATCCGCATGATGGCGGCGGCGCAGCCCTTCATCTCGGGCGCCATCTCCAAGACCATCAACATGCCGAACGACGCCACCGTCGAGGATTGCAAGAACGCGTACAAGCTGTCCTGGACCCTAGCCCTGAAGGCCAACGCCCTCTACCGCGACGGTTCCAAGCTGTCCCAGCCCCTGAACTCGGCGCTCATCGCCGACGAGGAGGAGGATGCCGAGGAGGTGATCGAAGCGCTCGTCGCCCAGCCGGCTACGGCGAAGGCCGCGCAGCTCGCGGAGAAGATCGTCGAGCGGGTCATCGAGCGCGTCGAGCGCATCCGGTCGCGCGAAAAGCTGCCCGACCGTCGCAAGGGCTACACCCAGAAGGCGGTGGTCGGCGGCCACAAGGTCTATCTGCGCACTGGCGAGTATCATGACGGCCGCATCGGCGAGATCTTCATCGACATGCACAAGGAGGGCGCCGCCTTCCGCTCGTTGATGAACAATTTCGCCATCGCGATCTCCATCGGCCTCCAGTACGGCGTGCCCATGGAAGAATACGTCGACGCCTTCACCTTCACCCGATTCGAGCCGGCGGGCTTCGTGCAGGGCAACGACGCCATCAAGAACGCCACTTCGATCCTCGACTACGTCTTCCGCGAGCTCGCCATCTCGTATCTCGGCCGCATGGATCTCGCCCATGTCGACCCGTCCGAGATCGGCAACACGGTCATGGGCAAGGGCGAGGGCGAGGGTGCGCGCGGCGACAAGCCCGACGCCGTCGCGGCCAACGTGGTCTCCCGTGGCCTCCTGCGTGGATCGGCCGATCGGCTCACCCTGATCCAGGGCGGTCCGGCCGGCGGCGCGGTCGGGGTGGGAGCGTCCTCGGCCGGCGTCACAACTCCGGCAGGCGGCGTAGTCCATGCAATGCGCGGTGCCACGGCGTTGAAGTCCGAACCGATCCCGGCCGGCATCGCAGAGACGTTGGTCGAGGCACTACCCTTCGCCAAACCCGAGCGTACGGTCTCCGACCGCCGCGCGGAGGCGAAAATGAAGGGTTATGTCGGCGAGGCCTGCCCCGAATGCGCGAACTTCACCCTCGTGCGAAACGGAACCTGCCTCAAATGCGACACGTGCGGCTCGACCACGGGTTGCTCGTGACGTCATGACGGACATGACTGGTGCGGAAGGAATCGATGTTCGTCCGCGTTACCAGGAACGGTGTCAGCGACGGTGAGCGATGTGTGTCCGCTGCAACCATGACAAGGCAGGCCGTCCGGGTCGGACGGCCTGAATGGGAAACGTGTGAGTCCAAACACCGCCGAGACCAATATCGGAACAGTGCCCTCTCGGGTTCGATCGTTTGGGGTAGGCGGTGTGGTTCGGGTGTGATTCAGGGGATCGGCGTCTGAGGGAGGCGTGCGATGCCTTCAGCGCTCAGCTCTCACGTGAGGGCAGGTTCGGATGCGGTCGCAGCCCGGTCGCGTACGCCCACGGCCTCCGCCAGCAGTTCGGCCACGAGGTCGGCCTGGGAGACGATGCCGACGAGCCGATCGTCCGGACCGACGACCGGCAGGTGTGATAGGCCGTCATCGGACATCCACGGCACGAGGTCGGCGATAGGCGTGTCGGCGCGGACGGACCGGACGGGGCTGGTCATGATGTCCTCGACGCTGCCGTGCGGGGCGCGGCCACGGGCCAGGGTGAGTGCGAGGCGCCGTGCGACCCCGAGGCGCGGGCCGGGCCGCTCCCACACGGTCTTGTCGAGGAGGTCCGTCTGCGTGACGATCCCGAGGATGCGAGCACCTTCGTCGGTCACCGGCAGCGCTTTGACGCGGTGGTGGCGCAGGAGGCCGAGAGCTTCGTGCAGGGGCGCTTGCGGCGCCACGGCGATGACGTTGCGGGACATGATGGCCGCGCAGGTGATCGGGCCGGCGGCACGCCTCCGATACCCTTCGAGCTGAACTCGCCCCAGGATCGCCGCGAGGTCGTCGCGTGCCACATCCAAGACGCCATCATACGCGGCCAGGACCGCGTCCAGGTCTGCGTGGGTGACGCTCCGGGTGGACGGCGCTGGATCGGCGGTGCCGTGCCCGGGGGCGGCCCGGTGCGGATAGGCCCGTCCGGTGAGGTTGTTGAACACGATCGCGACGGCGAGGATCGCGACCGAATTGGCGCCCACGGGCCATAGGACGAAACCGTAGCCGAGGTCGTGGATGGCCGGGCCGCCGAGTACCGCCGTGAGGGCGACGGCGCCGCTCGGCGGGTGAAGGCAGCGCAGGGTCGTCATCAGGGCGATGGCAGTGCCGATCGCCACCGACGCCGCCGCGAGGGCATCCGGGATCGCGGCCGCGGCCGTGACGCCGACGAGGGCCGCGACGCCGTTGCCGCCGAGGATCGACCAGGGTTGGGCGAGCGGGCTCGCCGGGACGGCGAAGAGCAGAACCGCCGAAGCGCCCATGGGGGCGATGAGCACCGGAAGCACCGCGTCGGCTCCCAGGGCGAGGCGGGCGATCAGCCCCGTGACCAGGATGCCGACGAGGGCACCTGCCGCCGCACGCAGGCGCTCGCGCCGGCTCGGCGGCGGAGTGTCCGGCAGGAGCTGACGCAGGAACAGTCGCATCGTCGGAGCGGGCCTCGGCGTTCTATTTAGGCGGAAGGCTGCCGACCGATTCGTAGCGGGAGAGCGTGGTGCGGCAATCGGGGCCGAGCGTGACCGGTGTGATCACGACGCGCACGGCGCGCCCCGGGGCGCGCCGATTGGTTGTCAGGCGGAGGCCGATCCTAGACGGCGCGAGCCTGATGCAGGTGCTCGATCTGCTGCTGGGTGTAGCCGAGGTCGAGCAGCACTTCGTCGGTGTGCTCGCCGAGCAGCGGCGAGGCCTTGATGTCGACACTCATGTCCGAGAACTTGATCGGGCTGCCGACGGTCAGGTACGAGCCGAGCTTCGGGTGCTGCACCTCGACGACGGTGCCGCTGGCGCGGAGCGACGGATCGACGGACAGTTCCTTCATCGACAGGACTGGCGAGCACGGGATATCGAACTTGCGCAGGATGTCGACGGCCTCGAACTTGGTCTTGTCGGCGAGCCAGGCCTCGATGACCGCGAACACGTCGAAAATCTTGTCCTGGCGGGCGCGGGCGGTGTTGTAGGCCGGATCATCGATCCACTCCTCCTTGCCGATGGCCTTGCAGATCGGCGCCCAGGCATGACCCTGGATGGTGAAGTAGATGTAGGCGTTGGGGTCGGTCTCCCAGCCCTTGCACTTGAGCACCCAGCCGGGCTGGCCGCCGCCGCCGGCGTTGCCGCCGCGCGGCACCACGTCGGTGAATTCGCCGTGGGGATATTGCGGGTATTCCTCGAGGTAGCCCAGGGCATCGAGGCGCTGCTGGTCGCGCAGCTTCACCCGGCAGAGGTTGAGCACCGAATCCTGCATCGACACGGCGACCTTCTGGCCGGTGCCGGTCTTGTTCTTGTGGTGGAGCGCCGTGAGGATGCCGATGGCGAGGTGCATGCCGGTGTTGGAATCGCCGAGCGCGGCGGCGCTGACGGTGGGCGGCCCATCCCAGAAGCCCGTGGTGGAGGCAGCACCCCCGGCGCACTGCGCCACGTTCTCGTAGACCTTGAGGTCTTCGTAATGGTGACCGTCCGAGAAGCCCTTCACCGAGGCGAGGATCATGCCCGGGTTCAGCTCCTGAATGCGCGCCCAGGAAAAGCCCATGCGATCGAGGGCACCGGGGCCGAAATTCTCGACCATCACGTCCGACTGCCGGATCAGCGTCTCCAGGACTTCCTTGCCCTCGGGCGTCTTGGTGTCGAGGGTGAGCGAACGCTTGTTCGAATTCAGCATGGTGAAGTAGAGGGCGTCGGCATCCTCGACGTGGCGTAACTGCGTGCGGGTCACGTCGCCGGAGCCCGGCCGCTCGACCTTGATCACGTCGGCGCCGAACCAGGCGAGCAATTGCGTGCAGGCGGGTCCGGCCTGGACGTGGGTGAAGTCGATGATCTTGATACCCTCGAGCGGCTTGCTCATGGTGGCGTTCTCCCTGATCGGTCGGTGACGGACACGCTGGTCTCTTGAGAGGCCCGCTTTGCTACGGGTCTGGTGTTGGCCTTGGCGGCTTGTGGCCCGGTCAGGCCGTCTCCACCGCGCCCTGGGGCAGGACACGGGATTCCAGTTCGGCGACGCGGCGGCGCAGGTCGCGCTCCTCGGTCCAGCGCCGCGTCTCGTCGCGGATGATGGCGGCGATGCCCGTCACCGCGCCGTCGGGGCGGTGCAACAGCCCCACCGTGAAGGCGATGGAGAGGGCATGGCCATCCTTGTGGATCGCCGGAACCCGCAGAACGTCGGCGCCGTACTTGGTGATGCCGGTCCGCATGGTCTCGAAGTAGCCGTCCCAATGGCGCCGGCGCTGGCGCTCCGGGGTGATGAGATCGAGGGACTGGCCCATCGCCTCGGCGGCCGTGTGGCCGAAGATGCGCGTGGCGGCCGCGTTCCAGACCACGATGGCGCCCGACGGATCGGACACCACCACGGCATCGCCGATGGCTTCCACCAGACCGAGGACGTCGAACGCCTGTGCGGGGGCTCCACCGGGATCGGCCATCGTTCAGCGCGTGCTCAGGGTGTCTTCGCTGCACAGCACCACAGACGTTCGCAAGTGCAGCAAGGACGGAACGAAGTGGCGTCGAGGGATCGTCACGCGCATGATCGGTTCCTCCGGGCTTTGATTCGACATCGACGGCAACGAGAGCCGCAACGACAGTCTCCTGGGCATGACGAGGACTTGCTTTTTCTGTCCGCCCGTTGTTGGTATTTGGTATGCCAAGCATTTCGGACTGTCAACCGACCATCCTGCCCGCCTCGGAGGAGCTGTCCTGCTCTCCTGCACCCGCGGGCGCCAAAGCGCCGCTCGGTCCGGCAGCGTCAGCGGGTTCGGCCGCCGTCGACGCGGCGGCCGGCCGTGGTCCAGGCATTCGGATCACCCAGGACGCGGCCTATCGCTTCACCGTGGATTTCGGCGGCCTCGCCGCGGTCCTGTCCGTCGACGAGGCGCCCCCCGCCGGTGAGGGGTTCGGTCCTTGCCCGGAACAGCTCCTCGTGGCGGCGGTCTCGAACTGCCTGTGCGCCTCCATGGTGTTCGCCCTCGGCAAGTTCCGCCAGGAGGCGGGCGGCGTGGCGGCGGATGCCCATTGCCGGATCGTGCGAAACGCCGAAGGGCGCCTTCGGATCGGCGGAATCGAGGTCGCCATCGCGCTGGGCACATCGGCCGAGGCTATGCCGCGCCTCGACCGGGTGCTGGAGCAGTTCGAGCGCTTCTGCACCGTATCGCAGAGCGTCGAGGCCGGGATTCCCGTGGCGGTGACCGTCGCGGACGGCACCGGGCGGCGCCTGCGCTGACACCGAATCGAGATCACAGCGAAGGGAAACATCAGCGATGCCCGAGACCGACCGCTCACGCGCCGAGGCACCCGAAGACCTTGCCCGCCTCTTCCATGCCCGCGCCAATGCGGGTGATGTCGAGGGTCTGGTCGCCCTCTACGAACCGGAGGCCGTCGTGGCGGCCGGCGCCGTCGTGGCCACGGGCCATGCCGAGATCCGGACGTTCTACGCCGACCTGCTTGCGCGCAAATCGAACTTTCCGACCGTCGAGGCCCTGCCGGCTCTGCGCAACGGCGACCTCGCCATGACCTTCGCGCGCCTGCCCAATGGGCAGATCTCCGTGGAGACGGCGCGCTTGCAGGCCGATGGCGGCTGGCTCTGGGTGATCGACCAGCTCAAGATCAAACCCCTCACCCCGGCGGACGCCGCGTGACCCGGACCCTCGCCGGTCCGACGGAATCCGACGCCGTCGTCCTCGCGCCGGAGCTCACAGGGCGACTCGGCTTCGCCCATCGCCTGCCGACGACGACGCCCCTGCCGCCCGGCCGGCATGCCCTCGGCCTGTTCGACAATCGTGACGCTGTTCTAGTGGTGCCCGAGGGGTTGGCGCCCGGCCGACCCGTGCCGTTGGTGGTGCTGTTCCACGGCGGCGGCGGCAGCGCGGAGCGGATCCTGCCGATGCTTGAGGCCCATGCTGCGGCGGAGGGGTTCCTGCTGCTGGCACCCCAATCGCTGTTCCCGACCTGGGATCTCGTGATCGGCGGCCACGGCCCGGATCGGGAGCGCCTGTCCGTGGCCCTGGCGGCGGTGGCGGCGCGGTTTCCCCTCGATCCGGCGCGGCTCGTCTTCGCGGGGCATTCCGACGGCGGAAGCTACGCCCTGTCCCTCGGCCTCGCCAACGGCGACGTGGTCACCCACGTCGTCGCATCCTCGGCCGGGTTCCTATCCGTACACCTGCAGGTCGGTGCGCCCCGGATATTCGTCTCCCACGGCACACGCGACGAACAGATCCCCATCGACCGCAGCGCCCGCGTCCACGTCGCACGCCTGCGTGCCGCCGGCTACGCCGTGACGGCGGTCGAGTATGACGGCCCGCACGCCCACCAGCCGGAGGTCGTTGCCCAGGCGGTGGCTTTCCTTCGCGCAACGGTGGAAACTTGAGCTGCTAGGCTCGTCAGGACCGCAACCGTGAAACGGCCTCCTCCGCCCGTAGGCCGGCGAGGTCGGCTGGTGCGACGGCATCGAGCGGCTCGGGAAGGGAGCCGGGTCGGGACGGCAGAACGCCAACGTAGAACATACGACTTCTAGCTCGACTGTTATATCATTTCAAATAGGAGATTCATTTCAGCAGCGGTGTCAGGCGATGCTGAGACCAGACGCGCATGATCGGCGGCGTCATGGGAGGTTTGGCGATGTCGGATGACGAAGCACTGTATGCGCCAGCGGTCCCACGCAACCGGGAGCCCATCGGCGCGGCTTTGGCTAGCGTTCTGCCGCGCTTCGGCACCGTGCTGGAAGTGGCGAGCGGCACGGGTGAGCATGCCCTCCACTGGGCGGCGACGTTTCCCCATCTGATCTGGCAGCCGAGCGATCCGGACCCGGTGGCACGGCGCAGCATCGTCGCCCACACCCGCGCGGCGGCATACGCCAATCTCCGTCCTCCGCTGGACCTCGACGTGTCCATGCCGCATTGGCCGATACCCCGCGCCGATGCCATCGTGTGCATCAATATGATTCACATCGCACCCTGGGCCGCGACGCCAGGGTTGATGGCCGGCGCCGTCCGCTTGCTGCCGCCGGGCGGGGTACTGGTCCTGTACGGTCCGTTCCGAGAGCACGGAGTACGGCTCGCGGACAGCAACGCCGCCTTCGACGCAGACCTGCGCGCCCGCGATCCGGCCTGGGGGCTGCGCGACCTTTCGGCCGTGACCCGTGCTGCCGAAGCCCACGGCCTCGCCCTCTCCCAGCATGTCGCCATGCCGGCCGACAACCTGTTCGTGGTGTTTCGCAAGGCTGATCCGGCGCGATGAAGCGCCTGGATGCGTGCCGGATCGCACCCCCGCCCTCGATGGAGAATGAACGTTCATTGACGTGAGAATGAACGTTCATTATACAGATGGGACAAGCAGGAGTTGGTGATGGTCCTTCCCCATCGTGGCCGCTGGCCGGAATTCGACGCCGTGGAGACCGAGGCCCCGTCCGCCGGGCGCCCCGTGGCGCTCCTCCGCGCGGTCTTCACCCCGGCGAACCTCGTGGTGATGGGCACCCTGGCCTTTGGCTGGCTCGCCCTCATCGGCTGGACCGGCGCCGGGCCGGACAGCTGGCAGGCCCGTGTCTGCGCCGACCTCGACCTTCAGCCCCGCGCCTGCGCCATGGTTCAGTCCTCCGGGACGGCCTCGTGAGCGCGGCCCTCGGCACCGTCATCGACGCGAGGAGCGGTCAGGCGGCGCGGCGCGAGCACATCCTCGACGCGGCGGAAGCCTGCTTCGTGCGCAACGGCTTCCACCGTACCACCATGCAGGACTTGGCCCGCGAGGCGGCCATGAGCCCGGGCAACTTCTACCGCTACTTCGAATCCAAGGAGGCGTTGATCCTCGGGTGGGCCGAGCGCGAGCGCGAGCGCGGCGTCGTCCTGGTGGAGAACCTGGAGCGGGCGGGCGACCGGCGCGCGGCCTTCCTGGGCGTCATCACGCAGTATTTCGAGCGAGTCACGCGCGAAGCGGCGGTGCTGCGCCTCGACATCTGGTCGGAAGCGACGCGCAACCCGGCCATCGCCGCCATGACGAAGAGCGCCGACGCCGAGGCCCGCGACTGGTTCATCGAAACCCTTGCGGCGCTGGCCACTGACCCGGCCTGCGATCCGCACGCGGTCTACGCAATCCTCGATCCCCTGATGAAGGGGCTCGTCGTCAGCCGGGCCCTGATCCCGGGCTTCGATACGGCCGCTGCGGCGGCGCATCTCCGGGCCACCATCGAGGCCGGTCTTGCCGGCCGCCTCCCTGCCCCATCCCCCTCGGAGCCGACCTGATGATCCCGTTGCGCGCACGGACCCTCGGCGCCGTCCTCCTGTCGTTGTCCGCTGCCGGCCCGGCATCCGCCGACGTGGCCCCCGTGAAGGCCCCGCCCCTCCCCGCCGTCAGTGTGGTCGAGGCCCAGCGTCGCGAGATCGTCGAGACCGTGACGGTCACCGGAACTCTGGTCCCGCGCGACGAAATCCTGGTGACGCCGGAGATCGACGGCACCCGCATCACCGAAGTGCTCGCGGAGGAAGGCATGCGGGTCGAGCGCGGCCAGGTCCTGGCACGCCTGTCCCGCGACCTCATCGACCGGCAACTCGCCCAGCAGAAGGCGCTCATCGACAAGGCGGCGGCCTCCGTGCCCCAGGCCCAGAGCACCATCGAGCAGGCCGAAGCCGCCGAGACGGAGGCACGCCTGTCTCACGACCGCGCCCGCCAATTGCTCCAGACGGGCAACGGCACCGCCGTGATCCTGGAAGGCCGCACCTCCGTGCTGCGCCAGGCGGAGGGCAAGCTCGCGTTCGCCCGCAACGGCCTCATCATCGCCAAGGCCGAACTCGCCCAGGCGCAGGCCGTGCGCGACGAGCTCGAGCTGCGCCTTGCCCGAACGGAAATCCGTGCCCCGGAGGCCGGCATCGTCAGCCGTCGTACGGCCCGCGTCGGCATGGCGGCCTCGGGGACGGCCGAGCCCCTGTTCCGCCTCATCGCCCGTGGCGAGATCGAGCTCGAGGGCGAGGTCATCGAGACCAGGCTGCCGCAGATCCGAGAGGGCAAGCCCGCCTGGATCGTACTCGGCGACGGCGAGCGGGTGGAGGGCAGCGTGCGCGCCATCTACCCGGAGGTCGACAAGGCGAGCCGGCTCGGCAAGGTTCGGGTGCGCCTCGACGCCGACTCGCGCCTGCGCATCGGCACCTTCGCGCGCGGCGGCGTCGAACTCGCCCGCACCCGCGACGTCACCGTGCCCCAGGCCTCCATCCTTTACGGCGCCGATCGGCGCAGTACCGTGCTGGTCGTGACGGGCGACCGGGTCGAGTCCCGCCTGGTCCGCACCGGCCTGTCCGACGACGACAGCATCGAGGTCCGCCAGGGCCTCGCAGAGGGCGAGCAGGTGGTCGCCCGCGCCGGCTCCTTCCTGCGAGACGGCGACCGCGTGCGCCCCATCGCGGTCGCCGGCCCGGCTGCCCTCGTGGCGGCGACGCCTTCGCCGCTGGCCACCGCCGAGGCCGGCGTTCCGTAGGGTCGCAATACCTCGATCCGGCCTGCGACCACGAACCTGCCTGAACGCATGCCGTATTCTCTCGCAGAAGCACCCTGACCGATGCGCCTGAACATCTCGGCTTACGCGATCCGCAAGCCCATCGGCCCCCTTGTCCTGTTCCTCGTGCTCATCGTCCTCGGCCTCGTCAGCTTCCGAGGCCTCGCCGTCACGCGCATGCCCAACGTCGACGTGCCGATCGTCTCCGTGGCGATCACCCAGGCGGGTGCGGCGCCCTCCGAATTGCAGACCCAGGTGACCAAGTGGGTCGAGGATTCCATCGCGGGCGTGCGCGGGGTCAAGCACATCACCTCGTCGATCACCGAGGGCTCGTCCGTCACCACCGTCGAGTTTCGCCTCGAGGTGAACACCGACCGGGCCGTCAACGACGTCAAGGACGCGATCTCGAAGATCCGCATCAACCTGCCGCGCACCATCGACGAGCCGGTGATCAGCCGCGTCGAGATCGCCGGTCTGCCGATCCTAGTCTACGGCGTCACCGCCCCCGCCATGCTGCCGGCCGACCTGTCCTGGCTGGTGGAGGACAAGATCGCCCGCACCCTCCAGGGGGTGAAGGGGGTCGGCGGCGTCGAGCGCGTCGGCGGCGTCGCCCGCGAGATGCGCGTGGTGCTCCAGCCCGACCGGCTCTTGGCGTTGGGCATCACGGCGGCGGACGTGAATCGGCAGCTGCGCATCACCTCCGCCGACATGGCGGGCGGGCGCGGCGAGGTCGGCGGACGTGAGCAATCGATCCGGACGCTTGCCGCCTCCCGCACCCTGCGAGACCTCAAGGCGACCTCCATCGTGTTGCCGGGCGGCCGCAAGGTGCGCCTCGACGACCTCGCCACCGTGGAGGATTCCATCGAGGAGCCGCGTACCTTCGCGCGCTTCAACGGCAATCCCGTGGTGGCGTTCACGGTCTCGCGCGGTTCGGGCGCCAGCGACGCCGAGGTGGCGGCAGCGGTGGAGAAAAAGATTGCCGAATTCGCCACCACCTACCCCGACCTCGTGTTCGAGCAGATCGATTCCTCGGTCTCGGCCACCATCGGCTCCTACGATTCGGCCATGCACACCCTCATCGAGGGCGCGGTGCTCGCCGTCATCGTGGTGTTCCTGTTCCTGCGCGACTGGCGCGCGACGCTCATCGCGGCCGTCGCCCTGCCGCTCTCGGTGTTCCCGACCTTCTGGGCCATGGACGCCATGGGGTTCACCCTCAACGGCATCTCCCTGCTGGCCATCACGCTGGTCACCGGTATCCTCGTCGACGATGCCATCGTGGAGATCGAGAACATCGTCCGGCACATGCGGCTCGGCCAATCACCCTACCGCGCCGCCATCGACGGCGCCGACGAGATCGGCCTCGCGGTCATCGCCATCACGGCGACCCTCATCGCGGTGTTCGCGCCGGTCTCGTTCATGGGCGGCATCGCCGGACGCTACTTCATCCAGTTCGGCCTCACCATCGCGGTGTCGGTGTTCATGTCGCTTTTGGTGGCACGTCTGATCACGCCGATGTTGGCTGCCTATTTTTTGCGCGATCATGGCCATGCGGAGGAAGCGGAGGGCCCGGTGATGCGGGCCTACGGCCGCCTCGTCGGCTGGTCCGTGCGCCACCGCTTCATCACCCTGATCGTCGGTCTGGCCCTGTTCGCCGCTTCCCTCGCCTCCACGGGCCTGCTGCCCTCCGGGTTCGTGCCGAAGCAGGACATGGCCCGCACCTTGCTCATGGTCGAACTCGCCCCCGGCGCGCGCCTCGCTGACACCATCGCGGCCTCCGACCGGGTGGCGGCGCGCATCCGCGCCCTGCCGGAGGTGGTCTCGGTCTTCGTCGACGGCGGACGGCAGGTCGGCGGCAAGAAGGAGACGCGTCTCGCGACCTTCATCGTCAACCTGACGCCTAAGAACCGGCGTTCGAAGAAGCAGGGCGCCGTGGAGGCCGAGATTTCGGCCCTCATCGCCGAGGAGCCGGACATCCGCTCGTGGGTGCTTCGCGATTCGGGCCAGCGCGATCTCGCCCTCGTGGTCGGCGGCCCCGACACGGCGGTGGTCTCGGAGGTCGCCGCCCGGCTGCAGCGCGACATGGCGGCGATCCCCCACCTCGTCTCGGTGATGTCGACGGCGCCCCTCAACCGCACGGAGGTCCGCATCCGCCCGAAGGAGGGCTCGGCCGCCGATCTCGGCGTCTCCACCGATGCCATCGCGGAGACGGTGCGAGTGGGTACGATCGGGGACATCGGCCTGAACCTCGCGAAGTTCAACGCCGCCGACCGGCAGGTGCCGATCCGGGTGCAACTGCCCGAGAGCGCGCGCGGCACCGTCGCGCGCCTGGAGACCCTCAAGGTTCCGGCCAAGAACAACGCCGCCGTGCCCCTGGCGGCCGTCGCCGACATCGAACTCGGCCAGGGGCCGGGCGCCATCGACCGCTACGACCGCGTGGTCCGCGTCGCCGTGGAGGCCAACATGGAGAGGTCGGATGCGCTGGGCTCCCTCATCGCCCAGGCCCTCGATACCCCGACGGCGAAGAACCTCCCGCCCGGCGTGACCATCCGCCAGACGGGCGACGCCGAGATCATGGGCGAGGTGTTCTCGGGGTTTCTCATGGCCATGGGCGCCGGAATCATGATGGTCTACGCCGTCCTCGTGCTGCTGTTCGGCTCGTTCCTGCAGCCCCTCACCATCCTGTTCTCCCTGCCGCTCTCCATCGGGGGCGCCATCCTGGGCCTGCTCCTGCTCAACATGCCCATCTCCATGCCGGTGGTCATCGGCATCCTGATGCTCATGGGTCTGGTGACGAAGAACGCCATCATGCTCGTGGACTTCGCCGTCGAGGAGATGGCCCGGGGCGTCGACCGGGTCACCGCCATCGTCGATGCCGGCCGCAAGCGCGCCCGCCCGATCATCATGACGACCCTCGCCATGGCGGCCGGCATGGTGCCCTCCGCCATGGCCCTCGGCGTCGGCGGCGAGTTCCGCGCGCCCATGGCGGTGGCGGTGATCTCGGGGCTGATCGTCTCGACCCTGCTGTCCCTGGTGTTCGTGCCGGCGGTGTTCCTGCTCATGGACAGCCTCGGCAACGTCCTCGGCCGCCTCCTTGGCCGTATCGTCGGGGCCCGCGACGAGGCCCCGGACAGCTCCGTCTCCCACGGGGTGTGAGGAGACGGACGACGCGTCTCGAACGAACAACGCGCCTTCCCGGGGTTCCTCGCCCCGCTCGCCTTCGGCATGAACCCTCGCACGAGTGGCGCGGGTTCCTCCCGCTGTCAGGAGCGGGAGCGCGGCGGTGCACCACGCCGGTGGTTGCGATTCTCGGAAGGAGACCGTTCGGATAGGTCAGCGGCGACCGGGGGGATTCCTTTCTCCAGTCCGGTCGGGCTGGCCGACAGTTTGCATACAGTTTCTCGTTCGGGCTCGGCCCACCGAAGGAACCTGTGTGCGCATGATCGATTCAACGACGCGTCGGACCACGCCCGCCCACGCCAAAGGACGCCTTCTCGCGATCACCCTGCTGTCGGGTCTGATGATGCCGGCGGCCCTCGCGCAGGGCGTCCTCAAGATCGGGATGACCGCCTCCGACATTCCGCTGACCACCGGTCAGGCCGACAATGGCGGCGAGGGTATGCGGTTCACCGGCTATACGGTCTATGACGGCCTCATCAACTGGGACCTGTCCTCGGCGACGAAGCCCTCGGTGCTGGCGCCGGGCCTCGCCACGAGCTGGACCGTGGACCCGGTCGACAAGACCAAGTGGACGTTCAAGCTGCGGGAGGGCGTGACCTTCCACGACGGCTCGCCCTTCACCGCCGAATCGGTGGTGTGGAACCTCGACAAGCTCCTCAAGACAGACGCGCCGCACTTCGATCCGCGCCAATCCGCGCAGGGGCGCTCCCGCATCCCGGCGGTGGCAGGCTACCGCGCCGTCGATCCGACCACCCTCGAGGTGATCACCAAGAATCCCGACGCCACCCTGCCCTACCAGATCGCCTGGATCATGATCTCGTCGCCGGCCCAGTGGGAGAAGCTGGGCAAGAGCTGGGATGCCTTCGCCAAGGCCCCATCTGGAACCGGTCCGTGGAAAATGACGTTGTTCGCGCCGCGCGAGCGCGCCGAGATGGTGCCGAACAAGGCGTACTGGGACACGGCGCGGGTGCCCAAGCTCGACAAGCTCGTGCTGGTGCCCCTGCCGGAAGCCAACGCCCGCGTGGCCGCGCTCCGCTCGGGCCAGGTCGATTGGATCGAGGCGCCGCCGCCCGACGCCGTGGCGTCGCTGAAAGGCGCCGGCTTTTCCATCGTCACCAACGCCTATCCGCACAACTGGACCTGGCATCTGTCGCGCGTCGAGGGCTCGCCGTGGAACGACATCCGCGTGCGCAAGGCCGCCAACCTCGCCGTCGACCGCGAAGGCATGAAGGAGATGCTCAACGGCCTGATGATCCCGGCGCAGGGCTTCATGCCGCCGGGCTCGGCCTGGTTCGGCAAGCCGACCTTCAAACCGGGCTATGATCCGGAAGCCGCCAAGAAGCTCCTGGCGGAGGCCGGCTACGGGCCGAAGAAGCCCATCGTCACGAAGATCCTCATCGCGCCGTCCGGATCGGGCCAGATGCAGCCCCTGCCGATGAACGAACTCATCCAGCAGAATCTCGCCGACATCGGCATCAAGGTCGAGTTCGAGGTGGTGGAGTGGAACACCCTCATCAACCTGTGGCGCGGCGGCGCGAAGGCGGACATGTCCCGCAACGCCACGGGCATGAATTTTTCGTACTTCATCCAGGACCCCTTCACGGGGTTCATCCGCCATCTCCAATGTAATCTTGCTGCGCCCAACGGCACCAACTGGGGCCATTACTGCGACCCCGAGATGGACAAGCTGTTCGACGCGGTGCGCACCACCTTCGATCCGGCAGAGCAGACCAAGGTTCTGGAGAAGGTCCACGAGAAGTACGTCGACGAGGCCCTGTTCCTGATGGTGGCGCACGACACCAATCCCCGGGCCATGAGTCCGAAGGTGAAGGGCTTCGTCCAGGCGCAGAACTGGTTCCAGGATTTCTCGCCGATCTCCATGGGCAAGTGACCGGAGGCGCATCCATGTCGCCCCCACCCGATCACCTCATCCTGAGGCGCCGGAGCGAAGCGGAGGCCTCGAAGGAGGCCTCCAGCCTCTGTCGAGGCTGTTGGAACCATCCTTCGAGGCCCGCTTCGCGGTCACCTCAGGATGAGGGCTGCGGGCGGGACGGCCCACTCACTGAGGTGTTCCCATGCTGAGATTCATCCTCCAGCGCCTCCTCACCGTCACGCCCGTGGCGCTGGGCGTCAGCGTGGTGTGCTTCCTCCTCGTCCACCTCGCCCCCGGCGACCCGTTGAGCGCCGTACTCCCGGTGGACGCCACGCAGGAGACCATCGACGCCATGCGGGCGGCCTACGGCTACGACAAGCCGCTGCCCGTCCAGTACGTGATCTGGCTCTGGCACGTGCTCCAGGGGGATCTCGGCATCTCCATCGCCACCGGGCGGCCCGTGGCACAGGAGGTCGGTCGCGCCGTGGTCAACAGCCTGATCCTCGCCTCCGTTGCGACGCTCATCGGCTTCACCTTCGGCATGGTCTTCGGCTTCGTCGCCGGATACTTCCGCAACTCGATCCTCGACCGCCTCGCCTCCGCCGTGTCGGTATTCGGGGTCAGCGTGCCGCATTACTGGCTCGGCATGGTGCTGGTGATCGTGTTCTCGGCCCAGCTCGGCTGGCTGCCGCCCACCGGCGCCGGGCCGGACGGCTCGGGCAACTGGCGGCCCGATTTCGAGCATCTGCGCTACATCATCCTGCCGGCCCTCACCATGTCGGTGATCCCCATGGGGGTCATCGCCCGCACGGTCCGGGCCCTGGTGGGCGACATCCTGGCCCAGGATTTCGTCGGGGCGCTGCGGGCCAAAGGCATGAGCGAGTTCGGCGTGTTCCGGCACGTCGTCAAGAACGCGGCCCCCACGGCGCTGGCCATCATGGGCCTGCAGCTCGGCTACCTGCTCGGCGGTTCGATCCTCATCGAGACGGTGTTCGCCTGGCCGGGCACGGGCTTCCTCCTCAACGCCGCGATCTTCCAGCGCGACCTACCCCTGCTGCAGGGCTCGATCCTCGTCCTGGCGATGTTCTTCGTCGCCCTCAACCTCATCGTCGACGTCGTGCAGACGGCGCTCGACCCGCGCATCGAGAGGGGCTGATGGCACACACGATCGCACCGGCCATCGACATCGCAGGCGGGGCTTCTCCCGCCTCGTCCACCCCCGACGCCTTCGTGGCCTCGCGGGGTTTCTGGGGGCAGGTCGGCCACAAGCTCGTCCGCGATCCCGTGGCGATGGTGGCGGCCTGCATCATCCTCGCCATCGTGGCCGTGGCGATCCTGTCGCCGTGGATCACCCCCATGGATCCGTATCGCGGCTCGATGCTGCGCCGGCTCAAGCCCATCGGCGACGCCACCTACATCCTCGGTTCGGACGAGCTCGGCCGCGACATGCTGAGCCGCCTGATGATGGGCGGGCGCCTGTCGCTGTTCATCGGCGTCACCCCGGTCATCTTGGCCTTCGTCATCGGCTCGGGGATCGGGATCCTCGCCGGCTACGTCGGCGGCTGGGTCAATACCGTGTTGATGCGGACCGTCGACGTGTTCTTCGCGTTCCCGTCCGTGCTCCTCGCCATCGCGCTCTCGGGCGCGCTGGGGGCCGGTGTGTTCAACTCCATCGTCTCGCTGACCTGCGTGTTCGTGCCCCAGATCGCCCGCGTGGCCGAGAGCGTGACCACGCAGATCCGCTCGCGCGACTACGTCGATGCCGCCCGGCTGTCGGGTGCCTCGACGTTCACGATCCTCCGGGTGCAGGTGCTCGGCAACGTGCTGGGGCCGATCTTCGTCTACGCCACCAGCCTCATCAGCGTGTCGATGATCCTCGCTTCCGGCCTGTCGTTCCTCGGCCTCGGGGTGAAGCCGCCGGAGCCCGAATGGGGCCTGATGCTGAACACCCTGCGCACGGCGATCTACGTGAACCCCCTGGTCGCGGCCCTTCCCGGCCTCGCCATCTTCATCGTGTCGATCTCGTTCAACCTGTTCTCGGACGGGCTCCGGTCCGCCATGGAGGTGAAGTCTTGAGCATCCTCACCGGCACCGTTCCGCACGACCGCGACCGGGGCGGCCCGGCCCAGCCCCTGCTCTCCATCGACGGGCTGGTGAAACACTTTCCCGTCAAGAAGGGGCTCGGCGGCAAGAAGGCCGTGGTGCGTGCCGTCGACGGCGTCGATTTCAACATCCTGAAGGGCGAGACTCTCGGGATCGTCGGCGAATCCGGCTGCGGCAAGTCAACGACGGCGCGGCTCATCATGGGGCTGATGCCGCACGATGCCGGCGAGTTGCTGTTCGACGGCGAGCGCATCGGCGGGCGCGCCCTCCCCTGGCGGGAGTTCCGCGCCCAGACCCAGATGGTGTTCCAGGACAGCTACGCCTCCCTCAACCCGCGCATGACCATCGAGGGCTCCGTGGCGTTCGGGCCGCGGGTGCACGGCGTGCCGAAACGCCAGGCCATCGAGCGGGCGCGCTCGCTCCTCGCCCGCGTCGGCCTGGAGCCCTCGCGCTTCGCCGCGCGCTATCCGCACGAACTTTCCGGAGGGCAGCGCCAGCGCGTGAACATCGCCCGCGCGCTGGCCCTGGAGCCGCGCCTCGTGGTCCTCGACGAGGCGGTCTCGGCCCTCGACAAGTCCGTGGAGGCGCAGGTGCTGAACCTACTCATGGATCTCAAGCAAAAATTCGCCCTCACCTACCTGTTCATCTCCCACGACCTCAACGTCGTGCGCTTCATCTGCGACCGGGTGGCGGTGATGTATCTCGGTCAGGTGGTGGAGATCGGCCCCGCCGACACCGTTCTGGCCGACCCGGCCCATCCCTACACGGCGGCCCTCCTGTCCTCGATGCCCTCCATGGACCCGGACGCGCGCACCGAGGTGGCGCCGCTGGCTGGCGACCCGCCCAACCCCATCGATCCGCCGCCGGGCTGCCGCTTCCACCCGCGCTGCACCCTGGTGGAGGAGGTGTGCCGGACGCGACCACCGTCCCTCGCCCCCGTCGATCCCCAGCACCGCGTTGCCTGCCTCGCCCGCCAGCCGGGCTCCGGCCACTCCGCCGCCCCCACCCTGTCGGTGGCCGCATGAGCCGGCCTCCTCATCACCGAAGACTGACCGGATCGAGCGCGGGTCCCCTCTCCTGCAAGGAGAGGGACAGGGTGAGGTGTCTGACCTCTTCGGAGATGGATCACACCGCATCCCAATCCTCTCCTTCCAAGAGAGGGAGCCGGTTGCACCCCACGATAGCCCGGAGGGCTCGCCCATGAGCAGCGGACTCGCAAAGGAGCCCGCCGTCGCCATCCGGGGCCTCCGCGTGGTGTTCGGCGGCGTGGTCGAGGCCGTGGACGGGGTCGATCTCACCCTGGAGCGCGGCCGGGCCGTGGCGCTGATCGGCGAATCGGGCTCCGGCAAGAGCGTGACCCTGCGTGCCATCATGCGGCTCAACCCCGAACGCAAGACGCGGATCGAAGGGGAGATCCTGGTCTCCGGCCAGGATGTCATGAGGCTGTCCCCGAAAGCGCTCCGCGCCCTTCGGGGACGGGAAGTTGCGATGATCTTCCAAGAGCCGCTCCTCGCCCTCGATCCGGTCTACACCGTGGGCAAGCAGATCACCGAGGCGATCCGCCAGCACGAGACCATCGGCGCCGAGGCGGCGCGGCGGCGGGCCCTCGAATTGTTCGAGCGCGTCCGCATTCCGTCCCCGGAACGGCGCCTCGACGCCTATCCGCACGAGATGTCGGGCGGCATGCGCCAGCGCGCTATGATCGCCCTCGCGCTCGCCTGCCGGCCGCAGGTGCTGCTCGCCGACGAGCCGACCACGGCGCTGGACGCCACGGTGCAGATCCAGATCCTGCTGCTCCTGCGCGAGCTGCAGGCCGAACTCGGCCTCTCGACGCTCTTCGTCACCCACGACCTCGGCGCCGCCGTGGAGGTCGCCGACCGCATCGCCGTGATGTATGCCGGCCGGATCGTCGAGGAGGGCTCCGCCCGCGACGTGGTGCTCAACCCCCACCACCCCTACACCATCGGCCTCCTGCGCAGCCGCGCCGACGGGGCGCTCGCCAAGGGCTCGCGTCTGAAGACGATCCCGGGCTCGCCCCCGGACCTCGCCAACCGCCCGCCTGGCTGCCCCTTCGCCCCGCGCTGCTTCCTCGCGGAGGAAAGATGCCACGTCGACGCCCCCCCGGACGTCGCCGTCGCGCCGGGACACCGGGCGGCGTGCTGGCGTACGGACACGGCGCAGGCCGCGTTCCAGGGCGACCGGGCACGGGTCCTCGAAGCGGCTCACTAGACCGGCCGGTCCTTGGCCTTCGGACGGGGGCCACGGGTGCGCGCGTCTCCCTTCGTGGGGGAGCCCTCATCGATCAGCGAACAAGGAGCCCGCATGAGCACGGCACGGCACAACCTGCGCGTGGACGGCGCGCGCCTCTGGTCCACCCTCATGGAGACGGCGGCGTTCGGCGGAACCCCGGCGGGCGGCATCAACCGCCTCACCCTGTCGCTGGAGGACGGGCAGGTCCGCGACTGGTTCCGCAACGCCTGCGAGGCCGCCGGGCTGACCGTCGGCACCGACGAACTCGGCACCCAGTTCGCCCTCAGGCCGGGCCGGGATATGAGCCGGCGGCCCATCGCCACGGGCTCGCACCTCGACACCCAGCCGACGGGCGGGCGCTTCGACGGCATCCTCGGCACCCTGGCGGGGCTGGAGATGGTCCGCACCCTCAACGATGCGGGTATCGAGACGGAGGCGCCGATTCTGCTCGTTAACTGGACCAACGAGGAGGGCTCCCGCTACGCCCCCGCCACCATGGCGTCGGCCGCCCATGTGGGCACCTTCACGGTGACCGACATCCTCGCCCGGGCGGATGCGGATGGGATCAGCGTGGCGGAGGCCCTGGCCCGCCTCGGCATCGTCGCCACGGAACCTACGGGGTCACGGGCCATCGGCGCTTTCGTCGAGCTTCACATCGAACAGGGGCCGATCCTGGAGGCGGAGCAGAAGACCATCGGGGTGGTGGAGGGCGGCCAGGGCATCATCTGGTTCGACGGCACGGTGACGGGATTCGAGAGCCATGCGGGCACCACGCCGATGCCGCGCCGACGCGACGCGCTCACCGGCCTCGCCGAAGTGGCCTTGGCCGTCGAGCGCATCGCCCACGCGCACGGCCCGAGCGCTGTCGCGACCATGGGCGAGGCGGTGATCGGCGCGCCGTCCCGCAACGTGATCCCCGGCCGGGTCCGCTTCACCCTCGATGTGCGTGATCCCCATGCCGCGACCCTCGACGCCATCGACACGGATCTGCGCGCGGCGCTCGCCGAGATCGCCGCACGTCGCAACCTCGCCATCACCCTCGACGCCGTGTGGCGCCAGGAGCCGGTGCCGTTCGATCCCCGCCTCGTCGCCCTTGTGGAGCGGGGCGCCGAGAGCCTCGGCCTGCCCCACCGCCGCATGGTCTCGGGCGCCTCGCACGACGCCTGCAACCTCGCTCTCCGGGTGCCCACCGCGATGATCTTCGTGCCGTGCAAGGATGGCATCAGTCACAACGAGTCCGAGTCGGCGACGCAGGCCGACTGTACCGCCGGGGCCGACCTCCTGCTCCAGACGGTTCTGACCCTCGCGAGCTCACCGGCGGCGCCTTGACGCCTTGGAGGACCGACGAACCGGCGGCGCGCTTTCCCTCCGCCGCCCCCTGCCGCGTGCCGAAGCTCCAAGGTGCAGATTGACAAGCGCCCGCTTCCAACCCCGGCAGTTCGTGCCGTCGCTCCCCCGGGCCGATCCGGCGGAATTGCGTTAGGGGGCGATCGCGCTGACAGCGATTACTGTCGCGGATCACTGGGGTCGGTAGCGATCCGACCACGGTCGTGGCATCGTAGCCGCGACAGCATTGCCTGCCTTCCTCGGTTTGGATCCGGAAATGCAATCGGTCCGTGTGTGGTGTCACACGAAAACGCGCATACGCTCGTGAACCGGCCTGCGCCGTACCCGTTGGAAGGGAGCAGCTCCACCTCGCCAAGGACCACGCCCGTGACACCGAAACTCCTCGTTGGCGCCCTCATCCTCTCCTTCGGAACCGTCAGCGCCGCCGTGGCACAATCTCCGGCCGAAACTGGTACTGGCGGGGATGTCACGACGACATCGCGCGCCGCCAACACCACCTCGGTCGGCCAGACCAAGCCTCCCGGCGCCGCAACGGGTGGAGAAGTCGACCGGAATGCCGATCGGCTCACGAATCAGCAGAAGAAAGACAACGAGATCACCAAGGGCATCTGCATCGGCTGCAATTGACCGCACGCAGGAGTTTACGGGCTTCACAGAGGCTAACCAGTATCCGGAAGTCCAGCCACTGGCGAAGTAAGCCTGTGGAGGAGGCATCGATGAAGCCGGGCCACGTGGCCGGCGGGGTTTCCATCGAATCGGTGTCGCCTCATTGGATTGGAGCGTCGCCTCTGCGGGTGCTCATCTCTGCCCTGCAGCCGCATCGTCGGTTTAACGAAAGCTGTGCGGCTTCGATGGTGCGGATCGCATTCCATGCGACGGAGCGGCGCCGGTGGCCTCGCGACTCGGACCTCTCCGATCGACTGAATTCGCCCGCGATAGAATCTTTCCGCGTGACTGGCTGAACGCCCGCGTCCAATCGCCGAACGTCATTTGTACGGTTCGGATCACTCACACACGCAGCGCGGCAAGTAGCGTCAAGATTTCGCGTAGGAAGTTCAGCAAGCGCGTAAAACGTGGACAATTTCCATTGCAAGGCTGCGGGACCGAGCCTTTCAATAAGAAATAATTACTATGAAATTCCTCCTACTTTCTAACTTGAATTAGTTTTCTAAATGGTATCTAAGTAAGGATACCGAATCTGGCTCAAACGATCAAACCCAGTACCCGACAGGCAAATGAAACAGTCCTTTCGATACAGGCCCCGCCATGCCCCCGCATCTCGATCAAACCGGTTTACAGAATAGACTTCTGGCCAATCTGCGGCCGGATCTATTCGAGGCGCTCGCTCCACATCTCACGTCCGTATCGCTGGACCAGCATCATGTCGTCGAAACGTCCCTCGAGACGATCTCGCATGTGTGTTTTCCTGGCCCGGGTATCATTTCTATTGTCGCTCGAACGCCAGGCGATATCGGAATGGAAACGGGTTTGGTTGGCCCGGAGGGTATGACGGGCCTTCCGCTTCTTTACGGAGTCGAGCAGGCGCCGTACGATGCTTTCGTGCAGATCCCATGTCGGGTTCTACGTATCCCGGCCTCAGACTTTCAGGAGGCTTTGGCCGCGAACCGCATCCTGCATCTGCATCTGCTGCGCTACGCCTATGCCTTTTCGATCCAAGTGGCGCAGACGGCTCTGTGCAACGGGCGCTTTCCCATCGAACAGCGCCTGGCCCGTTGGTTGCTCATGAGCCACGACCGCCTCGGTCGCGAGGACATCACACTGACGCACGAGTTCCTGTCCCTGATCCTCGGCGTGCGCCGCGCCGGCGTGACGATGGCTCTGCACGGCCTCGTAGCCCGGGGAGCCGTCGCGATCCATCGCGGCATGATCGTGATCCGCGATCGCGCCCTACTGCTCGGCACGGCAGCGGGTGCGTACGGGCTACCCGAATCCGTGTACGCCGACGTCATGCCGGGCGTGTCGGAGGCGCGCGCCGCTTGAGGGTTCGCGCCGGAGCCTCGACACAACACGACTTGTGCAACAATTCGAACCCGTGGGTTCCGCTTTCGGCGAAGAACTCGACAGCCGCTTCCCACGCGGCGAACACGGGAAAGGCCGATCCCAACATCAGGCCGGCGACCACACCGAGGGCACGGGCCAAGTCTCGGGAGGTCGGAGCGGCGAGCCCGACCAGTCGTGGCCGCGCATGCGTCCACCTTTTTCGCCGTCACCGGTTGGGAGTGGTGGTGTCGTGGTCAACACTCGGCGCTCCGGGGCAAGGGATGCGCCGGTTCGCAGGTGTGTTCCATCCTCCGTATTCGTGTGGCCGCCTCGGGCGAGGTTGTGACGGCGTGAATGCAAACCTGTCGGCGGACGTTTCGAGGTCGGGCGTCCGAGGTCGGCGCGTCACGGTCGGATTGGTCGCGCTGGCCCGGTGAAGTCCGCCACGCTTAGAATGCCTGATAGAACGGCATCGCTGTGGCCCCGTCGGCGGCTCCTACCGGTTTGGCAATCCACGCTGCTGCCGCTCGCGGCGGATGCTATCGGCCTGGGCCATGATCTGCTCTCGAAGGCCTTCGAGACCGTTTCGCGTCTTTTCGTGCCCAGCGCCAGCCAGCGACGGATCGGGGTAGCGCCGATCCCATTCCAGAACCATCGAGATCGTACTTGCCAGCTTCGTGACGTCGCCGAAGGCATACTCGTTCACCGGCCGCCCAATCGTCTCGATAAGCGCGGCGAAAAGAGCCGGGTGCCCCGTCGGATCAAGATCGCGATGCGCTGCCAGGTAGCTCCGATAGCGCAACTGTCCAGCATAAAACCAGAATGCCGCCTCGTCTCCGCGACCCACCTCGAGAAGGGCCTGCGCCTTCGCCATCACGTCGCCCGGAGGAAGCCTTGCCGCGGCCTCGGCGCCGTCGGGCAGGCCGATCCCCTGTGCCGTCGCCGGGAAGGCCAGCAAGGAGGTCCATAGCGCAACGATCGACAACGCGCCGGCCCGGAGCCACGATCTGCGATCCACCATGCTACACCTCTTTTTTTCTACCGACGGTCCGGCATCACGGCTGGCCTTCGGTAGCTCCCCTCAGCTCAGCCTTAGACCAGACGGTTCTGTTCGGCACTCTTGAAGCGACGACGCGCTCGAAGAATTCCTACGCCCGCCAATCCGGGAGCGCTTCGGGCGTCCCTTCGAGCCAGCCCGGGATCGGCAGGCCGCGCTCTCTCAGGAAGCCTGGGTTGAACAGCTTCGAGGCGTACCGGGCGGCACCGTCGCACAGGATCGTCACGATGGTGTGGCCCGGACCGAGTTCCCGCGCCAGCCGGATCGCTCCCGCGACGTTGATGCCCGATGAGCCCCCGAGACTGAGGCCCTCCTCGCGCATGAGGCCGAAGACGTGGTCGAGGGCCTCGCGGTCGGGGATGCGGAATGAATGGTCCGGCCGAAAACCTTCGAGGTTGCGGGTCACCCGGCCCTGGCCGATGCCCTCTGTGATGGAGGAGCCCTCGGCCTTCAGGGCGCCGTCGGTGTAGTAGGCGTGCAGCGCCGAGCCCTCCGGGTCCGCGAGCGCGATGCGGATGCTGGGCTTCAGGGCGCGCAGGGCCTGCGCCGTGCCGGCCAGGGTCCCGCCGGTGCCGGCCGCGCAGACGAATCCGTCGACGGCGCCGTCCGTGGCGGCGAAGATTTCCGGGCCGGTGGTCTCGACATGGGCCTGCCGGTTGGCGACGTTGTCGAACTGGTCGGCGAAGAACGCGCCTGCCGGCTCGGTGGCACTGAGCGCCTCGGCGAGGCGGCGCGCGGCGTGGACGTAGTTGTTCGGGTTCGAGAACGGCACCGCCGGCACCTCGACGAGACGGGCGCCCGCGAGCCGCAGGGTTTCCTTCTTCTCGGCCGATTGCGTCTCGGGAATCACGATCACCGTGCGGTAGCCGCGCACGGATGCGACGAGGGCGAGCCCGATGCCGGTGTTGCCGGCGGTGCCCTCCACGATGGTGCCGCCGGGGCGGACGAGCCCGCGCGCCTCCGCGTCCCGCACGATGGAGAGGGCGGCGCGGTCCTTCACCGACAGGCCTGGATTCAGGAACTCGGCCTTGCCGAGGATCGTGCACCCGGTCTCCTCGGAAGCGCGCGCCAGCCGGATCAGCGGCGTGCCGCCGATGGCCGAGAGGATGTCTTGATGCCGCGTCATGGGGCGTGCCGTTCCGTAGGAGATCCGTCGCGCGTCGACTCGCCGCCATCCGCCCTCGCCCACGACAGCCGGCCGGCGCGACGCGCGCATGGGAAGGAATCGAGGATTCCCGCCCCGATCTCAAGCGCCGGGGCGGTCTTTCCCGGGCGGCATTTCATCTTTGGAGGAATGACCGTCCCGGCGCCGCGGCGGGAGGCGGCCGTTCTCCGATCCCGGCCGCCCGGGGAAGATACGTTCCGTGCCCACGATCCGCGCGGGGCGTACGAGCGGCCCGTTTCCTGCTCCCCGCCTCGCCGTCTCGCTTTGTGAGGGTCCGCGAAACGGCGTAGGACGCGCGCATCGGCCCCCGTCACCCACCCGGATTCCCACGCCGATGATCAGTGCCTTCGACCTTTTCAAGATCGGCATCGGCCCGTCGAGCTCGCACACGGTCGGCCCCATGGTGGCGGCCCTGCGGTTCCGCGAGCGCGTCCGGGGCATGACGAACGTCGCGCGCATCCGGGCCGAACTGTTCGGGTCCCTGGCCTGGACCGGGCGCGGCCATGGCACCGACGTGGCCGTGGCCCTCGGCCTCCTCGGGCATGCGCCGGACCGGATCGATCCCGACGCCGTTGCGGGTCTCGTGGCGGATCCGGCCCGGGACAAGCGCCTGTGGCTCGGCGGCCCGGCCTTCGATCCCGCCCACGACCTCGTGTTCAATTTCACCGAAGTGCTTCCGCTCCACACCAACGGGATGCGGTTCACGGCCCTCGATGCGGCGGACGATTCCCGCCTCGCCCAGGTGTTCTATTCTGTGGGCGGCGGCTTCGTGGTGTCCGAAGCCGGGCCCGAGCCGGGACCGGAGGCGGCCTTTCCCCTGCCCTACGCCAGTGCGGCGGAACTCCTGGCGGTCTGTTCCCGCACCGGCCTGTCCATCGCCGCCGTGCAGCGGGCCAACGAGGGCGCGACCCGCTCGCCCGAAGCCGTGGATCAGGGCCTGGATGCCATCGCGGAGGCCATGTTCGCCTGCATCGAGCGCGGCCTGCGCCAGGGCGGTGAACTGCCCGGCGGCCTCAAGGTCCGGCGCCGGGCGCGACGCCTGCACGAGGACCTGACGGCCGGGCGCCTGCGCAACCTGCGCCCGGCCCATGAGATCGTCGACTGGATCAGCCTGTTCGCCCTCGCGGTGAACGAGGAGAACGCCTCGGGCGGTCGCGTGGTCACGGCACCCACCAACGGGGCGGCCGGCATCGTGCCGGCCGTCCTTCGCTACGCCCGCGATTTCTGCCCCGACTGGTCGGAGGCACGGGGGCGCGACTATCTGCTGACGGCCGCGGCTGTCGGCGGGCTGATCAAGACCCGTGCGTCGATCTCCGGCGCGGAGGTCGGGTGCCAAGGCGAGGTCGGCTCCGCCGCCGCCATGGCGGCCGCCGGGTTCGCGGCTTTCCTCGGCGGGTCGCCGGAGCAGGTCGAAAACGCCGCCGAGATCGCCATGGAACACCATCTCGGCATGACCTGCGATCCCATCGGCGGTCTGGTCCAGATCCCCTGCATCGAGCGCAACGCCTTCGGGGCCAACAAGGCCGTGGTGGCCGCCTCCCTGGCCCTACGGGGCGACGGTATCCACCGCGTCTCCCTCGACGAGGTCATCGAGACCATGCGCCAGACCGGTGCCGACATGCAGGACAAGTACAAGGAGACGTCCCTGGGGGGCCTCGCGGTGAACGTCTCGGCCTGCTGAGGTCGGGCCACCCGCCGGTTGCGGAAGGATACAGTGCTTTGTCGGTTGCGATCGGCACGCTTCGGCTTGCGGATGCGACGATCCGTGTCATGCCTCTGTCCGGGGCGCGACGCGGATGGCGCCGGACCGGGGATGGACGATTGTGAGCTTCGGACTTCTGGCATTACTCGACGACGTTGCGGCCCTGGCCCGGGTGGCGGCGGCCTCCCTCGACGACGTGGTCGCCCAGGCCGGCAAGGCCGGCACCAAGGCGCTCGGCATCGTCATCGACGATGCCGCCGTGACGCCGCGCTACGTCGTGGGCTTCGCTGCCGCGCGCGAGTTGCCCATCGTCTGGCGCATCGCCGTGGGGTCACTCAAGAACAAGCTCCTGTTCCTGCTGCCGGGCGCCCTGCTGCTCAGCTACCTCGTGCCGTGGGTGATCACGCCCCTGCTCATGCTGGGTGGACTCTACCTCTGCTACGAGGGCGCCGAGAAGATCCTCCATGCCTTCGTGCCGGCCTCCGATCATGCCCCCGCGGCGGCGGTCGCCACCGGCCCGCAGGATGCTCAGGCGCAGGAAGACCAGCGCGTGCGCGGCGCGATCCAGACGGACTTCATCCTCTCGGCCGAGGTGATGGCCCTCACGCTGGCCTCCCTCACCACGGAATCGACGGTGACCCAGGCGGCGATCCTCGCCGTGGTGGGCATCGGCGTGACCCTCCTCGTCTACGGCGCCGTCGCCCTCATCGTGAAGGCGGACGATGCGGGCGTGGCGCTGGCCGCCAACGACCGCCCGGCCTCGACGCTGCTGGGCCTGCGCGACGCGGGACCGGGGGCCGCCTCCGGCCCGGACCGCGCCCTGCGACCGGTGACACGCGGGTTCGGACGCGCCCTCGTGGTCGGGATGCCGTACTTCCTCAGCGGCCTTGCCATCCTCGGTACCGCCGCGATGCTGTGGGTCGGCGGCGGCATCCTGCTACACGGCCTGGAGCATTTCGGCGTCACCGCCCCCGCCCACCTCGTCCACGATGCGGCGAAGTGGATGGCCACAGCGGTTCCGAGCGTTGCCGCCGCCGCAGAATGGCTCACCACCGCAACCCTGTCGGGCCTGATCGGTCTCGTTGCCGGGGGCCTGACGATTCCCGTGGCGCAGTTCGTCCTGGCACCCCTCGTCCGGTGGGTCCGCGCTCTGTTCGGGTCGGGCAAGACGGAGCCGGCGTCGGCTGGGCATTGAGGCGAGGCTCCAACCGGCCTCAGTCGGGCGTAGGGCGTTCGATGAACGCGATGGCCCGCTCGAAGCGGGCGCGCGTCGTGGCCTCGACCCGGGAGATGCCGAGGCTGCGCGCCATGAGGCGGACTCGGTCGGTGTCCGGGGTCCCGACGGGCACGGCTTTGGCGAGGGCGACGAGCTCGGGCATCGGCGTCTCGGAATGGCCGCGCACGGCCGGATCGGCCGAACGATGGGGCCGGCTCCGGCTTGGCGCCTCGCCCGGCGGCCACAGCAGGGCGCGGCCCTCGTCGTCCGTGCGGGCGATGGCTCGGTCGATGCCATCGAGGATTGCGTCGCGGACGGGCGGGCTGACGCGGGCGATCCCATGGGCGCGACTGACGCGGCGCACGAGGACATCCTCGTAGATCGGTGCTTCGACGGCGAGGACGTGCGCGATCGCCGCTGCCAGGACCGGCCGGTAGGCGAGTTCGTGGAATCGGGCCGGTTCGATGGGCACGCCGATAGCGGCCGGATCGGCGAGGCGATAGCTCACTTGGGTCGATGGCGCCGGGTCGGGCGAAGTCGCGCGGTCGGCATAGAGCCGCGCCGGTGGAGCATCGTCGGATTCGGGCAGCGAGGCATCGGCGGAGCCACCGGTCGACGCCTCGGCCGGCGAAGGACTCGAGGGTTCGGAAACCGTGGGAACGGGCGGTTCGGCGGCCGCCGCAACCTCGGCGGCCTGCCGGCGGTCGGCACTGAGATCGTCCGTCAGGCGTGCGTGGAGCTTTTCGAGGGCGCCGCCCCCATCCATCCACCAATCCGTGCTCCAGACCCGGCGGATGCGCCAGCCGAGGTCGACGAGCACCTGCTCGCGCAGACGGTCCCGGTCGCGGGCCGTGGCCGAGCGGTGATAGGTGGCGCCGTCGCACTCGATGCCAGCGAGATAGCGGCCCGGCGCGTCGGGGTGGACGACGCCGAGGTCGATCCGGAAGCCCGAGACTCCGATCTGGGTGTGGACGGTCCAGCCCCTGGCCGCCAGCGCCGCCATCACGGCGGCCTCGAAGGGCGATTCCACGTCGCCACCGGTCGGGGCGAACGCCTCGGCGAGCGCCCTTGGGCCCCGCTCGGCGAACTCGAGGAAATGCTTGAAGTCGCGCACCCCGCGCGCACCGCTGCGGCCGAGATCGATCTGCTCGGGACGAAGGGATGCGAAGACCACGAGTTCGCGGCGCGCCCGGGTGATCGCGACGTTGAGGCGCCGGTGCCCGCCCTCCCGGTTGAGGGAGGAAACGGTACTGCCGACCCGGCCGGTCGCATCGGGTCCCACGGCCAAGGAGAACAGGATCGCGTCGCGCTCGTCGCCCTGCACATTCTCGAGGTTCTTCACGAAGACCGGCTCGTGCCAGTGGTCACGGTCGAAGTACGGTTCGAGGTCGGGGTGCGCCCGGCGCTGCTCGTCCAGCAGGTTCTCGATGAGGCGCTGCTGCTCGCCGTTGAAGGTGACGATGCCGAGCGACCGGCGCTCGACGGCGAAGGCCGGCTCGCGCAGGCGCCGGACGATCTCGGCGACGACGGCCCGCGCCTCGGGCCGGTTCACGCGAGCTCCGCCGCGCTCGTAGAGTCCATCCGGCACCAGGGTGAGGCGAACCGCACGATCGTCGGTGACGGGCGATGGGAAGGTGACGAGCCGCCCGCCGTAATAGCGGGCGTTGGAGAACGCGATGAGGCTCTCGTGACGGCTGCGGTAGTGCCAGTCGAGGTTACGCCGCGGGATGTTGGCGGCGAGGCACTCGTCGAGGATCGATTCCTGGTCGGCGACGTCGGACCCGTCCTCGATGGTGTCGACGCCCCGGTCGCCGACGTTGGTCGGCGGCAATTGCTCGGGATCGCCGACGATCACCGCCTGCCGGCCGCGCGCGATGGCCCCGATGGCGTCCCAGGGTGCGATCTGCGAGGCCTCGTCGAAGATCACCACGTCGAACGGCGTCGAATCCGGCGGCCAGTACTGGGCGATGGAGAGCGGGCTCATCATCACGCAGGGAGTCAGCCGGGTCAGCGCCCTGGGCATCTTCGCGAACAGCTTGCGCAGGGGCATGTGCTGCGCCTTCTTCGTCAGCTCGCGCGAGAGGGTGCCCCATTCGGGATCCGCGCCGAAGGCGGTGGGGGCCGGGACGCCGTCGGCGAGCCGGGCGCGGACCACGCGCTTGGCGAGATCGGCCACCCGGATGTCGGCGGCGCGGAAGCGTGCGATGGCATCCTCGTGGCGCTCGGGTAGGAAACGGGCGAGGACGGGATCATCGGAGACCACCCGGTCGATCCACCAGCGCGCGTAGGCGGCCTCGAACGCCGGCTCGGCCGCGTCGGGCGTGAGCCGGCCGGTTTCCAGTCCATCGACGAGCGGGGCGAGGCCGGCGGCACGGGCGGTCGCGGAGGCGGCCTGCCACGCGCACCACGCCTGCGCTCGGCCGAGCCCACCGGCCCAATTCGAGATCCGCCTCAGGGTGGCGTCGATCCAGTTCGGCCCCGGCTCGATGGGCTCCTGGGGGTCGTTGCGGCCGGCGAGGCGTGCCAGTGCGGCTCCGGTCCGCGTGACGGCAGCCCGGTCGCGGCCGAACGCCCGGTAGGCCCGGGCGATGCCGCCCCCCTCGGCAAGCCCCCGCCCCTCGCCCCGAACGAACCGCACAAGGTGGTCGCGCAGGGCATCGGGCCCGGCGGTCTGTGGTCCGAGAGTCTGCGGACCGAGAACCGCCACGAGCTTCTCGATCTTCTCCGCCCAATCGAGGGGCGCCTGAAACGCGTCCGCGTTTGTCTCGGGCCGGTTCCAGGGAGGCTCGAGGCCGGCAAGCTGAGCGTCCTCCGGGCACCCGGCCCGGAGATGGCGGGCGACGGCGATGAGGCCGGCGAGGTCGGCGCCGAGATCGGTCGGCATCGGACCATCCACGTACGGCTTCACCCGCGCCTCGACGCGCCTGAGCCGGCCGCCGCGCATGAGGAAGTTGGCGCCCTCTGCCGCTACCCAATCGTCGAGGAGCGCCGGCAGGTCTGCGTCGAGGAGGCCCGTGCGGTAGTGGGCCGTGAGCCGCGCCAGCCCCGCGTCCCGTGCGGCTTGGAACCGTGCGCGCGCGGCGACGGCCCGGCGCAGGTCGCCCGTGGCATCGGCCAGGAAGGCGACGCCGCACGCCGCCTCCGGGCGAACGAGATAAGCGCCGAGGACGACGAGACCCCGCGTTCCGGCCACCGTAGACAGCAGCTCCGACAGGCCGAGGTCTCGCGCGAAGGTTTGGCCACTGGCCCATAGGGCGGTCAGGGCATCCGTATGCGCTGTGATCGCCGCCGCGGTGGCATCCCGCCAGGCCGGCGACCAGTCTCTCGCCATGAGGCCCAGCAGGGGATGGCCGACGGGCGAACCGAGGGCCGCCAAGACGGGCCGCAGGTCGCGGCAGGCGGTCCGAAGCTGCGCGAGGGTGGTGGCATCGTGAGCACGGTGCTCGGGCCACGCCAGGGTGACGGGCGGGGCGGTGGTTCCCATGGAGACGACCCGGCCGAAGGCCTCGTAGGCGCTCATTCCGTTCTCGCGCCGACGATGCAGCGCAGTGACGAGGCGGTTGAGTTCGGTACGCAGGATGCCGAGTTCGCCCGTGGCGGCGCCCCACTCGGCCCGGGACGGCGCCGCGCGCTCGTGCCAGGCCTTCCGCAACTGCGCGAGCACGCTGGATTTCTGCGCCTTGGTCGAATGAACTTCGAGGCAGTGATCGCCGAGCCCGATCTCCTGCAGGCGGCGGCGCACCACCTCCAGGGCGGCGGTCTTCTGCGAGACGAACAACACCGTGCGCCCCTGTGCCAGACAATGGGCGATCATGTTGCCGATGGTCTGGCTTTTGCCGGTGCCGGGCGGGCCGAACAGCACGAAATCCTTGCCCTGGCCCGCCGCGATCACGGCGGACAGCTGCGAGGAATCCGCCGAGAGCGGCGCGAGCACCGTCTCGGGCGGGTGCTCGGCGTCGAGGCGACCCGGCTCTGGGAACGGTGTACCGTCGCCATAGGCGTGCTTCGGTGTCTCGAGGAGGTGGCGCACGACCGGGTTGCGTTTGAGGAGGTCGGCTCGGTCGACGAGATCCTTCCACATCAGGAATTTGGTGAACGAGAAGGTCGACAGGACGACGTCCGGCACGACCTCCCAGCCCTTGAGGTCACGGACGTGGCCGCGCACGGTTCGGATGATCGCGGCGACATCGATGCCGGCGCCGTCGCGCGGCAGGTCGTCCTCAAGTTCGGGCAGCGACAGACGGAAATCCTGGCGCAGCAATTCGATCAGCGTTGGATTGATGCGAATCTCGTCGTCATGCAGTGTGAGGCGGAACCCTGCCCGCGCGCTCGACCGCTGGAGGGCGACGGGGATGAGAAGCAGGGGAGCGCGGTGAGCCGCCTCGCCGGGTTTGCGCGTCCAGGACAGGAAGCCCGCGGCGAGGAACAGAATATTGGCCCCGCCTTCCTCGAAGCCGTTGCGGGCAAGGCGATAGAGATTGAGGAGACGCCGATCGAGTTCGTCCGCCGTTAACGTCGTGTGGACATCGTCGCCGGCGAGGGCCGCGGCAACCTCCTGGCGCCGGGCGTCGTCCGACCGAAACCTCGGCGCCGCATTCGTGCTTTGACCCTCGGGGGCCTCGGGCGCGGGCATGAACCGAAGGGCGTGCCCGGCGGCGAGGCGATCTTCCAGTGTGTCCGCATCCGGGCATGCGAGGGTGACGGAAGCCTTGCCGGGTCTGAAGTTCAGGAGCTTGTTGCGGAGGGTGAGGTCGAGGAGCCGGCGCTTCCAGAGTTCGAGGCGGTCGACGGGCCCGGCGGGCGTAGGTTCGACCCGGCGGATCTCCTCGTCCCGGAACGGCGGCGGATCGGACAGCCCCCTGTCCAGGGACGCGAATTCGACGGGCGGCGGATCGATCGGCCGGGCGCCGCCGAGATCGAGGGGACGGATGCCGTGTCGGCGGCAGCGCCTGATGTCGAGAGCGACATCGAGGTCGGCGGGCGCGCCCTCCTCCGCCTGGCCAGCGCCATGCTTCACGGCCGCCTCGAACCGAGCCGGCGGCGTTCGGGTCAGCAGGGTGAGCTCCACGAGGATCATGTCCTCGAGAACCCGCCGTTTGCGCAAGGTCTGCATGTCGTCGAGGACGGCGCCCGGCAGCGCCGTATCCGTCAGCCACAGGCCCACCAGGGCGTGCCCCGTCGTCAGGACGACGAGGGGGCCGAGGCCGGCTTGTTCCAGGCACGCCGCGTAGAGGAGCGACAGGTCGAGACAGGTGCCGACCCGGCGCTCCAGAATGTCGGATGGCCCCCGAACCTTCTGCCCGGTCTGCTCGAAACTCGCCGGCGGCAGAACGTAGGCGAGGCGCCGGTCGGCCAGCGCCGCCCAGATCGCTTCCGCCATTTCCCAGACCCGCGCCTTCGTGCCATCCGCGTAACCGTTCAACGCAGGGTAGCGGCCGGCCGCCCGGAGCTTCGTCGCGGCGTCCCGTAAGATGCCGTCGACGGCCGGGTCGTTGGGACGGACGAAGGCGGCGAGGAGCTCCGGGGCGCTGGCCGCCCCGCCCCAATGGGTCGGCGGCAGTAAACGCAGGGTCCGCACGGTCTCGGCCACGGCGCCGCCGGCCTCCGTCAGGCTCACGACGAGATCGAAGTGGCTCGCCTCGGTGAAGCCGGCGAGGGCGGCCGCGTCGAGACGCATGTCGGATGTCGAAACAGTGTGGCTGGCGCCAGCCGCGACCCGGTCGATTCTCAGGATCAGGGGTCGCACAACTGGCGGCCGACTCTCGATCCGCAGCGCGATCTCGCTCAGATCCGCCGCAAGGCCGTTGCGGACGACGATCTCCCGCAGCACGGGGATCGCGTTCGCATGAGCGGCAAGGCTGACGTGCTCTGCGCCCTCGCATCCGATCTCGATGAACCCGTCAGACACCGTCCGCTCCCTCCTCGGAAACGTCTTTTGGGGCTCATCCTGAGGTTGTGCAAGCGGTGCCTTACACCGTTCTCGGTGAAGGGGCGGTTTAGAAGATCACGCGGCTTCGCTGCGTTTCAAAAGCGGATTGGGCACGATGCGGGGCGGATGCCGACGGTTTTCACCGGATCTTCACATATGTAAGTCCAGAATCTCGCATGCGGACGGTGAAGCAATATCTGTATGACGAACGTGGCGCGACGGCAGTCGAGTTCGCCATCGTATCGCTTATCGCAATTCTGGTGATCGTCTTCATCCTGAGTGCGGCCCTGGTGCTTTATCTCAACCAAGTCCTCGACTACGCGACCGCTCAAGCGAGCCGGCAGATCATAACCGGTTCTGCGCAGGCCCAATCGATGGGCAGTTCGGCATTCCGGACCAGCTTGTGCAGCTATCTCCCGAAGCCGATTCCTTGCGAGAACATCGTCATCAATCTGTATGTGGTTCCGAAGGCCGGCGGCCCAGCGGGCTATTATACCTTCGTGAAGCCGGACAAGAGCGGTTTGCTGATCCCCGATTTGTCCAGCGGTTCTGGTAATTACACCCTCGGTGTTCGGGGCGACTTTCAGTATCTTCAGGTTATCTATCCGATCACGCTCCCCACCGTCGCGGTCATCTCCTGGCTGAGCGGGGGGACGGTCTACAGGGGCGCGCCGGCCTATCTCGCCGTCTCATCGGCGGCGTTCCGCAACGAGCAATTCTGATGACCCGCGGGCCACTCCACGCCACGCGGCGCTTCCTGGGTGACCGGCGCGCTGTCTCGGCCATCGAATTCGCACTCATCCTGCCGGTTTTCCTGGCCATCATGGCCGGCGGCATCCAGCTGATCACCTATGTGAACGCATCACGAAAGATCGACCTGATCGCGAGTTCGATCAGCCAGATGATCGCCCAGACCGCCCCACCCCAAGGGTCGACGATCGCCACCGTGAACAGCCTCGACCTGCACTTCAGCTTCGACGCGGCACTGGTCCTGTTTCCCTATCTCATGACGGATGCACCTCAGCAAAATCTGGAATGGTGGCAGGACATCTCGATCAACTTCGCCAGCATCGTCTTCACGCCGAAAATCCTGACGTGCCTGGCGAATTCCGATCCGACCGTCTGCTATCAGGCCAATGTCGCCTGGACGAGCATGGGGACCGCCGGCGGGAATTATCGCCCCTGCGCGATTCCGCAGAGTCCCGCCGCCGATGCCGCAGCGCCCTCGAGGACCTCGCTTCCGCGATCCGTCTTCGGACCCGATTCCATCATCGCCGTCGACGTCGTGTTTCTATTCCGCCCGACGTTCGGCGCCACGTTCATCGCGCCCGTGCGCATTGCACGCTCCATTTATCTGCAGCCGCGCTACGCCACGCAGATCAAGTACGACATCACGAACGACGATGGGATCGCTGTGAAATGTCCTGGCTTCCTGTGAACAGGCTTCGCGGTCACGGAGCGGCCCTCGTTGCTTCGCGTCGAGGCAGTATCCCGGTTCTGTTCGGCCTCAGCCTGATCCCCATCATCGGCATGATCGGTCTTGGAGTCGATTATGGGATCGCAACCAGCAACAAGACCAAGCTCGACATGGCCGCCGACGCCGCCGCCATCGCGGCGGTCGTCACGGCCAAGGCCTACATTTCCAGCAATGCCGGCCAGACCAATGTCTCGGCCAACGCACTCGCAGCCGGCACCACCAAAGCGGTCAACGCATTCAACGCCAACATGGGCAATATCACCTTCGGTCAAGTCACACTTGCAACACCTCAGGTAAGCCGCAATGCGCAAACCCTGACCGCAGTGGTGAGCTATTCGGCCACCGTCAAGAATACCATCGGGCCGATTTTTGGGACGCCTACGACGCTGATTTCAAACACGGTGACGGCCTCGGCGGATATCGCGAGCTATCTCGATTTCTACCTGCTCCTTGATGTGTCCGGCTCGATGGGGTTGCCGACCTCGGACGAGGGAATGGAAAAGCTAGCCCTCAAAAACAACGACCTGAAGGAAGACAACTACAGGCAGGGCTGCCAATTCGCCTGCCACTTTCCTGGCCGTGTCGGATGGGATCTTGCCGCGGGCAAGATTCAGCTGCGCTCTGACGCGGTCAACGATGCCGTTTGTTCACTCATCAGGAGAGCCGCCCTACCCCTCGTTCCCAACCAGTACCGGGTCGGCCTGTATCCGTTCATCAATCAAATGGCGACGTTGGCAGGGGTTACGAGCGACCTTGCGACCCTCAGCACAACCGCTCAATGCAGTAAACCCTGGCCTCTCGCTCTGACGAACCTTCTCGACACTGGCAGCACGCAACTGTTCATTAACGGAGATCCGAGCACGGGGACTGGGAGCGGGGGAACGCATTTCGAAACGGTGTTGCCCCAAATGAAATCCACAATCGCGACATTCGGCGACGGCACGGCAGCGACTTCTCGCAAACCGTTTGTGTTCCTGATCACGGATGGAATGCAGAATGATCAGAACCACTCCCTGCTGCTTGGAATCAAGCGTTATTACCCTGGCGATCCGTCAAAATTTCTCCTGTATCCCAATGCACGTTGGGATGGATCGAAGCCGAAGCAGATCGACCCATCGAAGTGCACCGACTTGAAGAATGCCGGCGCGACCGTGTCGGTGCTCTATATTCCGTACAATATCATCAAGTTCCAGGACTTCGGAGGAGATGTCGCCAGAGAAAACAATCTAGTGAACGGATTCAGCCCTGGTCTCGCGACACCATTGCGGAGCTGCGCGTCTCCCGGATTCTTCTACACGGCGAACACCCCCGCTGACATCACGGCGTCGCTCAATGCCATGTTCGATCAAGCTCTCCAGGTCGCCCGCCTGACCCGTTGATTATTGAGCGACCGCCGTTCGATCTCGATGACGGCCTCGGTATGACGCCGACGGGCCTCCCCCGGATAGTGTGTCCCGAGGCTATCCTTTTCGCGTGATTTGCCCACGAGGCCATCCAGCCGGGCTGGTACAGCCTTCCGAACGTAGTAGACACCGCTGCTGTGATTCTTCCAGGGACGACCCATTGGTAGAGGCATATGTACCAGCCGGGGCGTACGAAGCCGTTGCGTTTCAGTAACCTATCGTAATTACTGACCTTTTATCGAGACCGGCGGAAAGGGTGGGTAATCCACCACATTTTTCGAAAACAGGCCGTACGCCCTCTCGCGAACGTTCCACACGCCATTACTGGCTACGTTCATATGTAAAATACCAATCAGGGCGCCGTCTTCAAGGCGGGGTGGTGCCTCAGTTCCGGTGTTGTCATGAACGTTCGTTCACGCTGGAGGCTGTGTGAGAACGCATCGGAGGTCTGGAAGGACCTGACAGCGCGTTCCGCAGAGAAGCCGGGCTTTCCCCCGGATGGTTGCGATGAGCGGACCGGCACCGAGGATCGCGATCACTCGCTTCATGTTGTAGGCAAGAACCTGCAGGCTCATCTCACCGCCACGTTCTTCAGCCCCAGGGTCAAGAAGCGGGTCGCTCCCATCCAGGCTTTGAGGGTGCCGAAGACGCGCTCGACCGTCTGGCGCCGGTCACGCATCGCGTTCGGGTTCTCGTCGAGCCGGCGCTGGAAGGCTTCCAGCACGTGCTCATGGTCCCAACGTGTGACGCGCCGCTGCTCGGCGGGTGTACAAAGGTTTTCGATCGGGCAAGCAGGACAGGCTGACATCCAGTAGCGCCGCAGGGTCATCCCGTTCTCGACCCCCTCGAAGTGGCAGGTCAGCGTCTGGTCTGCCGGACAGCGGTATGTGTCGTCGCTCGCCCAGTAGACGAAGTCCTGCTTGCTGAAGCGGCCCTCGGCCTTCGCACGCATGTCATCGGCTGTGGCAGCGTGACCGCGATCCCCGCTCGGTCGCAGGCCAGGATCTCCTCGCCGGAGAAGTACCGGCGATCCGCCAGGACCTGGACGGTTTCCTGGTCGATGGCGCTCTGCGCCTGGCCTGCCATGTTGGCGAGTTGGATGCGGTCGTGGCCGACGTTCGTCACCTCATGGGCGACGACGAGGTGATGCCTCGTGTCCACCGCGGCCTGAACGTTGTAGCCGACGAGCCCGGTGCCCTTGCCGTTCGTCGCCATGGCCCGCGCATCGGGGTCGGTCAGCGGGATCTGTCGGTCCGGCGCGACCTCCACGAGCGTCTCCATCGCCTGCAGCGTGCTCAACCGATCCCGGAGTGCGGGAAGCCGCTCCTTCAGGCCTGGGGTTCGAAGCTGCGCCACATCGGCCTCCTGACGGTCGGTGGTATCGAGGGCCGCAAGGTTGCGCACGATGCGCGTCTCGACCTGCTCGAAGGGCCTTCAGACCGCGGCCGGGGTGAAGTTTCGGTCGCGCGTGTTCACGGCCTTGAACCGACTGCCGTCAACGGCCACGGCGCCTCCGGCCAGAAGGCCGACCTGCCGGCAGAGCATCACGAAGTGCCGGCAGGTGGCGCGAAGCGCGTCCCCGTTCTCGCGCCGGAAGTCCGCGATCGCATCGAAGTCGGGTGCAAGGCGGCCATCAGCCACATCAGCTCGACATTGCGGCCGGCCTCCCTCTCCAAGCGCCGGCTCGACGGGATCTGGTCCAGGTACCGTTCAGGTCGAGCTTCGACAGCGTCGCGGGATGATAGCCCGGTCGGCCGGTCGCGGCGGGCCTCACGCCGGCAAAGCCGAGGGCTGCGAGATCCAATTCGTCGACAAACGCTTCGATGACGCGGTTCGGGTTATCGTGCGTGACGCAATCGTCCAGGCAATCAGGAGGTCGGTCATCTTAGTGACGATCTGCAGCTTCGACAAAGCGTGTTATCCCGGGCATCCGTTGGAGAAGAAGTCTAAGACGAAGCGCATCAGATCAAATTTATATAGCTAGAAATCGCTGATCATCGTTCGATGTTTGAGCGTAAGAGATCGAACGAGCAACGACGCAGGTTTCATTGAGCTTCCTTGCGATCTTGCAACGACCAAGATGGAGGTGGTCGAAAAAGCCTGTCCACCGCTCTCCCAGACGGCCGGACAGCCGCAGCGTGGCATCCGCTTTTCACACAGCTTCGTTCGATCAACGAACCCGCTTTCGCGGGATGGGTGGCAGCTTCTAGGGCGTGTCATCGCTTGAGCCAATCGAGGGCGGCTGCGAGGGAGAGGACGCCCATGAAGCTGACGGCAGTCTTCTCGTAGCGGGTGGCGATGGCGNGTCCACCGCTCTCCCAGACGGCCGATCCAAGCCGATCGGACACCGCACTAGGGCGTGTCATCGCTTGAGCCAATCGAGGGCGGCTGCGAGGGAGAGGACGCCCATGAAGCTGACGGCAGTCTTCTCGTAGCGGGTGGCGATGGCGCGCCACTCTTTGAGCCTGGCCCAGAGACGCTCGACCTGGTTACGGTTGTTGTAGATCCAATCCGGGCAGGCCACGGGCGCTTCGTGGCGCTGAGGCGGGATCGCAGGCCGAGCGCCCATATCCCAGATGTGTTCGCGAAAGACGTGGCTGGTATAGCCGCGGTCTCCTACGACCCATTTGGGCACCCCCGGGAGTTGGTCGAGCAGGGGAACAGCGTGAGGAAGTTCATGGGCCTGACCGGGCGCCAGCCGGAAGGCGATGGCGCGGCCCTGCCCGTCGGCGATCACGCAAGCCTTGGTGCCATACCCGCCACGCGAGCGGCCAACAGCTTCACGAGCGTCTCGCTCGGCTGCAGATCCCCCCTTTTGGCGGCTCCCGCCGCCTTTTGGTGCGCCCGAACGTTCGTGCCGTCGAGGAACACCATACCGAGTTGGACACCGCGCTCCTGCACGAGGTGAAGAAGCCGCTCCCAGACGCCGGCACGCGACCAGCGGATGAAGATCTGGGCAGCCCGYCACCAGGGTCCCAATTCCTCGGGAATAGCCCGCCATTTGGCTCCGTTCTGATGCCGCCAAAGGATGGCCGAGAGCGTGCGCTGCAGATCCTGCGGAGGCGTTTTGGCCTTGGGCCGGCAGGCTTCAACCAGAGGCTCCAGATCAGCCCATTGCGCGTTGCTCAGCATCGTCCCTCCTCCATCAGAGAGACGAAAACGCAAGCCCAGCCAATCTGTTCAGGCGACGACAGGCCCTAGA
>NZ_LMRE01000046.1:0-131652 GCF_001424745.1 Methylobacterium sp. Leaf469
GCCACGAGGTGCTGATCACCCTGGAGGAGGGCTCGGTGGGCGGCTTCGGCGCCATGGTGCTGCATCTGCTGGCCGAGAAGGGCGCGCTGGATGCCGGCCGCGTCCGGGTGCGGACCCTGACCCTGCCCGACACCTACCAGGACCACAACTCCCCCGACGCCATGTACCGCGAGGCCGGCCTCGACGCCGAATCCATCGCCCGCACCGCCCGCGATACCCTCCCCGAGCGAAAGGCCGGATCGAGCCGCTTGCGCCTCGCCTGACTGGTCCCGATCAGGCGCATCCGCGCGGGCCAGCCCCGTGCGGATGCGCCTGGGTGTGACCCGACTGCGCTTGTCGGGGGTCTATTTCGATGACAAAAGCGCCGGGTTCTGCGGTCCCAAACCCGCTGCGCCCCTTTTGCTTTTGAACCCGCGAGAGAAATGCCACAGGCGACCCCCACCGGCCCCTTCGATGCCGGCCCGGTTCTCATCACCGGTGCGAGCGGTTTCCTGGGCGCCGCCCTCGTGGACGTGTTTCGCAAGGCCGGATTTCGGGTGCGGATCATGGTGCGGGCCACATCGCCGCGCACCAACCTGACCTGGACCGACGTCGAGGTGGTCGAGGGCGACATGCGCGATCGGACGGCCGTCGCCGCCGCCCTGAAAGGCCAGCGCTACCTCGTGCACGCGGCGGCGGACTACCGCCTATGGGCGCCGAACCCCGAGGAGATCGTCGCGACCAACCGCGACGGCGCCGTGATCCTCATGGAAGAGGCCCTGCGGGCCGGCATCGAGCGCATCGTCTACACGTCGAGCGTCGCCACCATCAAACCGCACGACGACGGCACGCCCGCCGACGAGACCCGGCCCCTGACGCCCGGCACCGCCATCGGCGCCTACAAGCGCAGCAAGGTTGTGTCCGAACGGGTCGTCGAGGAGATGGCGGCGCGCAACGGCCTGCCCGTGGTCATCGTCAACCCGTCGACGCCCATCGGCCCCCGCGACGTGAAGCCGACGCCCACGGGCCGCATCATCTTGGAAGCGGCGCTCGGACGCATGCCCGCCTTCGTCGACACCGGCCTCAACCTCGCCCACGTGGACGATGTCGCCTACGGCCATCTGCTCGCGCTCCAGCGCGGACGGGTCGGCGAGCGCTACATCCTCGGCGGCGAGAACGTCCTGCTCTCGCAGATGCTCGCCGACATCGCCGGCATGGTCGGCCGCAAGGCGCCGACGGTGAACCTGCCGCGCGCCGTGGTCTACCCGATCGCGTTCGTCTCCGAGCAGATCGCCCGCTTCACCGGCAAGGCGCCGTTCGCCACCATCGACGGCATCAGGATGTCGCGCTACCGCATGTTCTTCACCGATGCGAAGGCGCGAGCCGAACTCGGCTACACCGCCCGCCCCTACCGCGAAGGCTTGTCCGACGCCATCGCGTGGTTCCGCCAGGAGGGACGCCTCAAGTGAGCGCCATCCTGCAGAACGCCACGGAGGCCCGCTCCGGCAAGGGCCACAAGGACGAGAACTTTCCCGTCGCGTCGCACCTGATCCACCCGAGGAACCGGGGCGCGATCCTGGCCTTCTACGATTTCGTGCGGGCCGGCGACGATGTCGCGGACCACACCACGCTGACGCCCGAGCGTAAGATCGAGCTGCTCGACGCGCTCGCCGACGCCCTTACGGGCAAGGGTCCGTCCGACCCCGAGGCCGAGCCCCTCAAGCGCGAACTTTTCGCGAGAGGCTTGCCGGCGACCCACGCGCTCGAACTCCTCGACGCCTTCCGCCTCGATGCGCGCAAGACCCGCTACGCCGATTGGGACGAGCTCATTGCCTATTGCCGACTTTCGGCCATGCCGGTGGGACGTTACGTCCTCGACGTGCACGGCGAGGATCCGTCCGTGGTCTGGGGGCCATCCGACGCCATCTGCGCCGCGCTGCAGATCATCAACCACCTCCAGGATTGCGGGAAGGACTACACCCGCAACGACCGGGTCTACCTCCCGCGCGAAACCCTGGAGAAGCATGGCGTGACCGTCGAGGCACTGGGCGCCGCCAAGGCCTCGCCGGCGCTGCGCGACGTCATCCGTGAATTGGCGACACGCACCATGGGGCTCCTGGACGAGGGCGCCGTGCTGCCCGACCTCATCGCGGACCTGCGCCTCAGCCTCGAGATCGCGGCGATCCACCGCCTCGCGGTCGTGCTGTGCCGGGGCCTGATGGAGCGTGATCCCCTGTCCGAGAAGGTCCATCACGGCAAGGCGGCGTTCGCCCTGACGGCGCTCGGCGGCATCGCCGCGACCCTGGCGCGGCGCCCCCTGCGCGGTCGGACCCTGCGTCGCCATGCGCTGGGGGCACGCGCATGAGCGCCACCGCCACCCCCCTGCCCGAGGCGGCGCCCGTCGAGGCCCTGCCGGCGAAATCCTCGTCGTTCTACACCGCCATGCGGCTCCTGCCGAAGGAACGGCGCGAGGCGATGTATGCCGTCTACGCGTTCTGCCGCGCCGTGGACGATGTCGCCGATGACGGCGGTCCCGCCGAGATTCGCCGGGCTGAGCTCGACCGTTGGGCCGCCGACATCGACGCCCTCTATGCCGGACGGCCCGTGCCCCGGGTGCAGGACCTCGTGGTTCCGATCCGGCGCTACGGCCTGTTGCGGGCGGATTTCCACGCCGTCATCGACGGCATGGCCATGGACGCGTTCGAGGACATCGTCGCCCCCGACGAAGCCACCCTCGACCTATACTGCGACCGGGTCGCCAGTGCCGTCGGCCGCCTCTCCGTACGCATCTTCGGTGTGGCCGAGGCCGAAGGCATTGCGCTCGCCCATCACGAGGGCCGCGCGCTCCAGCTCACCAACATCCTGCGCGACATTGACGAAGATGCCGAGCGCGGCCGCCTCTACCTCCCCCGCGAGAAGCTTTTCGCCATCGGCCTGACCGATCCGACGCCGCAGGCGGCCATCGACCATCCCCGCATCGGCGAAGTCTGTGCCGCCGTCGCGGAGGAGGCGAAGGAGCATTACCGCGAGACCTGGGCGATCATCGCCCGCTGCCCGCGCAAGGTCACCAAGGCGCCCCGTCTCATGGCGGCGGCCTACCGGCTCTACCTCGACGCCGTGCTGGCGCGCGGTTGGACCAAGCCCCGCGCCCGGGTGAAGCCGGCCAAGGCCGCCCTCGTCGCCGTCGCCCTGCGTCACGGGATCGTCTGATGGCCGGTACCGTCCACGTCGTCGGCGCCGGGCTCGCCGGGCTCTCGGCCGCCGTCTCCCTGGTGGAGGCCGGACGCTGCGTGATCGTGCACGAGGCGGCCAAGCAGGCCGGCGGCCGTTGCCGCTCGTACTACGACCCGACCCTCGGTCTCACCATCGACAACGGCAACCACCTGCTCCTGTCGGGCAACACCTCGGCGCTGGGCTTCATGAAGACCATCGGCGCCCCGGCCGATGCCCTCTCGGGGCCAGCTGAAGCGGAGTTCCCCTTCGCCGACCTGAAGACCGGCGAGCGCTGGACCCTGCGCCCCAACGCCGGCCGGATCCCCTGGTGGGTGCTTGCAGCTTCGCGCCGGGTGCCGGGCACCAAGGCATCGGACTATCTCGCCCCCTTGCGCATCCTGAAGGCCGCCGCCGGCAAGGCGCCGGGCCAGGGCGGAACCATCGGCGAGGCCATGGCCTGCGAGGGCCTGCTCTACGACCGCTTGTGGCACCCGGTGCTCATCGCGGCCCTCAACACCGAGCCGAAGGAGAGCGACGTCGGCCTCGCCGCCACGATCCTGCGCGAGACCCTCGGGGCCGGAGGTGCTGCGAGCCGACCCCTCGTGGCGGTGGCCGGGCTCTCGGCGGCGTTCGTCGATCCGGCTGTGGCCTATCTGGCACGGTACGGCGCCGAAATGCGGTTCGGGCATCGCCTGCGCTCGCTGACGTTCGGCGAGGCCGGGGTCACCGAACTCGTGTTCGGCGACGAGACCCTCGTTCTCGGCGCCGCTGATTCGGTCGTGGTCGCCCTGCCACCCTGGGTCGCGGCGGACCTGATTCCGGGGTTGGCCGCGCCGCAGGCCTACCGCTCCATCGTCAACGCGCATTTCGCTGTGGTTCCGCCCGCGAACGCACCGTTACTGCTCGGCGTGGTGAATGGACTGACGGAGTGGCTGTTCGCCTATCCGGATCGTCTGTCCGTGACCATCAGCGGCGCCGATCGCCTCCTCGACGTGCCGCGGGAAGACTTGGGTCGACAAATCTGGGCCGAAGTCTCGACTTTGTGCGGACTTGCGCCAGAACTGCCAAGCTGGCAGATCGTCAAGGAGAAGCGGGCGACCTTCGCGGCGACGCCTGCCGAGGCCGCGCGCCGATCCGGCGCCCAGACGGCCCACCGCAATTGCGTCCTGGCAGGCGATTGGACCGCGACCGGTCTGCCATCGACGATCGAAGGCGCGATCCGGTCGGGAACGACCGCCGCGCACGCACTCGCACGCCCGGCGGGCGAGTGTGCACGGGCACGCGCGTGCGGCGCGGCCTGAGGTATGGCGGCAGCTTTGAAGGCCGGTGAGGCGAGGACGATGCGAGAGGCATTCAAGAAGGTCGAGGCGCTGCAGCGCCCCAAGACGCAGGAGATCTCCATCGAGGATGTGGAGCGCGGCATCACGCGCGCGACGCACGCCCTCGCGGCTCTCTCCCATGCCGACGGGCACCTGTGCTTCGAGCTCGAGGCCGACGCGACGATCCCGTCCGAATACATCATGTTCCACCAGTTCCGCGCGACCGAGATCGTGCCGGGCCTGGAGGCCAAGATCGGCAACTACCTGCGCCGCACGCAAGGCAAGCACGGGGGCTGGTCCCTGGTCCACGACGGGCCGTTCGACATGAGCGCGAGCGTCAAGGCCTACTACGCCCTCAAGTTCACGGGCGATTCCATCGAGGCGCCGCACATGCGCCGTGCGCGCGAGGCGATCCTGTCGCGCGGCGGGGCCGCCAATTCCAACGTCTTCACCCGCTTCCTGCTGGCCCTGTTCGGGCAGGTGCCGTGGCGCGCCGTGCCGGTGATGCCCGTGGAGATCATGCACCTCCCGAAGTGGTTCCCGTTCCACCTCGACAAGGTGTCCTACTGGGCGCGCTGCGTGATCGTGCCCCTGCTGGTGCTTCAGGCCAAGAAGCCCTTGGCCAAGAACCCGCGCGGCCTCGGCGTGCCGGAACTGTTCGTGACGCCGCCCGAGCACGTCCGTCACTGGCCCGGCAGCCCGCACGCGACCTGGCCCTGGACGCCCATCTTCGGGGCCATCGACCGGGTGCTGCAAGTCACCCAGGCGCATTTCCCGAAGAAGCGCCGCCAGCGCGCCATCGACAAGGCCGAGGCCTGGGTCAGCGAGCGCCTCAACGGCGAAGACGGCCTCGGCGCCATCTTCCCCGCCATGGTCAACACCGTGCTGATGTACGACGTGCTCGGCTATCCCGCCGACCACCCGCAGGTGATGATCGCCTGCGAGGCCATCGAGAAGCTCGTGGTGGTCAAGGAGCACGAGGCCTACGTGCAGCCGTGCCTGTCCCCGGTGTGGGATACGGCGCTGGCCGGCCATGCCCTGCTGGAAGCCGGCGGCCCCGAGGCCGAGCGGCAGGCCCGCCGCGGCCTCGACTGGCTCAAGCCCCTTCAGGTCCTCGACATCAAGGGCGATTGGGCGGCGGGCCGCCCGAACGTGCGTCCCGGCGGCTGGGCGTTCCAGTACGCCAATCCCCACTTCCCCGACCTCGACGACACCGCCGTCGTGGTGATGGCCATGGACCGGGCCACCCGTCAGCACGGGCTGGTCGCCGACGTGCCCGACTACGCCAATGCCATTGCGCGGGCCCGCGAATGGGTCGAGGGCCTGCAGTCGAGCGACGGTGGCTGGGCGGCGTTCGACGCCGACAACAACCATCATTACCTCAACCACATCCCGTTCTCGGATCACGGCGCCCTGCTCGACCCGCCCACCGCCGACGTCACCGCCCGCGTCGTCTCGATGCTGGCCCAGCTCGGCGAGACCCGCGACAGCTCGAAGGCCCTCGACCGCGGCGTCTCCTACCTCCTCGCCGACCAGGAAGAGGACGGTTCGTGGTACGGTCGCTGGGGCATGAACTTCATCTACGGCACCTGGTCGGTGCTGTGCGCCCTCAATGCCGCCGCCGTCGATCCGGCGAGCCCCGAGATCCGCAAGGCCGTGGCCTGGCTCATCCGCATCCAGAACCCGGATGGCGGCTGGGGCGAAGACGCATCGTCCTACAAGATCGATCCGGCCTTCGAGCCGGGCTACTCCACGGCCTCGCAGACGGCCTGGGCGTTGCTCGCCCTCATGGCGGCGGGCGAGGCCGACGATCCGGCGGTGGTGCGTGGCATCAACTACCTGACCCGGACGCAAGGGGCCGACGGCTTCTGGTCCGAGGAGCGCTACACCGCCACCGGCTTCCCGCGGGTGTTCTACCTGCGCTACCACGGCTACCCGAAGTTCTTCCCGCTCTGGGCCATGGCGCGCTTCCGCAATCTGAAGCAGTCCAACACCCGGACGGTCGCGTTCGGAATGTAGGGGTTCGCCCGCCCCTACCCGCTCCGGGGAGGGCCGGCTTGGTGTCTGGAAATCCGATGCTCCCCGTCCTCGCCGTCACCGGCCTCGCCAAGGAAGCGCGTCTCGCCGCCGGACCGGGGGTGATCGCCATCGGGGCGGGCGGCGACCCGCGGCGCCTGCGCGCCCTCCTCGAAATCCGAGTGCCGCCGGAATGCCGCGCGGTGGTCAGCATCGGCATCGCCGGAGGACTCGCGCCCGACCTCGCGGCGGGGGATGTGGTTGTCGCCACCGAGATTGTGGCGGGTGACCGAAGCTATCCAGCCGACAGAGCCGTGGCCGATGCGCTGATGGCGCGGCTCGCGGCGTTGGGCTCCGTCCTGGCGGCCGTCGCCGGCGTGGAAACGGCGATCCTCGCTCCTGCCGACAAGGCCAGCCTCCATGCCCGTACCGGGGCTGTCGCCGTCGATATGGAATCGCACGTCGCCGCCGCCTTCGCGGCCCGGCATGGCCTGCCCTTCGCGGCGATCCGCGTGATCTGCGATCCGGCCAAACGGGCGATCCCGGCCTTCGCGGCGCAGGCGCTGAAACCGAACGGCGAGCCCGACATCGTCGCGGTGCTCATGGCGATCCTGCGCGATCCACGCCAGATCGGCCCCCTCATGCACCTCGCCCGCGATTCCGGGCGAGCCTTCGCGGTCCTGAAGCGGTGCCGGCCCCTGCTCGGTGCGAGCCTCGGCGTACCGTAGGACGAACGGATTTCGGACAACGAAAAGCCCCGCGACACGAAGGTGTCGCGGGGCTTTTCGTTCGGGATCGTTCGGCGCCGGACTCTGCCGGCGCCGAGGCGGCTCAGGCCGCCGTACGGTTGCGGGCTTCGCGCTTGGTGTCGACGCCGGAGGCTTTGATCTCGGACAGCTTCTGGGCGACGTTGCGCGAGAACACGAACTCGGCCGGGCGCTGCTTGTCGAGATTGATCTCGGGGGCCATCTCGCCCTCGGTCTTGATCCCGCGGATCGCTTGGATGAGCGGCTTCCAGGGCTTGCGCACCGAATCCACCACCGAGGACGCCTCGTAGCCCGAATGGACCATGCAGTCGGCGCACTTTTCGTAGTTGCCGGTGCCGTAGGAATCCCAGTCGGTCTCCTCCATCAGTTCCTTGAAGGTCGCCGTGTAACCCTCGCCGAGCAGGTAGCAGGGCTTCTGCCAGCCGAAAACGGTGCGGGTCGGGTTGCCCCAGGGCGTGCAATGGTAGGTCTGGTTGCCGGCCAGGAAGTCGAGGAACAGGCCCGACTGCTGGAAGGCCCACTTCTGGCGGCCCTTCTCCTTGCCGGCGCGGAACACGCCGCGGAACAGATCCTTCGTCGCCTTGCGGTTCAGGAAGTGCTGCTGGTCGGGCGCACGCTCGTAGGCGTAGCCGGGCGAGACCGTGATGCCGTCGATGCCCATCTTCGTCACGCTGTCGAAGAAGTCGGCGATCTTGTCCGAGGACGAGTTGTTGAAGAAGGTGCAGTTGATGGTGACGCGGAAGCCCATCTCCTTCGCCTTGGCGATGGCGGCCACGGCCTTGTCGTAGACGCCGCGCTGGCACACCGAGCCGTCGTGCATCTCCTTGTCGCCGTCGAGATGGATCGACCAAGTGAAGTACGGGCTGGGCTTGTACTCCTTGATCTTCTTCTCGAGGAGCAACGCGTTCGTGCACACGATCGCGAACTTCTTCTGGGCGATGATGCCCTCGACGATCTGCGGCAGGTCCTTGTGCAGGAGCGGCTCGCCGCCGGCGATGACCACCATGGGGGCGCCGCACTCGCGCACGGACTCGAGGGCATCCGCCACCGGCAGGCGCTTGTTCAGGATCTCGTCCGGGTAATCGATCTTGCCGCAACCGGCGCAGGCGAGATTGCAGCGGAACAGCGGCTCCATCATCATCACGAGCGGGTAGCGCTTGCGGCCGGTGAGGTGCTGTTTCAGGATGTAGCCGCCAATCTTCGCGACGTACCGGAGGGGAATACCCAAGACGTGGCTCCTTGTTGCTGGCCCCGATGTATCGGGCTGCTTAGCGTGAAAAAAATCGGAATTCCAGCGACCTAGATTGGAACCAATCCGAAACGACGCACAACCGACCTCGACCGTGCGGGTTTCCGCGACCCTGGGATAATCCGGCCACAGGGCCGGGGATCGGCGTGCAGTGGGCGTTGGTGACGGGACGGCCAGCCGGAACCCCCGGCCGCCGTGATGGTGGAAGACAAGCCCCCGGATCGTGAGTTTTCTGAGGCGAGGCGTCTTACCGACCGGCGCTTCTTCCTGACGGCGCTGGACTACCGACCTGCATGCCACGCATGCCGTGAAGCCGATTCCGCCTCCGAAAGCCCGGACCTTCGCAAAACATGGGATGCGTTGCATTCTGGACGCAGGACCCTTACTGAGCCAGGCGTCAGGATCGGCGCGTCGCGCGCGGTTTCGTCGTATCGAAGCCGTCGGCCGACCGCCGCCGGGAGGGTGTTCGCATTCGTGGATCGTGCCGATTGGTGATACCCGACGGTCGGACATGGCGCGATCCGCGTGTTCCGGCTCCACGGCCGGTGGCCACAGACCCCGCCGGCCCCGCCCGGACCACATCGCATAAGCAGGCAGGATACCCGTGATCGAACGGCTCGTCGCGTTTTCCGTCCAGCGCCGCTGGCTGGTCATAGCCCTGGTCGCCCTCGCCACCGCCGCGAGCGCCGGCATGGCCGCCCACCTATTCCGCATCAACACCGATGTGGAGCGGCTGATCGACAAGGACGTCCCCTGGCGCCAGGACGAGATCGCCTACGAGAAGGCGTTCCCGCAGCGGACCGGAACCCTCGTGGCGGTCATCGACGGGAAATCGCCCGAGGAGGCCGAAGAGGCGGCGGCCAATCTCGCCAAGGCCCTGGCCGAGCGCAAGGACACCATCGAGTCCGTCTACCGCCCGGACGGCGGGCCGTTCTACGAGAAGAACGGCTTCCTGCTCATGTCGCAGGAGGAACTGACCAAGACCACGGAGCAGCTCGTCCAGCAGCAGGGCCTGCTCGGGCCGCTCGCCGCCGACCCGTCCCTGCGCGGCATCATGCGGGTGCTCAGCCTCGGGGCGAAGGGCGTCAAGAGCGGCGACGCCAAGGTCGAGGACCTCGACCGGCCGATGGCCCAGATCGACGCGACTTTGCGCAAGGTCCTAGCCGGCGAGCCGGCACGCCTGTCGTGGCAGACGCTCCTGTCCAACGGCAAGCTGCACAGCACCGACCTGCGCAAGTTCGTGATGATCCAGCCGGTGCTGGACTATAACGCCCTTCAGCCCGGCGCCACGGCGACGGCGGTCGTCCGCAAGATCGCGGCGGATCTCAAGATCAACAATGGCGAGTACGAGGTCGGCGGTGGCGCCCGCATGCGCCTGACCGGCCCCGTGGCCGTGGCCGACGACGAGTTCGCGACGCTCGCCGAGGACGCGTTCCTCAACTACAGCGTCACCACCGGCGCCATCGTGCTGTTCGTCTGGCTCGCCCTGCGCTCCGCCTCCCTGGTGGGCGCGGTGCTCATCACCACCTTTGCCGGCCTCATCGTCACGGCGGCCCTCGGGCTGCTGATGGTGGGCGAGTTGAACCCGATCTCGGTCGCCTTCGCCGCCCTCTTCGTGGGGCTCGGAATCGATTTCGGCATCCAGTTTGCCGTCCGTTATCGAGCGGACCGGTTCGAGCAGCCCGACCTGCCCTCGGCGCTCAGCGCCGCCGCGCGCGGCGTCGGCTGGTCCCTGACGCTGGCCGCCATCTCGCTCATCGCCGGCTTCTTCGCCTTCCTGCCCACCGCCTTCCGGGGCGTGTCCGAACTCGGCCTCATCGCCGGCGTCGGCATGATCGTCGCCTACCTGTTCTCGCTCACCCTGCTGCCGGCGCTCATCGCCGTGTTCAAGCCGAAGACCGAGGCGAAGGCCGTCGAGACCGCCTGGATGGCGGGGGTCGACCACTGGATCATCGAGCACCGCAAGGCCGTCCTCATCGGCGTCGGCCTCGTGACCGTGGCGGGCATTCCCCTGCTGTTCAAGCTGCCGTTCGATTCCAATCCGATGCACCTGCGCAGCCCGAAGGTGGAATCGATCGCCACCTATCTCGATCTGATCAAGGACCCGGAGACGAGCCCGAACCTCATCGACGTCCTCGCCCCCTCCCCCGAGGCGGTGCCGGAGATCGCCGCGAAGCTGCGCAAGCTGCCGTCCGTCGCCAAGGTCATCGACATCGACACCTTCGTGCCCCGCGACCAGGACGCGAAGCTCGCCGTCATCGCCGATACGGCCCAGCTCCTCGGGCCGGCACTGAACCCGGGCCGCAAGCCGCCGCCGCCCACGGACGCCGACAACGTCAAGGCGATCAGGGACACGGCCGTTGCCCTGCGGACGCTCACGGCCGCCAAGACCGCCGGTGCCCTCGCAACCACCCTCGATGCCCTGGCGGCGGCGCCCGTCGCCAAGCGCGAGGCCGCTAGCGTCGCCCTGACCACGGACCTCAAGACCTTGCTGACGCGTCTGGGCGGTCTGCTGAACCCCCAGAAGATCACCCTGGCCAACCTTCCGCCCAAGCTGAAGGCGGAGTGGGTCACGGCGGACGGGCGTTCCCGGATCGAGGTCCACCCGAGCGGAGACGCCAACGACAACGTCGTTCTGCGCCGCTTCGCCAAGGAGGTGCAGACCGTGGCGCCGCACGCCACGGGCGCGCCGGTCGCCACCACCTCGTCGAGCTACACCATCCTGGGTGCCTTCGTGCAGGCGGCGCTGACCGCCCTGGTGCTCATCTTCATCATCCTGTCGGTGGCCCTGCGCAAACCCTGGGATGTGGCGATGACCCTCGGGCCCCTGGTGCTCGCGACCCTGTGGACCCTGATGGCGCTGCATATCGTCGGCATGCCGCTGAACTTCGCCAACATCATCGCCATGCCGCTGATGCTCGCCGTGGGTGTGGCTTTCCACATCTACTACGTCATCGCCTGGCGGGCGGGCGTCGCCGACATGCTGGCGTCCAGCCTGACCCGGGCGATCTTCTTCTCTGCGCTGACCACCGGCACGGCGTTCGGCTCCCTTGTGCTGTCGAGCCATCCCGGCACGGCCAGCATGGGCAAGCTGCTGGCCCTGTCGCTGTTCTTCACCTTGGTGGCGGCGTTCTTCGTGGTTCCGGCCTTCCTCGGCCCGCCGCCGAAGCAACCCGACCCCAAGCGCCCCGAAGGCGACGCCGCCGTGCCGCCGGACCTGAAGGCCCGGCGCCCGGCCGAGGCTGTGGCGGCGAAGTAAGGCCCGCCTTTCTTCCCGGAACGACGAACGGGCACGGATCGGATCCGCGCCCGTTTTGCGTATGTGGACGCGACCCACGAAGACCGACAGTGGACGCTATTTCAGGACTGGCGTACGCATTCTCAGGTTGTGAGCAGTCATGGGAGCGCTTGTCCCACATGATCGTCTCAATCGACGACGTGAAGGACCGGGCTTCGGAGTTAGCCGAGCGCGTCGATTGCGGCGACGTGATCGTCGTCACACGGAACGGCACGCCGGTCTTCGATCTCGTACCGCATAAGAAGCGAACCGGGGGAATCGACCTCGCTGCGGGCGAGGCATTCCTGCGCGAGCACGGAATTCGTCGCACTGTCGGTTTCATCCCGGGCGATTTCGACGACCCTTTGCCGGAAGACTTCCTGCTTCGACCGCTTCCGCTGCCGTGAGACTGATCCTCGACAGTCACATCCTACTCGCCCTCTCCCTCGGACGGTTGCATCAGGTCAGCTACCCCTTTGCGGAATGCCTGCGACAACCCGAGTCTTTCGCGTTCGCAAGTGTCGCGAGTTTATGGGGGATTGCGATCAAGACGGGGCTGGGGAAGCTCGATCCCGGCATTCCGTTTGAGAGTCTGCCGCTCTTCTACGAAGCCCTCGGCATCGCACGTCTTCCCGTCAGTGCGGCGCATGCTCTGGCCTGCATCGACCCCGTTCCGCCGACGCGCGACCCCTTCGATCGGATGCTGCTTGCACAGTGTCATGTCGAGTCGTGCCGCTTGGCGACCGTCTATCACGCCCTGCGCGACCACCCCCTCGCTGCCCGCTTTCCGTGAGGCGGCGACCTATGAGGTGAAATCCGAGAAGCCACCGCGGATCGCCCCGGAGGCCGCCAAGGTCGCTAGTACAGCCGGCGCGATCAAGGCATTGCGCTCGGCCGCGTAGGCGTAGCCGGGCGCCTCGCCGGGAAACCCGCCACCGGTGGCGGGATGGGTGTAGAGTTCCGTGAGACCATCGGGCAGATGGGCCAGGAGACCGGCGACGCGCTCCGGCGTCATGGAGCCGGACCAGGCGAGCCCCAGGGTCCGGTCGGGAATCAGCAGCCCGGCCTGACGCGCGCGCACGGCCAGCAGCGCCGCCCACGGCGCACTGTCGAGGGCGGGCTTCGGGTCGGCGCCCGGCTCGGCAGCGCGCAGCACCGCGCGTGGCTCGCGCGGCACGCGGATCGCCCGCATGTCGAAGCGGCGGCCGATGGACAGCACCGCGCCGGCGATGAGCGGGTGGACGTGGAAGTGCTTGTGGGCGTTGACGTGGTCCAGGAGCAGGCCCGTCGCCCGGTAGGCCTCGAACTGGGCCGTGATCTCGGCCGCGAGTTGACGCCGCGCCGAGGGCTTCAGGGCGAGGTCGAGGCCGAGCCGGCCCATATCGCTGCGGATGAGGCCGTCCGGGCCGACGAGATCGGGCAGGCTGGCCGCCGGCAGGGTCGGCCACGCCTCGACCATCACCAGGTGCAACCCGACCCGGAGCGTGGGCAGGCGCCGGGCGCGAGCCACGGCATCGGCAGCGGCGGGCGCGCCGACCATCAGGCTCGCGGCCGTGAGGATGCCCTCGCGATGGGCCTGCTCGACGGCCTCGTTGACCGCGAGGCTCAAGCCGAAATCGTCGGCCGTCACGACGAGACGCTTCACGAAAACTCCCAACGACGGGGTTTCGAGAGGGCAAGCCCTCTCGCGGGTCCAGGGCGGAGCCCTGGAAGGAGGATGAGCGGGGCTCCGCCCTCGACCCGCCGGGGCCTTGGCCCCGAACCCGGGAACGCGAACGGCCGGGCTTTGGGCCCGGCCGCGATCGGTCGATGACCTGAGCTGCTTACGCGGCCTTGGCGGTGCCCTGACGCTCCTTGAGGAAGCGGTAGAACTCGACGCCCTCGCGCAGGCGGCGCTTCATCATGTCGGGCGAGCGGACCATCTCGGAGACGATGGAGGCGATCTTCGGAGCGCGGAAGTAGAACTTCCGGTAGAACTCCTCCACCGCCGCGAAGATCTCGGAATGCGACAGGTGGGGGTAGTGCAGCGGCGCGATCTGCACGCCGTTCTCGTCGACGAGCTCAGCATTGGCGATGTCGAGCCAGCCGTTCTCCACCGCCTGCTTGTACAGGAAGGTACCCGGGTAGGGGGCCGCCAGGGACGCCTGGATGGTGTGCGGGTTGATGCGCTTGGCGAACGCGATGGTCTCCTGGATCGTCTCGCGGGTCTCGCCGGGCAGACCGACGATGAAGGTGCCGTGGATGGCGATGCCGAGGTCGTGGCAATCCTTGGTGAACTTCTCGGCCACCTCGACGCGCATGCCCTTCTTGATGTTGTTCAGGATCTGCTGGTTGCCGGACTCGTAGCCGACGAGGAGCAGACGCAGGCCGTTCTCCTTGAGGACCTTCAGGGTCTCGCGCGGCACATTCGCCTTGGCGTTGCACGACCAGGTCACGCCCAACTTGCCCAATTCGCGCGCGATTTCTTCAGCACGAGGAAGATTGTCGGTGAAGGTGTCGTCGTCGAAGAAGAACTCCTTCGTCTGCGGGAACTCCTTCAGGCAGTACTTGATCTCCTCGATCACGTGCGCGACCGAGCGGGTGCGGTAGGTGTGGCCGCCGACGGTCTGCGGCCAGAGGCAGAAGGTGCAGCGGCTCTTGCAGCCACGGCCGGAATAGAACGAGATGTAGGGGTGCTTCAGGTACCCGATGAAGTACTTCTCCATCTGCAGGTCGCGCTTGTACACGCTCGTGACGAAGGGCAGCTGATCCATGTCCGTCATGATCTCGCGATCGACGTTGTGGATCACGACACCGTTGGCGTCCCTGTAGGACAGGCCCTTGATCTCCGACATCGGGGTGCCGTCGGCGACTTCCTTGACGGTGAAGTCGAACTCGTTGCGGGCGCAGAAATCGATGCACGGGGCCTGGGCCATGGCGCCGGCGGCGTCGACCGCGACCTTGGCGCCGATGAGGCCGGCGATGAGCTTCGGGTTGGCGGCTTTCAGCGCCTCGACGGTCTTCACGTCGGACTTGAACGACGGCACCGAGGTGTGGAGCACCACGAGGTCGAAGTCGTTGGCCTGAGCCACGATCTCGGCGAGCTTGATGTTGTGCGGCGGCGCGTCGATGAGCTTCGAGTTCGGCACCAGGGCCGCCGGCTGGGCGAGCCAGGTCGGGTACCAGAACGACTTGATCTCGCGCTTGGCCTGGTAGCGGGAGCCGGCGCCGCCGTCGAAGCCGTCGAAGGTGGGAGCCTGCAGGAAGAGGGTGCGCATGGGGTTCGAGGCCTCAGCGAGAAAGGAACGGGGGCGGGCGGGAAGCTAGAAGCGAAGATCAGAGCGAGGATGCACCAGCATCGTGGCCGAGGCTTCGCTCGGGGATCAGTGTGCCATCCGCAACCACCCGATAATCGTGGCCCTTCCATGTCACCGCACCCGAGACGAAGCTCCAGGCGAAGTTCATGAACGAGAGGATGTCGCGGATCGGCAACAGCCAGTACGGGTGCGACGCGAGCCCGAAGGCTCGCTCGAGGCGCACGCACAGGACGATGCGGCATGCGAGCGCCAGGGCGGCGACCACCAGGGCGTTGGTGCCCGCCCCCGGGATCAGCGCGCCCATGAGGGCGAGTGGGAAGGCGTGGGTGACGATGGAGCCGGCGTAGCCCGCCGGATCGACGTTGCGGATGGTTCGGTTCCAGCGGAGCTCGTGGCTCCACAGGCCGGAGAGCTCGGTGTCGACGCAGGTGTGGCCGATGGTGAAGGTCGGGATCGCCACGAGGCCGCCGCCGGCGCGCAGGGCTTCGCCGATGGCGTAATCGTCGGCGAGATCGTCCCGGAACGCCTCGAACCCGCCGATCTCGGCGAGCGCCTTCGCCGTGAAGGCGATGGTGGAGCCGAAGCAGGGCTTCGCGAGCCCGAGGGAGGTGCCCATCACCACGTTGGGCAGGAACTGCACGTCGATGGCCAGCGCCGACAAGTGGGCCCAGATGCCCCGGTGCGCCGGCACGCCGTGATAGAGGCAGGTGACGCCGTTGACGCCGGGCTGGCCCAGCTCGGCGACGATGCGGGTGAGGTAATCCGGCTTCACCACCATGTCGCTGTCGGCCAGCACCACCACGCTATGGGCGATCTCGCCCGACATGTTGATGAGGTTCGAGACCTTGCGGTTGGAGCCGTGCTGGCGCGCGTCGACGACGAGGTCGAGGCGCAGGGCAGGATAGGCTTGCGCCAGGCGGCGCACCACGGGGATGGCTGGGTCGGCGGCATTCTGGACGCCGAACACCACCTGCACGGGGCCGGCATAGGCCTGCTGGCAGAAAGTCTCGAGGTTCTCGTAGAGGTTCGGCTCCATGCCGCAGAGCGGCTTGAGGATCGTCACCGACGGCGCCGCGCCCACGAGGACGGGCGCCGGGCGCCGGGCGAACCGGCCGGCGAGAGCCGCGGCGGTCAGACCGTAGAGGCAGCCCGCGAGCGCGAGTAGCAGCAACAGGTGCGAGAGCCAGATCAATTCCATGGGGGCATCGCTCGGTCACGGGGCTCGTGAGAGTGCCGCGAGGGGGCGGCGCGAAGATCAAGACGTCGGTGGTGAGACCGGCTGTGGCCGGACTCTAAGGCGCCGGTTTGACGGTGAGCATGCCGGCCGTGCGTTCGCGTAGGAAATGCAGCAGCCCGTCGGCACCGCCCGCCTTCAGGGGATCCGCGAAGCTGCCGCGCAGGGATGCGACCTCGCTGACGTTGCCGTTGAGATAGACGTCCTGGATGCGGTTGCCCGGTCCGACGAGGTAATCGACCTGGGACGAATCACCATCGGCGTTGGCGGCCTCGCTCTGGACCAGCCGGTTCGCGCCGCGCGCCTCGCTCTCGGGCTTCACCGTGAAAGTCCCGCCGGCGGCCTGCCGAAGTCGGGTGGCGTAGGTGGCGATGAAATACTGGGCGAAGGCGTCGGTCAGGGCACCCTGCTGCTCGGGGGTGAATCCGTTCCACTTCGGGCCGACGGCGACACGCACCATGGCGGGAAAATCCATGCGTTCGGTGAGCGTCGGGCCGATGGCGGCGGCCCGGGTGCGGACGTCGCCGGGCCCGTCCTTGAGGGCGCTCTCGAAGCTGCCGTAGAGGGTGCGGACGGCACCCACCGCCAAGTCGTCGGCCGCCTGTGCGGGCGCGCCGAGCGACAGCAGGGCGGCGACGAGGCTGGCGCGGAGAACGGGGATCAGGCGCACTTCTTCAGCTCCCCCAGTTCGCCGTCCACGGGGCGCAGAAGCGTGGTGCCGCGATCGTTGCCGTAGGGAACGCCCATGGGAGCGGTCTGGGGCGGAGCGTGACGGGCCGGCAACGCTTCGCCGCTCTCCGGAGCCGGTCCGGCCTTGCCCTCGAGGGCGTGCCACGCGAGGAGGCCAGGAACTCCGACGAGGAGGTCGGCGAGGCGCTTGACGAGGGAGAGGGCCAGTGCCGCCTCGGCCGGGATGCCGAAGATGGCGCAGAGCGCGATGAGGCCGCCCTCCTGAGCACCCAGCGCCCCGGGTACGGCGAAGGCCGCGCCGCGCACCGCCTGCGCCAGGCTCTCGATCACCACCGCTTCGAAGAAGCTCACGGGATAGCCCATGAAATGCAGGCAGACGTAGACCTCGATGGTGCCGATGAGCCAGCCGACGAGGTGGATGCCGATGCCGCCCGCGACCCGGCCGTGATTTCCGTAGAGACGCTTCAGGGCATCGTAGAGCACGTCGATGGCGCCGAGCGCGCGCCACTCGCGCGAGCCGGCGAAGCGGCTGACCAGCCCCTGGATCACCTTGTGACCGCTGCGGCGCTGGATGAGATAGAACGCGGCGAGCGCCGGTGCGGCGACGGCGAGGCCGCCGGCCACGGTGCGGACGATGGGCCCGTCTCCGGCGAGCCAGGCGAGCAGGGCGACGCCGGCCACGGTGAACAGGAACTGCGTGACCGCCTGGGTCATCAGATCGACGAACATGCTGGCCCCGGCGACGCCCCCCGTGACGCCACGCTTGGTCAGGAGCCGGGCGGCGACGAAGTCGCCCCCGACCTGCGCCACGGGCAGCAGGGTGTTGATGCCCTCGCGCACGAAGCGAAGGACAACGCTGTCGCGCAGGGACGGGCGTTCGAAGCGTGGGAAGATCACGAACCAGCCGAAGCCCGCCCAGGCGACGGCCACGGCGCGCGCGAGCACGACGACGAGGGCGCCCCATCCGGCGCTGACCACGGCGGCCGCAACGTCTTCGAGGCCCGAGGACAGGAACAGACCGACGACGGTGCAGAGACCAACGATCAGGGCCAAGGTCGTCAAACGCTTCATGGTCCCCTTTCGGACGTCGGTTCGGCCGATCTCTGCTGAAATCCCGCCGTGTTTCCGGGTCAGAAGACCGCCGGAAGCGATGAACGTCATCGGAAGTTGCAGCTTTGGGAACCGTTGTCTATCACCCGATAGACACAGTGCGGACCAAAGCGGCAGGGGGGCGAAGCCCCGAAAATCACCCGCAGGACGCGCGACAGGGGTACGGATCATGGACCGCGAATCACACATCACGACGGGCGAGGCCGTCGATCAGGACGGTCGTGGCGACCGCTATGCCACCGCCGGTCTCGCCATGCCGGGAACGCCGAAGCCGTCCTCGCCGGTGATGGCCTGGAACGAGTGGGACCCCCTGGAGGAGGTCATCGTCGGAAGCCTCGACGGTGCGACCATTCCGACACACCACCTGACGGTGATCTTCAACCTGCCGCGGGCCGCCCAGCCGTTCTACCGCTTCGCGTCCGGCTTCCGCTATCCGAAGTTCATGAAGAAGCTCGCTCAGCAGGAGCTCGACAACTTCATCTCGATCCTCGCCGGCGAGGGCGTGAAGATCCGCCGCCCCGACAGCATCGACTTCTCGAAGAAGTTCCGCGCGCCGCGCTGGTCCTCGCGCGGCTTCTGCGTCGCGTGTCCGCGCGACCCGTACCTCGTGATCGGCGACGAGATCATCGAGAGCCCGATGTGCTGGCGCTCGCGCTACTTCGAGGGCGATGCCTACCGCGCGCTCTTCAAGGAATATTTTCGCAATGGGGCGCGCTGGACCTCGGCTCCCCGCCCGCAATTGACCGACGAACTGTACAACTACGATTATCGGGTGCCGAACCTGAAGGCCGGCGAGCCGATGCAGTTCACCGTGAACGAGTTCGAGCCGGTATTCGACGCCGCCGACTTCGTCCGCTGCGGCCGCGACCTGTTCGTGACCCGCTCCAACGTCACCAACCTCATGGGCATCGAGTGGCTGCGCCGCCACCTCGGTCCGGGTTTCCGCATCCACGAGATCGAGAGCCGCTGCCCGCAGCCGATGCACATCGACTCCTCGTTCATGCCGCTCGCACCCGGCAAGGTGCTGGTGAACCCGGACTACATCGACGTCGAGAAGCTGCCGGCCGTGCTCAAGACGTGGGACATCCTGATCGCGCCGCGCCCCGATCCCGTCGAGGGCTTCATGAGCAAGATCTCCATGTGCTCGCCCTGGACCTCGATCAACGTGCTCGCCATCGACGAGAAGAAGATCGTCGTCGACCAGAGCCAGCCGACGCTGATCAAGGCGCTCAAGGATTGGGGATTCGATCCGATCCCGGCGCCGTTCCTGTCCTACGGCCCGTTCGGCGGCTCGTTCCACTGCGCCACCCTCGACGTGCGCCGCCGCGGGACCTTGAAGTCCTACTTCTAGGATCGACGACTCGAGTTGGACGCGCGACCGCGTCGCGCGTCCAACTCGCGCCCGAGCGACCGGCGATCGGGCGACCGGCTCGGGTGCGCCCGATCGGACGGGTCAGGCGATCCGGGGTCGGACGGTCCGCGACCAGACCGTCACGGCGGCGGCCGCGGCGAGACCGTACTGCAGCATGCCGTTCTCGGCGAGGTCCGTCGGCGCCACCTGCCACTGCAGGGCCAGCCGCGTCAGGGCGTTGAGCGCGATCAGGCCGAGGCAGAACACCAGGGCTGCCAGGAGGGTGGCGAGGAAATCGGGCATGGCGATTCGTCCGGTGGACCCGGATGCTGCGTCGCAAGGCTTGCGCCAGTGTCTCCCCGTGCCGTGACGCCGGGGGTCAGGCCACCGGCGGTCGTGTCGCCTGCATGGACGCGCGCGCGTCGAAGCCTTCGAACCAGGCGGCGAGGGCCGGGCTGCGCCGGCGCCAAGCCAGATCCGGGAAGCGCAGATCGAGGTAGCCCAGCGCGCAGGCGACTGCGATGGTGCCGATATCGATGCGGTCGGCCAGGGCCGCGACGCCGGCCTCGAACGTATCCAGCGCGCTCTCGATCTTGGCCGTCTGTCCGGCGATCCACGCGCTCGAACGTTCGCCCTCCTCTCGTACGGTCAGTTCGTAGCGGATGAGCAGCGCGGCATCGAGGAGGCCGTCCGCCGTGGACTGGTCGTTGAGGGCAAGCCACCGTGCCGGGCCGGGCGCGGGGAACATGCCGCCGCCCAGCGCATCGAGGTACTCGCAGATCACGCGGCTGTCGGCGATGGCGTGTCCATCGTCGGCGATCAGGGTCGGGACCTGGGCCAGGGGGTGCAGCGCCAGGATATTGGTGTCCCGCTTCGTCGGGTGGGCGGCACTGGGTAGGAGTTCGATGCGCTCGGCGAGGCCGAGTTCATGGGCGACGACCATGACCTTCCGCACGAACGGCGAGAAATGCGAATGGAAGAGCTTCATCGAGGCCACCGGTGCGAGATCGTGCGGGAATCAGGGCCGGCGGGGGGTCGGCTTGGCGCGCGCCGCTGCCGCCGGAGCGGCGACGGGGGCCGGATGTGGTGTCAGCCGCGGCGTTTCCATGACGAGACGCTTGACCGGCCAGCCGTCGGCCCAACGCTCCATGTCGCTGAACCGCGGGTTGCTCTTCAAGGTTTGTGCATCGGCACCGTTGAAGGCCGCCGCGGCCGCAAGATCGAAGGTTTTCCAGTACGCAAGATAGTCCAGGCTGTCCGTCCGGGCGTTGTTGATCTGCGCGACCAGGGTGGTCTGCTCGCCCGTGAGGGCCATGTCCGGCGTCCACTTGAACGGAGGGCCCGGCTGCTTCGGGTCGCGCGGCGGATCGGGGGGCAGCTTCAGGGCACCGCCGTCATAGGCGGCGTCCGCACCCGCCGGGGAGGCTAGGGTCGCGGTGAGGGCGGGGAATCCGTGATCGTCCGACAGGGCGCGCAGGAACAGCTTGCGCTCGGGTGTCACGGCGCTCGCCTCCCGCAAGAGGCGACGCGCCGCGAGATCCGCCGCGCGGGCATCGCGATCGCCGATCACGGTGACCACGAGGGTTTCGGGCGCGATCTTCGAGAGATCATGCAGGACGATGCCGCGTGCCTTGGCGTCGCTGGCGATGCCACCCGGCATGATCGCGAAGACGAGACGCGGGGTGGGGAGGCCCTGACCGGCCGCGTCGGCGGCGATGTTGGCGGCGATGGGTGCCCCGGCGAGATGGCCGATGAGGGCGATGCGCTTCTCGTCCGGCTTGGCGTCGGCATCGCCGGCGAGGTCCGACAGCGCAGACTTGATCAGGCGGGCCGCATTGGCGGAAGCGTCGGCCGGTCGCGTCCGATTGATCTCCTGGAAGCGTGGGAACACCACGAGGTAGCCGGCGCGAGCGAGGTGATCGATCCAAGAGCCGTAGGCCTGCGGGTTCGGTGCGCCCCAGGCGTGGAGGAAGATGGCCACGGGCCGCCCTTCGGCAGGCGCGGCCCCGGCCTTGTGGAAGACGAACGTCGCGGCGCTGGCCCGGCCGAGGGCCCGCTTGACGATGGTGGCCGTGCGATCACCGACGCTGCCCGGCCCCTCCATCGGCTGCACCGGTGGAGCAGCGGCCGACGCGGGATTGGATAGGGCAGCAAGGCTGCACAGGCAGGCGGCGATGAGGCCGGGGCGGACATTCAGGCGCATGGCGTGCTCGACGGGCGAATTCGGAACGGCAGCGGACCGCTGGTCGAGACATAGCAGATCGCGGGATGCGTGCGACGCTGGGGCAAAACCTCCCAACGAGTGCGGCATTCCCGCCGCACTCGTTGGGGTATCCGAACTCGTCGGGCCGGATCAGGCAAATCTAGACAGACAATTTTAGACCCGAAGATCGTCACGTCCGGCGGTGAACCGCGATGCCTCGCCTCGAATCCGATGCACGAGTGAGGATCTGTCCTCACGCCACCGACCCGGACGATCCGTATGTCCTCAAGTTTCCACTTTACCGACGATGATCTTGGTCTCGGGCCAGCCGAGTCCGATGACGTCGGGCCCGGTCTGCGTCTCGGCGGACCGACCGGCCGCCTCCTGCACCCAGGCGAGAATGTCTTCGGCGCGCCATGGTTTCGGAATGAAGGTCGCAGACATCCGCAGATCGCTCGGCTGGTCGCCGGCGTCGCCCGACGTGAGAAGCACGCGCACCCGAGGCCAGGTGACCCCGATGATACGAGCCAACTCGAACCCCCCGATGGGACCCGGAGTCCGCACATCCGAGAACACCACGCTGACTTCGTTGCCGCGATCCTGGAGAATCGCCAGGGCGCGCTCGGCGGTCTCGGCTTCGATCACCCGGAAACCGGTCTCTTCCAGCATCTCGGCCGCGAGGTAGCGCTCGTCGGGTTCGTCCTCGACGACGAGAATGACGGGGCGTGCGTCCGACGGAGGTGCAGCACTCATGGGTCCGGAACGCTCTTCAAGCCAGGATGGCGGGCCGATCCTCGTATTGCCAGAACTGTGAACTACCCGGTGAATGTGTCGTTCCTGCGGGCGTCGAACGGGGCGCTTTTTTGGTCGATGCAGCAACTGTGCCGCACTTCCCGTCAATCACGTCGCACAGCCTCTGCAGTCGTCACACGCCTTTCGCCTTGAAAAACGCCAGAGCGCGCGTCCATCCATCCTCCGCAGGCTCTCGGCGATAGCTTGGCCGGTAATCGGCGTGAAAGCCGTGCGGGGCGTCCGGGTAGACCACGAGATCGACGGATTTGCCCGCCGCCCGGGCCTTGTCGCGCGCTGCCTCGGCGGAGGCGACGGGAATCCCCGTATCCGCGCCGCCGTAGAGGGCGAGGATCGGCGCGTTGATCTCTCCCGCGACATCGTCCGCCGTGCGGGGTTGCAGGGCCGTACGCTCACCGCCGAGCGCGCCGTACCAGGCCACACCGGCCTTCAGGTCGCGTCGATGGGCGGCGTAGAGCCAGACACCGCGCCCACCCCGACACCAGCCCATCGTCGCGAGTCGTGACGCGTCACCGTTCGACGCCGCGACGGCCCAGGCGGCGGAGGCATCGAGATCGGCGATCCATTGTGCGTCGGGCGTCTTCGAGATCACGTCCCGAACGATCACCTTGACGTCCGTCATGGTCGAGAGATCGCCCTGACGCGCGTACAATTCGGGCGCCACCGCACAGTAGCCGGCCTTTGCGAGGCGCCGGCAGATATCCTTGATGTAATCGTGGACGCCGAAGATCTCCTCAATGATGAGGATGACCGGAAACGGTCCCTGTCCTTCCGGCATGGCGCGGTAGCCTGGCATCGGGCCGTCGCCTGCGGGGATCTGGACCTCGCCCGCCACGAGACCGCTTGCGTCCGTATGGATCATCTGCGCCTCGACGGCGGTGGTCGCGAGGGTGAGCCCGGAGATCAGGCTCGTCATGACGAAGCCACGCCGGGAGAAGGGCGGCGTCAGCATGCCTTCGAGGCCGCCCGTAATGCCGGTTCCGCCTTCGCGATCCTGTTTCATGTCGTTCTCCAGTCCTCGACCCGCATCTAGGGCCAAGCGACCGGAGAACAACGTGCTTCAGTAAGCGGCGCGTTGGGGGGAGGCTTCGACCGCACGATACGGCACCGGCGTACCGTTGCGTCGGTGCCCGCCGCGGATCTGGGGCGAAACGCTCCGCTTGCGCGCATCCACCTGCTTGTTGCGCGTATCCGCCTGCTTGCGGCCCTTGGGGCGGAGCACATCGCCGAGGGCCACGAAATCGTCGGCTGCTTTCGCGGGACCCTGGCCGGCCTTCAGACCGAAGCCGGTCGCAAAGGAGGCACTGAGACCCGCGTCCCGGGGGATCTCGAAGGCTCTGAGCGCCGCGAGGAACGCTTCACGGAACGGAAGGGCTCGGCACCAGCTCTTTTCCGAAAGGTGAAGCGGCCATTCCCATAGGTCGCCCCGACGCATGGCGAGCAGATCGCGGGCGATGAAATAACCGCTGGCGCGATGCTCCAGTCCCTCCGGCGAAACGCTCCATTCGGCGTTCTCGAACGGGACTTCGGCGGTGACTCGGGTCTCGTCCGGATGCAGGCTGATCATGATGTCCCCCATCGGCGCCACGCGAATCACCCGGTCGGTGAAGGGCGCGTCGTTTAGAACAATGAGGGAACATTGGCTCGAATCGAATCGAGCGTCAAGCGATGTTCTTGTTGTGTTCGATTGAGGCGTCAGGGTTTACGGAACAGGGGATGCTCGACACGGTCACCGGCGTGGATGCCGAGCCGCGCGGTGGTGCCGGCATTGAGCTCGAGCACGGACAGGACCGGCTCGCCGGAGGGAATGACCTTGGTCGAGAGCGGTTCGGTGTTCTGCGCGACGCGGGCAACGGATCCATCCTGGCGGATGAAAACCATATCGAGGGGCAGGTAGGTGTTCTTCATCCACATGGCCACGGGGGCGACGGCCTGGAAGTCGAACAGCATGCCGTGGTCTGGCGCCATGGTGCGGCGATACATCAGTCCGCGCGAACGGTCGGCATCCGTGCGCATCACCTCCACGGCGAAGGCGTGGCGCCCGTTCCGGGATGCGATGGTGAGGGGTTCGGTCGGACCGGAGGCCGCGTCCTGCGCGGGTACGGCCTGAAGGCCCGAGCCGAGGAACAGAACGGCGCAGAGCGCACGCAGGAAGGCGGGCATATTCGACAACGCGGTACTCATTCGTCGGTGGCAAAATCTTCGGTGGCAAAATCTTCGGTGGCAAAATCTTCGGTGGGACGATCGTCGATCGAAGGTTCGTCGGTGGCGGGCGGTGTCAGTGGGAGGCGGGCAGCACACCGTCGGGAAAGCGGACTTCCGCCGCCATCTTGCCCTTGGAGCCGTCGCCGTAGCGGACGAGAACGGTCTCGCCGGGCTTGAGTTCGGCGATGCCGTAGCGACGAAGCGTCTCCATGTGCACGAAGATGTCGGGCGTGCCGTCCCCTCGGCTGAGGAAGCCGAAGCCGCGCAGGCGGTTGAACCACTTCACCACGGCCGTCTCGAGTCCGCTCGTCGGCGTGACGCTCACATGGGTACGCGGCATCGGCAGTTCGGACGGGTGCAGGGCGGTGGATTGATCGAGGGAGATCACCCGGAACGCCTGCCAGCCGCGCGGCCGCTCCGTGGCCTCGACGACGACGCGCGCGCCCTCGCTGGCGGATTGATGGCCGTCGCGGCGCAGGCAGGTGATGTGCAGCAGCACGTCGGCCGTCCCGTCGTCGGGAACAATGAAGCCGAAGCCCTTGGCGACGTCGAACCACTTGATGCGGCCGGCGACCTCGATGAGGTCGAGGGGGCGCTGGACCTCGCCACCCAGGCCTTCGCCGGAGCGGGCATCCGCGTGCGTGTCAGCCGAATGCCCCCCGTAGGAGCCCGCCCCGAAATCGTCCGACATTCAGCAACCCACACCCGAATCACGCCACGCGATCCGGAAGGGAGATTAACGAAGTCGTCACCTTCCGGAAGCCTAATTGATCACCCGCCGGGTTGATCCATGTTGCATTGTTCGGGACGCGGGTGCCGGTGCCACAGGGGATCGCGGGGGCGCCGGTTCGATGGTACGGCGAGCGGCATGGCTCCCTCCCCTTCCGGTTCCGACGCGGCTCTCGTTCCGCCCCCGCGGATGCGGATCGACGCCCTCGACGTCGCCCGGGGCTTGGCGCTCGCGGCGATGGCGGCCTACCACGCCACTTGGGATCTCGGGTACCTCCGGCTGACCCCGGAGAATTACGCGCTCACGCCGCCCGGCCGGATCGCCGCCCACCTCATCGCCGGCAGCTTCCTGATCCTCGTCGGGGCGGGCCTCGTGCTCGCCCATGGCACCGGCATCCGGCGACGGGCGGTGCTGACACGATTCGCCCGCATCGGCGGGGCGGCGCTGGCCGTCACGGTCGCCACCTATCTGCTGTTTCCCGGGAGCTACGTGTTCTTCGGCATCCTGCACTGCATCGCGGTCGCCAGCGTGCTCGCCCTGCCGTTCCTGTTCGCCCCGGCCGTGGTCACGGCTGTCTGCGCCGCCCTGGTGATCGCGGCTCCCGGTGTTGCGGGGTGGGGCTTGGCGGACGGGAGCGCCCTCGACAGCCCGGTCCTGTTCTTCCTCGGCCTCGGCAAGACGTTGCCGCAGACCAACGACTACGTGCCGCTGTTCCCGTGGTTCGGATTGGTCCTCGTGGGGATCGTCGCCGGGCGCCTCGGCGGACCGCGCCTGGCGAAGACCCGCCTCGGCCGCTGGCGGGCCGTGCGGGGGCCCGGGCGGGCGACCGCCTGGGCGGGGCGACACAGCCTCGCCGTCTACCTCGTCCACCAGCCCGTGCTGCTGGCCCTGTTCTCCGGCATAGCCGCCCTCACCGGGCCGCATCCGCGCGCCGGTGAGGCGGAGTTTCGGACGGTCTATGCCCGCAACTGCGTCGCGACCGGGGGCGAGGCCGCGGCCTGTCGGGTCGCGGCGCGCTGCGTCGTCGGCGCGTTCCGCCGCGACGGTTTATGGGCGCAGGCGCAGCGGACCTTCACGGTCGCCGAGCGGGCGAGGGCGCAGGCCCTGTCGCAGGGCTGCTACGAAGCCGCCGAGGGCACGGCCCCGGCGCCATGACGCCTCAATCCTTGGCGCGCTCCACGTAGGACCCGTCTTCCGTCATGATGACGACGCGGGTGCCGACGGCGATGTGCGGCGGCACGGCGGTGCGCACGCCGTTCGACAGGATGGCCGGCTTGTAGGACGACGACGCCGTCTGGCCCTTCATGGCGGGCTCGGTCTCGGTAATCTCGAGGGTGACGCGCTGGGGCAGCTCGACGGTGAGCGCCACGTCGTTGTGGATCGAGACCATCACCTTCATGCCCTCCTGAAGGTAGGGCGCGGCATCGCCGATCACGTCCTTCTGGATCGCCACCTGATCGTAGGTCTCGGGGTTCATGAAGTGGAAGCCCTCGCCGTCCTCGTACAGGAAGGTGTGCTCCCGGTCCTCGACGAAGGCGCGCTCCACCGACTCGGTGGTGCGGTAGCGCTCGGACACCTTCACCCCATCGGTGATGCGGCGCATGTCGAGCTGCGTCACCGGGGTGCCCTTGCCCGGGTGGATGTTCTCGATCGTCAGGATGACGTAGAGCTTGCCATCCTTGTCGACGACGTTGCCCTTGCGGAGCGTGGAAGCGATCACCTTCACGGGGTCAGGTCCTGTTCGTGTCTCGAGAAACGGGTCGGTCGCCCCGGCGCGGTTCGGGTCCGCGGGAGCGACATCGTCGTTCCGCCACTACCCTATCCGTGCCCCCGTTGCCAGCCGCAGGACCGGGTGGAGGATGGAAGGAAGGCCTTGAGACGTGGAGACGCCCGGCCGCCCGTGATATGGCACCGGCGATGACCGCTCCCTCCCCCTGGTGGCATCCGGACCGCCACGCCGACCGGCGTCCGGCCCTGATGGCGCGCAACCGCATCACCGCCGCCCTGCGGGGCCATTTCGCGGCGGCCGATTTCATCGAGGTCGAGGCCGCCAGCCTTCAGGTGTCGCCCGGTAACGAGGCACACCTCTCCGCTTTCGCGACGGAGATCCTCGGTCCCGATGGCGTGCGCCATCCGCTCTATCTGCACACCTCCCCGGAATTCGCCTGCAAGACCCTGCTGGCGGCGGGCGAACGTCGGATCGTGAGTTTCGCGCGGGTGTTCCGCAACCGCGAGCGCGGCCCCCTGCACCACCCCGAGTTCACGATGCTCGAATGGTATCGGGCGGGCGAGGACTACACCGAACTCATGCGCGATTGCGCCGAGGTGCTGGCTCTGGCGGCCGAGGCGGCGGGCACCCGGCGCCTCGCCTACCGGGGCCGCGAGGCCGACCCGTTCGCACCCTTCCGGCGCGTGACCCTGGCCGAGGCCTTTTCGGAGGTCGGCATCGATCTCCTGGCCACCGTCGCGCCGGACGGAACGACGGATCGGGATGCCTTCGCGGCGGCCGTTCTGGCAACGGGCCTGCGGGTGGCGGAGGACGACACCTGGGCGGACCTCTTCAGCCGCGTTCTCGTCGCCCGCATCGAGCCCGGTCTCGGCATCGGGCGCCCGACGATCCTGTGCGAGTACCCGGTGTCCGAGGCGGCGCTGGCCCGGCCGAGCTCCCGCGACCCGCGCGTGGCCGAGCGATTCGAACTCTACGCCTGCGGCGTCGAACTCGCCAACGCGTTCGGCGAACTCACCGATCCGGCCGAGCAGCGCCGCCGCTTCACCCTGGAGATGGACGAGAAGGAGAGAGTCTACGGCGAGCGCTACCCCATCGACGAGGCGTTCCTCGCCGCCCTCGCCCTCATGCCCGAGGCCAGCGGCATCGCGCTCGGCCTCGACCGGCTGGTGATGCTCGCCGTCGGCGCGCCTCATATCGAGGATGTGCTGTGGACGCCCGTCACCGGGGGGCGCCGGTGAACCGCCCCCTGAAGAGCCCCGCCGACCTCGCGCGGGCCGGGCTGGTGGACGCCGCGGCCCTCCCCGCCCTGGAGGCCGTGGCCGCCCGCTACGCCGTGTCGGTGACGCCGGATCTCGCCGACCTCATCGATCCGGCCGACCCCCACGATCCCATCGCCCGCCAGTTCGTGCCGCGGGCGGAGGAACTCGCGACGCGCCCGGAGGAGGATGCCGACCCCATCGGCGACGACGCCCACAGCCCGCTCGCCGGCCTCGTCCACCGCTATCCCGACCGGGTGCTGCTGAAGCCGCTCCATGTCTGCCCGGTCTATTGCCGATTCTGCTTCCGCCGCGAGCGGGTCGGCCCCGACGGGCTCGGCACCCTGAGCGACGCCGAACTCGATGCAGTCTTCGCCTATATCGCCGGTCGGGCGGAGATCTGGGAAGTGGTGGTCACGGGCGGCGACCCCTTCGCCCTTTCGCCGCGGCGGCTGGCCCGGATCGCCTCGGCGCTGCGGGAAATCCCGCACGTACGGGTGCTGCGCTTCCACACCCGCGTCCCCGTGGTCGAGCCCGCGACCGTGACCGACGGCCTCGTCGCGGCCCTGAAGCAGTTCGGCGGCGCGGTGTTCGTGGCGCTCCACGCCAACCACCCGCGCGAATTCACCCCCGCGGCGGCGGCGGCCATCGCCCGCCTCGTCGATGCCGGCATTCCCATGGTGAGCCAGACCGTGCTGCTCGCCGGCGTCAACGACGACCCCGACACCCTGGGCCGGCTGATGCGGACTTTCGTGGAGCATCGGATCAAGCCGTATTACCTCCACCACGGCGATCTCGCGCCCGGCACCGGCCACCTGCGCACCGATCTCGATGCGGGGCGCGCCCTCATGGGGCATCTGCGCGGCCGGCTGTCGGGCCTCGCCCAGCCGCTTTATGTCCTCGACATCCCCGGCGGCCACGGCAAGGTGCCGGTGGGGCCGGACTACCTCCGCGCCACGGCGGCCGGCTGGCGGGTCGAGGATCCGCAGGGTCGTGTCCATGCCTACCCGCCGATCCCTGAGGCATGAGGCCGGTCCGGGTCTCGCGTTCCCTCCCCTGAAGGCCGCTCCCGCGCCATGTTCTTTCCGCTCTCGAAGCTGATCTTCTTCGTCATCACGCCGTCCAACGCGCTGATTCTCGCCGTGGTCGCCGGGATGCTCCTCATGACCGTCGGGCGCTGGCGTCGCTTCGGACGTGTGCTCGCCGGGGCGGCGGGCCTCGGGCTTCTCGTCGCCGGTTTCTCGCCCCTCGCCCTCTGGGTCGCCTTGCCTTTGGAGGATCGGTTCCCGGCTTTCGTCGACGACGGAACCCCGGTCACCGGCATCGTGGTCCTCGGCGGCGGCGTCGAGACGCGCCTGTCGACGGCGCGCGACCAGTTCGTCGTCAACGACGCCGGGGAACGCCAGCTCGCCCTCATCGATCTGTCCCGGCGGTATCCCGACGCGCGTCTCGCCTTCACGGGCGGAAGCGCCGCGCTGCGGCCGGGCGAGGTGTCGGAAGCCGAAATCGTCGGCCGCACCGCCGACGGCCTCGGCCTGCCGCGCACCCGTCTCATCCTGGAGAACCGCTCGCGCAACACCCGCGAGAACGCCGCCTTCACCGCCGATCTCGTCAAGCCGAAGCCCGGCGAGCGCTGGCTCCTCGTTACCTCGGCCTGGCACATGCCGCGCGCCGTCGGGTGTTTCCGCGCGGCGGGCTTCACCGTGGCCGCCTATCCCGTCGACTACCGCACCGCCGGGCCGCGCGACGCGGTGCGTTTCAACAGCTTCGCCTCCGACGGGCTCGCCCTCCTCGATGTCGTGGTCAAGGAGTGGATCGGCCTCGTGGTCTATCGGCTCGCCGGCTACACCGACGCCTGGATGCCGGCGCCTCAGGCTTCGTCGGTTCCGGCCGAATCGACGTCGGCCGCTGGCAGCGCCAGCCGGTAGATGCCGCGGAAATCGTCGACATCCTCCACGGGCTTGCCCTTGCGCATGATCGCGATCTGACCGGCCTTGGTCATCCGCACGGCGATGCGGCGCACCGGCTGCATCATCGGGCTCCACACTTCGGGCTGGGCGCCGCCGATGTCGCGGGCAACCTCCGAGGGGCAGACGGTCTTGCCGGGACCGCGCTCGGCCAGGAGGCGCAGGATGGTCTCGGCGATGAGTTCCTCGCTGGGGCCCTTGCGGACCGATGGCGCGGGGGGGGGTGGGGCTGCCGCCTTCGGGGCCGGCGGCGCCTTGGTGCCAGGTGCCTCGCTCGCCTTCTTGGCAGCGGCCTTCTTGCCCTTGAGGGCTTTTGCGGCGGCGATCCGGGCGATGGCGGTCTTGCGGGGTGGTTTCTTCGGATTGGTCATGGGTCCAACCCCTGCCCTGTCCCGTCGTCCTGCGCCAGGAGGGCGGCGCGAATTTTCGAACTGAACTGACGTCGCCACATCACGCAGACCACCGCCGTCGTGGTGAGAAACAGCAGAACCGGGCTCACGAACCATCCGAGATAGGCGAGCGCGAAGAAGAACGCCCGCTGCCCGCGCGCGAAATGGGACCCGGCCGCGATGTTCATCGCGGAGGCACGCCGCGCGGCGAGTTCCATCTCGGCCATGCTGGCGCTGGAGCCCTTGGGCGGCACCGCGCCGAGCAGGATCGCCCCGTAATTGAACAGCCGGTAGGCCCAGGAGAATTTGAAGAAGGCGTAGATGAACACCACCGCCAGCCCCGCGACCTTGATTTCCCAGGTCGTCCGGGTGGCGACGGCGCCGAAGGGCAGCGCCCCGAACAGGGTCAGTACGTCGTCGCCCGAGCGCGACAGGGTCAGGACTCCGCCGAGCGCGATGAGGGAGGTCGAAGCGAAGAACGCGGTACCGTTCTGGAGGGAGGCGTTGATGGTGGTGTCCACCACCCGGTTGTCGCGGTGGATGAGCTGCTCCGCCCAGACCTCGCGCTGGCGGTTCATGATCTGGCTCAGGCTCGTGCGCCGGCCCCGCATCCGCGAGACCGCCATGCCGTAGCCGGCCCAGGCCGCCACGAAGAAGCACAGGGCCGCGAAATCGAGGTAGGAGAAGTCCGCCGTGATCATCGGGTGCGCCTGATGCCGGGCCGATCGCGACCGCTCCGGCGCTAGCCCGGATGGCCGCTCCCTGTCCAGGGTCGGGCCCGTGCGGCCGTTTCAGTCGTGCAGGATCTGAAAGCCCGCCACCGGGACCGGTCCCTCCGCCTCGGTGATCTCAGTCACGCGTGCCCCTGGAGGCCCCTGCCGGCAAGCGGCGAGCATGGCCGCGACGGCGTGGGCCTCCCCCGAAAAGGTCGCCGCCACTGTGCCGTCGGGCCGGTTGCGGACGTGGCCCGAGAGGCCGAGGCGCTCGGCTCCGCCCTTGGTCCAGAACCGGTAGCCGACGCCCTGCACGCGGCCGTGGATGATCGCCTCGACGGTTCTGATCCGGCTCATGGCAATGCCCCTGTCAGGCGGCTCGGCCCCGCAGCCAGCCGCGCAGTTCGGCGATGTAAGGGGTCGGCAGCTGCGCCGCATCCGCCGCCGCCAGGACCGATTCGAGGTAACCCGGACGCGGTGCTCCCTGAGCGGCGCTGCCGCCGAGATAGATCAGGGCACGCTTGGCTCCGCCCTTCAGGGTGACGGGCTGGTAGGCCTTGATGTAGAGGCCGCCGGCCACCCCCTCGTAGCGATCGAGCGCCGGCACGTCGGCCAGCGCGAGTTCCCAGACCACGCCCCACACGGTGGCGCGTGGATCACGCACCACCGAGGCGTAGCCCTCGCGCATGACGATGAAGCGGTGGCGGTTGAGCCGGCCCTGCCCGATCAGGCGCGAGCCGGGGCAGCGCGCCGCCATGGCGGCCGCGTCCATGTTGGCCCCGTAGGCGAAGTAGAGCGGCAAGGGCCGCGCCGCGTCAGGCGAATTCGAGGATCACCGCATCGACGGCGAGGCTGTCGCCCTCCTTCGCCGCGATCTTCGAGACGGTGGCGTCGCGCTCTGCCCGGAGCACGTTTTCCATCTTCATCGCCTCGACGATGGCGAGCGGCTCGCCGTTCTTCACCTCCTGGCCTTCACGCACCAGGATCGCCTTGACGAGACCGGGCATCGGGCAGAGCACCTGCTTGCCCGAGCCGGCGTCGACCTTCACCGGCATCAGGGCGGCGAGTTCGGCCTCACGCCGGGTGTAGACCCGGGCCTGCGCCGCCGCACCCGCATGCTGGAGCGCGACGCCGTTGAGGAGGCCGCGCACCTGCATCGCCACGCGCTTGCCGGCGATCTCGCCCTGCCACACGGGCTCGCCCGGGCGCCACTCGCTCTGCACGGTCCAGGTGGTGCCGTCCTCGCCCGTGACGATGAGCGTGCCGCCCACCGCATCGACGGTCACCGGATAGGACGCATCCGCCAGGATCACGACACGGTCGCGCTCGAAGTGGAGCAGGGCCGGATCGCGCATCTGGCCCGAGATGCCGCGCTTGCGCTCGTTGAGCTTGTGATCGATGGCAGCGGCCGCGGCCGCCATGACCTGGGCGATCTCGCCCCTGGGCTCGGGGGCGGAGAAGCCCTCGGGAAACTCCTCGGCGATGAAGCCCGTGGAGATGTTGCCCGAGCGCCAGCGCGGATGAGCCATCAGGGCCGACAGGAACGGGATGTTGTGGCGGATGCCGTCGATGGCGAAGGCGTCCAGCGCCTCGCCCTGTGATTCGATGGCCTGCGCCCGGGTCGGCGCCCAGGTCACGAGCTTGGCGATCATCGGATCGTAGTGGATCGCGATCTCGCCGCCCTCCTCCACGCCGGTGTCGTTGCGCACGATCGCGTCGCCGAACCGACCCTCGGCCGGCGGCCGGTAGGTGGTGAGGCGGCCGATGGAGGGCAGGAAGTTGCGGGTGGGATCCTCGGCGTAGACGCGGCTCTCGACGGCCCAGCCGTTGAGCTTCACGTCCGTCTGCGCCAGGGGCAACGTCTCGCCGTAGGCCGAGCGGATCATCATCTCGACGAGGTCGAGGCCGGTGATCATCTCGGTGACGGGGTGCTCGACCTGCAGGCGGGTGTTCATCTCGAGGAAGTAGAACGACTTGTCCTGGCCGGCGACGAACTCGACGGTACCGGCGGAGTCGTAGTTCACGGCTTTGGCCAGAGCCACGGCCTGCTCGCCCATCTTCCGCCGTGTCTCCTCGTCGAGGAGCGGCGACGGCGCCTCCTCGATGACCTTCTGGTTGCGGCGCTGGATCGAGCATTCGCGCTCGCCGAGGTAGATCACGTTGCCGTGCTTGTCGCCGATCACCTGGATCTCGATGTGGCGCGGATCGGTGATGAACTTCTCGACGAAGACCCGGTCGTCGCCGAAGGACGAGGCGGCCTCGGACTTGGCGCGGGCGAAGCCCTCGGCGACCTCGTCGGAGGAATAGGCGATGCGCATGCCCTTGCCACCGCCGCCGGCCGACGCCTTGATCATGACCGGATAGCCGATCTCGTCCGCGATGGTGACGGCGTGCTCCGGGCTCTCGATGACGCCGAGGAAGCCCGGCACCGTGGAGACGTTGGCGGCGGAGGCGGCCTTCTTCGATTCGATCTTGTCGCCCATGGCTGCGATGGCGTGCGGGTTCGGGCCGATGAAGACGATGCCGGCGGCCTCGAGGGCACGCGGGAACGCTTCGCGCTCGGACAGGAAGCCGTAGCCCGGATGCACGGCCTGGGCGCCGGTCTGCTTGCAGGCGTCGATGATCTTGTCGATGAGCAGGTAGGAATGCGCCGCCGGGGCCGGGCCGATATGCACGGCCTCGTCCGCCATGGCGACGTGCACCGCGTCACGATCGGCGTCCGAGTAGACCGCCACGGTCTTGATGCCCATGCGGCGGGCGGTCTTGATGATGCGACAGGCGATCTCGCCACGGTTCGCGATCAGGATCTTCTCGAACATCGGTCCGGCACTCTGGTCGGTCAGGAAAGGTCGGGGCGCGCGGGACGCCCAAGCTCGTTCCCGTTAAAGCAGTTCTCCGACTTCGGAAAGCTGACCGGCCCGGCACGACGGGGTTTCTTCGGTTCGGTGCTCGCCCGGCGCGCCCGGAGCTTGCCCCGGTCGTTCGCGCTGCAGGAGGTTCGCGCCGCAGGACCTCTCAGGCCGCGGCGAGAAACTCCATCCGGGCCGGCTCCGCGGCGCGGCGCCGGTTGGCTTCCAGGGCGAAGGCGATGAGGGCTTCGTCGCACGACTGGGCCTCGCGGACCACGGCCTGGGCGATCTGACCGGCGAGGAGCGTCGGGCCGGTGCCGTTGCGCAGGGAGGCGGCGAGCCAGCGGGCGGTGCCGGCATCGATGGTGCCCGTGGGCCGCTCGCCCCAGACTGCGAAATCGACGATGGACGCGATGAGGAAGGGGCCGAAGGCGGCATCGATCTGCGGCACGGCCCGGTCGAGGGCGATGAGCATGTCGGCCTCGTCGCGGGTAAGGAAGCCGTCCGGCAGCACGTCGCGGGCGAGAGCCTGGACGTCGGCGGCCGTGATCCGGCCGGCGGCGACGGTACGGTTGCAGAAGAGCTGCAGCGAATGGTTGATCATGACTTGATTCCTCTCCGGTCTCGACTTTGCCGGTCTGTGCCCGTGTCTATGGTTGGACTATGCGGGCCGGGAGGCTTCAAGTAGTTAACGGCCAAATCTGAATCGACGTTCAGGTTAAAGCCTGATCACGAATGAGACTTATCGAAAGATGTCTAAACCCGAGGGACGCGGACGCCCGTCGGGCGGATGGCGGTGCGCTCTCCGTGCGATCAGCGCACGATGACCTTCGAGCCGATGGGCACGCGGTCGTAGAGGTCGACCACGTCGTCGTTGAGCATGCGGATGCAGCCGGACGAGACCGCCTGGCCGATCTTCTCGGGCTCGTTGGTGCCGTGGATGCGGAACAGCGTGTCCTTCTTGCCCTCGGCGAGGTAGAGGGCACGCGCCCCGATCGGGCTCGTCGGTCCGCCTTCGAGGCGCTTGGGCAGATCGGGCCGGCGCGCCAGCATCTCGGGGGGCGGGTTCCAGTCCGGCCACTCGCCCTTGCGGTCGACTTCCGCCGTACCGGCCCAGGCCATGCCCGCATGGCCGACCGCCACGGGGTAGCGCACAGCCTTGCCGTCGGGCAGCACGAAGTACAGCCGGCGCTCCTTCGTGACCACGATCACGGTGCCGGGCGCTTCCCGGCTAGGGTAATCGACGGTGGCGCGGGCGATCTTCGGGTCGATGACGGCAGTGGGCGCGAGTTTCATCCACGCCTTGTCGCGCGCCTCGCCCGTGAGGGCGGCCGGCGTCGCCGCGGCCGTCTGGGTCACCCCCGGCGCGGCGACGTTGGCGGTCTGCGTGTTGCAGGCGGTCAGGGAGAGCGCGCACGCGAGGGCGGCCAGGAGGGGAAGTGGGCGCATGGAACGGGCCTGTTGGCATGCCCGCGTCGTGCCGAAAATCCGGCGCGACACAAACTTGGTTGATGAGGAACTTGGTTGATGAGGTCTTGCGCAACCTAACCCGAGCGCGCATCCCAACGTAGGGTCACGCGACGAAGACGTGGCGCAATTGCATCGCCTGTTGCTTCAACGCAACGACAACGGCGGGCATCCGCTCGGGAGGGATGATGTGACGACGCTTTACGTGAGCCATCCCGCTGCCCTCGACCACGCCATGCCGGCCGGGCACCCCGAGAGTGCCGAGCGGATCCGCGCCGTGGACCGGGTGCTGGAGGACGAGCGATTCGCCGGCCTCGTGCGTGGGCTCGCCCCCCTCGCCGACGCGGCGGTGCCGACCCTGGTCCATCCCGTACCCTACGTGCAGGCTCTCATCGAAGCCGCCCCGCGCGAAGGCTTCGTCCAGATCGACGGCGACACCCTGCTGTCGCCCGGCACCATCGAGGCGGCCCTGCGCGGCGTCGGCGGGGCGGTCCATGCCGTCGACGCGGTGATGAAGGGCGAGTGCCGCAACGCCTTCGTGGCCATGCGTCCGCCCGGCCACCACGCCGAGCGCATGCAGGCCATGGGCTTCTGCGTGTTCAACCACGCGGCCATCGCGGCGCGCCATGCGCGGCAGGCGCACGGCGCCTCCCGCGTCGCCCTGATCGACTGGGACGTCCACCACGGCAACGGCTCCCAGGACATCTTCTGGGACGACGCGAGCGTCCTCTACGCCTCGACGCACGAGATGCCGCTCTATCCCGGCACGGGCGCCGCCTCGGAGCGCGGCAACCACGACACCATCGTCAACGTGCCCCTGCGCGCCGGCGACGGCAGCGAGCGCTTCCGGGAGGTGTTCGAGGCCGGCATCCTGCGCCGGTTGGAGGCGTTCGCCCCCGACCTCATCGTGATCTCGGCGGGGTTCGACGCCCACCGCCTCGATCCCCTGGCCCATATCCAGCTCGACGAGGCGGATTTCGGCTGGGCCACGCGCCGGGTCATGGAGATCGCCGAGAAGCACGCGGGTGGGCGCGTCGTCTCGGTGCTGGAGGGCGGCTACAGCCTCAAGGGCCTGGGCTTGTCTGTGGCTGCGCACGTGGACGCGCTGATGGGGCGGTGAGCGTCCGCCGGATCACGGCGGACGAGGCTGCGATCCGGCCTTTCTCCGTGTTGCGCTTCCCTGTGGTGATTCAGGATGACCTCACGGCATCTTACCCCTCCAGGCGCTCGTCCCCCAAAAACTCGATCCCGAAGCCCGACAGACCGACATAGGCCCGCGACGAGGTCGCGAGGTTCCGGATCGAGACGACACCGAGGTCGCGCAGGATCTGTGCGCCCAGGCCGACTTCGCGCCAGGCCCGCACGCGCTGGGCCTCCGCGCCCTCCTCGGCATAGGACTGGAGCGGAACACCCGCCGAGCCATCGCGAAGGTAGACGAGGATGCCCCGGCCTTCCTGGACGAAGCGGCGTTTCACCGCCTCGATCTGCCGGCCGCCCTCGATCACGTCGGCCACCACGTTGGAGCGGTGCAGGCGCACCAGCACGTCGCGCCCGTCGCCGATGTCGCCGTACACGAAAGCGAATTGCTGCACGGTCTCGAATGGCGTGGTGTAGGCGTAGCCCGTCATCACGCCCGCCTCCGTGGTCACCGGGAAGGTCCCGACGCGCTCGACCAGCTTTTCACGAGCCTGCCGGTAGGCGATGAGGTCGGCCACCGAGACGCGTTTCAGATCGTGCGTGTCCGCGAAGGCCGTGATCTGCGGGCCCTTCATCACGGTGCCGTCGTCGTTGGCGAGCTCGCAGATCACGCCGACGGGCGGGAGACCGGCGAGCTTGCACAGGTCGACGGCCGCCTCGGTGTGGCCGGAGCGCATGAGCACGCCGCCATCCTTGGCGATGAGGGGGAAGACGTGGCCGGGCCGTACGAAGTCCGACTCGCCCATGTTGCCGTTGGCGAGCGCCCGTACGGTGTTGCAGCGCTGTTCGGCGGAGATGCCGGTGGTGAGCCCGTGCTTCACGTCCACCGTCACGGTGAAGGCGGTGCCCAGCGGCGCATCGTTGGCCGCCACCATGGGATCGAGGCGCAGGCGCCTGGCCTCGGCCCGGGTCAGGGGCGCGCAGACGATGCCGCAGGTGTTGCGGACGATGAAGGCCATCTTCTCCGGCGTGCAGAGGGAGGCGGCGACGACGAGATCGCCCTCGTTCTCGCGATCGTCGTCGTCGGTGACCACGACGATCTCGCCGCGGGCATAGGCCTCGATGGCCTGCGTGACATGGGTGTGGGGCACGGGCAAATCTCTCGGAATCACGATGGCGGGTACGGCGGGGTGGGGCGGGCTCAGGCCCGCTCGCCCACCTGCCCCCGGTGGCGCAGATAGTGATCGGCAAGGACGCAGGCCATCATGGCCTCGGCCACCGGTACGGCGCGGATGCCGACGCAGGGGTCGTGGCGGCCCTTGGTGACGAGGTCGACGTCCCGGTTGTCGTTGGTCACGCTCATGCGCGGCGTCAGGATCGACGAGGTCGGCTTCACGGCGAATCGGCAGACGATCGGCTGGCCGGTGGAGATGCCGCCCAGCACGCCGCCGGCATGGTTGGCGAGGAAGGTGGGGGCGCCGGCATTGCCCGAGCGCATCTCGTCGGCGTTGTCCTCGCCGCGCAGGGCAGCGGACGCGAAGCCGTCACCGATCTCGACACCCTTCACGGCGTTGATGGACATCATCGCGGCGGCGAGATCCGCGTCGAGCTTGCCGTAGATCGGCGCGCCGAGGCCGGGCGGCACGCCCTCGGCCACCACCTCGATCACCGCGCCGATGGACGAGCCGTCCTTTCGGATCTCATCGAGGTAGGTCTCGTAGAACGCCGCCGTCCCGGCATCGGGGCAGAAGAACGGGTTACGGGCGACTTCGTCCCAGTCCCAGCGCGACCGGTCGACGGCGTGCGGGCCCATCTGCACCAGGGCGGCACGGATGACGACGCCGTCCGGCAGGACCCGGCGCGCGATGGCCCCGGCGGCGACGCGGGCGGCGGTCTCGCGGGCCGAGGAGCGTCCGCCGCCGCGGTAATCGCGGATGCCGTACTTGGCGTCGTAGGCGTAGTCGGCATGGCCCGGCCGGTAGCTGTCGCGGATCTCCGAGTAATCCTTCGAGCGCTGGTCGGTGTTCTCGATCTCCAGGGCGATGGGCGTGCCGGTGGTGAGCTGCCGGCCGCCGGTGCGGTCGTCCGAGAACACGCCCGAGAGGATGCGGACCTGATCGGGCTCGCGCCGCTGAGTGGTGAAGCGCGACTGGCCGGGCTTGCGACGGTCCAGCTCCGCCTGGATATCGGCGGCCTCGATGGGCACCCCGGGCGGGCAGCCGTCGACGATGCAGCCGAGGGCGACGCCGTGGCTCTCGCCGAAGGTGGTGACGCGGAAGAGGTGGCCGAAGGTGTTGTGGGACATGGTGCCCCCGCTCTAGCGCGGGTCTTCGCGAGTCACAAATGCCGGGCCGGCGCCCGTCCCATGCGGCGCCGGCCCGGCGGTCTTCAGGCCGGGACGTCAGCGATTCCCCGGGGTTCCACCTCGGACACGGCGTTGCGCTCGTGCCGGAAGCGCGAGAGGGCCGCGTAGGTCTTGAGGCGTGCCCGCATGAGGGAGCCGAGCGGCCGGTGCGCGGCGAGGCTATGGGCGGGGCGGAATCCCAGCACATCGTCGGCGTAGGCGAGGCGCGCCGGGCTGTCGGCCACCTGCACAGGCAAGACGAGGCGGGCCACCGTGCGATAGGGGCTTTTCGTGTCGGACCATTCCTTCGAGGCGTCCTCGATGGGCATGGCGTCGAGATCGGTGCAGAGCTGGACCCGGATCTCGAACACCGCCTCGGCCTCGCGGAACTGCGCCGTCACGGCATGGCGGAACACGTCCGGGTCCGCCCCGGGGTCGAGGGTCGCGTCGGCCAGGGCGCCCTGGGCCGCCGTCGCCGGGAAGGCGCCGAGCTTGGCGACGTGGTCGCCGTACCGCAGGGCCGCCTGACTGTAATACGGCTCGGCCAGGGGATGTTTCGGGGCGTGGCCGAAGAAGTCGAAGATCGGCGTGTCCTTGCCGGTGAAGGTCTTCACTAGGGTGTTGGCGGCCTGGGCCATCTTCGAGACGATGACCTTCACATCTTCCGGCGCTTTGGTGCCGAGCTCGAGCTGCTTCATGCTGCCGAGGAAGCCCGCCGCGTCCGGGTTGGGGAAGACCGGGCCGGTGGCGAGGACGAAGTCCTGCGTCGGGGCGTCGTGACCCGGGAGTTTCTCGCCCTCGACGCCGAACACCTTGATGGCCATGCCGCGGTGGGTGGACACGGAATCCTTGAGGAGCTCGCCGGGGCCTTGGGCGAATCGCACCACTACCGGATGGGTGCCGGGCCTGGCGAACAGGCCCTGCGCCAGTTCCGGCGGCAGGTTGTCTGGAATGTGCAGCTCGCCCACGACCACGCCGCTGACCTTGGCGTGGGAGGCACGCACGGCGTGGCCGTAGCGCTTCGCCGTGGTCCCGCTCTCGCGGATCATCGAGGCGATGATCTTGTCGATCACCGCATCCTCGTCGGGTTTCGGCGTCTCGATGCCGTCGTGATAGCGCAGGTAGGTCTCGCCCATGGTTCTCTCGTCTGGAGGAATTCCAGGAGAGAACGCGCGCCGCCGCCACCGTGTCCGGTCACGAATCGGTGTGAATGCCTTCAGTCCTCCGGCCGCGCCAGCACGCCGCCCGTCATCGCCTCGCGCACCCCCGTGGTCGACGGGAAGGTGATCGGCAGGCCTTTCAGCGAGCGCACGGCGAGATGCGCGAAGGCCTGGGCCTCGAGATAGGCCGAGGACCAGCCGATGGCGTCGGCCGTCGTGATCTCGGCGCGCAGGTGGTAGTTCAGGAGGCGCACCAGTTCGCCGTTGCGCGCCCCTCCGCCGGCGACGATCCAGCGGGCCGGAATCTCGGGCGCGTGGTCCAACGCCCGCGCCACGGCGCGCGCCGTGAAGGCCGTGAGCGTCGCCGCGCCGTCCTCCGTCGAGAGCTGCCCGGCGAGCTTGTGCGAGAACCAGTTGCGATCGAGCGACTTCGGCGGCCGGCGCGCGAAGAACGGGTGGATGAGGAGCCAGGCCAACAGCGGCTCATCGGGGCGTCCCCGCGCGGCGGTGCGGCCGCCGTCGTCCAGGGGGCGGCCCGTGCGCTCGCGCATCCAGTCGTCGATGAGCGCGTTGCCCGGCCCGGTGTCGAAGGCGATGACTTCGCCGTTCGAGGCGATGAGGGTGGCGTTGGCGACGCCGCCGATGTTGAGGATGCCGAGCGCGCCCTCGAAGCCCGAGGCGCGGGCGAGCGCCTGATGGAACACCGGCACCAGGGGGGCGCCTTGTCCGCCCGCCGCGATGTCGGCATGGCGCAGGTCCGACACCACGGGGATGCCGAGGCGACGGCTGAGCGCCGCCCCGTCGCCGATCTGCACGCTCATGCGCTGGTCGGGCCGGTGCACCACGGTCTGGCCGTGGAAGCCGATGACGTCGATGTCGGCGGGCGTCAGGCCGTTGTCGGCGAGGAAACTCTCCACCGCTTCGGCATGGGCAGCGGTGACGAAGGCTTCCGCCTCGGGAAGGCACCCCGGCCGATCCTCCCGCGCCGTGACGGCCTCCGAATCGGCGAGCGCGCGGCGTAGCAGATCGCGATCCTCGTCCGAGTAGCCGCGATAGCCCGTGGGGCCGAGGGGTTCGAGGTAGCCGTTGTGGCTCTGCACCACCCGCACGTCGTGCCCGTCGGTCTCGATGAGGGCGACGTCGACGCCGTCGAGGGACGTTCCGCTCATCAGGCCGATGGCGCGCATCATGGTCATGGTCGTGCCTTCCTCGGTCAGCCCTGCTAAGAGCCGGCGCAATGACGCGCGGTGCTATCACGCCGGTCCGCGCCGTGTCCCACCCCCGTGATCCTCCGACACCGGAACCGTCCATGTCCCCCGCGCCCGACGCCTTCGCTCCGAAATCCGATTTCCTCCGAGTGCTGTCCGAGCGCGGCTTCATCCATCAGGGCTCGGACCTTGCCGGCATCGACGCGGCGGCGCTGGAAGGCCGGCTCACCACCTATGTGGGCTACGATTGCACGGCGGCCTCGCTCCATGTCGGCCACCTCCTGTCGATCATGATGCTGCACTGGCTCCAGGCCACGGGCGGCACGCCCATCACCCTCATGGGCGGCGGCACCACCCGGGTCGGCGACCCTTCCGGCCGCGACGAATCGCGAAAGATCCTCACCCTCGCGCAGATCGAGGAGAACAAGCTCGGCATCCAGAAGACGTTCGCCCGGTTTCTCAAGTTCGAGGGCGGCGGCAATGCCGCCACCATGGTCGACAATGCCGAGTGGCTGACGAAGCTCAACTACATCGAGATGCTGCGCGACATCGGCCGGCATTTCTCGGTCAACCGGATGATGTCCATGGACAGCGTCCGCATGCGGCTGGAGCGCGACCAGGAACTGTCGTTCCTCGAATTCAACTACATGATCCTCCAGTCCTACGACTTCGTCGAGCTGAACCGCCGCTACGGCTGCACGATGCAGATGGGCGGCTCGGACCAATGGGGCAACATCGTCAACGGCATCGATCTCGGGCGCCGGATGGGCACGCCGCAGCTCTACGGCCTCACCTGCCCGCTCCTCACCACGGCCTCGGGCGCCAAGATGGGCAAGACCGCCGCCGGGGCCGTGTGGCTCGATGCCGGCATGCTCTCGCCGTACGATTACTGGCAGTTCTGGCGCAACACCGAAGATGCCGATATCGGCCGCTTCCTCAAGCTGTTCACCCTGCTGTCCATGGAGGAGATCGCCCGGTTGTCGGCGCTGCAGGGCGCCGAGATCAACGAGGCCAAGAAGGTCCTGGCGAGCGAGGCCACGGCCTTGATGCACGGACGCGAGGCGGCGGACAGTGCCGCCGAGACGGCGCGGAAAACCTTCGTCGAAGGCAGCGTGTCGCAGGATCTACCGACCGTGATCGTCTCGGCCGACCTCCTCGATGCCGGGCTCGGCGTGCTCTCGGCCTTCGGTCCGGAATACGCCAAGCTGGTGCCGTCCACGAGCGAGGCCCGCCGCCAGATCAAGGGTGGCGGCCTGCGGGTGAACGACGTGGCGCTGACCGACGAGCGGGCGGTGCTGCGCACGGGCGACGTGACGGCGGACGGAGTGATCAAGCTGTCTTTCGGCCGCAAGAAGCACGTGCTGCTGAAGGTCGGGTAGGCGCCCCGGCCCGGCCTATGCGGCCTATCGTTCGGTCTCGCCCATGGGCGCGGCCCCCATGATCCCGTCGTTGCCCCCGCCGGCGCTGAAGAGCTTGCGCAGGATGCCGGGCGCCAGGGCGGAAAGGGGATTGACGCTGACATCGGGCTTCGACAGCCGGCCGGCGACGCGGAAGTTGAGGGCGAACAGACCCTCGTTGTGCCCGCCGCCGAGGAGCTGTCCGAGGATCGGCAGTTGCGACACCACGTTGTTCAGGCCGTAGAGCGGCACGAAGGTGCCGTTGATGTCCGTGCGTTCTTTCGCCGTGTCGAGGTAGCCGTTCAGGGTGAAGCCCATGGCGGCGTTGGAGATCGCCGCGTCGGTGAAGTCGACCCGCGCGCCGGTGCGGACGAAATTGGCGCGGAGGCGGTCGAAGGTCACGTCGTTGCCGGCGTTCTGCACGATCTGCTTGCGGCCGCGCGCATCGACGATCTCGCTGCTCGCCGGTCCCTGCGCCATGATGCTCGACAGGGCCGGCTCGTTGCGCAGGACGAAATTGCGGATCTGCACGACGCCCGCCTGCGGTCCGTCGTTGAGAGCGGTGCTCATGATCAGCCGGCCGCCATACATCCGCTTGTAGATGTCGGCGAACCGTAGGGTCGCGCCGGCATCCTGGGTGTCCAGCGTCAGGGTCGGGCCCTGGTCCGAGCGGCCGATCTGAGCGGTGAACGGAGCCGCTCCGAAGCGGCCCTGGACCCGGCCGGAGCGTACGTCTTTCCCCTTCATGACGAGCTTGACGGAGGCGTTGGTCAGAGCCTCTCCGTTGAAGCCCGTGAGGATGGCGAGGGAGAGGTCGGCGTCGATGTCCTTCGGGGCGGCGTCGGCCTTGCCTTTGCCATCCGGGCCGGTGAGCCCGCGCAGGATCGGGCGGGCATCGGCCACGGCGCCCTTCACGCCGATCCGATAGGAGTTTCCGGAGCGTTCGAGCTGCAGGCGCATGTCGTCGCCCGGTGAGAGCTTCAGGCTCGACAGATCGGCCCGCTCGAACTGGCCGTCCGCCCCGAGGCTCGCCGTACCGCGCGCCGCAGCCGGAGCTGCGTCGAGGACGATGTCGCGCAGCTCGAACCCGCCACCCGACGCGTTCTCGATCAACGTGAAGGCGAGGCGGCCGGGTTTTCCGGCGGCCTTGGTGAAGCCCGGCACGATGCCGTCAATGCCCGCACGGGCCAGATCGGCCTCGATCCGGATCGGCGGCTTGCCCGAACCCGGGCGTCCGATGGGCACGGCGATCCTCACCGGAATGGCGCCGGTGAGCTGGGGCGCGACGGGCAGGCCCTTCTTGGCGCGCAGGGCCTCGTCGAGGCTCAGACCGACGAGAACTTCGCCGGGCGCCCCGGGCTTGGGCTGACGCAGATCCACCGTGAGGGGCGAGCCCATGACGCGGGCATCGCCCTTGAGGGCGAAGGCGCCGCGATCGTAGGACACCGTGAACCGCCCGGCGTCGAGGCGCTCTTTGCCGAAGGCCTTGTCGACGCCGACATCCGTGAGCGTGCCCCCGATGGTCACCGGCAGGTCCGGGAGGTCGGGGATCTGCTTGAGGTTCAGCGGGAAGTCGATGCGTAGGTCGGCCGTGCCCTTCACGCTGGCCGGATCGATGTCGACGCCGGTCAGGGTCTTGAACATCTTCGTCTGCATCAGGGAGACGAGGGCATCGGCACCGCCTCCGAGGCGCATGCCGATCTGCGCCACCACCGCCTCCGGGGTGATCTTCGGGATGACGAAGGATCCGTCGGTGATGGACAGGACGCGGTTGTCGGCCATGCGCAGGTCGGCGGTCACGTTGCGGATGGTGGTGGTGAGGCCGGTGATGACACCGGTGACGCGGCCACGGCTCAGGGGCGGCGCGTCGTCCGAGACCGCGAGCGTCGCGTCGGAGACGGCGAAGGCGATGTGCACGGCATTGTCGGGCATCGGTTCGCCGCGCGTCGCGGCGGCGAGTTCGCTGCCGCTCATGTCGACGGTGATGTCGACGCTGTCGACTTTTCCCCCGCGCAGGTAATCGACGAGGTAGTTGCGCGCCGCCGGCGCCACGTGTTCGGGCCACAGGCGCATGGCCATGCGCCCATCGGTGTTGGCCGCGGCGATGCGCAGGGTCAGCCCGTCGTCGTCGGCGGTGGTGCCGAGGGTGCCGGTGATCCGCCCGCTCGCCGGGCCGGCCTTGACGGAGAAATCGTCGATGGCGATGCCGCCGGCCCGCCCCGTGAGATGCGCCGACAGGGATTCGATCGCGACGGGGCGGTCCTGCGCGTTGGCGCCCCGCAGGGTGGCGTCGCGCCCGGCGAGGCTCATGGTCCAGGCGATGTCGGAATCCGGAGCCCCTGCGGTCCAGGCCCCGGTGAGACGAGCCGAGTTGCCGGCGCCGCGATAGTCGAGGGCATCGAGCTTCATCGCCCGGCCCGCCTCGTCCCAGCTCACCTTCGCCGCGAGGCTGTCGATGGTGACGGGGTTGAAGTCCTTCTCCTCGATGAGGAAGTTGCCGTCGCTGGTTCGGATCGTGGCCGCCATCGACTCGATCCGTCCGGCGTCGAGGGCGACGTCGGCCTTGGCCGAGAGCTTGAGGTCGGTCTCCACCGGCAGCTTCGACTGACCGGAGAGCAGCAGCAGGTCGGTGATCGGCAGATCGTCGAGGGTGATGATGCCCGTGCGGCGGGTGCCGCCGGCCTCCTGCACGTCGCCGCCGAAACGCCATTCCCCGTGCGGACCGTCGATGCGCAGTTCGAACACGCGGGCGTTGCGGGTGGCGTCGCGCCGGAACAGGCCGTTGACGTGCTCGAACACCGCGCGCTGGCGGGCGTCGTCGTCGATGAGGGTGAGGCGGCCGTTGGTGATGCGCGCCCGGTCGAGCGCCCCGACGATCCCGGCGGAATCCAGCACCACTCCGAAGATCGACGCCACGGTGGCCGAGATCGGCGAAACGGCCCCTTGCGTGGCGTCGACGCTCGGCAGGGTATGGGGCTGGACGGCCCCGGCCTGATCGGGGTCGTTCGCCGCGAACGCGATGGCGCCGTTGCGGTGAACCAGGGCGGTCATCTGGAGGTCGCGGAATTCGATGGCGCGCGGCTGGACCGAGAGGCGGGCGAGGCCCCAGGTGTCGAGGCTCACCACGGCCTGCGGCGCCCGCACCACGAGGGCGCCCTCGGAGTTGTAGATGTCGAGCCCGGCCACCCGCAGGGCCAAGGAATTTTCCGAATCGAGCTCCAGGGCGCTGTCGCGCAAGGTCACGCGCCAGCCCGTGCCGATGCTGCCGGCGATGGCCGATGCGACACGCTCCGACATGCCGTCGATGCGCAGGGGACCGTTGGACAGGCGCCAGACCAGGCCGGCGAGCCCGAGGCCGGCGCCGAGCACGAGGATCAGTACGGGCCAGAGGACCCAGCGCCGCCGCCGTCCGGCCACGCGGCCCGGCCGCAAACCCGTGACCGTGTCCTGAACCATCAATCCGTGAGCCGCTGGATCGGAACGCACCCTCGGGCTATCGAGCGGCGGTCCGTGGAGGAAAGGCTTCTCGGGCATTCGACCCGGGCCATGGCGTTGGCCCCAGGCACACCATCAATCGGCCGAAAGGAAGGCATCATGCCCCTCGTTACCGGAGATCAGGCTCCCGACTTCGATCTGCCCGGGGCTGGCGGCGACGCCATCCGCCTGGGCGATCTCACCGGCCGCAAGGTGGTTCTGTACTTCTACCCGAAAGACGACACGAGCGGGTGTACCCTGGAAGCGCAGGGATTCAACGCCCTCGGGCCGGCATTCGCGGCTGCCGACACGATCGTGATCGGAGTCTCGCCCGATTCGGTGAAGAGCCACGACAAGTTCAGGGCGAAGTACGACCTTACCTTTCCGCTGGCCTCGGACGAGTCGAAGGCCATGCTGGAGGCCTACGGGGTGTGGGTCGAGAAGAGCATGTACGGCCGGAAGTACATGGGGGTCGAGCGTACGACGATGCTGCTCGACCGCTCGGGCCGCATCGTCCGGATCTGGCCGAAGGTGAAGGTTCCGGGCCATGCCGAGGAGGTCCTGGCGGCGGCGCAGGGCGAGGCCTGAGCCGGCATCGGCGTGACGCCCCTGACCCGCATGGTGAATCCCAAGGCGTGATGGTGAGCCTTCGTTAACCCTGATCCGGCCAGATGGTGCGTGTTGGATCAGGTTCACGTCGATGCCCTTCCTCACCCGTCAGCCCCACGACACGGCGAAGCCCAAGGCCGTGGCCGGACCGGGAGCCGGTCCCTTCGGGCGGGGACCCGGTCTGCGGGTCCTCGGAGCAGCGTTGGCACTCTCGACGGCCTGGGCCGGTGGAGCCACCTACTACCTCGTGTTCCACGACGAAGTGCTGGCTCGCTTCGTGTCGCAGCAGAGTACGATGCAGTACGGCTACGAGTCGCGCATCGCCGCCCTCCGCTTCGAACTCGAACGGGCAACCGTGGAGCAGGTGACGACGCGCGACGGCCTCGCGACGCGTCTGGCCGATCTGTCCCGGCGCCAGGCTGCCCTCGAATCGCGTCAGGGCGTACTTTCGGCTTTGGCCGGCGACCCCGTGGCGTCCCGCCTGCCCGAATTGCCGGCCCAGGTACCGGCCGAGGACGAGATCGTGCGTGAGGCCGCCCAGCGGCGTCCCGGCGCCACGGCCAAGCCGTTCCCGACACCGGAACCGGTGCCGGCTGTAGATTCCCCGGTCGAGCCCCTGGATCTGCGCGGCGCCCGGGAATCCTTCCGCCGCACCGGCCTCGTCGTGGCCCATCTGACGCGCCGCCTCGACGGCTTGGCCGAGGCTCAGTCCCGAGCGGTCGCCGGCATCGGCGCGAGTGCCGGACGCACGGCTCAGCGCCTACGCGGACTCGTTGCCCGAACAGGCCTGGATCCGTCGCGGTTCGAGTCGCGCGAGCCCGGCCTCGGCGGACCCCTGGTGCCCCTCGGCGACGATCCGTTCGGGATCGCCGCTGCTCAGGCGCAACGGGCCGTCACCGAGGCGGCCGCCCTTCGCCGCATCACCGAGACCTTGCCCCTGCGACGGCCCATCGCCGGCGACATGCCGGTGTCGAGCACCTTCGGCGCCCGCCTCGACCCGTTCACGCGGGGCTACGCCATGCATACGGGCCTGGATCTGCGCGCCGAGACCGGTGAGCCGGCCTACGCCACGGCGGCCGGACGCGTCACGGTCGCCGACTACAACGGCGGGTACGGCAACATGGTGGAGATCGATCACGGCCACGGGCTGGCGACACGCTACGCGCATCTCTCAGCCTACGCGGTGACACCGGGGCAGTGGGTCGCAGCCGGGGCCCTCGTCGGCCGCGTCGGCTCGACGGGCCGCTCGACGGGGAGCCATCTGCATTACGAGACCCGGATCGACGGGGAGCCCGTCGATCCGCAGCGCTTCCTTCGATTGGCCGACGCCCTCGCTCAGGTTCCTTGAGAGAAGGGTCGCCCGAAAAGTCTCAGTCGAGATCCTCGACCGCGTCGGCGCCGCCGTAGACACGCTGGGCCAGGGATGCCTCCATGAACGGATCCAGCGCCCCGTCGAGCACCGCGTCCGGATCGGTGGATTGCGTCCCCGTGCGCAGGTCCTTCACCAGCTGATACGGTTGCAGCACGTAGGATCGGATCTGGTGGCCCCAGCCGATATCCGTCTTGGCGGCGGCCTCGGCGTTGGCCTTCTCCTCCCGCTTCTTCAACTCGGCCTCGTACATGCGGGCGCGCAGCATGTTCCAGGCGGTGGCCCGGTTCTTGTGCTGCGACCGCTCCTGCTGGCACGCCACCACGATCCCGGTGGGATTGTGGGTGATGCGCACGGCGGAATCCGTGGTGTTCACGTGCTGGCCGCCGGCGCCCGACGAGCGGTAGGTGTCGATGCGGCAGTCGGATTCCTTGATCTCGATGACGATGCGGTCGTCGATCACCGGATAGACCCACACGGAGGCGAAGCTCGTGTGCCGGCGCGCGCTCGAATCGTAGGGCGAGATCCGTACCAGCCGGTGCACGCCCGACTCGGTCTTGAGCCAACCGTAGGCGTTGTGGCCCTTGATCAGGAGCGTGGCGCCCTTGATCCCGGCCTCGTCGCCGTCCGACCACTCGACGATCTCGACCTTGTACTTCCTGCGCTCGGCCCAGCGCCCGTACATGCGTTGGAGCATGTTGGCCCAGTCCTGGCTCTCCGTGCCGCCGGCCCCCGAATGGACTTCGAGATAGGTGTCGAAGCCGTCGGCCTCGCCGGACAGGAGGGTCTCGATCTGGCGGCGCGCGGCCTCCTTCTCGACGGCGCGGACGCCGTTCTCGCCTTCCAGAACCGTGTCCTGGTCGCCCTCCATCTCACCGAGTTCGATGAGGGTGGCGGCGTCGTCGAGGTCCTGGGACAGGCGCTTGATGGAGGTGAAGGCCTCGTCGAGCTGCGTGCGCTCGCGCATGACGTTCTGCGCGGCCTCGGCATCGTTCCACAGGGCCGGGTCCTCGGACGCCGCGTTCAGCTCCGCGAGGCGTTTTTCGACGGTATCCCAGTCAAAGATGCCTCCTCAGCAGTCCGATCGACTGCTTGGCGGCATCCGAGAGTTGTTCGATCTCGGCGCGCATCTGGTGTTTCGGGCTCGTGTGCGAGGTGTGAGCGCGGGTGATACCGACCCGCCCGCATGGTGTAAACGCCGGAGCGCTCCCCGATGACGCCCCGGACCATGAACCGCGACCGCCCCGCCCCGCTGCAGGAACGCCCGACGCTCCTCGCCGCCACCGTCGCGGTTGTGGCGATGGGCACGGTCCTGCGCCTCGTGCCCTTGGGCTTGCCGCCGGCCCTGGTGAAGTATGGCGGGTCGATCCTTTGGGGCGCGATGGTCTACGGCCTCGTGGCGACCGTCCTGCCGCGCCCGCGCCGCCGCATCGTCGTCCTGGCCGCCCTCGTGGCGCTTGCCGTCGAGCTGGTGCGCCTCGTCCACGCGCCGGGGCTCGACGCATTCCGGGCGACCCTGGCCGGACAGCTCCTGCTCGGACGGATCTTCTCCCTGTGGAACCTCACGGCATACGCGGCCGGCATCGCCGGCGCCGTCCTCGTGGATTCACGCCTGCGGCGCACGCCCACCCGGGGCGCGCCGTCCGATCCTCAGCGGCGATAATCCTGCGGGCCGATGCGGGCCGGGTTGAGGACGTATTCGCGCGGACGGGTCGAGCCGTCGAGGCGGCCTTCGCTGTGGCTGTCGCTGAAATACTCGGTGCCGGTGAAACCGAACCCCCCGCCGTTCATCACGCTCGGAACCGGGATGGCGCGCGGATCATCGGGGAACGGACGTCCCGTGGCGAAGTCGGTGGGTAGGACCACCGGTCCGTCGGCGGCGTGGTAGCGGGTCTCGGCCACGGCCGATGCGGTGAGTCCGAGCCCGACGAGTCCGGCGGCGAGGATCGTTCGCGAGGTCAGCGACACGGGCAGGCTCCAGGGAGAGAGGATCGGAGGGATACGTCTGCCACCCACCATGGCGCAAACCCGGCGCCCTGTCCGTGGCCCTTCGGCGTCACCACGCGACTGCGCGGCCTCGCCCTGTGGGAAACGGAAAGGCGCGTTGCCGTCAGCCCTTGGAGTGGATCACCACCTCGGACTCGCGCTGGATCGGGGTGCAGTTCGAGTAGAACGCGTTCAGCACCACCGGGCGCGAGTCGCAGGCATAGCCGAGGCCCGGCGCCGGCGCCGGGACGGGGTCACGGGCGACGATGGGCTTCGGGGCGCAGGCGCCGGCCGACGCGGCCAGCGCCAGCGCGGCAATCAGGGTCAATCGGCGCATGCGATCCTCTGCGAATGAAACTCGCGACATCGCCCGACCCTGCGGATGCCGGCCACGGGTGACAAGCCGCGGCGGCCGGCCGTGCACCGCTTTGCCGGTGCCTGTCGCCGCCGCGCAACAAGTGCGGCGGCGTACGCCTCAGTCGGCCTTGCGCTTCAGCCGGCCTTGCGCCTCAGCCGGCCTTGGCGAGGGGGGGCGATCCGGCCGGGGCGGCGACCGGGGGCACCACATTGTGGAGCGTCCGATCGGAGCTGTCGAAGAACCGCCGGATGTTGCGGGCGGCCTGCCGGATGCGCTGCTCGTTCTCGACCAGGGCGATGCGCACGAAGTTGTCGCCGTGCTCGCCGAAGCCGATGCCGGGGGCCACCGCCACGTCGGACTTCTCCAGGAGGAGCTTGGAGAATTCGAGGCTGCCCAGCGCCTGGTACTTCTCCGGGATCGGCACCCAGGCGAACATCGAGGCGGAGGGGCTGGGGATCTTCCAGCCGGTCTTGTCGAACGACTCGATGAGGGCGTCGCGGCGCTTCTTGTAGATGGAGCGCATCTCGGCGATGCAGTCCTCCGGTCCGTTCAGCGCGGCGGTCGCCGCCACCTGGATCGGCGTGAACGCGCCGTAATCGAGGTAGGATTTCACCCGGGTCAGCGCCGCCAGCAGCCGCTCGTTGCCCACGGCGAAGCCCATGCGCCAGCCGGCCATGGAGAACGTCTTCGACAGGGACGTGAACTCGACCGTGCAGTCGATGGCGCCCGGCACCTCCAGCACGGAGGGCGGCGGCTCGCCGTCGAAATAGACCTCGGCATAGGCGAGATCCGACAGGATGATGATCTCGTGGCGCTTGGCGAAGGCGACGAGGTCCCGGTAGAAATCGAGGCTCGCCACGTAGGCCGTCGGGTTCGAGGGATAACAGACCACGATCGCCACGGGCTTGGGGATCGAGTGCTGCATCGCCTTCTCGACGGCGGGGAAGAAGGCTGGCGTCGGCTCGGCCGGCACCGAGCGGATCACGCCGCCCGCCATGAGGAAGCCGAAGGCGTGGATCGGGTAGCTGGGGTTGGGCACCAGCACCACGTCGCCGGGCGCCGTGATGGCCTGGGCCATGTTGGCGAAGCCCTCCTTGGAGCCCAGCGTCGCCACCACCTGGGTGTCGGGGTTCAGGCTCACGCCGAAGCGGCGCTTGTAGTAGTTCGCCTGGGCCCGGCGCAGGCCGGCGATGCCCTTGGATGACGAATACCGGTCCGTGCGCGGACGCCCGGCGGTCTCGACCAGCTTGGCGATGACGTGACGCGGCGCGTCGAGGTCCGGGTTGCCCATGCCGAGATCGATGATGTCGGCGCCGTTGGCGCGGGCCTGGGCTTTGATCCGGTTCACCTGCTCGAAGACGTAGGGCGGCAGGCGCTTGATGCGATGGAAGTCGGTCATGGCCTTCACGGTGTCCATGGGCGCGGATCGGGACCGAGGCGCGCGAAAGGTAAAGGGCTGTCATCACCCGGAGATGCCGGCGTGGTCTAACACTTCGCGCGTTTCGCGCCGACCGTTATCTTTTGGGCCCGCTCCCAAGGAAAGTTCGTCTCGGGGTGGTCCGCAGGGTGGTCCCGGCGGATGCTTCAGGGCGTCGCGGAGGCCGGGCGGGTCGCACGTCCGGCACTCTCGGCCGAGCGTCCCTGCGCCTCGTTGCGGCCGCGCGCGCCTTCGAGTTCGGCCTCGAGGGCCTTGGTCCCCTCCGCGGATTTCGCCCGGATCGGGCGGGCCGGCGCCGAGACGCCCACGGGCAGGAAGTCCCCGCCGGGCTTGCGCGCCTCGGCCACGAAGGCGGGGGCGGCCGGGCCGGGCTGATAGGCCGCCTTCAGGGGATTGAGGTCGCTCGAGCACGCCCCGGCGAACCCCGCCACGGCGACGAGGCAGGCGGCGGTCGCGACGATGCGCGCAGGGGCGATCATGGAGAGCCGGAGCATGACGGATGTTGGCCGATGAAATGCGATGCGGTCTGGCGTAAGCTCCCGATGCCGCGTTAATTTGTCGGAAACGAGGCCCCGCGCCGCCGTCGCCCACCCCGGTGCCGGTCCCCCGCGAATGCGCCTTCGGCCAGGGAGAGATGACCGCGTGACGACCGAACGGACGACACCGCTGCCCGACATCGACGCCCTGTCGCGCAATGCCAGCCGGTTCATGGAGGAGTTCGGTCGGGCCGCTGCCGTCTACATGAAGCCCGCCACCGAGATCGATGTGCTGAAGGCGCCCCCCGAGCCGCCGGAGGAAGTCAACGACGTGGTGCGGACCCTCGGGACCGTGGCCGAACGCTGGCTCGTCGATCCGAAGAAGACCGTCGAGGCGCAGGCGAAGCTCAGCGAGGCCTTCATCAACCTGTGGGGCCAGACCTGGAACCGCTTCCAGGGCGAGGCGGCCCAGCCCGTCGCCGTGCCGGAGGCCAAGGACACGCGCTTCGCCCACGCCGAATGGTCGACCAACCCGATCTTCGATTTCATCAAGCAGAGCTACCTCATCACCTCGCGCTGGGCCGAAGGCCTGGTGGAGGAGGCCGACGGGATCGACGAGCACACCCGGCACAAGGCGCAGTTCTACCTGCGCCAGATCGTCGGCGCCCTGTCGCCGTCGAACTTCGTGATGACCAACCCCGAGCTCATCCGCCACACCCTGGACGAGAACGGCGCCAACCTCGTGCGCGGCATGAAGATGCTGGCCGAGGACATCGAGGCCGGCAAGGGTCAGCTTCGCGTGCGCCAGACCGACCCGGCGGCGGGCTTCGAGGTCGGCGTCAACGTGGCGGTGACGCCCGGCGAGGTGGTGTTCCGCAACGACCTGATGGAGCTGATCCAGTACGCGCCCACCACCGAGACGGTGATCAAGCGCCCGTTCCTCATCGTGCCGCCGTGGATCAACAAGTTCTACATCCTCGACCTCAACCCGGCCAAAAGCCTCATCGCCTGGATGGTGTCCCAGGGCCTGACGGTGTTCTGCATCTCGTGGGTGAACCCCGACGAGCGCCACGCCGACAAGGACTTCGAGGCCTACATGCGCGAGGGCATCGAGGCGGCCATCGACGCCATCGGCATCGCCACGGGCGAGAACGAGGTGGCGGCGGCGGGCTACTGCGTCGGCGGCACCCTGCTCGCCGTCACCCTGGCGATGCAGGCGGCCACGGGCAACAAGCGCATCAAGAGCGCCACCTTCCTGACCACCCAGGTCGATTTCACCCATGCGGGCGACCTGAAGGTGTTCGCCGACGAGACCCAGATCCGCCTCATCGAGGCCCGCATGAAGAAGCGCGGCTACCTCGAGGGCACCGGCATGGCCACCGCGTTCAACATGCTGCGGCCCAACGACCTGATCTGGTCCTACGTCGTGAACAACTACGTGAAGGGCAAAACGCCGATGCCCTTCGACCTCCTGTACTGGAACGCCGACGCCACCCGGATGCCGGCGGCCAACCACTCGTTCTACCTGCGCAACTGCTACCTCGAGAACACCCTGGCGCAGGGGAAGATGATGCTCGGCAACGTCCGCCTCGACCTGAAGAAGGTCGAGGTGCCGGTCTTCAACCTCGCCACCCGCGAGGACCACATCGCCCCGGCCCTGTCGGTGTTCGAGGGCTCGACCAAGTTCGGCGGTCCCGTCGACTACGTGCTGGCCGGATCCGGCCACATCGCCGGGGTGGTCAACCCGCCGGCCAAGCCGAAATACGGCTTCTGGACCGGAGGCCCCGTGAGCGGGACCCTGGACCAGTGGATCGCGGCGGCGACGGAGACCAAGGGCTCGTGGTGGCCGTACTGGTTCACGTGGCTGGAGCATCAGGCCCCGGCCCGCGTGCCGGCGCGTGTACCCGGCGAGGCCGGTCTTCCCTCCCTCGGGCCCGCGCCCGGAACGTATGTGCGGATGAAGGCCTGACCGCGCACGCGCCAGCGCCCCGCCGCCGGTTCGGCGCGGGGGACGGCTGGCAACGGGAGACGCGGGACGCCGCGAAACCACGTTTGTAAAGGTTTGAGCCGGTTTCCCGGCGTCCCTCGGTCCGGCCCCGTCTGGCGGAGCCGGCCCTCTTCGACGTCACGGCGTCCAACACGGCACGACACGACTCGGCTAGTAGCGGCCCACCTCCGCGCGACGCGACGCCCCTTTTCGGGAACGCCGGTGCGGCAGCCGACTGATCAGGGTCAAGCCCCGAGCCCGCCTCGTAGTGGGCGGACCGTCCGTTGTCTCGGTGCGCCCCAGGGTCCCGGAGTCAGCCTCAACACAGCCTCCCCGTCCAGGGCACCTTGCGTCGCGTGTGCCGCCCGGGGCGATGGCGAACCGGGCCATCGACGCAGGCGCCGTCTCCTCCCCCGAGCCCCCCGACCCGGTCCGCCGGGGGACCTCCCGTGTGGGAGGCGAGTGACCGGACTGAACCACGAAATAGGAATATTGTCAAGAAATTTCGGTGTCGGGCGCCGGCGACGCACCGAAGAATCCTTCTCCCCCTGTGCGGAAGAAGGTGGCCCGCGCAGCGGGTTGGGCCGGGACGAAGTTCCTTATGAGGGGAGCGCCCCATCCGGAGAGGTCGCCCCTCTCCTGCCTGCTCCGCAGGCACCCTCTCCCGCACAGGGGAGAGGGTTGGCCCAGGTGCTCCGCGCGACGGTCGGGGATGGGACGCGGCGCTCAATATTTCCGGATGATCGGTGCGGCGGCCGGCACCGCCACGTCCCCGAACACGTAGCGGAAGCCGACGGAGACGAGGTCGGCGCTGCCCTCGGCCACGCCCGCGAAGGCGATGTTCTGGACGTTGTAGTCGCGGCCAGCGCCCGACAGGATGCGGCCCTTGTCCAGGAAGAGGTGCGAGTAGGCGACGTTCAGGGTCAGCTTCTCACTCCAGCGGTAGCTCGCGCCCACCGAGACGTTGACGCGGTCGTTGTCGGGCAGGCGCACGGAGCGGTTCGAGACGTCGATGGGCGATTCCTCGTAAGCCACGCCGGCCCGCACGGTGAGAGCGGGCGACCAGTCGTACTCGCCGCCGATGGAGTAGGTGAACCCGTCCTTGTAGTTCAGGGGCAGGAAGCTCACGGGCACGCCGCGGGTCTTCGAGACGATCCCGACGGTGCCCAGCCGGCTCCAGTTGTCCCACTCGAAGCCGAGGCTGACGCGCGCCACGGGCGACACCGCCTGGGTGAGGCCGACGCTGAGCTTCTCCGGCGTGTTGAGGTTGGCCCGGACCTGACCGCCCAGGGGCGCGAGGGCCAGCAGCGGCACGCCGATGGAGCCCTCGATGTCGTGATGGACCGAGGAGCGGTAGCCGACGCCGAAGATCGTGCCGTCCCGCGGCGTGATGAGCGCGCCCGCCGTGAAGCCGACGCCCCACGAATCGCCCTTGAGGAACGAACTCGGCAGGACGGCCGGGTTGATCGGCAGCGGCACCGCCTGACGCAGGGTGAGGCGGAAATACTCGATGTTCGGACCGGCCGCGACGGACAGCCACTCGTTCACCTTGAAGCCGATCACCGGATTGAAGGCGAGGGTGAAGATCCGGTTGGAGCGGCCGTAGAGTTCGCCGGCCCAGACGTTGCGCGGCTTGGTCACGAGGCCGAACGGGGCCCCCGTCTGGATGCCGATCCAGAGCCGGTCGTTGAGCTGGTACGAGGTCGCGCCCGAGGGCACGATCGCGCCCTGGCCGATGTCGTTGCTGCCGCCGAGCGGCAGGAAGCCCGGATTCGTGCCGGCCTGCGGGGTGATGTGCCCGGACAGGCCGATGAAGGTGAGGTTCTGCTCGGTGACCCAGCCCGGACGCATGGTCACGGCCGCCGGGTTCCAGAACATGGACGAGACGCCGCCCGATCCGGATGCGGCGCCGGCGAAGGCCTGGCCCTGGGCCAGGGTGCTCTGCTCGCGGATGCCGAAGGCGCCGGCGGACGCATCCGCGATCCCGCCGAGGAGCATCGCCGACGAGACGCCCGCGAGGGCGATGGAACGCAACGTGATTGCCATGGATGTCTTCCCCGCCCTGGAATGATGCTCGAAGCCGGCATCTTGAGGGGCAGAGTGGCGGACTGTTCGCGACTTCGCAAATCGGAGCGTTGCTTGAATTGACTAGTATATTTTCATGACTGACCTGTCGAATGATTGTCGTTCTCGTGCGCTTCACGTATCGCCCCGACGACGGATAATTTTAGTTCAGATGTGAACCGTCTCGTGATCGTTCCCCGATTCGACGCAAAAGTGATCGAGGCTCGGTTTCCGTCGACGGGTGTCGCATTCCTGTAACAGCGGGCCGTGGGGTTTCGGTCTGGCCGCGTCTGCGTCACCCTTGCGGCGGCGCCCTCGGTGAGCGATGGCGTCTCTGGGTTCATGCGAGGGAGTTGCGCGATGAAGCTGATGCGGCACGGTGCGAGCGGGGACGAGAAGCCGGGGATGGTGGACGCGGCGGGCGGTCTCCGCGACCTGTCCGGGCACGTGCGCGATCTCGGCGGTCTGGCTCTCTCGCGGGAAGGGCTCGACCGCCTGCGCATCATCGACCCCGAGAGCCTGCCCCTGCTGCCGCCCGACACGCGCCTCGGCCCCTGCGTCGCCGGCACCGGAAACTTCATCGCCATCGGCCTCAACTACGCCGACCATGCCGCCGAGATCGGCGCCAGCATCCCGGCCGAGCCCATCGTCTTCAACAAGGCGCCGTCCTGTATCGTCGGTCCGAACGACCGGGTGATCCTGCCGAAGGGGTCGGCCAAGACGGACTGGGAGGTGGAACTCGCCATCGTGGTCGGCGCGCGCGCCTCCTACGTCCACGCCAACGAGGCGCTGTCCTACGTGGCGGGCGTCTGCGTCTGCAACGACCTGTCGGAGCGCGAATACCAGCTCGAGCGCGGTGGAACCTGGACCAAGGGCAAGGGCTGCCCGACCTTCGGACCGTTGGGTCCCTGGCTCGTCACCCTGGACGAGATCCCGCGCCTCGACGCCCTCGGCCTGTGGCTCGACGTCAACGGCGAGCGGATGCAGACCGGCTCGACGGCAACGATGATCTTCGGCGTCGCCCAGATCGTCGCCTACCTGTCGCACTTCATGATGCTGATGCCCGGCGACGTCATCACCACGGGCACGCCCCCCGGCGTCGGCATGGGCGCCAAGCCGCCGCGCTTCCTCAAGAGCGGCGATGTGGTGACGCTGGGCATCGACGGCCTCGGCACCCAGCGCCAGGAGGTGGTGGCCTTCGACGACTGGACCGCCAAGGTCGCGGCGGGCGAGCCGACCCACTGAGGGCGCGGGAATTCGGCGGCCGGCTTGATTTTCCGGCCGGGATTCGTCTTCTGGAGCCATGATCGAGACGATGACCGCGCTTGCCGCACCCCGCCCCGCCCTGGCGACCTCCGCCATCCGGCACGATTGGACCGTGGCCGAGATCCAGGCGATCCACGACTTGCCGCTCCTCGACCTCGTCTATCGGGCGGCGGAGGTTCACCGCGCCCACAACGACCCGGCCGACATCCAGCGGGCGGCGCTCCTGTCGATCAAGACCGGCGGCTGCCCCGAGGATTGCGCCTACTGCCCGCAATCGGCCCACCACAAGGAGGCCGGCGTCCCGCGCGAGCGGCTGATGCCCGTGGACGCCGTGCTGAAGGAGGCCGCCGCCGCCAAGGCCTCCGGCGCACACCGCTTCTGCATGGGCGCGGCCTGGCGCCAGCCCAAGGACGGGCCGGAGTTCGACGCGGTCCTCGCCATGGTGCGCGGCGTGCGCAATCTCGGCATGGAGGCCTGCGTGACGCTGGGCATGCTCAACCCCTCGCAGGCGACGCGTCTGGCCGAGGCCGGGCTGACCTCCTACAACCACAACCTCGACACCGGGCCGGATTTCTACGGCGACATCATCTCCACGCGGACCTACGCGGACCGCCTGAACACCCTGCAGAACGTGCGCGACGCCGGCATCGGCCTGTGCTGCGGGGGCATCGTCGGCATGGGCGAGGGCGTGACGGACCGCGCCGCCATGCTGCAGGTGCTGGCCAACCACGCACCGCACCCGGAGAGCGTGCCGATCAACGCCCTGGTGGCGGTCGCGGGCACGCCCCTGGCGGAGCGCCCGCCCGTCGATCCCCTCGACCTCGTGCGCATGTGCGCCACGGCCCGCATCGTGATGCCGCGCGCCCGCGTGCGCCTCAGCGCCGGACGCAAGGACCTCACCCGCGAGGCGCAGATCCTGTGCTTCCTCGCCGGGGCCAACTCGATCTTCTACGGCGAGCGCCTGCTGACCACGGCCAACAACGAGACCGATGCCGACGCCGAACTGCTGCGCGACATCGGCATCACCGTCCCGGGTCTCACCCTGGCGGCGGCCGAGTAGGCCTGCCTGGGCGTCGGCGCAGGGCCTTAAGTCAGGCCCGCTTCTCCGCCGGAAGGGTGATCCGGAACCGGACGCCGGTCTCGCTCTGATCGAGGGTAATCGTGCCGCCGTTGAGGCCGATGAGCTCCGCCGCGATGGCGAGGCCGAGGCCGGTACCGCCGGGCCGGGTCGACCCTTTGAACGGGGCGAACAGATGCGCGCGCGCGCGCGCCGGCAGGCCCGGACCGTTGTCGCTGACGAGGATCATAACGGTGTCGCCGGTCCGGCTCGCCTCGAGGATGATCCGGGGAGCATCGTTCGATTTCTCGTCCGCCATGGCCTGGACCGCATTGCGCACGAGGTTGGCGAGCGCCCGCGACAGCTGTTCGGGGTCGGCATGCACGGTGAGGTCCGCTGTGCACCGCTCCTGGATGACCACGGGCGAGTCCGGCGCGCATCCGGACAGATCGGCCTGATCCGCGAGGAGCGGCGCGAGCGGAACCGTGCGTTGCTGGGGATGGCGTTCCGTCGCCCGCCCGTAGGCCAGGGTCTCCTCGCAGAACCGGATCGCGCGGCCGAGGGTGGCGACCAGGCGCGGGGCGACGCGCTGCACCACCGGATCGGTGACCCCTTCGAGGCGATCGCCGAGCAGTTGCGCGGTGGTGAGAAGGTTGCGCATCTCGTGGTTGATCTTGCTGACGGAGAGGCCGAGATCGGCCAGGTGCCGCTTGGCCCGCAGCTCGCCGGCCAGGGCCGTCTCCATTCGCGCCAAGGCCGTCTCGGCGTCGCCGAGCTCGTCGTTGCGCCCCGACGGAACGATGACCCGGGCGGTCTCCTCCGGATCGTCGGCGAAGGCGGTGATGTTCGAGACGAGCAGCCGCACCGGCCGTACGATGACCCGCTGCAGCACGAAGAAGACGAGGCCGGCGACGACCGCCGCGATGATCAGCGAGGTGCCGAGCAACTGCAGGCAGAACGCCACCATGGCGCGCCGCAGGGGGGCCTCGTCGAGGATGACCTCCACCGGATCGAAGCCCTCCTGGGGCTTGCCGACGACCCGGATCGGCGTTGATGCCGGCAGGAACAGGGTCGACCACGTGCCCGCGATGGAGTGCCCCCAACTGTTGGCCCCGAGATCGACGACGCGGGACACGGAGTCCGGCAGGGGCTCACGGGCGATGACCTTGCGGGCGTCGCTGCCGGACACGATCACCGCGCGGGCGCCGACGCCGCGCAGAAGCCGTTCGGTGAGGTCGTTCGAGACGCCGGAACGGGGCGAGACATCGACCACGAGGGCGGCCACCCGGGCCGCCGCGATCCGGTCCGACAACCACATCACCCGGTAGTTCGCCACCGTCGGAACGTAGATCAGGACCTCGCACAGGCCGACGAGGGCGACGGTCAGCAGGAACACCCGGCCGGAGAGGCCGATCCTCCGGCGGATCCACCAGGAATGGGCCGGTTCCGCGTCCGCCGCCGGGGCGGTGACGGGCGTGCCCATGGAGAGAGTCTCGGGTTCGGAGCGAGACCTGGTCAAGACTTTCAACCTCGGCAATAGGAATTTCGTGTGAAAAGCTCTCAATCGTGATCGTTGTTCCGGATCGAAGTCTCGATCCATCGAACATCACGTATCATGCCCAGCAAGGTCCATCGGAACAGCGACGCGAAATTCGATGCTCGGATCGCCGTTCTGAATAAAATATACGAGGCGACAGTCCAGGTTTTGGCGGGAGGTCTCCCAGCCGGTATGCTTTTCCCGCATCATGACAGGAATCTGGTTGGCTTGGACGCCGTTTCTAGTACGATTCTACATGAACGAAAACCGGGCTGCGCTTTCGGCCGCGCGCGTCAGATGCCGGAACCGATTTCCGCGTCGTCGCCTCGATCCCGTCCCGATCGTCGGGCCAGGCGGCGGCGCAGCACGACGGACAGGAGCGCGAAGGCCGCCAGGGCACCGAGGCCGGCGAGCATTTTCGGAGTGATCAGGCTGCGCAGGGTCAGGGTCTGCCCGCAATCCGCGCCGTCCGCCAGGATGCAGGCGGCCTTCGCGGTCTCGTGCGCCGCCACCACTTCCTCGATGGCGGCACCCGTGGTGGCGTAGACCAGGGCACCGGGGCTGAGGCCGACGATCGTGGCGAGCAGGAAGGTGCGCAGGGGAACGCCGAACGCGGCCGGCGCGAGGTTGGTCAGCCAGAACGGGAAGATGGGCAGGAGCCGCAGGAAGGCGACGTAGCCGAAGGCGTCGCGGCGGAACCCTTCGGCGAGGCCGGCCAGGCGTGGACCCGCCCGCCGTTGCAGCAGTTCCGAGGCGGGTCCGCGGCCGATGGAGAACACGATGGCCGCGCCCGTGCTCGCCGAGGCCACGGCGATGAGCGCACCCGGCACGATGCCGAACAGGAAGCCGCACAGGACCGTGAGAAACAGGCTCGCGGGGACGGAGACGACCACCGCAGTCACGTAGGCGAGGGCCGCCACCGCCATGGCGCCGATCGGATTCCCTGCCACCGCCGTGGTCAGCCAGGCGCGGGAGGCCAGGAGCGTGTCGAGGTCGAGGAGGTGTGCGACCCCCGAGACGAGGATCGCCAGCGATACGGTGACCAGCGACGCGATCGGCAGCCAGCGCAGGGCTCGGCGCCAGCCAGACCCTCGGGGCACGTCGCGAGCCGTCTCCTCTGTGATCATGTGCGGCGCGTCCGACCCGGCGGGCGACGGTGCGGCCGGAGATTCGCCGTTGTAATCGCGACGCGACGGGAATTCGACATGTCTTCGAGGCGAACGAAAGCTCTTCGAGGCGAACGAAAGCGGCGCCGTCCCGGGGGACGACGCCGTTCGATTCACGTCGCGATCGGATCGCTCAGTAGCGACCGGCCAGGGGCGAGGTCGGATCGAGGATCGGGTCGAGCGGCGAGAAGTCGATGTTGCGGATCGCACTCGACCGGGCTCCGATGAAGGGACCGTTGGTGATCGGATCGGCCAGGATGCCGGTGCCGAAACGATCGTTGCGGCCGTAGGGCGGGGAGTTCAGGTAGCTCGCCGTGATGAGCTGCGGGTTGGTGGCCGGGTTGCTGACCGAACCGTTGTTGGCTTCGACGACGTTGCCGGCATCGAGCCAGCTGCGCGGACGAATGCGGATCGGAAGCGGCTGGCTCACGCGCACGCCGGCGGGAGCGTAGCGGCCCTGGGCCTCGGCGGCGGTGTTGAGTCCGACGCCGGAGAGGGTCAGGGCGCCCATCAGGGCAATCGTGGCAGCGCGCATGATGCACCTTGTTCAGATGAGAGGAGGATGTGTAGGCCGAACTGATTAAGAAACTCGGCCGTCCTTATGGGGATACGACGTGCGAGCCCAGGGCTGGTTCCACAATTATGGCCGCGCTTGCGTGTTCCGCCGCACTTGAGCCTCATTTTTTCGTTTGCCCACCACCGCTAGGGAGCCGGTTCGGGTGTCGGGGGCCGGGCGGCAGGCCGGATCGCGCGGACCATCGAAGCCGGGAACGCCTGGCGCCAGGGGTACCAGGGCGTCGAGGGCACAGGCCACGGCGCGGGGCTCCGGTGCCTGCCCGAGGGGAGCGCAGAGCCAGCCTTCGAAGCGGAGCGCCGCGCCGGCCGATCCGGCAAAACCGGTGCAGACCCGGTCGAGGGGGCCGCTGAAGGTCGCCTCCAGGGTCTCGATCAGGCCGAACTTGGTCGCGAGGCGTCCGCGCTCGCCCGTACGGATCACCGAAAGGCCCGGCCCGTCCGCCGCGCGCCGCACCAGGGTGACGAACAGGCCGGGGGTGGGGTCCCCCTGCCCCGTATCGCCGACGGTCATGCGCAGATAGGGCGCCTCGATGTTCGGGAAGGCGCCCTGGTTCAGGGTCTCCTCGCGACGCCCGCTGGCGGGATCGATGCGGGTTCCCTCGGCACGGGCCGGCTCCAGGGCATCGGGATCGTCGAGGCGGAAACGCGGCGCTGCCATGGCGGTGGGTACGGCCGGCCGGACGGCGACGCCCACGCTCGGCACGAACGGCTTCGGCGCCTCGGACATGACCGTCGGGGCATCGCCCGCCAGCGCCCCGGGCGGCGGGCCGGTCCTGCCGTTCTCGCGACTCTCGCGGGCGAGCAGGCTGAGCGCTGCGATGGCGGCCGCCGCGCAGACGAGGCGCGCGGAGATCCGCAGGGCCGTCGAGGGATGCCGCTGGCCGCCGGTCGAACCGGGTCTCTCCGCCGTGTCGTCGCTCGTGGTGATCCGCCGCAACCGCACCCCTCCGCCGGACGAGCGGCCCCCCTGGACGACCCGTGGCGTCGACCCTCGCGGATCACCCGGTACGATCCGGTTTCCCACGCGGGGATCGGCGGCGGATTTCTTGGTCTCGGTGAATCTCACCTTAAAGGACGGGGGCGCCGACCCATGCGGCGGCCGCATGGGAGCCCCGGCTTGTCTCCGCGCTTTCCCGTCGCGATCTCTCGAACGGGGGACGTTCACGTCCGAGCTTGGGCGCGATCAGGGATACCGACACGCTATGATTCCGCTCTCCGTCCTCGACCTCGCCCCGGTGCCCGAGGGCTCGACCCCCGGGGATGCCCTGCGCAACGCCCTCGCGCTCGCCCGACACGCGGAGGATCTCGGCTACCGGCGCTACTGGGTGGCCGAGCACCACAACATGATCGGCATCGCCAGCGCGGCCACGGCGGTGGTGGTCGGTTATCTCGCGGGCGGCACGCAGCGCATCCGCGTCGGTGCCGGTGGCATCATGCTGCCGAACCACGCGCCTCTGGTGGTCGCCGAGCAGTTCGGCACCCTCGAGGCGCTGTATCCCGGCCGGATCGACCTCGGCCTCGGCCGCGCGCCCGGCACCGATCCGCGCACGTCGCGGGCTCTGCGCCGCATGCCGGAGGCGGCCGACACCTTTCCGCAGGACGTGCGTGAACTCCAGGCGCTGTTCGGCGATCTCCAGCCGGGTCAGGCGGTGCAGGCCGTGCCGGGCACGGGGCTGAAGGTGCCCATGTGGATCCTGGGGTCGAGCCTGTTCGGGGCGCAACTCGCCGCCGCCTTCGGGTTGCCCTACGCCTTCGCGTCGCATTTCGCCCCGGACGCCCTGCTGCCGGCCCTGGCGACGTATCGCGCCAACTTCACCCCCTCCCCGCAGTGCCCGAAGCCCCACGCCATGATCGGCGTGAACGTGGTGGCGGCCAACACCGATGCCGAGGCGCGCCGCCTGTTCACCTCGGCCCAGCAGCAGTTCACGCACCTGTTGCGCGGCACGCGCGGCCTGCTGCAGCCCCCCATCGACAGCATCGAGACCTACTGGTCGCCGGCGGAGAAGGCCCAGGCCTCGCGGATGCTCGCCCGCGCCCTCGTCGGGTCGCCCGAGACCGTCGCGCGGGGCCTCGTCGATCTGGTGGCCGAGACCGGAGCGGACGAGCTCATGGTCGCGAGCGCGATCCACGATCCGGCGGCCCGCCGGCGCTCCTACGCGATCCTGGCCGAGATCCGCGACGGTCTCGCGCAGCGGCCGGCGCGGGTGGCGTAGGCGCCCTTCCCCGGGGCTCCGAACCCTTGACAGGTTCGGGAGCAAGGCGTCTTGCTCCCGCCCTTGACGAATCATGCCGCGCTGCGGTGTGACCTCCGCGGCCGGCAGGCGACCGCACCACCCGAAGGGGCGGCGCGGCGCACGGCGGGGAGGGTCTGGACACGGCGTCCGATCCCGAATGGTGCCGCCGCGCTCGTGCCGGGCGCCGGCCCCGGGCCGGGCGCTTCGAGCGGATTGGTGAGGATCATGGGTTACAAGGTCGCCGTCGTCGGTGCCACGGGCAATGTGGGCCGCGAGATGCTGGATATCCTGTCCGAGCGGGCGTTTCCCGCCGACGAGGTGGTGGCCATCGCCTCGCGCCGCTCCATGGGGCAGGAGGTCTCATTCGGCGACAAGATCCTGAAGGTGCAGGCGCTCGATTCCTACGATTTCTCCGACACGGACATCTGCCTGATGTCGGCGGGCGGCGAGACCTCCAAGGAATGGTCGCCGCGCATCGGCCAGACCGGCTGCGTCGTCATCGATAACTCGTCGGCGTTCCGCTACCATCAGGACGTGCCGCTCATCGTGCCCGAGGTGAACCCGGACGCGATCCTGGGCTTCTCCAAGCTCAACATCATCGCCAACCCGAACTGCTCCACGGCCCAGCTCGTCGTCGCCCTGAAGCCCCTGCACGATGTGGCGAAGATCACCCGCGTGGTGGTCTCGACCTACCAGTCGGTCTCCGGCGCCGGCAAGGACGCCATGGACGAGCTGTTCCAGCAGACCCGCTCGGTCTTCACCGCCGGTCAGATGGTGCAGGAGAAGTTCCCCAAGCGCATCGCCTTCAACGTCATCCCTCAGATCGACGTCTTCATGGAAGACGGCTTCACGAAGGAAGAGTGGAAGATGATGGCCGAGACGAAGAAGATGCTCGACCCGAAGATCAAGCTCACGGCCACCTGCGTGCGGGTGCCGGTGTTCATCGGCCATGCCGAGGCGGTCAACGTCGAGTTCGAGAGCCCGATGTCCGCCGACGAGGCCCGGGCGATCCTGCGCTCGGCCCCCGGCATCCTCGTGGTCGATAAGCGCGAGCCGGGCGGCTACATGACCCCGCACGAGGCGGCGGGCGAGGACGCCACCTACATCTCGCGCATCCGCGAGGACGCCACCGTGGAGAACGGTCTCGCGTTCTGGTGCGTGTCGGACAACCTGCGCAAGGGTGCCGCCCTCAACACCGTGCAGATCGCTGAGATGCTGGTGAACCGCAAGCTGCTGCGGCGCCATCAGGCCGCCTGAGTCCCCTCCTCCGGTCCCTCGCGGACCGGGTTTTTCCTGAATCGCTGAAAAACGCCGTCCCGTTCGCGGGGCGGCGTTTTTTCTTTCAGGCCTGCTATCTTGAAAACAAAATCCTACGAGAGCATCCTGCCACCTATATTATGGTATCGGAGGAATATATTTCATGGATTTGGTGACAAAATCTCTTATTCGCGAGTTCTCTAAGGAATTTGAGATTGAAAACTTCGATCAAAGCAAGCAATTTGAAATAATGTCTGCATATCTTACTGTAAAAAGAAATTACTCAGAGAGTTTTAATCCAACAGATATTGTTTCTGGGGGAGGAAATGATCTCGGGATAGATGCTATTGGTATAATAGTAAACGGACAATTAGTCACCGAAATAGACTCACTCGGCGAGATGCTGGCAAGTAAGATAGATTATCTTGATGTTACATTTATATTCGTTCAGGCTGATCGAGGGTCGTTCGATGCGTCCAAGCTTGGATCGTTTGCATATGGCGTAACTCAGTTTTTCACGCCGGATACAAAAGAGCCGCGTAATCAATTCATTGCCGATGCTGCGTTGATGATGACTGCAATTTACGACAAGGGTGCTAAATTTAAGAAAGGCAATCCACGCTGCCTCATGTATTATGTTACTACTGGTACTTGGCCTGTCGATGGAGCTCTCAATTCACGTAGAGATAAGTTTTGCTCTGACCTTATGGCACTTAATGCTTTTCGAGAGGTCGATATTCAACCAATTGGCGCGAGTGATATAAGTCAGCTGTATCGGCTTTCAAAGCATTCACTGCAGAGAAAATTCGAATTTACGAAAAGAAGCGATGTTCCGGAAATTCCTGGCGTCATTGAGGCGTTTGTAGGCTTCATACCCGCAACTCAGTTTATGTCTATAGTTAAAGATGAGGGCGGATCTATAGTAAAATCTATATTTTATGACAACGTTCGGGATTTTCAGGGGGGTAATGAAGTAAATAATGAAATGTATGAGGCATTACAGTCTGACCGTAAGCGCAGATTTGTTCTGATGAATAATGGGGTAACAATTATAACTCGCGGGCTTCAACATACTAGAGAAACTTTTACTATCGAAGATTTTCAAATTGTTAATGGTTGTCAGACTACGCATGTACTATTTGCGAGTGAAGAAACCTTGGATGATACGGTCCTTATTCCATTGCGGTTGATTTGGACGCAAGATGAAGACGTTATTTCAGATATCATAAGGGCAACAAATCGACAAACCGAGGTCAAGGAAGATCAATTCTTTGCTTCGACTGAATTTGCCCGTCGCCTCGAAGATTATTTTAATAGCCATGATCTTAATGAGAAATTGCATTTTGAGAGACGTTCTCGTCAATATGATAGTATAGAACTGGAGAAGACGCGTATTATTAATCAGACAAACGTAGTCAGGGCGTTTGCTTCGGTTTTTCTAGAGGAGCCTCATAGTACAGTAAGAAGTTACAATACGTTGTCCGAAAGAATCGGAAAAGAAATATTCGTTGAAGGACATAAGCTATCTGCATATTACACGGCGGCTTCCGCATACTATCGGCTTGAACGGCTATTCCATAACGGGATAATAGACCGAAATTTAAAGGTTTGCAGATTTCAGCTGCTAATGACGGCAAAGCTATTGATAGAGCCCAAGAAACCTCCTTATTTCAATTCAAATGTCATGGATAAATATTGTAATCCAATACTAGAAGTTTTATGGGATAAAGAAAAATCATTAGAATTATTTAATTCGGCCATAGATGTACTATTGGAACTTAACGGGTTTCTGCTCGATAGGGATAAGATACACACACAAGGCTTTACTCAAAAATTAATCAAGCGGTTTCGCCCTGATGAATAGCAATATGGGGATGCGTTAAAGAGCCGGCGGCGTCGCGAGGACTCCGCCGGCTTTTCATGGAACCCGCGTAGAAACCCGATTCAATCCTCGCGCACAAAGATTGTCGTAGCGAGCGGCGGGATGGTCAGGCTGACGGAGTGGCTCTGGCCGTGGCTCGGGATTGCCTCGGCCCGGACCCCGCCCATGTTGCCGACGTTGGAGCCGCCGTAGCGCTCGGCATCCGAGTTGATCGCCTCGCGGTAGAAGCCCGCCTCCGGCACGCCGATGCGGTAGCCTTCGCGCACCACGGGCGTGAAGTTCGAGACCACCACGGCGACCTCGCCGGCCTCGCGGCCCTTGCGGGCCCAGGCGATGACGCTGTTGTCCTGGTCGTCCGCCACCAACCACTGGAAGCCGGCGGCCTCCGTGTCGCGGGTGTGGAGGGCCGGCACGGCGGCGTAGAGGTGGTTGAGGTCGCGCACCAGATCCTTGACGCCCTGGTGATGGGGATCGTCGAGGAGGTGCCAGTCGAGGGACTGGTTGTGGTTCCACTCCTTCTCCTGGCCGAACTCGCAGCCCATGAAGAGCAGCTTCTTGCCGGGGTGACCCCACATGAAGCCATAATAGGCCCGGAGATTGGCGAATTTCTGCCAGCGGTCGCCGGTCATCTTGCCGAGCAGCGAGCCTTTGCCGTGCACCACCTCGTCGTGGGACAGGGGTAGGATGAAGTTCTCCGAGAAGGCGTAGAGCAGGCCGAAGGTCAGGTCGTGGTGGTGGTAGCGCCGGTGGATCGTCTCCTTCGAGACGAAGTTCAGGGTGTCGTGCATCCACCCCATGTTCCACTTGAAGCCGAAGCCGAGGCCGCCCGTGTAGGTGGGGTGCGAGACGCCCGGCCACGAGGTCGATTCCTCCGCCACCGTCAGGGTGCCGGGGGCGTGACTGTAGGTGGCCTCGTTGGTCTTGCGCAGGAAGTCGATGGCGTCGAGGTTCTCGTTGCCGCCGTAGCGGTTGGGGATCCACTCGCCCTGCCGGCGCGAATAGTCGAGGTAGAGCATCGACGCGACGGCATCCACGCGCAGGCCGTCGAGATGGTAGTGTTCGAGCCAGAACCGGGCGTTGGCGGCGAGGAAGGTCGAGACCTCCGTTCGGCCGAAATTGTAGATGTACGTGCCCCAATCCTGGTGGAAGCCCTGGCGCGGGTCGGCGTGCTCGTAGAGGTGCGTGCCGTCGAACTGGCCGAGCCCGTGGGCGTCGAGGGGAAAGTGGCCCGGCACCCAGTCGAGCATCACGCCGATGCCGGCCGCGTGCGCGGCGTCGACGAAGGCGGCGAAGTCGTCGGGGGTGCCGAACCGGCTCGTCGGTGCGAACAGCGAGACCGGCTGATAGCCCCACGAGCCGTCGAACGGGAATTCCGTGATCGGCAGCATCTCGATGTGGGTGAAGCCCATTTCCTTGACGTAGGGGATGAGCCGGTCGCCGAGCTCCTTGTAGGTGAGGTAGCGGTTGCCCTCCTCGGCCACCCGCGCCCACGACCCGAGATGGACCTCGTAGATCGAGATCGGCACGTAGCGCGGGTCCTTGACCCCGCGGGTCTCCATCCACTTCGCGTCGCTCCAGGTCGGGGTGCTGGTCCCCTGGAGCACGGAGGCGGTCTCGGGCGGGTGCTGCGCCGCGAAGGCGACGGGATCGGCCTTGAGGGGCAGGACCGTACCGTCGGGGCCGCGCAGCTCGAACTTGTAGTGCGCGCCGGCCTTCAGGCCCGGAATGAACAGCTCCCAGACGCCGCCGTTCTGCCAGAGGCGCATGGGGTGGCGCCGGCCGTCCCAGGCGTTGAAGTCGCCGACCACGCTGACCCGGCGGGCGTTGGGGGCCCATACGGCGAAGCGGAAGCCCTGGATGCCGTCGACGTCGCGCGCCTGAGCTCCGAGGATGCGGTAGGTGACGTTGCTGCCGACCTCGCGCAGGGCGTCGATGTCGTGCTGCTCCAGGGACGAGCCGAAGCCGTAGGGGTCGTGGCGGGTGCGCTCGGTGCCGTCCCAGTCCTCGACGGCGAGTTCGTAGAGCGGGCGGCCCTGGGATTCGACCCGGGCGACGAAGAAACCGTCCGGATGCTTGCGCTCGAACGGAATGCGCTGGCCCGCTGTCAGCAGGGTGGCGCCCTTCGCCTCGGGCAGCACGGCCCGAACCTCCCAGGTACCAGGCCCGACCTCGTGGGGGCCGAGCACCGAGAACGGGTCGCCGTGGTTCGCCGACATGATGGCGGCGACCGCGTCGGGGTGCACGCCACGCGTTTCAGGCGCCCGCGTGCCCGTGGCAACAGGCGTTACGTTCGCGGCCCCCGAGGTTGCCGATGCGTGCCCGGTGCGGCCCGCGAACGTCTCGTCGATGCCCGTCATTCAAACGCCTTTCTTGATGTCGTCCAGAATGGTCAGAACCCCACGTGCGGGGATTTCGATCCAGTCGGGACGGTTGTTGGCCTCGTAATCGACCTCGTAGAGGGCCTTGGTCAGGAGGCAGAGCTTGAGCAGCCGGCTCTCCGTCTCCGCGTCCGTCACGGCGGCGCGGCTGACCGAGACGGCCTCCCGGTAGCCGTCGAGGAAGGCTGCATCGATCATGCCGCGCCAGGCGATGGAGGCCCGGCGCGCCCGCTCCTCGGAATCGGCGAAGCGCACGGCGATCTCGCGGGTGACGGTCTCGGCGCCGTAGGCGAACGAGCGCATCATCCCAGCGACGTCGCGCAGGGGCGTCGACTTGAGGCGGCGTTCGTCGGCCGGCCGCGAGGGCTCGCCCTCGAAGTCGACGATGATGAGGTCGTCCTCCGCGGCCAGGACCTGGCCGAGGTGGTAATCGCCGTGGATGCGGGTCTTCATCGCGCCGACGGGTGCCCGGGCCGTGAGCGCCTCGATGGCGTCCTCGACCTCGCGGCGGCGGCCGGCGAGTTCCGTGCTCGCCACGTTGGCCGCCCGTCCCGCCAGGGCGTCGAGGCCCCGGAAGGCGCGCTCGGCCTGACGGCGGGTGTCTTCGCCGAGCGCCTGCAGGTCGGCATGCTCGAACGGCTCGGCCGCGAAGGCCGGGTCGTCCGTCTCCACCGCGAAGGCGTTGTGCATCTCGGCCGTGCGCCGGCCGAGCAGGACCGCCCAGCGCAGGTGGGATTCGAAGGCCTCGTCCGGCGTCGGCGCCTCGCTCTCGGGGGCGAGCACCACCGTGTCGAAGTCGCGGCGCAGGCCCTCGAGCATGAGGGTCCAGGCATCGCCCTGGTTCGGCACGAACTTCTGCAGAACGGCGATGGCGGTGCGGACGCCGTCGGGATCGACATGCTCGACCACGCCCAGCAGCGCCGGCGTGTTGGAGAAATGTGCCGTCTCCGTGAGGAAGCGCCCGACCTCGATCTCGGGATGCACGCCGGTCTGGAGCCGCCGGAGCAGCTTCAGCATCATCTTGGAGCCGATGGCGATGGAGGTGTTGCTCTGCTCGGCGCTGAGGTTGCGCACCTCCCCGGCCTCGAAGGTGATCGCCGGGTCGAAGGCGGAGGTGGTCGAGAACACGAGCTTGCCCGTCTCGGTGGGCAGTTCGCGGCCTTCCCGCATGCCTTCCACCATGGCGACGGCGAAGGCCGGCGAGGCGGAGGCTCCGAACAGCAGGCCCGTGCGCGGACCGCGCCGGACGCGGGCCACGGCGAACGGCATCAGGGTCTCGTCCTCGCGGCCCTCGTCGACGGCCACGGGCACGAAGTAATCCTGCCGCTCGCCGTTGGCGAGGTGGACCGCCACGCGCGGCAGGAGGAAGCGCGCCTCGCCGGTGTCGTCCTTGAGGGCGACGCTGTCGATGACCTGCACGGACTTGATGCGCGAGCCCTTGGCGCCGAACCAGCGCCGGGTGGCGATGAAGCGCGGCGCCACGGTGCGCTCGAAGGCGGTGCGCTCGCGGCCCGCCATCAGGGTGTCGATGCCGCCGGTGAGCACGAGGGTGAACAGTTCCGGCGTCTCCGGCTGCGGGCCGATGCTGCCGGTGTTGGCGGCACTCAGGGAGAACCAGTAGAAGCCGTAGCTCGGTAGCGTCAGCAGGTAGGGCAGCTCGCCGATGGCCGGGAATTCCGAGCCGCCGGTAAGCTCGATGGGCACGGCGTTGCGCAGTTCCGACAGGTCGAGCTGCACCGCCTGCGGGGCCCGCGACAGGTTGGCGACGCACAGAACGCGCTCGCCCTCGAACTCGCGGATCCAGGCCAGCACCTTGCGGTTCGACGGATACAGGAACTGCATGCCGCCGCGCCCGAGGGCGACGGAGTTGTTGCGGATGGCGATCATGCGCCGGGTCCAGTTCAGCAGACTGGTCTGCGACTGGGTCTGCGCCTCGACGTTGATGGCGTCGAACCCGTAGATCGGGTCCTGCACGGAGGGCAGGAACAGCTTCGCCGGATTGGCCCGCGAGAAGCCGCCGTTGCGGTCGGGCGACCACTGCATCGGGGTGCGCACCCCGTCGCGGTCGCCGAGATAGATGTTGTCGCCCATGCCGATCTCGTCGCCGTAATAGAGCACCGGCGTGCCCGGCATCGACAGGACGAGGGACTTCATGAGTTCGATCTTGCGCCGGTCGTTCTCGAGGAGCGGCGCGAGGCGACGGCGGATGCCGAGGTTGATGCGGGCGCGGCGCTCGGCGGCGTAGAACGACCACAGGTAGTCGCGCTCTTCCGCCGTCACCATTTCGAGGGTGAGTTCGTCGTGGTTGCGCAGGAAGATGGCCCACTGGCAACCCTCGGGGATCTCCGGGGTCTGGCGCATGATGTCGGTGATCGGGTGCCGGTCTTCCCGGGCGATGGCCATGTACATGCGCGGCATCAGGGGGAAGTGGAACGCCATGTGGCATTCGTCGCCGTCGCCGAAATACTGCGCCGTCTCCTCCGGCCACTGGTTGGCTTCCGCCAGCAGCATCCGGTCGGGATAGCTCGCGTCGAGGGCGGCGCGGATCGCCTTGATGACCGTGTGGGTCTCGGGCAGGTTCTCGCAGTTCGTGCCGTCGCGCTCGATGAGGTAGGGGATCGCGTCGAGGCGCAGACCGTCGACACCCATGTCGAGCCAGTAGCGCATCACCTCGATGACGGCCTCCAGCACGACCGGGTTGTCGAAGTTGAGATCCGGCTGGTGGCTGTAGAACCGGTGCCAGAAATACTGCTTGGCGACGGGGTCCCAGGTCCAGTTCGACGTCTCGGTGTCGAGGAAGATGATGCGCGTGTCGGAATACGGCGTGTCGGTGTCCGACCAGACGTAGAAGTCGCGTTCCGGCGACCCGGCCGGCGCTTCGCGGGCGCGCTGGAACCAGGGGTGCTGGTCGCTGGTGTGGTTGATGACGAGCTCGGTGATGACGCGCAGGCCGCGCTCGTGCGCGGCCTCCACGAACTTCCGGAACTCCTCCATGGTCCCGTAGGAGGCGTTGACCTCACGGTAGTCGCCGATGTCGTAGCCATCGTCGCGCAGGGGCGACGGATAGAACGGCATCAGCCAGATCGCCGTGACCCCGAGGTCGCGGACGTAGTCGAGCTTCTGCGTCAGGCCCTCGAAATCGCCGATCCCATCGTTGTTCGAGTCGAAGAACGACTTGACGTGGATCTGATAGATGATGGCGTCACGGTACCATTGCGGATCGCTGCGATCGATCATCGCGTCGTTGCCTCATGCATCGAGTTCAAGGGCGTGGTCGGAGTGTGCGCACCGGGGCCCGTACGGGGATCGCCGGGTGCGGCGTCCGTCGGAGGGATAGGCGCCGACACTGAGGCGACACCGCGACGATCGGGTCCGATCGCCGGGGTTTCTGCTGACATGGGTGCGTTCAAGGCGCAACCCGGCGCGGGGCCCGAAGGCGCCAGACGATGGCCGAACGCTCGGCCGGATCGAAGGCGATGCGGTGGGATTTGCCCCGCAGTTCGAACGTGTAGCCCAGCAACAGGTCCTCGACCTCGACGGCGCCGTCGTCGGGTTGGCCGAGAAGCCAGAGCGGCACCTCGTAGGTGCATTCCTGGCGGTTCTTCGGGTCGAGGTTGACCATGGTGAAGATGCAGTTGTCGCCCTCGGGCGTCGTCTTGGCGTAGGCGATGATCTCGTCGTTGTAGGCGCCCGTGAACACCACATTGCGGAAATCCCACAGGGCCGGGTTGTCCTGGCGGATGCGGTTGAGCTTGACGATGTGCTCACGGATGTTGCCGGGCCGGTCGTAGTCCCAGGCCTTCAGCTCGTACTTTTCGGAGTTGAGATACTCTTCCTTGCCGGGATAGGGCGCGGCCTCGCAGAGTTCGAAGCCGTTGTAGATGCCCCAGACGCTCGACAGCGTCGCGGCGAGGGTGGCGCGCACCACGAATCCGGCCCGACCGCTGGTCTGCAGGTAGATCGGGTTGATGTCTGGCGTGTTGGCGAAGAAGTTCGGCCGGTAATACTCGCCCATCTCGCCGGCGAGCTCGGTGGAGTACGCGATGAGGTCGGCCTTGGTGTCGCGCCAGGTGAAGTAGGTGTAGCTCTGCTGGTAGCCGGCCTTGGCGAGCTTCTTCATCATCTTGGGCCGGGTGAAGGCCTCGGCGAGGAAGATCACGTCCGGGTAGCGGCCGTTCACCTCCCCGATCATCCACTCCCAGAACGGGATCGGCTTGGTGTGCGGATTGTCGACGCGAAAGATGCGGGCACCCAGGGCGGCCCAGCCGAGCACGATGTCGCGCAGCTCGATCCACAGGGACGGCAGGGCACCGCCATAGAAGTGGACGTTGGAGATGTCCTCGTACTTCTTCGGCGGATTCTCGGCGAACTTGAGCGTGCCGTCGGGGCGCCACTCGAACCACTCGGGGTGGTCCTTGATCCAGGGGTGATCGGGCGAGCACTGGATGGCGAAGTCGAGGGCGATCTCCATGCCGTAGGCGTGGCTCGCCGCCACCAGCCGGCGGAAATCTTCGAGGGTGCCGAGGTCGGGATGCACCGCCTCGTGCCCGCCCGCCTCCGAGCCGACGGCGTAGACCGAGCCGACATCGCCTTCCAGCGCCTTGAGGGTGTTGTTCTTGCCCTTGCGGTTGGTCTTGCCGATGGGGTGGATCGGGGTGAAGTACAGCACGTCGAAGCCGAGTTCGCGGATCTCGGGCAGGCGAGCGATCACGTCGTCGAAGGTGCCGTGGCGGCTGACGTCCATGGACTGCGAGCGCGGGAAGATCTCGTACCAGGCCGAGAACCGGGCTGCGAGGCGGTCGGCGATGACGGGCACGTTGACGGGATAGCGCGACAGGTTCACCCGCGGTGCGTAGCGGCGGACGAGGCGGGCGTTCTCCGGCGCCAGCATGAGGTCGAGCTGGGCCGCCGAGCCCGTGGTCTCGGCGTCCAAGGCGGTGGCCAGCGCCTTCAGGCGTTCGCGATCGGCGCCGTCGGCCTCGTCGGTGGCGTCGACCACGAAGGCGATGCCCTCGACGGTCTCCAGCTGGACGTCGACCCCAGCGTCGCGCTTCTTCAGGGTGTCGCGCATCCAGGACGAGAAGGCGTCGCGCCACGCCCGGATGGTGAACTCGTAGCGGCCGTTGCGCTCCAGGGGAAAGTGCCCGCCCCAGCGGTCGTTCTCGATGAACGCCATCGGGTCGGAGGCCCAGATCTCCTCGCCGACGACGCGGGACAGGATCTCGGCGTCGATGATCTCGTGGCCGTCGCTGAAGATGTCTGCGGTGACGTGGACGCTCTCGCCGACCACGCGCTTGACCGCCGAGCGGCCGCCGTCGATCTCGGGCGACACCGCCTCGATCACGACGCGGCCCTCGCCCGTCGGCGTGGTGAGCGGCGGATCCTTCGCGACCGTGTCGCGGGTGGCGCTCAGGATGCGGACTTCGCCGGGCTGCAGGTCGATGCTGATGCCGGGCGTGAACGCGATGGGGGCGACGTCCGGCGTGCGGTCGGTGAAGGCACCGAGCATCCCGCCCGTGCGGGCGACGAGGGGGGCGGCGTCCAGCGTCACGGGCGTCGCGCCGGGATTGTGCAGCACCAGCACGGCGTTGCGGGCCGAGGCGCCGTGGCCGGTGTCGAAGCGCAGGAGGGCGACGAAATCCGCGTCGGGGGCCGAGATCCGCGCCTGCGCCCCCTCGACGTTGGCGGCCGAGAGCTCGGCCCGCAGGGCGTTGATGGCGGTGACATAGGCAGAGATATCGATGCCGGTGCTGGATTCACGGGCCTCGGGGGTGGTCTCGACCACGTGCAGGCTCTTGGCGTAGCCCCACTCGTACCCGATGGGCATGAGCACGCCGGCCGAGAAGAAGGCCGCGAGCGCGTAGCGGGCCTTGAGGTGGCGGGCGACGGCCTCGGCATCGCCGTCGAGATCCGCCGCGAGGCGGGCCATGTCGTGGTTCTCGGGGAACGCGATGGAAGGGGCGACGACGCGCAGGCGGTCGTACTGTTCCAGGGCCCAGGGAGCCCGGAGGTCCCACCAGGCGAAGCTGTTGAACAGGTAGTCGAACCCGGCGCCCGCCGTCGCCTGCGCCTCCTCGAAGGTGCAGCCGAGGGTCTCGGCGGCGAACAGGCACCCGGGCTCCACCGCCTTGGCGGCCCCGATCAGGTCGCGCCACACGGGGGCCGGCACCTTGTAGGCGGCGTCGCAGCGGAAGCCGGCGACACCGAGATCCTGCAGGCGGTTGACGTAGCCAGACCACAGGGCGGTCAGCTCCGTGCGGCTTTTTTCCGTGTGATAATCGAGCTCGGCGAGATCGCCCCAGACCGTGCGCTTGCTCGGATCGTCGGGATCGACGGCGTAGGGGCTCTCGATCTCGCCGTCGGCGTCGCGCAGGAACAGGTCGGGCCGGTCGCGGGCGAGCGCGCCGTCCCGGGCGGTGTGGTTGACCACGAGGTCGGTCATCACCGAAAGGCCCTGAGCGCGGGCTGCGGCGCAGAACCGGCGGATCTGCTCGTCGTCGGAGGTGCCGTCCTGGTCGCGGAAGCGCTCGTCGAGGCGGTCGGTGTCGGCCACCGCGTAGAGGCTGCGCGAGCCGCCGGTCTGGTGGAACGGGTTGAGGTACACCCAGTCGAACCCGAGGCCGGCGATGCGCGGCAGTTCGGCGGTCCAGGCCGAGACCCGTCCGACGAGGAGCGGGAACAGGTTGTAGATGCGCGGTCCCTCGGCGCGGGGTGCGAGGCTCTGCGGGAGCGTCACCACGCCGGCGTCGGTCCGCGGGGCGGTACGCGTTGCGGGGCTCGGTGCGTTCATGCGTGCTCCATTGGGGTTTGGTGTCTGGCGCCTTCCCTCTCCCCTCTGCGGGAGAGGGTGGCCCGCGAAGCGGGTCGGGAGAGGGGAGCGCGGTGTCCGGAGGGGGCGTCCCCTCTCCCGCCTGCTCCGCAGGAACCCTCCCCCGCAGGGGGGAGGGTTGTGAAAGGCGTTTAAGCCGTCCGCTTCAGGACCGCGTAGGGCAGACGCGCGAACAGGCGGTCGAGTTCGATTCGTCCGTCCGTCGCCTCGGCGGTCTCCCCGGTGACGAGGTCGATCCAGGCACTTTCAGCCATCACCGGCAGGTATGTTCCAGCGAACCCCGCCCCGCTCCACACCGCATCCCCGACGAGGTCGGAAACGAGGCGCGGCACGGCCACCAGAAGGTCGCCCGTGCCACTCGTCGCATCCGAACGTGTGAACGCGATGACATGGGCGGCGCGCCCGCCGGTCGGCACCACGGCCTGATAGTCCGCCTCGGCGTAGAAGGCCGGCCGCTCGGTGCGGTCGGCGAGCAATCGGGCGAGGGTCGCCTGCTTCACCCGTCCGTCGCTCCAATGCGCCAGGAGGTCGGCGACGTCGCCACCCTGTTCGAGGGACCGGGCCAGCGCCGGATAGTCCACCGGGCGACGATTGTCGGGATCGACGAACGAGAAGTCCCAGAACTCCGTGCCCTGGTAGGTGTCGGGCAGGCCCGGCAGGGTCGCCTTCAGCACCGTGCGGCCGAGGCCCGCGATCATGCCGAGATGCGCCAGACGCTTGGCGAAGGGCCGCATCCGCGCCAGGAACTCCGACCCCAGGACCACGAGCTTGGCGAAGAGGGCGTGGACGGCGCCCTCGTAGGATTCGTCGACGTTGACCCAGCTCGACCGGCGCTTCGCCTCGCGCAGGGCTTTTTCGGAATAGGCGTCGAGGCGCGTGCGGAAATCCTCAATGGCCGCGGGCTCGTCGTCGTCAAGCAATTCCAGCGGCCACGCGCCCAGGATCGCCTGGAAGAACATCCACTGGTCGTTGGCATCCGGCACCGCCTCGCCGTCGATGGTGGTGAGGTGCGGCCCGGCCAATTCCCGCCACGTGGTCCAGGCCTCGGCCCAGTCCCCGGGCATCTCCGAGAGGGCGAGCAGGCGCGAGCGGGCGTCCTCGCCCCGCTTGGTGTCGTGCGTCGCCGTCGCGATCATGGCGTTGGGCCAGTCGCGGGCCCGGGCCGCCTGGAGGGCGTGGAAATGCTCCGCGTCGATGCCGTACTCGCCCGGATCGCCGCCGACCTCGTTCAGCGCCAGCAATTCGGAGAAGCGGTAGAACAGCGTGTCCTCCAGGCTCTTCGCCATGACCGGGCCGGTGAGCTGCTGGAAGCGGCGGCGGAAGCGCAGGATCACCGCCGGATCGGGGCGGCCTGGTCCGGTGACGTCGATGCGGCCCAGCATGGCGTCGGCGGCGAAGTCGTGCACGGAGCGGTCCGGCAGGGCGCTCCAGCGCTTGGCCTTCTTCACCGCGTTCTCGATGAGGCGGACATCCTCGTCCTCGACGTCGCTCTCGTCGAGGTCACCCGGCAGATAGCTGCGATAGGTGGGGAAACGCGCGATGATCTCGATGAGCGCCCGACGGATGGCGTTCACCGAAAAGTCGCGGGTGCGTCGGTCGGCATCCGCCACGGCCTTGAGGTCGGAGGTCATCACCTCGAGTTCCGAAGCGAAGCTGATCTCGAGGATCTCGGCCTTGGCGGCCCGCAGCTGGAACTTGTAGGCCTCGTCGAAATGCGTACGCGCCTCGTAGAGATCGCGGATCGCCGCTTGCTTGCTCCTGTCGACCAGGATGCCGTCGAGCTGGTTCAGCACGTCGTAGCCGGTGGTGCCGGCGACGGGCCATGGCCGCAGGCGCTCGCCGGGCTCCAGAATCTTCTCCACGACGACGTAGAAGCCGGGGCCGACGGCGGCCTGCAGGGCGCGGGCGTAGCCCTGCGGATCGGCCAGACCGTCGATGTGGTCGATGCGCAGCCCGTCGATGCGGCCTTCGCGGATATGGCGGAACACCGTCTCGTGCGAGCGCTGGAACACATCCGACTTCTCAACGCGCAGGCCCGCGAGCCCGTTCACGTCGAAGAACCGGCGATAGTTGATGTCGCTCGCCGCCACCCGCCAATGGGCGAGCCGGTAGGATTGCTGTTCCAGCAGGCGGTGCAAGGGCCCGAAGCTGTCGGGATGGCCCTTGGCGCCGTTCAACAGGCGAAGGGTCCGCCCGATGGCCTCCGCGATGGCGGGCGACGCCGCCACCGCTTCGACGAGGCGCTCCTTCAGGTCCTCGGCCTCGGCCGGGAAAGCCATGCGGCGTTCCGCATTGGTCTCCTCGCCCATGAGGCGCAGGCGTTCGGAGATCCCCAGCACTTCGAGGGCCGCAGCGTCCTCGATGTCGCCCAGCGCCGCCAGCGAGCGGTTGAGGATGGTCGGATATTGCTGCGGGCAGATCGGGAATTCGTGCTCGTAGTGCCAGACGCTAAAGGCGCCTTTCTGCGGGTCGAACTTGAGTTCGAGCGTACCCTTCTCCAGGGCCTCGCCGTAGCGGTCGCCGAGGAACGGCACCACGAGCTTGTTGTTCGCGCCGAGGCGCGACCAGTCGATGTCGAACGCGTCCGCGTGGGGCGACAGGCCGCCCCATTCGAGCACCGAGAGCCACCACGGATTGTCGGCCCCGCCGACGCCCATGTGGTTCGGAACGATGTCGAGGAGCAGCTTCAGTCCGGCCGCGTGCAGGGTCTCGGAGAAGCGCACGAAGCCTTCTTCCCCGCCGAGCTCCGGGTTGATGGTGGCGTGATCGACGATGTCGTAGCCGTGGGTCGAGCCCGGCCGTGCCTTCTGGATCGGCGAGGCGTAGACGTGGCTGATGCCGAGCTTCGCCAGGTACGGAACGATCTTTTCCGCGTCCGCGAAGGTGAAGTCCTTGTGGAACTGCAGGCGATAGGTGGCGCGCGGCGGGGCCGAGGCGAGGCGCGCGGCACCCGAGCGCGGCCCGCGTTCCTCGGCCGCCAGGGAGGCGGCGAGCTTGGCCAGCGGCCCGCCCGGGGCCGCGATGGCCTCGAGGGTCCGGTCGAGCTTGCGCCGCCAGTTCGGGTAGCCCTCCGTCGAGCCCGGCACGTTGGCCTGAGACAGTTCGGAGACCACGTCCTCGTACTGCACGGCGGTCAGCATCGACGGCGCGCGGGCGAGGTAGCGCGCGGCGGCCTCCAAGGGCGCGGCTTCCGGCGGATCGTAGCTCGGCAGCAACTGCTCGGCGGCCAACGCCTCGGTGAGGCGGGTGCGCTCGTCAACGCGCTCGCGCCGCTCGGCGTCGGCGCGCTCGGAATCGTAGAGGCCGAGCGCCTGGCGGGTGTCGGTGTCGACGCCGCGCCACCAGCCGAGGAAGGTCGGCAGGTCGTGGGTGGTGATGGCCGTCAGCGCCTCGCGCGGATAGGCGGCCGGCGGCTTGAAGCGGGCGCCCTGCTCGCGCTCGAAGGCGAGGATGCGGTAGCTCAGGATTCCGGCCTGCATCAGGGCATCGGAGAAGCCCTCGGGTGCCGTGCCGAGATCCTCGGCGATGACGAGGCACTTCGCCCGGTGGCTCTCGAGGCGCAGCACGGCCAGCATCGGCTCGAACGGCATCGCCACGTAGGCGCCGGCCTGGGCCGTGGCGCCCAGCGGGATCAGGAACAGGCGGGCGAGCTGGAACGCGTGGTCGATGCGGATGGCACCGGCGTGGCGCATGTTCGCCTGGACCAGCGCCCGGAAGGCGGCGAGCCCGTCCCGCTCCAGTTCCAGCGGATGGAAGGCCGGGAGGCCCCAATCCTGGCCCTTCGGGGCGAGCAGGTCGGGCGGGGCGCCGATGGAGACGCCGTTGGCGAAGCGCTCGGGGTGGGACCAGATCTCGGACCCGCCGCGATCGGCGCCCACGGCGAGGTCGCGGTAGAGGCCGAGACGCATGCCGGTGCCCAGCGCGATCTCGGATGCCTCTTCGAGCTGCCGGTCGGCGAGGTACTGGAGCCACACGTGATAGGTCACGGCCTCGGCGTGCTCGACCGCGAAGGCCCGCACGGCCTCGGTGCCGTTGCGCTGGAACTCTTCCGGCCAATCGCCGAGCCATTGGGCGCCCTGGCCCTGGAAATGTTCGGCCAGCGCCTCGAACGTGCCGTGGGCTTCGAGATCGGCCCCCCCGGCGGTGCGGAAGGCGGCAAAGCGCGCATCGGTGCCGTCGCGGACGGCGGATTCCTGCCACAAGGCGCGGAGCACCGGCGAGAGCACGCCCCAGATACCGGCGTGGTCGACGAGCTTCGATTCGCGCAGGGCCTCGACGCGCGCGGACATGGAATCGAGGAGGGCGGCCGCCTTCGAGCCGACGAAGCCCGGCAGGACACCGGGCTCGATGAACAGGGTCTCGAGGAACAGGCGCGAGGACGGCGAATAAGGCGATATCTTGGTGCGGTCGGTGGCGAACAGGGCGTGGACCGGGCTGAGGCCGAGGAACGACGCGCCGCGCAGGCCGGCGTCGCGGGCGGCCCGCCCGGCATCCGCGTAGGAGCCGATGCCGAGGTTGTCCGGCGAGCGCAGGCCGTAGAGCTGGGCCGCGAGCCCCCAATCGCGCGCACCCTCGTCCGCATAGGCGCGCGGACGCCAGCAGCGCTGCGGCGCGGCGATGACCCAGGACTCGGCGCGGTGCTCGCCGAGGGTCGCGGTCAAACGGTGGTAACCGGGCGTGAGCGGGGGAAGCTCGAAGCCGGCGTCACCTGAGGCCGAAACCGCGACGCGGCCCTCGCGGACATGGCCGCGCTCGTCGACGAGGCGCCACGCCAGGGTGCCGGCCGACGACGCCCGCAGGGGTACCCGCGTGGCCCGTCGGGCCTCGACCGGCAGGAGCGACGGAACCAGGCCCTCGCGGACCGCCATCACTTCCGCGAGACTCCCGGCGATCTCGGCATCGGTGCCCACCGGGAAGCCGAGGGCGGCGATCATGCCGGCCCGGGTCTCCAGGCTCGTCTCGACGGGCTGCCCGAAGGCGTCGGTGTAGCCGGGGGCGACGCCGAGGAGATCGGCGAGGCGTTCGAGGTCGCGGCTCATCAGTTCACACCCGTCAGGAAGATGCCCGTCCAAGACGGGAGTTCGATGGTCTGCCCGGTGACGACGTCGGCGCCGTTGCACCAGACGATCTGGCCGCCGCCGCGCGCCGTCTGGAGCGGCGCGTCGCCGAAGTTGGCAACGAAGCGAAGCCAGCCGCCGTCGTAGCGCCACGTGCACTCCACGGCGTCCGGACGCGGCAGGGAAGCCGTTGCTCCCCGATAGGCGGTCTTGGTGAGCGGCACGACGGTCTGATGCCGGATCTGCAGCAGGTTGCGGGTGTCGGCCCAGACCCCGCGATGCGGCGCACGCTCGATCTCCGACCAGTCGATCCGCGAATCCGTGAAGGTCTTCTCCTCCGTCGGATCGGGAATCACCGAGGTGTCGTCCGCGAACGCCGCGAAGCTCTTGAACTCGCGCCGCCGGCCCTCGCGGACGGCCTTGTTCAACTCCTCGTCCGGCGCGAAATCGACGAAGAACAGGAACGGCGCCGTCGCCGACCACTCCTCGCCCATCCACAGCATCGGTATCTGCGGGCTGAGCAGCAGGCCGGCGCGGGCGAGGGCCAGCTTGGCCGGGTCCGAGAGCGCGCTCAGGCGCTCGCCGAGGGCCCGGTTGCCGACCTGATCGTGGTTCTGCAGGAAGGTGACGAAGGCCGACGGCGGCAGATGCGCCGAGGGTTCGCCGCGCGGGTGGTTGTCGAGGGTCGGGAACGGCTCGCCCTGGTAGGCGAAGCCCTCCGACAGGCAGCGGGCGAGATGCGCGACGGGTTTGTCCGCGAAACTCTCGTAGTAGCCGGCCTCTTCGCCCGTCAGCAGCACGTGCCAGCAATGGTGCAGGTCGTCGGCCCATTGCGCCGTGTGCTGGACGGGCTGGCCGTCGTCCTTGCGCTCCAGCCACTTGGCCTGATTGGCCTCGTTCTCCAGCACCAGATGGATGTGGCGGCCGGGCAGACGCGCCCGGATGGTCTCGGCGAGCTCACCGATGAAGTGTTTCTCGGAATCGTCGAGGATGGCGTGCACCGCGTCGAAGCGCAGGCCATCGAAGTGGTACTCTTCGAGCCAGTACAGGGAATTCTCGATGAAGAAGTCCCGCACCGTCCGGCCGCTGGTCTCGCCGTCGAAGTTGATGCCCGCACCCCACGGCGTCTGGTGCCGCTCCGTGAAGAACGTCTTGGCATAGGCGTGGAGGTAGTTCCCGGCCGGCCCGAAGTGGTTGTAGACCGCGTCGAGGAAGACCATCAGGCCGAGCGAATGCGCCTTGTCGACGAGGCGCTTGAGATCGTCGGGGCGGCCATAGGCACCGTCCGGCGCGTAGGGCAGCACGCCGTCGTAGCCCCAGTTGCGGGTGCCCTTGAAGTCGGCCAGCGGCAGAAGTTCGATGGCGGTGACGCCGAGGTCGCGCAGCTCCTCGAGCTTGCCTTCGAGGGCCGCGTAGGTGCCCTCTCGCGTCGCCGTCCCGACATGGAGTTCGTAGAGGACGGTTTCCTCCCACGGACGTCCGGTCCAGTCGGAATCGCTCCAGTCGAAGCTGCGCGGGTCGATCACCTCGCTCAGGCCGGACACGTCGTCGGGCTGAAACCGCGACGCCGGGTCGGGCACCACGAGATCGTCGTCGATGCGGTAGCCGTAGCGTGCCCCGGCTTTCACGCCCGGCAGGGTGACGCGTCGCCAACCCTCGCCGGCATCCGGGATGTCGTGGTCCGTCCCATCGACCACCAGGGCGACGCTCTGTGCCGTGGGGGCCCAGAGGGCGAATCGCACGCCGTCTTTTCCCGCCTCGCCGCCGAAGGCCATCGCATGGGCTCGCCGCATTGCGGTTCGTCTTTCGTGATCACGTGAGGGGCGACGGGCGGACGCAGCCGCCGACCCTTCAAAAGGCTACGGGCCGCGCTCTGGTTCCATCGTTTCGAGGTAAGGCGGACCCGCGCTCCGGCAACCGCCCACCCCAAGAGAATTGTGCGGTGCGGGATCGGTTCCTCGACCAAGTGGACGTGGCCTTAACGCCCGTACGTCGCCGGTCGTGTCCGCAGGACATAGAGCGCACGCGGCTCGAGATGCACGCGCGCCCCGGCCGGAAACAGGGTCTGCCCTTCGGGTACGGCACCGGTCGCCCGTGTGGTGTCGAACATCAGGCTCCAGGGTCCGTCGATGATCGGCGCGAGGGTGAAATCGCACGGGGACTCGGCGGCATTGACGAGGAGCAGGAGGCGGTCGGCATCGGGCAGATCATTGCCGATCTGCATGCCGAAAGTCTGGCGGCCGTCGTCGGCCCAGGCCGCGCCATCCATCTCCGCCCCGCAGGGCGACAGCCAGTGCACGTCGCGCAACGGGCCCTCACCGACGGTACCCCCGGTGAGGAAATCGCGTCGGCGCAGGGCCGGCTGCTCCCGGCGCAGGCGGGTGAGGTTCGCGACGAAGGCCGTGAGCGCCGGATCGGGGTCGCTCTCCCAATCGACCCAGTTCGTGGCGTTGTCCTGGTTGTAGGCGTTGTTGTTCCCATTCTGGCTGCGCGAGCGCTCGTCGCCCATGAGCAGCATCGGCACGCCCTGCGCCAGGAAGATCGTGGCGAGGATGTTGCGCTTCTGGCGGGCGCGTACCGATAGAATCGCGGGATCGTCGCTCGGACCCTCGACGCCGTAATTGCGCGTGAGGTTGTGGCCGTGGCCGTCGCGGTTGTCCTCGCCGTTGGCGAGGTTGTGCTTGTCCTCGTAGGCGACGACGTCCGCGAGGGTGAAACCGTCGTGCGAGGCGGCGTAGTTGATGCTCGCCAGCGGCGTGCGGCCGGAGGCGGCAAAGATCTCGCGGGAGCCCGACAACCCCTGCGTGACCTTCGACAGCACGCCCGGGTCGCCGCGCCAGAACCCGCGCACGCTGTCACGGAACTGGTCGTTCCACTCGCTCCAGCCGCGCGGATAGGCGCCGAGCTGGTACCCGCCCTGGCCGATGTCCCACGGCTCGGCGATCATCTTGACCCGCGAGAGGACCGGATCCTGGGCCACGGCCTGGAAGAAGGCAGCCTTCGCCGAGAAATCGTGCGGTACGCGCCCAAGACTGGTGGCGAGGTCGAAGCGGAAGCCGGCGACGCCGTAGGCCGTCACCCAGTGGCGCAGGGAATCGAGGGTGAGCTGCATCACCCGGGGATGGTCGAGGTCGAGGGTGTTGCCGCAGCCGGTGCAGTCGATCTCCCGGCGCGGGTTGGACGGGTCGAGCTTGTAGTAGCTCGCGTTGTCGATGCCGCGGAACGACAGGGTCGGGCCGGAATGGTCGGCCTCGGCCGTGTGGTTGTAGACCACGTCGAGGAACACCTCGATCTCGGCCGCGGCCAATTCGCGGATCGCCGCCTTGAGGCCGCCGATCCCGGCCGGCCCGCGATAGCGCGGATCGGGGGCGAAGTAGTTGAGCGGCGAGTAGCCCCAGAAATTCACCAGCCCCTTGTCGACGAGGAAGCGGTCGTCGGCGAAGGCCTGGATCGGCAGGAGTTCGACGGCGGTGACGCCGAGCTTCAGCAGGTGCTCGATGATCGCCGGATGGGCCAGGGCGGCGTAGGTGCCGCGCGCGGCCTCGGGAACGTCGGGGTGGAGCTGCGTCAGCGCCTTGACGTGGGCCTCGTAGATCACCGTCTGCGACACGGGCCGGCGCACGGGGTGGATGGCGAGGTCGGGCACCTCCGGCGCGGTGACGACGCCGCGCGGCGTGTAGGCGGCACTGTCGCGCCGATCGATCTGGTCCTCGCGCAGGAGGCCGCGGCGGTGGCCGTAGAGGGCGTCGTGCCAGCGAATACGGCCCTGGATCTCGCGGGCGTAGGGGTCGAGGAGGAGTTTCGCCGGATTGAACCGGTGCCCACGCGCCGGGTCCCACGGTCCATGCACGCGGTAGCCGTAGAGCTGCCCGGGAAACACCCCGCGCAGGTGCCCGTGCCAGACATCGTCCGTGCGGCAGGGGAGCCGGATACGACGCGTCTCGAGCCGCTCGCCCGGCTCGAACAGGCACAGGTCCACGGCGGTGGCATTCTGGGAGAACAGCGCGAAGTTGACGCCGCGGCCGTCGAAGTGGGCCCCGAGCGGCGCAGGCACGCCGTCGTCGAGGCCGATCATGCTGTCAGTCACAGAAACGTCCGGGATAGGGAGAGCCAGACGAGCGGCAGCCGCTCGTCATGGGGGCCTGCAAGGCTTATTCCGCAGCGGCCGCCGTGCGGGTCGGCTCACGCTCCACGCTGCGAAAATTCTCCAGCTCGGTCATGAAGTTGCGCGCCCACCAGTCGACGTCCTCGCGCGTCATGCGCTCGACCATCGGCTTCCACCGCTCCAGGCGTTCGCCACGTGGCATGTAGAGGGCCGTACGGATGGCCTCGGCCACCTCGAACCGGTCGTAGGGATTGACGAGCAGCGCTTCCGGCAGCTGCCGCGCGGCGCCGGCGAACTTCGACAGGACCAGCACACCCGGATCCTCGTCGGACTGGGCGACCACGTACTCCTTGGCGACGAGGTTCATGCCATCGCGCATCGGCGTGACGAGACCGACGCGGGCGGCGCGGTAGAGACCGGCGAGCACCGGCCTCGGATAGGCCTTGGTGACGTACTGGATCGGGGTCCAGTTCGGTTCGCCGAGCGCCCCGTTGATCTCGCCGACGGTCTCGTTCACCTCGCGGCTGAGATCCTCGTACTCGGGGACCTCCGTGCGCGATTTCGGCGTGATCTGGATGTAGACGACGTTGCCGCGCTGGTCCGGGTTCGAGGCGAAGAAGCGCTCCACCGCCTCCATGCGCTCGGGCACGCCCTTGGAATAATCGAGGCGGTCGACGCCGATGAGGAGCTTGCGGGTGCGCAGGCCCGCCATGGTCTCGCGCACGGTGCGGTTGGCGCCGGCATTCTCCGCCGCTTCCTTGAAGCCCGCCACATCGATGCCGATGGGGAAGCTGCGGATGCGGGTCCGGCGTCCGTCCACCATCAGCGAGCCGCCGCCGAGGGGAATGGCGCGCAGCTCGTCGATGAGGTTGCGGGTGAGGTTGTGGACGTCGGGGTCTGTCTGCAGGCCGATGAGGTCGTAATCGGCGATGCCGCGCAGGAGGTCGTTGCTCGCCGGCAGGGTGTTGAACACGTCCGCCGCCGGCCACGGGATGTGGTGGAAATACCCGATGGGGTTGGCGATGCCGAGGCCGCGCAGCTCGGAGGCGAGCGGCAGCAGGTGGTAATCGTGCACCCAGATGATGTCGTCGGGCTGGATCAGGTCGGCGAGCGCCCGGGCGAAGATCCGGTTGACGCGCTGGTAGCCGGCATAGTCCGATCGGGAGAAGGCGCCGAGGCCGAGCCGGTAATGCATGATCGGCCACAGGGCGCGGTTGGCGAACCCGCTGTAATATTCCCGGTGATCCTGGGGCGAGAGATCGACGACGGCGTATTGCACCCGCCCCCGGTCGATCAGAGTCGGCTCCGTCGAGGGATTCTCGACGACGTTGCCGCTCCAGCCGAACCAGAGACCTTCATAGGCCGTGAAGGCCTCCTTGACGGCAACGGCGAGACCACCGGCCGCCACGGCCTTGCCCCCATCCTCGGGGACTGCAACGCGGTTCGATACGATGACGAGACGTGCCACGAAGCCGGCTCCGGTCCTCAGGGCGCTGCGCGGGAATCGCGCGCGCTCAGACTGATACAGTGGGTGAACGCGCGGAAGCCGAGCGCGATCCGTTGCTCGCAGCCAAGCGCGTTAAGACTGGTGCGGTCAAGGGGCACTCAACCCGGCCTCACGGCAAAATACGCAAGCCGGCCGGCTTAGGCCAGACCGGTCGACCCCCCACTCCCACGTTCGGAACTATCGCCACTGTCATGCCCTCCGGCCAAGCTTTCCCTAACCTAGGCGAATCGAGCTGAACACGGACTGACACGCCCGCCGCGGCCGTTCGGAACCCTGTCTCCGCACACGCTGTTGAACTGCGGCAACAGCGCATCGATCAGCGCCGAGGAGTAATACCGTGACCATCAATCAACCCACAGGATCGCCCGCCACAGGATCGCCCGCCACAGGATCGCCCGCCACAGGACCGCTCGGCGCCGAGTCCGCCGCGACGCGCGAGACGGCGGATTGGAAGGCCCTGCGCGGCGATGTCGAGGGGATCGCCGACGTGGCGGTGGAGCGCGGCCGCGGCTTCGTGTCCGCCGCGCGCGGACACGCGGAAGAGTATGTCGAGCGCCGCAAGGGCGACGCCGCCCAGTCGGTCAACGACCTCGCCCGGACCGTGCGGGATTCGAGCAAGACCTTCGAGGACCGTCCCAACATCCGTGCCTTCTTCGACAGCGCGGCGGAGGGCCTCGAGCACCTCGGCACGCAGATCGAGAACAAGAGCTTCTCGGAATTCTACGAGGACGCCGAGGCGCTGGCCCGTCGCGCACCCGTGGCCGTCGCGGTCGCCACCTTCGTGACCGGCTTCGTGGTGGCGCGCTTCATCAAGTCGTCGAGCGTGTCGGCGGTGCGTGATCTCGATCGCGACCTCGATTTACGCGATGCGCCGATCCGGGACGGCTCGCTTCGTGGCGGAACCCTCCGCGACGTGCCCGCCCCCGGGCTTCAGCGCGATCACGGCGTCTGAGGCGGCGCGCATGTCGAACGGACCCAATTCCAGCATCCAGGGCCTCATCGGCGACGCCCTGCGCGAGACCAATGAACTCGCCCGCAAGGAAATCGCCCTCTTCCGCAACGAGATGACGAGCAACGTGCGCTCGCTCTTCGTCGGGCTCGGGCTCCTCGTCGGTGCCGCCGTGTTCGGCGTCGTCGCCCTGTTCGTCCTCGTGGACGCCCTGGTGAAATGGCTCGCCACGGTGGTGCATTCGGAAGCGCTGGCCGCGCTCATCGTCGGCGGCGTGCTCCTCGTCGTCGCGGTGGTCCTCGCCCTCGTCGGCCGAAACGCCATGTCGCTCTCGACCCTCGCTCCCGTGCGGACCTCGCGTCAGGTCCGGCAGGATGCCCGTGCGTTGTCTGAAAGGGTCTCCGGATGAGCGGATCGTTGAACGAACTGGAGAAGGACATCGAGGCGAGCCGCGCCCGCCTCGACCAGACCATCGACCAGATCCAGGAACGGCTCTCGGTGTCGAGCATCGTCGACGAGATGCTCGGCAACGCGCGCCGCACGCCCCTGAGCGGGGTCTACGACGGCGCCCTCGACGCCGTGCGCCGCAACCCCGTGCCGGTCCTGCTCATCGCCGCCGGCGTGGGTTGGCTACTCCACCGGATGTCGTCCGACGCGGCCTCCGCCGTTGTGGCCCGACGCCGGGTGCGCCAGGCCGATGACGGCCTCCCCGTCGTCCAGACCGGTGCCGACCGGGTCTACGATCCCGACCTGCCGACGCGCCATCCCGTCAAGGATCTCGGCCAGGAAACCCAGATCTGAATCCGATCCGGGCCGCCGACGCGGCCAACCCCTACGAGGAACCTGCCATGACCCATTCCCCCAAGCCCGGCGACGAATCCCGCTCCCTGCCCGACGACATCGCTCTCAAGGCCGGTATGCCCCGCGGCCACTTCGACGATCGTCCGTCCGCGTCGGGTGTCGACGACCTTCGCTCCGGCGACCTGCAGTCCCGAGCCGGTGACCTGCGCGACGCCGCCCTGGAAACCGCAGACGACCTGACCAACCGCGCCGCCGGGATCGCCGGGGACGTACGCGCACGGGTCAGCGACACGGCTCAGGATCTGCGCGACCGGGCCTCCGGAGCCTACGGCGATGCCCGGGACTGGGCTTCGGACGCCCGCGACACCGGCCGCCGCCGCATCGGCGACCTCACGGACCGGGGGACCGAGCGTTTCCGCGACGGCCGCTCGGCGGTCGAGGATTTCGTCACGGAGAATCCGCTCCTCGTCGGCGTCGTCGGCCTCGCCGCCGGCCTTCTCATCGGCGCGCTCCTGCCGCGCACGCGCCGCGAGGACGAGACCGTCGGTCCGTGGGCCGACGAGGTTCGCGACCAGGGCTTGCGTTACGCCCGCGATGTGACCCATCGGGGCCGTGAATTCGTTGCCAGCGCCCTCGACCCCGAGAATCTCCAGGCCGCTGCCCAGCGCGCCACGGCTCCCGAGGGTTCGACGGCGTCCAGCGAATCCTCCGCCTCCCGCGAAGGGTCGGCTACACGTCCGCACTGACCCGCGTTCGCCTCGGAGGTCGATGGCCGGGGTGGTGTCCGCAAGGGCGCCACCCCTCTATCGTTTGAGACGATCCCCCGGTGCGTGAGGCTGTGGACCCGTGACTCCTCCGGCGATCCGCCTGCTCTGGTGCGGCGATACGGCCCTGACCGTCGAGTTCGGTGACCGGATCGATCCAGCCCTCAACGCGGCGGTGCTCGCCCTCGACGCCCGAGTACAGGCCGCGGACCTGCCCGGCATCGTCGAGACGGTGCCAACCTACCGGTCGCTGACGATCCACCTCGACCCGCTCGCTGTGGATCCTGCCAGTCTGGAGACGGCCCTGCTCGATCTGGCCGGACGTCCCGCGCCCATTCGACCACCCGCCCGGGTCTGGCGCGTGCCCGTCGTCTATGGCGGGGCGTTCGGGATCGACCTCGACGCCGTGGCCGCGCAGCACGGCTTTTGCCCGTCCGCCGTGGTCGAGCGGCATGCCGCGCCCGAGTACCGGGTGGTGATGATCGGGTTCCTGCCGGGCTACGCCTATCTCGACGGTCTCGACCCGAGCCTCGCCCTGTCGCGCCGAGCGAGCCCGCGTCCGACGACGCCGGCGGGCACCATCTCCATCGGTGGCGCCCAGGCCCTCGTCGCCAGCATCGCGGCGCCGAGCGGATGGCACCTCCTCGGTCGCACGCCCGTGCGTGCCTTCCTGCCGGGGCGCGATCCGGTGTTCCTGTTCGAGCCTGGCGACGGCATCCGGTTCGTGCCAACCGACCCCACCCGCTGGGACGAACTCGACCGTGCGGCGGCGGCCGGCGAACCCGTGGCCGAGGTGGAGCGGTGAGCGCCCGTCTGGTCGTCGAGGCCTGCACGGGCGCCTCGAGTTTCCAGGATGGTGGCCGGCACGGCTACCAGCGCCAGGGCCTGTCCGGCTCCGGTCCCATGGACAGGCTGGCGCTGGCAGCGGCCAACGCCCTCGTGGGCAACGCGTTGGGGATCGTCGCCCTCGAACTCGGCTTGGGCGGCGGGCGCTTCCGCCTGGAGGGCGGCGACCTTTGGATGGCGCTCGCCGGCGCGCCCTGCGCCCTGCGGGTCGACGGCGTGCCGGTGCCCGACCATCGGGCGTTTCCCCTGAGCGAGGGATCGACCCTCGCCATCGATGCGCCGCGCCGGGGCGTGTTCGCCTATCTCGCCTGCGCGGGCGGGTTCGCCGTGCCGTCGATCCTCGGCAGTGCCGCCCTCCACCAGCGCGCCGGCCTCGGCGGTCTCCATGGCCGTGGCCTGCGCACCGGTGACGTCATCGACGGCGAGAATGCGTCCCGCGGTGAACTGGGGTCGTTCGGCATCCCGGGATCCTTGGATCCCCTGCCCCTCGAAACGGATGCCCCCGTGCGGGTGGTTCTCGGTCCGCAGGCGGACCGGTTCACCCCCGAAGCCGTCGCGCTGTTCACCGATGCGGCCTTCGCCGTCTCCCATCGGGCCGACCGGATGGGCATCCACCTCGATGGGCCCGCCCTCGCCCACGGACCGCACGGTTACAACATCGTCTCGGACGCCACTGTGATGGGCTCCGTGCAGGTGCCGGGCAGCGGCCGGCCCATCGTGCTCATGGCCGATCGGCAGACCACCGGCGGCTACCCGAAGATCGCCACGGTGATCTCGGCCGATCTTCGAAGAGTCGCCCAGCGCCGGCCGGGCGAAGCGATCCGGTTCCGGGCGATTCCCTTGGCCGAGGCCTTCGCCCTGGCGCGCGAGCGGGCCGCCCGCACGGCCGCCCTCCCCGGGGCGGTCCGGGCCCATGCGGCCTCGGCGGGGGATCGGCTCGCGGGGGCCAACCTCGCCGGGGCGGCCGTCGATGCCTTCGCCGATCCCCTGTGCGACGGGCCGTGAAGGCTCGACGGGTCCGGACCGACGCGGTATCGCGATGCCCATGAAGATCGGCGATTGCGACATCCTCATCCTGCCGGGCTATGCCGGCTCCGAAGACGGCCACTGGCAGGCCCGCTGGGCCGAGCGCCTGTCCACCGGCCGCATCGTCGAGCAGGACGATTGGCACCATCCCAACGCCCCGGCCTGGCGCGCCCGCATCGTCGCCGCCGTGGCGGAGGCGACGCGCCCGGTCCTCATCATCGCCCACAGCCTCGGCGTGGTGGCGGCCGTCCAGGCGGCCCCGGACTTCCCGCCCGGCGTGGTGCGGGGCGCGATCCTGGTGGCGTTTCCCGATGTCGAGACCACGCCGAACCTGCCGGCGAGCGTCACCGCCTTCGCGCCGGTGCCGCGCGATCCCCTGCCCTTCCCGTCCCTGGTGGTGGCGAGCCGCAACGATCCCTACTGCACCTACGAGCGGGCCGAGGATTTCGCCTATGCGTGGGGCGCCGTCGTGGTGGATGCGGGCGAATCCGGCCACATCAACGTGGCCTCGGGCCATGGCCCCTGGCCGGAGGGCCTGATGCGCCTCGCCGGGTTCATGAAGACCCTCTGACGCCGCCCTCCTCCGCCGCCTCGGCGGACTTGAACAGGGAGCCCGCCACGTCGGACAGGCGCGGCGCTGCCTCGCGCACGAACGGCAGGGGCCGGCAGACCGCGAGGGCCGCGAGGCCGAACCGGGCGGTCATCAGGCCGTTGAGCACACCCTCCCCGAGCTTGGCCGAAACCTTCGCCGCCAACCCCAGCCCGAGGGCCTGCTGGATCATGCTCTCGCCCACCGCCATGCCGCCCGTCACGGTGAGGTGGGCCAGCGCCGAGCGGGCGAGCCGCAGGAAACCGAGGAAGCCGGGGCGCCCGCCGTAGATGGTGGCGATCCGGCGCAGCAGCCGCACGGCGGCGAAGATCACGAACGCCACGTCGACGATGGCGCGGGGGCTGAGCGCCGTGACGCCCGAGACCTGCTTCGCCGCCGTCGCGATGGCCTGGCGGGCCTGCCGGTCGAGGGGGGCCAAAAGTTCGTGTTCGGCGAGCCCGAGGCGGTCGTCGACGTCGAGGATGGCGTCGCCCAGGGTGTCGAGGCGGGTCCGCCCGGCCGCCAGGGCCGCCCGTCCGGCATAGAGGGCGCTGAGATCCCGCACCACCGCCTGAGCCGCGCTGTGGTCGCGGGCGGCGAGCGCCTCGACGGCTCTGGCCCGCAGACGCTCGATCTGCCGCTCGCGCCAGATCCCGGACAGTTCGCGCACGACGAGTCCCAGAAGGCCGAGGGCGGCGACTCCGAGGAGAACCAGCGCGACGGCGCCGAGCCACGGGGCGGCGCTGAACAGGTCGGCGATGAGCCGCTCGACGGAGAGGCCGACGCCGAGCGACACGAGGCCGCCCAGCGCCACGAGCAGCATCGACAGCCATGGTGCGCGGGATTTCGGCGCCACCGGAACGGGCGTGCCGTCGGCGGCCTCGACGATCTCGAACGGCTCCTCGACGATGCGGACTTGGGCAGGCGAAGCCGAGGGCGGCACGAAGCCCTCGGCCACCCCGGCCGGTTCAGCGGCGGGGATGCGGAAGGCGCGGGGGCGGTTCGGCGGGGGCGTGGAGGTCATGCGGGCCTCAAGAGAGCTTGTCGCCGAGGAGAAATTGCATCGCCCGGTCGAGGCGGATCTGCGGCAGGTGACCGGGGCGTCCGAGGGCGTCGGGCTTCACCAGGGGTGGGCGAAAGCGCGGGAAACGTAGGGAGCCGGGCGGCACCGCGCCCTCCAGCACCGCCTCGGGTCGCTCGGGGAGTTCGCCGGGGAAGATCGCCGCCTCGCTCAAGCCGTCGAAGGTCTCGTCGCCGACGGATTCACCGGCCTCCGGCGTGCCCGAGACGGCGCGGAGCACTTCCGGCCCGTCGTGGATCGTGGTCTCGCGGGTGGCGCGCACGGAGGCGAGGGCCACGGTGCCGACGCGGGCGCCCGCGGCCTCCGTCCGGCGCATGGCTCGCGACACGAGGAGGCGCAGGAGCGCGTCGAGGCGGTCGTGACTGGTCTGGTGGAGATGGTCCGCCTTCGTCGCGGCGAACAGGATGCGCTCGGCGCGCGGCGCGAACAGCCGCGACAGGATGGTGTTGCGGCCGATGCGGAAGCTGAGGAGCACGGAATCCAGCGCCTCCTCGAGCTCCGCCAGGGCGGCCGGGCCGGCATCGACGGCGGCGAGCACGTCGACCAGCACGATCTGCCGATCGACCCGCTGGAAGTGGTTGCGGAAGAACGGCTCGACCACCTTGGCCTTGTAGGCCTCGAAGCGCCGCTCCATCAGCCCCGCGAGACTGCCGGGATCGAGGGGATCCGTGAGGTCGTCCAGCGGCGCGAAGGTCAGGGCCGGCGAGCCGGCGAGGTCCCCCGGCATGAGGAACCGACCCGGCGGCGTGGTCGCCACGGATTCCGGCCCGGCCCTGAGGGCGGAGAGGTAGGCCTTGAACGCCGTGCTGGCGCGCTCGGCCACCATCTCGTCGAGCGGCGCCCTCGGGTCGAGGCCCTTCAGGGTGTCGAGCCAGGGGGCGGCCATGGCGGCGCGACCGCTGCGGCGGGTGCCTGAGATGGTGGCGCGGGACCACGCCGTGTAGCTCTGGTCGATGAGAGCGAGGTCGAGGAGCCATTCGCCGGGATAGTCGACGACGTCGAGCATCAGGGTGCCCGGCCCCGAGCGCCAGCCGCCCTTGCGCTCGTACTCGATGGCGAGGCGGAACTGGCTGATCCGGTCGGTGGAGCGCGGCCACAGGCGGTCCCGCGTCAGGGCCGTGACGTGCTCCTCGAAGGGAAAGCGCGGCAGGTCGTCGTCGGGCTGGGGCACAAGGCGGGCGCGACGCAGGCGGCCCTCGTGGGCCGGGGCGAAGGCCGGCAGGGCATGGGCCTCCACGAGGTGGTGGATCAGGGCCGTGGTGAACACGGTCTTGCCCGAGCGGGCGAGGCCGGTGACGCCGAGCCGGAGCGTCGGCTGGATCAGGAGGTCGCTCGACGCCTCGGCGAAGGCCTTGACCGCGGAACCCGCACGCGCGGCAAAGCTGTTCATGAACGACTCGATGGTGGGCGGGGAGAAACAGCGGGAAGTCCAACAGAAGATCCGGCAGGGCTGAAGTGGCGCCGGGGCACCCGGCCCGCAAGGTCACGGCTCACGGCGTCGGGGCCGGCGGGCCGATGGCCGCCAGGGTTCCGGCATCCAGGCGGGCGACGGCCGCGTCCACGAGGGCCGGGCCGGCCCGCAGGGTGCCGAGCTCGACGTTCGACATGGCGAGCATCACCGCGCGCAGGGCGGGCAACGGGCGCCCGTCCGGCCCGAACAGCTTGAGATCGTCCTCGACCTTCAGGCCGACACTGCCGGCGATGCGCGCGGCGTAGTTGCGGATGCGGGTCTCGTCGTTGCTGCACAGGGGTGCCGGCACGGTGAGATCGAGGGGGCGCAGGGCGCCGAGGCCCGCGGCAATGGGCGGGAGCGCGGCGGATTCCGTGACGAACCGCTTCTGCAACTGAGCTGTCGCAGTCTCCACCGCACGGGTCGCGTTGCCCAGGACCGCACTCGGTTCGACGAGGAGCACCGACGGCTTGGCAATCAGGACGGACTGTTTCACCAGGAGTTCGGAGGGGCGGACCAGTAGCCCGTGCCGCGGCGTGGGGGCCGGTCCGGCCGCGATGGAGCCCTGGACCCTGGAGCTTCGGCCTCCGTTAGCCTGGGCTTTCGGAGCCGGTCCTCTCGCGGGCTGAGCCTTGCGATCCGGTGCCGGCGGCACCCGTCCGCCCATCCGCGCCAGGGGCGACCACGGCTGGACCCTGAGGGGGCCGCCGCGTGATGCCAGCGCCCGGCGCGGCATCCCCGCCCGGGTGTTGCGGGCGAGGAAGCGCGCCCGAAGGGTTCCGCCGAGGCCGCGCGGCGCCACCGGACCCGACACCCGCGGGCTTGCGGCAGGCGTGCCCCGGCATTCCGCGGGAGCCCAGCGCCTGACGATGGAAAGGGCCGTGCGCCGGTTGAGATCGCGGTAATAGCGTCGAAGCAGGCCGGCCGCCGCATCCGCGCCGTCGGCGGCGGTGGCGAAGCCCGTATGGCCTTCGGCATCGGCGCCGATCTCCCCGGACCAGCGCGCCGACTTGATGCACCAGTAGTTGTTGAGCTTGACGCAGCGGGCGACGAAGGCCGGCTCCGTCGTGGACCAGCGTGCCGCCAGGGCGAGGGAGACCGGGCGAAGTGCCTCGCCCGCCTCGATCCGCCAGTTCGAGACGGCACGGCTCTCGGGCACGAAGCGCGGCGCTTCCACGGGCTTCGCCGCGACGGCCGCCCGATCCCGCGCCGGTCCGGACAGACCTAGACGCACGGTTTCGAGGCCGCCCGCGATGGACGACGCCAAGCTTGTCAGGATCAGGAAGGATGCGAGGAGCACGACACGCGAAAAGCTTGACCGGGGATCGGGGAAACGGCCCGGCGCCGCAACGGTTCAATGAGAGGTGGAGGCTCGGGTTCAGGCCGCCTCGTCGGCATCGAGATCGCGGGGCGCCACGAAGCGCTCCAATCGCCCTGCGCCGGCGCGGACCTTGGCCCAGGTCTCGACGTCGAAATCCAGGACGGCCAGTGCCCCGGTGGGGAACCCCTCGGCGAGGCGGTCGCGCGCCGCGGCCGGGCCGGACCCGACGAGGCGAAGCGCCACGTTCTGCAGGCCGGGATTGTGGCCGACCACGAGGAGGCAGCGTGCCGAATCGGGCGTCGCGCGGACAACCTTCAAGAGGGCCGAGTCGGGCGCCTCGTAGATGTCCGGCACGATGGTCGCGTCCGGGGCACCCAGGGCGGCCTGCACCGGTTCCCAGGTCTCCCGCGTCCGACGGGCCGGCGAGACGGCCACGTGGTCGGGCCGCAGGTTCTCGGTCACGAGATAGCCGGCCATGAGCGGCGCGTTCCGCCGGCCGCGGGGGTTGAGGGGCCGGTCGAGGTCGATCACCCCGGCCGGGCGATCGGACTTGGCATGGCGCAGGAGCAGGACACGGAGCATCGTCGATCTCTCAGTTGAAGCCCACCACGGCGTGCGGAACGTAGGGACGCTCCAGGGTCGCCATCTCCTGGGGCGTCAGCGCGAGGTCGAGGGCCGCCGCGGCATCGTCGAGGTGCCCGGGCTTCGAGGCGCCGACGATGGGGACCGTCACGGGCGATTTCTGGGCGACCCAGGCCAGCGCCACCTGCGCCCGGGGAACGCCGCGCGCCTGCGCGATGGCCGCCACCGCTTCGACCACGGCGCGGTCGGCGGCTTCCGTCGCGTCGTAGAGGCGCTTGCCGACCAGATCCGTCTCCTGGCGGGCGCTCGACACGTCCCAGTCGCGGGTGAGACGCCCGCGTGCGAGGGGGCTCCACGGCAGCACGGCGATGTCCTGATCGGCGCAGAGCGGCAGCATCTCGCGCTCCTCCTCGCGGTGGAGGAGGTTGTAATGGTTCTGCATGGTCGAGAACCGCGTCCAGCCGTGGCGGTCGGCGAGGAACAGGGCCTTGGCGAACTGCCACGCATACATCGACGAGGCGCCGATATACCGGGCTTTCCCGGCCTTCACCACGTCGTGGAGCGCCTCCAGGGTCACCTCGATGGGCGTGGCGTAATCCCAGCGGTGGATCTGCAGGAGGTCGACGTAATCCGTGCCGAGGCGCGTCAGGCTGGCATCGACGGCGGCGAAGATCGCCTTGCGCGACAGGCCGCCGGCATTGGGACGGTCGCTGAGGCCGTAATAGCACTTCGTCGCGATGACGAGGTCGTCGCGGCGCGCAAATTCCTTCAGCGCCCGGCCGACGATCTCCTCGCTGGTCCCGTCCGAATAGTAGTTCGCCGTGTCGAAGAAGTTGATCCCCATCTCGACTGCCTTGCGCAGGAGCGGCCGGCTCGCCTCCTCGTTCAGGGTCCACGGATGGGGGCCGCGCTCGGGAATGCCGTAGGTCATGCAGCCGAGGCAGAGCGGCGAGACGTCGAGGCCGGTGCGGCCGAGTTTCTTCATCTTCATGGAAGCGGGTCCGCTGCTGGGGATGGAACGCGGCGATGGGCGCTATCTGGGTCGCGAAGGCGTGTTCGGAAGGGCTGCCTCAGAACAGACGTTCGAGATCGCGCCGCCCGTCGATGACGCGGACGATTTCCCCCGTGACGACCGGTCCCTCGTCGCGGTCGGGCGAGGTCTCGTACAGGATGAGAAACGGCGCTTCCACGAGAACCCGCGTCGACGGTCGAATGTCCGGTCGGCGTGGCCCCATGCGCGGATGGTCCATGAACTGCAGGGACCGGAGTTCGATGCGGTCGTAGATCCGTTCGGCGGCCAGCCTGTTCTCGGCGCAGATCGCGAGGTAATGGTCGAGCAGATCCTGCCGCACGAGGATCGACCAAACGACCTCAACCGGCATCGGACGTCCGGAAGCCTTGCGCGTGCGTGGCCGCGAGCCGGTCGCGGGCCTCGCGGCGAAGATCCTCGAAGTCCAGCTTGCCGTGCGTCCCAGCGGCCTTGCCGGCATCCCAGGCCCGCCGCAAATCCGCGACGTCCCGTTCGCCGCGAACGCGCCGGTCGGACCAAAGGCGCACGGCATCCTGCACGGCGTCGCTCATCGACGCGTACTCGCCAGCCTGCACGGCCGAACGAATCTGGGTCGCGAGGGGTTCGGGAAACGAGACCGTCACGCGCTCGCCCTCGGCCATTGCGATGCACTCCCACTCGGTGACGGCCATAGGTCCGCTGGAGGCACCTTAATTCCGAACGCGATCGGAGACGAGCGCCTTCAGCCGCTCCGCCCTTCCCGCCGCATCATGAAGGCGAGTTTCTCGAACAGGCTCACGTCCTGCTCGTTCTTGAGGAGCGCGCCGTGGAGCGGCGGGATCAGCTTGCGGCCGTCGCGCTCGCGCAGGGTCTCTGGCGTCACGTCCTCGGAGACGAGGAGCTTGAGCCAATCCAGCAACTCGGAGGTGGAGGGCTTCTTCTTCAGGCCCGGCACCGCGCGGGTCTCGAGGAAGACCCGCAAGGCCTCCTCGACGAGGCGGTGCTTGATGCCGGGGTAGTGGACTTCGACGATGGCTTTCAGCGTCTCGGCATCCGGGAACTGGATGTAGTGGAAGAAGCACCGGCGCAGGAACGCGTCGGGCAACTCCTTCTCGTTGTTCGAGGTGATGATGACGATAGGCCGGCGCTCGGCCCGGATCGTCTGCCCGGTCTCGTAGACGTGGAACTCCATCCGGTCGAGCTCGGTCAGGAGGTCGTTGGGGAACTCGATGTCGGCCTTGTCGATCTCGTCGATGAGCAGCACCGGCCGCTCGGGATGGGTGAACGCCTCCCACAGCTTGCCGCGGCGGATGTAGTTGCCGATGTCGGACACGCGCGGGTCGCCGAGCTGGCTGTCGCGCAGGCGCGAGACGGCGTCGTATTCGTAGAGCCCCTGCTGGGCCTTGGTGGTCGACTTGACGTTCCAAGTCAGGAGCGGCGCGCCCAGACCCTTGGCGATCTCCTCCGCCAGGACCGTCTTGCCGGTGCCGGGCTCGCCCTTCACCAGCAGCGGCCGCTCGAGCACGATGGCGGCGTTGACGGCTGTGGTGAGGTCGGAGGTCGCGACGTAGTCGGCGGTGCCGGAAAAGCGCATGGGGCGTCGGCTTTCTTCGGGAGATGCGTTCGAGAGAGGAGCCGCAGGGAAGGGCCAAAAGGCCCGTTTCATCGGGGCATACGGACAACGGAAGCTTCAGGACAGGACGGCCTTCCGCTTCAGGCGGATTTGCGCGGCCGGCCTCCCTTGGCCCCGTTCGCCCGCGAGGCCGAGGCTTTCGCCGCCGAAGTCGCGCGTCCCGCATGAGCGGCCATGAAAGCCCGGGTGCCGAAAATGCCGGCCAACAGGCCCGGTACGGACATGTCGACGTCGAGGTCTCCCCAATGGAGACCGTAACCGGCCCCAAGAAGCTCGATATCCGCGAGCGTATCGTCGTCCGCACTTTCCAGTCCTTGAACCAGGCGAGGCGGAAACGAGAACGTGCAACCGTTGGTCAGAACGATGACCACGTGGCCGTTCTGGCGATCGTAGGATGCGGACGCCGCGCGTGGTTCCGTCGATCTTGCGAGTCGGCCTCGCTCTAAAGCATCGGCGATCGCGTCATCGGCCAGGTCAACCATGGATCGTCCTCCAACGGGTGAGAAGACTGTTGCGTTGCTCGACGACGATCTTCATCGCTTTGCGAAGCTCGCCTCGCGTCATCCCCTCGGCCCAGACAAGAACAGGCTCCGGCACGAGATTAATCTTCGCATGTCCGTCGCCGAAAACGTGCACGTGAGCCGGTTCATGATCATCGATGAAGATGATCACCCGCATCCCACCCGAGCGAAAGACCGTGACCATCAATAACCCATCGCGATGGGTTATTGATCTATCAGTTGTCGCGGAACCGGTAAAGCCGGCGTGGTCTCACAGGGTCTTCCCGTCGTGCCACACGCAGTTCGAGGCCAGGATGCCGAGGTTCACGTCTGACTTCTGCGGCTGCGGCAGGGTCTTGCCGTCCATGGCGAGATCGATCTTGATCTCGACCTGGCCCTTGGCCTCGTTGGTGCGGCGGGAGAAGTAGCAATATTGCTGGAACGGCTGGTCCTCGTTGGCCCGGAAGTTCCAGCCGGTGACGATCTGGCCGTCCATGTAGGGCACCTGCTTGAACACCGTGAAGGTGGTGTTCACGATGGCCTTCGAGGCGGGCGCCGCGTCGTTGCCGAGCTGGGCCTTCGTCGGGGTCGGCGTGGCGGCGGGCTTCGGCATCCCGCCTTCGAGCTTGAGGACGTTGTCGGTGAGGGTGACCTCGCCCTTGGTCTTCAGGGTCACGTCGGAGAGGGCCGCCTGCATGGCGGCGGCGATCTTTTCCGCCGCCGTGTCGAACTGGTTCATCGTGGCGTAGCCGTAGGAGGCCGCGCCCAGACCGATGCCGGCGAGCGCGCAGAAGGCGCCGAAGCCCAGCGACCGAAACAGGAAGGCGCGGGCGGCGATGATCTTCGTCTCCGCGCGCAGGCGCCCGTTGACGTTCTGCGCCAGGACGACGTTTTCCGGCGTGCCGGTGGTGTGGATGCTCATGCGCCCGCTCCCGCGCTGGCCGGCAGGGTCACCTGGGCCGGCGGACGCCGGTCGATGGGAATGACTTCGCCGGAGGCGGCGTTCGCTTCACGCTGGGGCTCAGGTGCCTCGCGCGGGGGCTTGGGCTGGGCCAACCCGATCTCCTGCCGCAGGGCGTCGGTGATGGAGTCCAGCATGTAGGGCGTCGCCGCCGGATCGACGGTGGCGCCGAGGTCGTCCTCGTCCATGAAGGTCTTGCGGACCGAGACGGCGCAGAGGGCGAGGATCGTCGACGCGAAGGCGGCGCACAGGGCCGGCACGAACACGAAGATGCGCAGGAAGGCGTGCACCTGCGCATCCGTCACATCGATGGGATCGACCCCGTACACCATGGCGGTGAACGAGTGCAGCTGCGAGCGGTTGACCGAGTTGCGGTAGGCCTGCTCCGCATCCGCGACCTTGCGGTCGACCACACCCCGGTCGAGGGCGCTGCGGGCCTGCCGGGCCTCCTCCAGGGCTTTCGTCACGCCGGCGCGGTCGCTGCCCGCCTTGGCGACGCTGGCGTTGAGGGTCGCCGTGCGCGGGTCGGTGACGCATTTGAGGTTCGAGTAGCGCTGGCCCCGGCTGTTGGTGCCGGAGACCCGCTCGCAGCGCTGGGCCGGCAGGGCCGAGAGCTGGCTGGCGTTCTCCGCCGCGCGCTTCTCGATCTGGTCGAGTTCCGTGGTGTATTGCGTCACCCGGGCATCGGCCGCCGCGATCCGCCCATCGATGGTCGCCCGGTCGGCCTGCGCGTCCTTGAGGGCGGTCTTGGCCTTGGCCGCGTCCATGAGGCGGGGGTGGAACATCATCTCGCCGAGCTGCGAGACCGATTTCGTGGTCACGCCGGCGGCGAAGACGATGCCGATGATGGCCATGATCCGGATGGCGTAGGAGCGCTGCGTCCGCGCCAGGATGCCGAGCGGAACCCGGCACAGCTCCACCGCCGCGTAGACCAGCGGCGCGAGCAGCATGAAGTAGAACGCCTTCGAGTCGCCGTCGCTGTAGACCCCGGCGAACAGCCAGGCGCCCCACAGGGATGCGCCGATGACCATGAACTCCACCAGGTAGGCGATGCCGACGTAGCCCCACTTGATGCGGTAGCCCTTCTCGACGTGGCGCTCGTGGGTCCACCGGTCGGATTCCCGACGCCATTCGCGTCGCTCGCGCTGGACATCCCGGCTGGGCGGCGTCTTTCGCATGGGGCACTCGTGTCTCGAAACGCGACGAACGTGGGACTTAACATTCCGTTACGCCCCCGGCTAAGCGGCCATTGTGCCGATTTTGCGCCGCGCTGTGGGGTGCGTCTTCGGTGCAACTCTGCCGGGCGTCGGTTTCGACGAATTCGGAGGACAATCCGATTGCGCGTCCGCGCCCTCCCCCCGCATGATCTGCGGGGCCGACGATCCTCCGTCCACCCATCACGGCTCAAGGAAATCCCCAGCCTCCATGACGGACATGCACGCCGGTTCCTACAAGGAAGCGATCCTGTTCCTCGTCACCGCTGGCGTGGTGGTGCCGCTGTTCCATCGCCTGCGCATCTCGCCCGTACTCGGCTTCATCGGCGCCGGCGCGCTTCTGGGTCCGTTCGGTCTCGGCCGCTTCGCCGAAGCGATGCCGTGGCTGTCCGCCGTCACCATCGCCAACCGCGCCGAGATCGCGCATCTGGCCGAGTTCGGCGTGATCTTCCTCATGTTCATGATCGGCGTCGAGCTGTCGTGGGAGCGCTTGCGCACCCTGCGCCGCCTCGTCTTCGGTCTCGGCTCGATCCAGGTGGTGGCGTCCGCGGTGGTGATCGGCGCGATCCTGTTCGCCCTCGGCGTGCCCCTCGCGGCCACGATCATCGTCGGGCTTGCCCTCGCGCTGTCTTCCACCGCCGTGGTGCTGCCGGTGCTGGCCGAGCAGAAGCGCCTCAACACGCCCGCCGGCCGGGCGAGCTTCGCGGTCCTGCTGTTCCAGGATCTCGCCGTCGCCCCCGTGCTCTTCGCCATCGCGGTGCTCGGGCGCAGCGACGGCGCCGATGTCGGGGCCGCGCTGGCCTTCGCCCTCGGTCAGGCGGTGGTGGCCCTCGTGGTCATCGTGGTGGCGGGGCGGCTCGCCCTGCGGCCCCTGTTCCAGCTCGTGGCGCGCACGCGTTCGCCCGAGCTGTTCATGGCGGCCTGCCTCCTCGTCATCATCGGGACGGCCCTGACCGCTGCCGCCGCCGGCCTGTCCATGACGCTCGGCGCCTTCGTGGCCGGCCTGCTGCTCGCCGAGACCGAGTACCGCCGGGCCATCGAGGCCACCATCGATCCGTTCAAGGGCCTGCTGCTGGGCGTGTTCTTCGTCTCCGTCGGCATGAACCTCGATCCGGCCCAGCTGATGTCGGCGCCGGGCGCCATCCTGGGCCTCGCCCTGGGGCTGATCCTGATCAAGGGGGCGATCATCGTCGCGGCCGCCCGGTTCCTCAGGCTGTCGCGCGCCGTCGGCCTCGAGGCGGCGCTCCTGCTCGGACCGGGCGGCGAATTCGCTTTCGTGCTCATCGGGGGCGCGCTCGCCGGAAACCTCGTGCCCGAGGAGGTCGGGCAAGCCGCCCTCATCGTCACCACCGTGACGATGATCGCGATTCCGGCGCTCGCCGTGCTCGCCCGGCGGCTCGGCAAGCGGATGTCGCGCGGCCCACTCGGGCGGGCGCGGGCCGAGCCGGTGCCGGACAAGCAGCAGAACCGCGTGATCATCGCGGGCTACGGCCGGGTCGGGCGCCTCGTCGGCGAGATGCTGGCCCGCCACAAGATCCCGTACCTGGCCCTCGATGCCGACGCCGCCCGGGTCTCGGAGTACCGCCGCCTCGGCAATCCGGTCTATTTCGGCGATTCGGCCAACGCCGAACTCCTGCGCCGCTGCGACATCGCCAATGCGCGCGCCCTCGTGGTCACCCTCGACAACCCGCGTGCGGTGGAGGCCGTGGTCGAGGCGGCGCGGGCGGAGCGGGCCGACATCACCATCGTGGCCCGCGCCCGCGACGCGCGCCACGCCACCGCCCTCTACGAGATGGGCGTCGACGACGCGGTGCCGGAGACCATCGAGGCGTCCCTGCAACTGTCGGAGGCCGTCCTCGTCGATGTCGGCGTTCCCATGGGCCTGGTCATCGCCTCGATCCACGAGCGACGCGACGAGTATCGCGCCATGCTCAAGCGCAAGGAGACGGAGGTGCGTCCGGCCTTCCGGGCACGCCGCACCGTGGGCAAGGGAACCCTCGGCAACGCGGCGGGCGGGAAAGGAACGGAGACGGCCCGCGAGGCCGGCCTGCCGAAGGAGGCGGCCGACCCCGTGATCAGGAGCGCGTAGGGCGGCGACCCGCCCCACGCCGTCCGGTCGTTCAGCCGTGGCAGGCGCAGCCCGAATGTCCGCAGCCGTCATGGGACGCATGGCCGTCGGCGCAGGCTTCGCAACAGAAGGTCTTTCCGTCCCGCTCGATCCCGGTGCCGGTCTTCACCTTGCAGACGCAGTCGGCGCAGGCACAGGGAACCATCTCGGCGGTCGCATCGGCCATGGGAACAATCCTTCGTTCGCTGAGGGGAGTGAGGACAGTTTCGCCAACGGGACGCCCGGCCGCAAGGCGCGCACGGCCACTGTCGCGAAGATAGTCCCCACCGATGGGGCGAAGCGTGCTAGGGAATGGCCAACCCCGCACGACTCCGTGCCCTGGGCAACTCCATGAGGCCCCAGTGGCGAACGCGTTCAAGAGCGGTGCATCCCAGTCGCGCACGACCGACGATTTCAACGAGCGCGCGAAACGCCTCTCGGAGCGGCTCGGCGCCATCGAGAAGCCCGCCCAGATGAAGCGCGGAAACGCGCCCCGGCGTTCGTTCAAGGCCGGACCGCGCCCCGAGGCCGACACCGAGCCGAAGGGCGAGGTTGCCGAGGGTCAGAACGAAGCCGTCGAGACCAACGAATCCGAGACCGAGACCGAAACCGAAGCCTGAGCGACGCCGGATCGGACACGAAAAAGGGGCCGATGACACCATCGACCCCTTCCTCTCGATGTCCGAGGCACCCGTTCAGCGGCGCGCCTTGGCTTTGCGGGCGGCGTAACGCGCGTCGCGCGCGGCCTTCTTCTCGACCAGTTCCGCTGCCTTCCGCTCTGCGGCGGCGAGTGCTTCCGCTTCTTCGCGAGCGATCTGCGCCGCGAGTTCGGCCTCTTCGCGGGCCCGCTTCTCTTCCGCGGCCTGGCGCTCGGCGGCGATCCGGGCGGCTTCGCGTTCCCGGGCCCGCTCTTCGCGGGCACGTGCAACGGCGGCTCGGGCCTCGGCCTTCGCAATCATGTCCGGGTCATCCGCCGGGGTGCGGGCCTTGAATTTTTCCAGCAGCATCTGCTTGGCGCTGGCGGAGTTCTTTCGGCGGTCGTCGAAATTCCTGTAGTCGAAGGCGCTCATCTGACCTTTCTCGTGGCATGTCGCGGCCGGACGCACCGCATGGGGTGGGCGACCGTAGGGTGAAACAGAACAGCTGAAAATTCGGGTCGATCGGGGGTGCCAATGCCCCAACGCAGGTGCGGAATCAACAGAAGCCGCCCGGTGACGAGCGGCTTCCCGTCGGTATGTTGAATCGATGCCTCACCGGGAAGCATCGACGGGAGCCTCAGGCCGCCTGGAGGTTGCCCGCTGATTGCTTGCCGGTGCGACGGTCGCTCTCGATCTCGTAAGAAATCTTCTGCCCCTCGATCAGGTTGCGCATTCCGGCCCGCTCGACGGCGGAGATGTGCACGAACACATCCTTGCTGCCGTCATCCGGCTGGATGAAGCCGTAGCCTTTGGTCTCGTTGAACCATTTCACGGTGCCCGTGCTCATGGCTTATCCTTTCGTCCAGTGAAGTCGTATCTGCCCTTCCCGCACGATGACGCGCGGAACCCAGACCGCAGGTTCGGTGAATTGTGGCGGATCGAGGCAGCATCCCCGCACGGTCCGAAAAGGACCGAAGGAATGCACGAACCCTTTGGGGCGGCCTTGGATCGACAGATCGGATGTATGAAGCCTGCGACGCACAGACAAGGCGCGAAGGCTTGTCGGGTTCCCCGCCGATCCGGGTTTTCGCCTCCACCGACGGAGGCCTCATGGTCTTCCCGCACGACCGCACAATTGTTCGGGCTGGTCTCGGCCGCATGGCGTGTCGTCGTTTCTCGGCGTTGCGCGCAGAACTTCCAAGGATGACTTCCCGAGGATGGTGGCCATCCACCCCAGAGTTGAGGCCTCCCGTTGCGGTTGCCCCGGTGTGGCATGATGGCTACGCTGGATGGCTACGCTGGATGGCTTCTGCACGACGACGCGCCGAACGGCGTATCTGCCGGGGAACCACGACGATCGGCGGCACGTCACCGATCGGGCAGGATGCTTCACAGCAGGATGCTTCACGATCGTGCGGAGACGGCCATGTCGCGCCTGTTTAACCGCGCGGAGACGGATCGACACGGTTAGTATGGACCGGCATCGAAGCGGGGGCGGGATGACGGCAGCGAACAGGACCGGTCCGAGACCAGTCCGGGAAACGATCGACATGGCAGGACGAACCGGAAGACGGAACGGGATGTGCCGTTCGTGAGAATCGTCTGGTCCGGTTCGCGTCCCGCCGTTGCGCGCGCGCTGGCGTATGCTGCCTTGCCCGTTCTGCTCGGACTCGCCGGCGGTGGGATCGCGGCGCGGCCGGCGGCCGCGTTCGATCTGTTCGGCCTGTTCGGATCCGAAGAGGAGCCCCCGGTTCCGAGCGCCGGTGCCCTGCCCTACACGGTCAAGTTCCAGGGGATCGACGACGACGACGTTCTGCGGGCACTGCAGGACACCTCGACCCTCTATCGCCTGCGCCAGGACGCACCGCCCGACGGCGAGGGGTTGGTGCGCCGGGCCGAGGCCGACCAGCGCCGCCTCGCCGACGTGCTCTCGGGCTACGGCTACTATCAGGGCACGGTGCAGATCCGCATCGATGGGGTCACGCTGACGGGCGAGTCGAGCGTCGCCGCCGCGGCCGGTGCCGCGGAGGGCTCCCGCGCCCGCGCCCTCGTGCCGGTTCGGATCTCCGTCACGGCCGGTCCGCTCTACACCCTGCGCACCGTCGGCGCCCGCGATCCCTCCGGCAGGTCTTTTCCCGAGGAGGTGCTGCCGCCCCGTTTCACCCGTGTGGACAGCGACGTGCCGGCGCGTTCCGCGACGGTGCTCGCCCGCGAAGCGAAGATCGTCGATCGCTTCCGGGCGCTGGGTCACCCCTTCGCCAAGGCGGTCTCGCGCGATCCCGTGGTCGACGACACGGCCCACGTCATGGATGTGGGGTTCACCATCGATCCGGGTCCCATCGCGGGCCTCGGGGAGGTCGCGGTGCGGGGCACCACGGGCCTCGATCCGGCGGTGGTGCGCTCGTTCATCTATGCCGAGCCGGGCGATCCCTACTCGCCCAAGGCCATCGCCGACATCCGCCGGTCGGTGGCCAAGGTCGAGGCCCTGGGCTCGATCCGGGTGCGCGAGGGCGAGGCCCTCGATCCCGCCGGCAACCTGCCGATCTTCGTGGACGTGACCGAGCGCGACCACAATCTCATCGGTGTGGCGGCCCGCTACTCCACCGTCGACGGTCCGGGCATCCGTGCCTACTACGCCAACCGCAACCTCTTCGGTGGCGGCGAGACCCTGCGGCTCGACGCCGACGTCTACTACCTCGGCAACGACCTCTACGCGACGCAGCGCAAGCTCGCGGGCATCGATTCCAACGGCCTCGGCGGTCGCCTCTCGGCGACCTTCGTCAAGCCGGCCCTGTGGGGCACCCGCAACGACCTCGTCGCCAACCTGTTCGTCGGCCGCGAGGCGCAGCAATCGTACGTCAGCGACGCGGCCGGCGGCACCGTCGGCATCCGCCACCGCTTCTCCGACGCGTTCTTCGCCCAGGTCGGCATCGACGGGCAGGCCGGCCGCTCGCAGGACGCCCTCGGCAAGGTCGACTACCGCCTCGTCGGCGTGCCGGTCTCGGTGAACTACGATTCCACCGACAACCTCCTCGACCCGACGAAGGGGTTTCGCGTGATCGCGTCGGCGACGCCCTATGCGGGCTTCCTCGGCTCGGACCCGTCGATCTTCGTGGCGAAGGCGCAGGGCTCGACCTACTACGCGCTCGACGACGAGGCCCGCTACATCCTCGCCGGCCGCATCGGTTTCGGCTCGATCTCGGGCGCGAACCTCGACGAGATTCCCGCCAACATCCGGTTCTTCGCCGGCGGCGGCGGCTCCGTGCGCGGCTTCCCCTACCGGACGCTCGGCCCGCGCGGTCCGTTCAACCTGCCGATCGGCGGCCGCAGCCTGTTGGAGGCCTCGTTCGAGGCCCGGATCAAGGTCACCGACACCATCGGCGTGGTGCCGTTCTTCGATGCCGGCACCGCCTTCGCGTCGAGCGTTCCCGACTTCGAGGAGCGCATCCGCTACGCGGCGGGGCTCGGCTTGCGCTACTACACCGGTATCGGCCCGATCCGCGTCGACGTCGCCTTCCCCCTGGACCGCATCAAGGGCAACCGCGAGCGCCCCGTGGCCCTCTACATCAGCCTGGGACAATCGTTCTGATGGGATTTTTCGGGGGAGTCCGCGGCCGTCCGACGGCCCATTCCGCGCGCGGCGGAAAAGCACCGGTCCGCGCCGTCCTGGTGGTGGTGGCCGTCGTGACTCTCGGTCCCGCGGTTCCGACCCACGCGGACGAAGCCGAAAAATCCGTCCTCGGCGGCCTGCTCTCGAAGGCGCTCTCCACCCCCGGCTCGCAGGTCGCGATCGGTGCCGTCGACGGCGCCCTGTCCTCCGACGCCACCATCCGCGATGTCGTCATCAGCGACGCCAACGGCGCCTGGCTGAAGCTCGACAAGGCGCGCTTGGTCTGGCGGCGCCTCGCCCTGTTCTCGGGCCGCCTCGAGATCGACAGCCTCGAGGTCGGCCGCCTCGAGGTTCTGCGCCGCCCCCTGCCCGCTCCCATCTCGGCCAAGCCGGAGCCGGACGGCTCGCTGCTGCCCGACCTGCCGGTGAAGGTCGAGGTGAAGGCGTTCAAGCTCGCCGAACTCGTGCTCGGCGAGGCGTTGGCCGGCCAGCCGGCGCGCCTCGCCGCCGACGGACGGGCCAAGCTCGGCGCCCCGTCCGAGGGGCTCGATCTCGATTTGAAGGTTCACCGCCTCGACGCGGCCGGCGATTTCACGGCCCGGTTGCTGTTCGTGCCCAAGGGCGAGACCCTGGAACTCAAGACCACCCTGATCGAGCCGGCGGGCGGGCTGCTCTCGAAGGGCGCCAACCTCCCCGGTCATCCGGCGATCAACCTCGACCTCGACGGGCGCGGGACCCTCGATTCGTGGAACGCCCGCCTGGACTTCGATGCCGGACCGGACCTCGGTGCCAAGGGTACGGCCCGGATCTCGCGCATCGGCACCGACCGGCGCCTCGCCCTGGACCTCGCCTCGCGCATCGAGGGTCTGCTGCCCGGCCCGGCCGCCGCCGTGTTCTCCGGCACGACGAAGCTCGAAGGGGGCCTGCGCTTCTCCGACAGCGGCGCCTTCGGCATCGACCGGCTCGATCTCACCTCGCGCACGGCGCGCCTCGAAGCGCGCGGGTCCCTGACCCCCGACCGCATCGCGGATTTCATCATCGCGGCGCGCGCCGTGCCGACGGAGGGGGGCACTACAAAGGCGGGGGACGCCGAACTCGACACCCTCGTGTTCGACGGCAGCCTCAAGGGGCCGATCGCCCGTCCGGCCGTCAACGGCGTGCTGAAGGCCGCCGGCCTGCGCGCCGATGGCAACGCCCTCGACCGGATCGACGCAACCGTCGCCATGGCGCCGACGGGGCCGGATGCCGCGGCGACGCGCTTCGCCCTCAGCGCCGACGCGAAGGTCGAGGGCCTGTCCCTCGCCGACCCGGCCCTGCGCCGCGCCATCGGAGCGCGCGCCGCCCTCGTGTTCCGCGGCACGCTCCAGCCCAGCGGGATCGTCGACGTCGCCCGGTTCGAGATCGACGGACCGACCGCGCGCGCGACGTATGCGGGCAGTGTCGGCCAGAACACCCTGACGGGGACCGTCGATGCGACGCTCTCCGATCTCGCCGCGTTCTCCGAGGTCGCCGGCCGCTCCCTCGCCGGGAGCCTGACCGCGCAGGCCAAGCTCGGCGGCGACCCCGCCCGCAAGGCCGTGACCGCCGATGTCGATGTCCGGGCCGATCGCCTCGCCCTCTCGGTGCCGGCCCTCGACGGCCTGCTCGGCCGCACCCCACGGTTCACCGGCCGCCTCGCCCAGGTCTACGACGGCTACAGCTTCGACGGCGCACGCCTGGAGGGCGCCGAGATGGTGGCGCGCCTCGACGGCCGCGCCACCGCCCGCCTGGCCGACGCCAAGCTCCTGGTCGATCTCAAGGACCTCTCCGTCGTCGATGCCAACCTGTCCGGCCGGGCGCTTCTCGACGGCCGGCTGACCGGCACCCTGGAGAAGCCCGACCTCACCGCGACGGTCACGGGGGACGATCTGCGCGCACAGGGGCGGCCCATCCGCGACCTGCGCCTGGAGGCGACGCTCCGCGACCTCACCGGCGCCCTGGACGGAACCGTGAAGCTGAACGGCGACGTCGCCGGAAAGGCCCTGCGCGGCGACGCCCACCTCGCCCGTCTCCCCCAGGACTGGTCCCTCGACCGCCTCGCCTTCAGCCTCGGCTCCGTTTCAGTCACCGGCAGGGCCACCGTCGATGCGCGCTCCTTTCTCACGGAAGGAAACCTCAGCGTGACGGCGGCGAACCTCGACGACCTCTCGCCCCTGGCCCTCACCGCCCTCGGCGGAAGCCTCGAGGCCGCCGTGAGCCTGTCGCGCATCGGTGGCCGCCAGGATGCCGCGATCCGTGCCAAGGCCGCGTCGCTCCGGGCGGGCACCGTCGGCCTCGCCCGCCTCGATGCCGACCTCACGGGCCGTGACCTTCGCGCCCGCCCCGTCGTCGACGGCCGGGTCGACGCCGACCGGGTGGTGGTCTCCGGCGAGACCCTCGACACCGTGCGCCTCGCGGCCGTCGGAACTCCGAGCGCCAGCGACATCACCTTGACGGCGAAGGCGCGCGGCTTCGACCTCGACGGCGCCGCGCGCCTCGTCCCCGCCGATCGGACCCGGATCGAACTCGCCCGCTTCTCGGCCACGCGCGGCGGCGACCGTCTCGCCCTCGCCGGGCCCGCAACCATCACCCTCGCGAACGGCGGCGCGCTCATCGACAACCTCGTGATCGCCGCCGGGTCGGGTCGGGTCAGCCTGTCGGGCCAGGCCGGATCGCGCCTGGACCTCAAGCTCGGCCTCCGCGCCGTACCGCTCGCCATGGCGCGCATCGCAGCCCCGAGCCTCGCCCTCACCGGCACCCTCGACGGCGAAGCGGATCTCCGGGGCACGTCGCAGCGGCCGGAGGGACACTACGCCCTGACCCTGTCCCGCCTCGTGACGCCCGAGACCCGCAAGGCCGGCCTGCCTCCGATCGACGCCAAGGCGAGCGGGACCCTCTCGGACGGGCGCGCCGGCATCGAGGGGCGCGTCTCGGCCGGGCGCGGCGCCGAGATGACCGTCTCGGGGTCTGTCCCGGTGGCGGCCGGCGAGGCCATCGCGCTGAAGCTCCGCGGCACCCTGGAGGCCGCCCTCGCCAATTCGATGCTCAGCGTCGGCGGTCAGCGCGTCACGGGTCGCGTCGCCCTCGATGCCGGGGTGTCCGGCACCCTCGCGGCCCCCCGCGCGGACGGCACCGCGACGCTCACGGGCGGGTCCTTCACCGACCCGCTCCAGGGCATCCGGCTCACCAACATCGAGGGCCGCGTCACCGGACGCGGCGACACCCTGGTGGTCGAGCGCCTGACCGCCCTGACCCGCAACGGCGGCACGTTGCGGGCCGATGGACGCGTCGCCCTCCAGCCTGCGGCGGGCTTTCCCGGCAGCCTGCGCCTCAATGCCGAACGGGCCGAACTCGTCTCCAGCCCGCTGATGACGGCGGTGGCGAGCCTCAACCTCGCCCTCACCGGTCCCCTCGCCAGGACCCCGAAGGTGTCCGGCCGCGTCGATCTCGTCTCCGTCGATGTCACGGTGCCGGATCGCCTGCCCGCGAGCGTGAAGCCCTTGGAGGGGGTACGCCACGTCAACACCCCGCCGGATGTCCGTGCCCGCCTCGCCGCCCGTGCCGACCGCAAGGCCGCCGTCGCTGCGGCCGGACGCCGGCGGGGCAAGGCCGCCCCCCCCTTCGACGCCACCCTCGATGTGGCGGTGAACGCGCCCAACCGCATCTTCGTGCGGGGACGCGGCATTGATGCCGAGCTCGGCGGGGCGCTGCGCCTCACCGGATCCTCGCGCGACCCCGTCGCGACGGGCGATTTCGAGATGCGGCGCGGCCGTCTCAGCGTCGTCGGCCAGCGCCTCGATTTCACCCGGGGACGCCTGACCTTCGGCGGCGAGATCGCGCAGCCGGATCTGGATTTCCTGGCCGAGACCAAGGCCGCCGAGATCACCGCCCGCATTGCCGTGACGGGCCCCGCGAGCCAGCCGGTCTTCGCCATCACTTCGGACCCGACCCTGCCGCAGGACGAGGTGCTGTCGCGCCTGCTGTTCAAGAAGGCGTCCGGCGGCCTGTCGCCGTTCCAGGCCCTGCAACTCGCCCAGGCCGTGGCCCAGTTCTCGGGGGGCGCCGGCGGCGTCGATGTGTTCGAGCAGGCTCGCAAGGGGCTCGGCCTCGACAGCCTGGACATCTCGACGGGGGCGAGCGGCGGGCCGGCCGTCGGTGCCTCTCGCTATCTCAGCGACCGGCTCAGCGTCGGCGTGAAGGCCGGTGCCAAGCCGGCCGACACGGCGGCCACCGTCGATTACGACGTGACGCGCCGCATCAAGATCCAGGGTGAAGCCGGCAGCGACGGCCGTACCGCCGTCGGCGTTGGGGCCGAGTGGGAGTACTGACCGGCGGAGTCGCTCGCCGGCGCTAGCGCATCAGCCAGAGCGACTGCCCGAACCCGCTCAAGGGCGCGTGGAAATGCGTCACCAGCACGATGGCCCAGAGCAGCCCGAGCACGCTGGTCAGGCTGAGGAGGATCACCTCGCCGTACTCGTGGGCGCCGCGCCGGGCGCCGTTCGTCGTCGGAGCTTTTGCATCGTGCCGGGTGCGCGCCATTCGGTATCCTCATCGTTGCCCCGTCACCGTCCGAAGCGGTGACGTTCGGATACCGCCGCAAGGGCCGCGCCATCACACCGGCTCATCCCTACGTCGAGGGCAGGTGAGATCAGCCCTGCCTGCACCCCTTCTCGCACCGGAGTCGCGCCGTGCCCGCTCGATCCCTCCTGTTCTACCCGGACCCACGCCTGCGCCTGCCCGCCGAACCGGTCCGCGCCTTCGACGATTCCCTGCGCAGTGCCGCCGCCGATCTGTTCGAAGCTCTGAAGGCCGTGTCGGCGCTCGGTCTCACGCTGCCCCATCTCGGACGCGCGCAACGGGTGATGGTGGTTCGACTGGAGCCCGACGATCCCGCGACCACCTACGTGAATCCCGAGATCGTCTGGGCTTCGCCCGAGCGCGCGCCGCAGATGGAGGGCAGCGTCTCGATGCCGGGCGTCACCGATCTGGTCGATCGTGCGACCCAGGTCCGCCTTCGCTACCGGGACCTCGACGGAGCCGAGCAGGAGGAGAGCGCGGCCGGGTTCCGCGCCGCCTGCCTCCAGCACGAGGTCGACCAGCTCGACGGCATCTTCTGGATCGACCGTCTGTCGCGGCTGCGCCGGGAGCGCGCGGTGAAGCGCTTCGGCAAGCTTCGGCGGCCCTGATCCCGATGTTCCGCCCGCGCCGCGCCCATGATACGCCGTTGGTCATGCGGTTCGCCCTTTCGATGCTCCTGCTGTGCTCGGCCGCCGTTGCGGCGCCCGCCCCCGTCGCGGCCCCCGCGGCGCCGGCCGTCATCGGCTGCGCCTCGCTCGCGAATTTGCGCATTCTGTTGCGGCAGACCGCCAACGATCCGGCGAAGGCGGCCGCCCATCTCTCCGACGACAAGGCCGATCACCTCGGGTGCGCGATCCTCGGGCGCGAGACCGTGGTGGCCCTCGCGGATCATGCCGCCCTCAACGGACACGCCTACGACTGCGTCACGGTGCGCGGAACCAGCGTGTGCCAATGGACCATCGCCGGGTCCGTCGCACCGGCCGAGCCGACGCGTCCGGGCCGCCGGACCCAATCCGAGACCGGCAAGGCCGCATCCGGCAAGACTACGATGGACAAGACCACGATGGACAAGGGAACACAGGACAAGGCACCGCGATGAGACGAATCCTCGGAGCCATGGGCGCCCTGATGCTGGTTCTCACGGGAAGCGCACGGGCCGTGTCCGAGCCCGCACAGCCGGTCGTCGCCTGCGAGACCCTGGTCGGGCTCCGTCTGTTGATGGGCGATGGCGGCACCGACCATGCGGCGGCCGTCACGCGCCTCCCCCGGCATTCCGGCTGCCGCCTCGTCGCGCGCGACAAGGTGGGGGCGGCCGAGCAGAGGGCGATGATCGGTGGGGCGCCGTTCGAATGCCTGACCCTTTCGGACGCGGGTCGATGCGCCTGGGTGATGCCCTGATCCTGCGGTTTCGGTGATCCGCACTCGGTTGCGGCCAAGGTTCTGCTACGCTCGTTCCGAACGACGGGGGAACCTCACAATGATCAGGATCGGCGGGCGTGTTGCAGGGATCGTGATGGCTGCGGCCATTCTCGGCGGATTTGCCGGATCGGGTCATCCAGCCCTCGCCCAGGGGGCGTCCACGCCGATCCAGAGCCCGCAGGATGCGGCGTGTCGCAACGAGGCCCGGGCGAAGGTGTTCGTGACGCCGGACCCGAAGGGACTCGGTCTCTACGCCATCGGCCGCCAGATCTACATGTCGTGCATGCGGCGCCTGCAATCCGCCGCCACGCGGCGCGTGCGTGATCGCAGACGCTAGGAGTGGACTGTATCCGGGACGGCTCGGCCGCGCCGCAGAATGGCGCGGACCCGGATCGAATCGATCAGGCGCTCAAGGGGGCACCGATGCGGGCGCGGAGCTGATGACGCAGATTCTGGTTCGCCGTCGCGTCGGCGTCGAGGGCGGACATCAGACGCAGGAGGCGGCTGATGGGCGTCGAACGATCCTCGACCGCCGCAGCGATGAGGTCCTGCAGCGGCGTTTGCTCGCAGGGAAATTGGGTGGTCTCGCTCGAAAGGGCCGACTGGAGCATGGGTCCACGAATCCGTCGCTGTGATCAGGCTAATCCCGCGCGGCTCGCTACGCCATGATGCGGTGCGGCGCCACCCCCTTTTTGCCGCCTATCCATAGCCGGCATGGAATTTCAGGCGCGCACACCCGTACACGCGTGAAATCCGTGGATATCCATGTGTGGGAAAGCACGCGAACCCCGTCCGCCCGCCTCACCGCGCAAGGGGCGATTCGGCGTAGCGATCGCAGAGGTCCTGCGGATCGGATGCGACGGCGATGCAGCCCGACGCGCGTAGCTCGGCCTCGGAGACACCACCGCACAGGACGCCGATGGTGGGCAGGCCGGCCTTTGCGGCGGCCTGAACATCGTAGGCCGTGTCGCCCACCACCATGCTCTGCCAGGCGTTCAGGGGAGCGAGCTTGGCGAGCGCCGACGCGAAGATGTCCGGAAACGGCTTCGAGCGTTCGGCGTCGTCGGAGGTGGTGGTGACGGAAACGAGATCGGCAATCCCGAGCAGATCCTTGTAATGCGCCACTTCGTCCGCCTTTCCCGACGACGCCAGCGCGATGGTCTGACCTTCGGCCCTGATCCGCTCGAACAATGGGCGGACGCCCGGAAACGGCCGGACCTTGTCGAGGAACGCGCGCTTGAACAGGTCGGACCGATAGGCCTCCATGGCTTCGCCCTCGCGCTTCACCCGGTTCCGATCGACGAACATCGGGAGAAGCTGATCGCCGCCCTTGCCGATCTGGGCTCGGACCTTCGCGTGCTCCGTCTCGATGCCGAAATGGGCGAACGCTTCGACCCAGGCCTGGGCGTGGAGATCGACGCTATCGAGAAGCGTCCCGTCGATATCGAAGATCACCGCCTTGACCGCCGACGCCATCTATTCTGCCCTCAAACGATCGGCAGGGCGCGCATCCGAGCGGGACGCGCCGGCCGAGCCGTCGATGCAGCCGAACGGCTGGCGTGGGCCGACGTTCCGTCGCGACGCGAAGATCGACCGTTTCAGCGCGGGACGATGTGCAGGCCGTCATCCGGCAGGAGGTTGCGGGCCGGCCCCCCGGTCTGCTGGCCACGGCCCTGCTGATAGTAGGGCAGCTCGGGACGACGGTCGTTGTCGCTGCCCGAGTCGTATTCGTAGGGCCGGCTCCACGGCGCGCGACCGCCGACGCCCGCCACGGTTTCGACCTCGCCGGGGATCGGGGCGGTGCCGTAGCCATACGGCGTCGCCTGCGCCGCCACCGGGACGACGATCGCCGCGGCGACGAGGGTGGACAGCAGAGCCTTCATGATCGACCTCGCATGCCGGGCCGTGGCCTGGAGCCCGGCCAAGGATCGTTCGAGGGCTCAACGCCACGCTTGATCCCGGTGTTCCCGAGTCGGTGAAACGGCGAAGCCCGCCACCCTGGTCGGGCAGCGGGCTTCGAGGATGTCGGGAATGGGGGCCGGTTCTCGGCACGGGCCGATGCCGACATGAAGACGCGTCGTTAGTGCATGACCACGCTGGTTTCGGCGCTGAACGCCTTGGAGCGGGCCGCGGCCACCTTGGACGTGGTGGTCTTCGGGGCGGTGGTCCGAGCGGCCGCGGCCTTGGCGGAGGCCGTCTTCGTCGCTGCCGTCTTGGTGGAAGCCGGTTTGGTCGAAGCGGTCTCCTTGCCGGGTGCCTTGGCGACCTTGGCGGCGGGGGCCTTCGCCGGCTTTGCCGTCTCGACTGCCTTGGCGGCGGCGCTGCGGGTGCCGGTCTTGGGCTTCAGGGCGCGGGCGGGGCTCGGAGCGAGGCTGATCTCGGCGGCAACCGGACGAACCTGGACGGGCCTGTCGGCGACGAGTTCACGCTCCGCCCGGAGCCAATGATCGGTGGCGTGGCCGTAAACCCGGCCCTCGCCCTCCCAGATGAAGTAGGCGCGCTCGCGCACCTGCTGCTCGAAAGGATGCATCGCGTTCTCCTCGTGGATTCGACGAGAACGATGAAAGGGCACGGTTAACGCCGGGTTAACCGTGCGGCGCGCCTCACCCCTTGGCCAAGCGCCGGGCATTGGCCCGGACCTTCCGCCGATACCCGGCCATCACCTTGGCCGTCGAACCACCGCGAGCCAGCAGCAGCGCCGCCTCGTTCGCGGCCGTGATCTTCTCGCTGACCATGCGATGCGCTTCCACCTGAGCGGAATTCCCACCCGCAGCGAGCTTGGCCAGCCGAAGGCCGATCACCTGCTGGGATTCCATCGCCAGCAGGGTCGCGTCGAGACCGAGTTTCCACCAAGCGCCGAACATGCCACCCACCCCAGTCAAGTCTTCGGCGGCGAGAGCCGCTCCGGGTTTCAGTCGAACGAACGGCCCTTCGCGGCGGAGCCGCCGAGGCTGATCTTCTTCGGGGGCGATCCGGCGAGGCTGATCTTGCGGGCGGGCGCGGGGGCGGCCTCCGTTGGGACGGCCGGACGCGCCGGCTTCATGCGTGACTGGCCGTAGACCACGGAGCCGATCTCGCCGGCGACGCGCACGAGATCCTCGCGCTCGCAGGCCCGGGCCACGGTCAGGCCGAGCTGGTGCATGTGGCTCTTGCCGTAGAGGTAGACGGCGAGCTTGGAGCGTGTCGGTTCGGCGATTGTGGCGAGCAGTTCGGGCAGATCGTCGGCGTCGGCCCGATAGACCTCGCCGAGAAGGTCGAGGGAGACCGGGCAGGCCGGATCCGCGACGGGACCGCTGGTGGGATGGGATTGCGTCATGGAGCACCTGTCTGTGCGAAGGGGGAAGACGTGGCCGGGGCCGCCGCGACGGGAGCCGGGGTTGCCTCGACGGGGGTCGGAGAAGGTGGTGCGGCGGGCGGGCGAACCGGGGCGAGGCAGCCGGTGCAGACCGACGCGATGGCGATACGGGCGCGCTGATCGGCCCGCGCCCATACTGCCTCGTTGCGGGCCCGGGCCTGTCGGACCTCCTCGTCCGTCATCGGTCCCGATCCCGCGCCGAGATGGCGCGGCGCCTCGCCGGGCGGTCGGATCCGGAGAAGCAGCGGCGCCTGCTCCCGGGCGTCGAGCGCTTCCTGCGCGGCCGCAGGCGGGATCGCCGCGACGAGACCGATGCTTCCGGTCGCCAGGAGGGTGAAGCGGGCGAGGATCGAACGGCGCATCGGCTCCCCGTCGGCGGCTGTGAGGGCGGACGATCGCCACCCTATGGTTAACAAGGACCTACCGCGACGCGCTGGGTGGTGACGCAGCGGCAACCCGCCCGATCGACTGCACTGCAGCATGGTCTTAACGTTGCGGCATGGACACCACAATCTGGCTCTGGATGGCTGCGGCCGTTACCTATTCCGGTTACATGGTCTTTGCCATGCGGTCATGACCGCATCGGGACCGGCCCGCCTCAGGTCCGGTCGTCCTTGTCGATGGCCGCGCAGATCGTCACCAGATCGCTGCCGGAATTCGCGACCGAGCACGTGACCAGGGCCCTGCCCGCGTCGACCTTGCTGTGGCGCTTGGTTTCCGCACTGGTCCGCGCCGTGCGCCCGGCCTCCGCGAGGGTGTCGGCGGGAAGGCCGTTGACCGCCTGCCCGGCCCGTCCGAACAGCGGGAAGTAGCCCGTCGGCAGGGTCGCCCCCTTGAATTGGGCACCTACGGCCGAGAGGTCGCCACAGGCCAGGGTCAGGCCGATGCCCTCCCCCGCCGAGAATTCCGCGAAATCGACGGTGCGCCGGACGAGGGTCGCCTGCGTCGCCGCCGTCACGCGATCGATGAGATCGCCGCAGCGATCCGCCCGCGCCGGTGTCGCAAGGGCGAGGGATAGGCCGAGGAGCATCAGGGAGGTGCGCATGGCTTCTCAGCTAGGGGAAGGCCGGCACTTGTCGAGCGGGCTCACGCGAGGGATGCCCGCCGGCGGCGCACCACCGTTCGACGGAACACACCCACCACCTCGACGTGGCTCGAATACTTGAACTGGTCCACGGGCGTCACGCTCTCCAGCCGGTAGCCGCCCGCCACCAGGGTGGCGGCATCGCGCGCGAAGGTTCCGGCATCGCAGGCGACGCCTACCACCAGGGGGACCTTGCTTTCGGCGATGCGCGCCGCCTGCGCCTGGGCGCCGGCCCGGGGCGGATCGAACACCACGGCGTCGTAGAGGTCGAGCTCGATCGGCAGGAGGGGGCGCCGGAACAGGTCGCGCCGCTCCGTCGTCACCCGGCGCAGGGACGGCGTCGCGCGCACGGCCCGGTCGAGGCTCGCCAGCGCCGCGGCTTCACCCTCGACGGCATGGACATCGCAGCGTTTGGCCAGCGCGAGGCTGAACGGTCCGCTGCCGGCGAAGAGATCGACGACGCGCTTCGTCTTCTTGTCGAGGGCGGCGAGCACCAGGGCCGTGAGGGCCGACTCGCCGGCCTGCGTCGCCTGGAGGAAGCCGCCCGGCGGCGGGCTGAGGCGAATGCCGTCGGTCTCGATCACGGGTAGGCGGCGCTCGACGAGGATCTCGCCGTGCAGGGACAGGCGCGCGAGGTCGAGGTCGTCCGCGAGACGCACGAGGACGGCCCTTACCCCTTCGGCCACGGGGCCGTGGCCCCGGATGTCGACGTCGAGCCCGGCATCGGTCGAGGTGAAGGCGACATCGAGGGGTTTTCGCCCGTGCCCGAGGGGCGCGCTGAGGGCTGTCGCCACCGTGGGGGCCCGGTGGAGCGCTTCCACGGTGATCGGGCAATGGTCGATGGCCACGAGGTCGTGGCTGCGAGCCGCCATCAGGCCCGCCCTGGCCCCCGCCTCCCCGGCCCGGACATGCAGCGTCAGGCGTCGGCGGCCCTCGCCGTGGGCGTCCTGCAGCGCCCCCGGATCGGCATCGAGGCCGGCCTGCGACAGGGCCTGGCCGACGAGGGCCCGCTTCCAGGCGGCATAGGGCTCGGGCGCCCAATGCTGGACGGCGCAGCCGCCGCAGGTTCCGAAATACGGGCAGAACGGGTCGATCCGGTCCGGCGAGGCGGTCTCGACGGAGACGAGTTGACCGCGACCGCCTTCGCGCCGGATGGCGACGCGCTCGCCCGGCAGGGCGTAGGCGACGGCCGCTCCGTCGGTCGCCATCCCGTCGCCACGCGCACCGAGTTTGGCGATGGTGACGATGTCGGGGGAATCGGTCATGGAACTGCTTTCCGGCGCGCTCCGATGAGGAACTCGCGATTGCCGTCGCCGCCGGTGACGGGCGACGGGATCAGGTCGAGGCCGGTGAAGCCCGCGCCCGCGATGAAGGTGTGGATCTCGGCGCAGACCGCTTCGTGCACGGCCGCGTCGCGGACGATGCCGCCGCGTCCGATCCGGTCTCGGCCCGCCTCGAATTGCGGTTTGACCAGGGCGGCCAGGGCCGCCCCCTCCCCCATGAGGGCCGCGACGGCGGGCACCACCAGCCTGAGGGAGATGAAGCTCACGTCGATGGCGACGATCATCGGGGCCACCGGGATCGTCGTCCGGTCGAGGGCACGCGCGTCGTGCCCCTCCAGGCTCGTGACCCGGGGATGCGTGCGCAGCGAGGCATGCAACTGATCGTGGCCGACATCGACGGCGTAGACATGGGCGGCCCCGCGCCCGAGGAGCGCATCGGTGAAGCCGCCCGTCGAGGCGCCGATATCGAGGCAGGTCAGGCCGGCGGGATCGAACCCGAAGGCGTCGAGGGCCGCCACGAGCTTGAGCCCGCCGCGGGAGACGAAGGGATGCGGGGCCTGCGCCTCGATCCGCGCGCCCGGCGCGATCAGGTCGGAAGGCCGCGCCACCACCCGGCCATCGGCCCGCACCAGACCGGCCGCGATGGCGCCCTGCGCCCGCGCCCGGCTCTCGAAATGGCCACGCTCGACCAGGAGGCGATCGGCCCTGATCCGGTCCCGCGTCATTCCCAAACTCAAAACTTCGGCGCCCGGCTGCCCGCAGGCCGGCGCGAATTCCCCTCCGCTACACTACAAAGTGGCGCGCGCGAACGAAAAATCGTGCGTGTTCGGCTCGCGTCGACGGCGCCGCCTGTCGCATACAGGAACCCCGAGGCCCGCTCTGCCCCGGGGGAACGGATGCCGGGCGACGGCTTTGAGATCGCGCAAGTCGGCCGTTCCCTCAGACCCGACCGCGACAACAGGACGAACCATGGCCACGCCGCGCGAGATCGAGTTGAAGCTGGAATGCGGGGTCGCCGACCTCGCCGCGCTCGCGAACCATCCCCTGTTGCGGGCGGACGGGACGCCGGAGGCGGTGGTTCTCAGCTCGACCTACTTCGACACGGCAAAGGGCGACCTGCGCAAGGGCGGACTGACCCTTCGCGTGCGCCGCGAGGGCGACCGCCGCATCCAGACCGTCAAAGCCGCTTCCGCGAGCGTGGGCCTGTTCGACCGGGCGGAATGGGAGGCCGAGATCTTCGGGGAGGTGCCGGACGCCGAGGCGTTCGCCGAGACGCCCGTCCCGGCCCTCCTGGGCGACGCGGCCGATCCCGCCCTCGTGCCGGTCTTCACCAGCGTGGTGGATCGTACGACCCGTCTCGTGGTCCACGGCGCCTCGCTCATCTCCGTGACCCTCGATCAGGGGCGCATCGAGACGGCCGAGGGCGCCGTACCGCTCTGCGAAGTCGAACTCGAACTCGACGAGGGCAGCCCTGGCGACCTGTTCGGCCTCGCCCAGGCCTTGGCCGAGACCATTCCTCTGCGCCTCGGTGCCCTCAGCAAGAGCGCCCGTGGCTGGCGCCTCATCGACGGGACGTTGCGCAAGTCCAGCAAGGCCAGTCCCGTCCGCCTCGAACCCGACGCCACGGCCGGCGGGGCGTTCCGGGCCGTCGCCCAGGCCTGCCTGCATCACCTGCGCCTGAACGAGGACGTGTTCCTGCACGGACGCCACCCGGAAGGTTTGCACCAGATCCGCGTGGCGCTCCGGCGTCTGCGATCGGCCCTGACCCTGTTCAAGCCGATCCTGACGAGCGATCCCGCCGCCGCGCACCTGCGGGACGAGATCAAGCGCGTGACGGAGCCGTTCGGCCGGGCTCGCAATCTCGATGTCTTCCTGGAAACGACCTTGCCGGCGGAACTCCAGAAGCGCCCCGAAGAGGCCGGCCTCCAGGATCTGCGCACCCGCCTCGAAGCCGAGCGCGATCGAGCGCACGATGCCGTGATCGCCACCCTCGAATCGCCGGCCTGGCGCAGCCTGATCCTCGATGTCGCCGCCTGGATCGAGACGGGGGCGTGGCGAACGCAAGGACCCGCGGAGGGTGGGACGCCCGCCCGCGATGCCCCGGCGGAGGATTTCGCCGCCGACATCCTCGACCGGATCCGCCGCCGCATCCGCAAGCGCGGCCGCCGCCTCGAACGTCTCGACCCTGAGGCGCGCCATCGGGTGCGCATCGAGGGTAAGAAGTTGCGCTACGGCGCCGAGTTCTTCGCCAGCTTGTACACGGACAAGAAAGCGCACAAGCGCCACAAGGCCTTCGTCTCGGCGGTGTCGGATCTCCAGGACCATCTCGGGGCCCTGAACGACATGGCGACCGCCCACGAGGTGTTGTCGAGCCTCGCCACCGCGGGCGATGGGGTCCCGGCCGAGACGCTGTTCGCCGCCGGCCTCACGGCGGGGGACAACGAGGCCGAGACCAAAGCCCTGCTCGCCAAGGCGGCGGACGCCCATGCCGATCTCGTCGATCTCAAGCCGTTCTGGCGCTGAAGGGCTCGCCTCAGCGTCCGACGCTGAGGGCGTAGAGGGTGATGGCCGCGGCGTTCGAGACGTTGATGCTGCGGATCTCTCCCCGGAACGGGATCCGCGCGAGCACGTCGCAATTGTCGCGGGTCCGCTGGCGCAGGCCCTTGCCCTCGGCACCCAGCACGATCACCGCCGGACGCTTGGCAGCGATGGTGTCGAGATCGGTCCCGGCCTCGGAATCGAGGCCGATGCGGGTGAAGCCGCGCTCGCCGAGATCGATGAGCGCCTCCGACAGATTGCGGACGATGACCAGGGGCACGTGCTCGAGGCCACCCGACGCCGATTTGGCGAGGACGCCGGTGGCGGTCGGCGAGTGCCGGGCCGTGGTGATGATGCCGGCGACCCCGAAGGCGGCGGCCGTACGGACGATGGCCCCGACATTGTGCGGATCGGTGATCTGATCCAGCGCCAGCAGCAGGGCATCGTCGGGCAGGTCTTCGAGGTCCGGGCCCGGCAGCGGATCGGCTTCGAGATAGAGGCCCTGGTGCACGGCATCGGCCCCGAGAAGCGCATTGATGGCGCTCGGACGCACCAGCTCGGGATCGATGCGAAGCTGCCCGATCTCCTCGGTGAGGCGCAGCATGGCGTTCTCCGTGGCGAGGAGCCGGTGCAGGCGCCGGCCCTCGTTGGCCAGCGCCTGGGCAACCGGATGCCAGCCGTAGAGCACCACGTGGTCGCCCTCCGGCCCTGCCGGGCGGGGGCGGAAGCGGTCGCCGCCGGGGCCGGGCCGTCTCGCCTGCCGGTTCGGCGGGCCGTCGCGTCGCGTGGTCATGGGGGCTGTCCGCTCGTGCCGGGCGGGGCCGGGGAACGCCCGCCGCTGTCCTGCGCGACAAACCGGCCACCGGCGTTTTCGTCAAGCGGCAAACTTGTCCGGAAACGCCCGTTGCCCCCGCCTCCGATCCCGCCTATAGAGGCCTCGCTCCGACCAGCGCCCTTCGTCTAGCGGTCCAGGACGCCTCTAGTCCCCTACCAGCCTACCAAGTACGTGGTTGCGAGGGTCAGGCATGGTAGGCATCCGAGGCCTGTCAACGAAGGATGCTTCTCGGCCCGTACAGGCGGTTGACTGCCCGGCTGTGCGAACGTAGAAAACTGGTATTGGTGAACCAAAGCGCCTATCGTCTATCGGTTAGGACAGGTCCCTTTCAAGGATCAGAGCGGGGTTCGACTCCCCGTAGGCGCGCCAACGCAGTATCAAACCCCACGGCGACTGCCGCAGAGCTCAATCGAGCTTTTGTTTATCGACGGTAGGGCGTGGTTTTTCCGCACTGAAAGACGGGGTCGCCCACTGTAGAGCGAGCCATTACCGTCCAGGACCGGGAAACGTCTCGCCGGTTTATCCTCGGTCGCCACCTTCAGCGTTAGCCCTCGGAGGTGCGTAAGACACTGCATCGGAACCGCCGAGGCCGGGTCCTGGATCGTGTCGAACGCTGCGTGCGCGATCAGCCCGGATCCTGACGCGTGCTCCGGCCGTTCCGATCCGCCGGTTCGACGACGATGTTCGGCGGGATGTCGGACCCGGACCCGAGGATGCTTCTCAGATGCCCATCGGCGACCGTTTGCGTGATGTTCGCGGGTCCTGATCCGCCGACGCGGTGGGTCCCGGTTTCGGTATCGCTCGCGGTTTCACGCTCGGAGGACACTGCTCCACCGCTCTCGGGCGCAATCAGGCCGAGACCGATCGCATGATCGGCCATGACGGCACTGTCGGCTGCGAGGACGAGGCTGCTTCCGGCGGCACTGACCGCGACGGCGAGGCGCTCGATCTCGACGATGCGGCTCTCGCCGCGCGAGACGTTGCGGATGTAGACGGCGAGCACACGCCCCGGGTGATCCGCCACGACCTGCGCGTAGACCTCCGGGTCGTGTTGACCGCTGTCGCCGAGCAGGACGACGGGCAGGTCGCGGTAGAGTGCCAGCATGTGGCCGATGAGCTCGCGCTTGTGATGCTCGGCCTTCCGCGGCAGGGGATGCCGCCAGGACAGCCCCCATTCCCGCAGGAACAGCACCGGTCCCACGGGGATCGCATGCTGGCGGAAGAACTCGCCCAGCATTTCGTAGATGCCCCATGGCGCCCGGGACACGTAGAGCATCGGGTTGGCCTCATGGCCGCTCGCGCCGTCGTGGAACGCGCGACAGAGGGCGGCGGCGCCCGGAAACGCCACGCGGTTCTCGGCGTCGGCCACGAAGAGGCGCCAGAGCATCTTGAACTTGTTGGCGACGCCCGTGTGCATGATGGTGTCGTCGATATCGCTGATGACGACGAACCGGCACCCCGTCGGCGGGATGTAGACCTGCCCCTGTGCGATCACCGGTGGATCGGCCTCGAGGGTGAGTGCGACGGGATGCCAGGCGATCCCGCCGGGAAGTGCCTCGCATGGGCGGAGGTGGACACGAAAGTACCCGTCCCGGTCGGTCGCGACGCGAACCTCCGCCCCGCCGAAGCGTGCCGTCACGGTGGCCCCGGCGATCTTTCGACGGCGGATGCGGCGCGCGATGTCACGCAAGCTCGCCCGGAGATCGTCGCCGTTCGCCGTTCGATCGGGGTGCGATTGCCGGAACACGCGGCCGATCAGGAAGATCTCCCGGCTCGTTCCGTAGCCGCGGTAAGCCTCGACGACCGTTCCGCCCCGCCCCTGCGCCTTGCGTACGGGACGGGCCGCGAGGGCCAACAGGCGGACGACAGCCGTTCGCCAAGTGGGCTTCGTCGAGGTGGGGCTCTCCATGTCAGCGGCGCACCGCCTCGACGTCGTCGACGTAGATCGAATCCGGCCCGCACGGGTGCCACGCCTTCTTCGCGTCGGTCTGTCCCTTCCTGCCCCAGCAATAGCCGGCCTGGGCCAGGCGACCACTCAGACGGTCGCGCAGCACGCACTGCTCGCGGATCGCCGCAGGATCGCCGCTTCCTTCACAGCCTTGCGTCGCCTTGGTTTCGGCGGCGAGCAGGTCACGCACCGTCGGCATCGGCTGCCCGAAGGCGCTGCCGGCGACAAGAAGCAGAGCGAAGGCGGCCGAGGTGGAACGCATCCCCACAGGATAGCCGCAAGCCGGTCGTTGTCGAGGAGAACCCTGCTGGCCGGCACGGGAGGCCGTCGAGGATGCTTCCCCGACGCATGGGGCATGACGCGGAACCGGGTCACACCGCCCACGATTCACTTCCGAGAACGGATTTTGGGAAGAGCGCAATGGTCTCTCAAGACAAGACACCGCCAGCCGGCCTCGACATACCCGCAAAGGGAAAATCCCTGGTCGAGCCCAGGATCACCGAGGACCCGGCGGAAGCCGGACCGACATCGCCAGGGCACGTCGCGCCGGCGGATGATCCGGGCCCGGAGACGGGCGGATACGACGATCATTCACCGAGCCGCCACCCGACGAACGAGGAGGGTGGCTACGGTGCAGGTTGAACCGCCCGCCGGGCTTCGCGCTCGCTGATCGCCACGATCCAGCGCCCCTCCTTGGGGTGCCGTCGTCGTGGATGAGCAGGTCCCTCCGAAGACCGACGGTGAGAGCACCGCGAGACGGGCGATGCGACGTACGGATGCATCCGACGCGCGGGGTTTGCGGGATTGTTGGTCCGAACGTCGAGACGACGGCGTGACGAGAGCAACCCATGCGATCGCCGACCCCCGATCGAATGCCCGAAATAGCACTCCGCATTTAGAGCCCGGCCTCGAACCGTCCGGCTTCGGCGGTGGGTCATTCGGTGTTGCGTGAAACTCCCGGGGCCTGCTGCTCGTACCTCCCATCACCTCGCGATGGCGCGGCAGGGAGACCGTATTGTCGAGAACCAAGTCTTTCGCCGCGGGACATCACCGTCGCCCGCTGCGATCCTACCGTGCCATCACCCGCCACAACGACGGGTGCATCATCCATGTGCGAGACATCCAGGCGGACAGCGACGAGGAGGCGATCCGGATCGTGACCGAGCCCGGCGCGGATGTCTGCACCGACCTTTGGAGCGAGAGGGGGCTGGTCCAGCGCTTCGGGATGAAAACCGGGTAGGGTGGAACCCCGCGGATGCTGGGCCGTTCTCCAGTCCCAACGAGACCCAACCTTCACCCGCCCGGAGCAATCCGCGGCGGGCTTTTCATGTCAGGACTTGGGCAGCCGCTTCTCCGGGGCGGGATGACGCAAGCGTGCCTTGGCGTGCCGGGTCGCCTGTTCCGTACGACCGGCGCCGGCCGTCTGCGAAGAACCGTAATAGTCGTGTCCGGTCAGCCCGAACGATCCGCCATGCACCACCCCGGGCGCATCAGGAATGCCGCCAAGAAATTCGAATGGCCCCGCCGAAGCAGCGGAGGCGTAGGCGACGAGGAGGGCGACGAGGGCGTAACGCATGCGCCGCTTTTACGGTCATATGCTGCACAGCACCTTAACGGCTTTCGCGGATCGCAGAGCCACCGGGGGAGGATCACTACCGCCGAGGTAAGCATCATAGCCGATCGCAGGTGCAAAGCCGTGAGATACTGCCGGCGGATCACCCCATCGATAGCGTTGCCCGCTCGGATAAGCGCTCGGTTGATTTCTTGGCCGATCCGGCGGTGGCGTTGCGGGCAGCAATCCGCTGACCGGAAAACGATCGGACCTGCGGCGTTCCCGGAACACCAAGAAGGCCGATGCCACGATTCGCATGTATGCCTCCAGGTGACGATGACGCTGGAAACAAGCACGCAGAAACGACGTTCCATCACCAAAATGTCAGTCGAACGATAGAAAGATAGAGTAAGCGGTGGTTTCCCATGTCGGCAAAGCGGATCATGGAAGATCCAATGGTTCCGGAATACGTGTAAATGGGCGGCCCCTAAGAACTTGCGAGCATCCGCGTCGATTGAAGAACCACGAGGATCAGCGTCGCGAAGGCCGCCGTGGCGACCAGATAGGTGATGATCTTGGTGAACTTGGTCATGATTCCCGTTTCTTCGGCCGTATGACCTGGGTCGCCCGCCCGGCGGTTTGCCTTCGTTCGGTGGCGCGCGGACAGGGTCGGGTAAGTTCAGGCTCCGGCGCTGGTCGGTGCCGGAGTTCGTGATGGCGCGCCCGTGCGGACCCTGGATCGCTCCTTGTGGGGCTCAGTCGTCCGCTTCGTCGGACGGGCCGCCATGCGATCGTTCATAAGCGGCGATGGCCCGGGAGCATCCCTCCGACAGGTTCGGGCGATTGCGCTTGAAGCAGGCTTTCACCTCGGGGCCGCCCGGTTTCATACCCGCGCACAGACGGAGGTAATCACCGCCACAACTCGCGCGCATGGCCTCCATCTCAGGCCCTTCCTGCGCTACGACCGCTGATGGGGGCAAGGCGAGTGCTCCCGCGAGCGTCAGTGCCTGCAGGGCCATTTTACGAAGGTTCATTTCAGGTTCTCTGTTTGCCTTGAGTCCGAGGGCGTTCCACGCGGAGCCACGTGGAGGTCCGCCTTGCACGGCTCGGGCATGCGATGATCTACACCGAGGCCTTGGGGGCCGGCACGTGTCCGCGGTGCGCAGCGTTCGCGAAAGCATCGGGCTCCGGAAACCCCGCCGTCGCGAGACCAGGGCCGCCATCAAGGCGGGCCCGATGTAGGCTGGGATCGGGCGCGACCGTGTCAGGGGCAAGCGTGACGGTCGCCGTCGTTGCCCAGATAGGTCCCGCTGGCCGCATCGTAGGAACGAAAGCGGCGAGCGCAGGCTGCGACGGCCTCGGGATTGGGTCCTCCCTGCACCACCACCGGAGCGGCTTGCGCCTGCGCGTTGGCGATGGCGCCACCGATGATGGCGCCCGCGGCCAAGCCGGCTACGCCCGCCCCCACCGCAGCGCCGACGCCCGGACCACGCCGATGGCCGTAGCCGCGCCGATAGCCGTAGCCTCGGCCATACCCGCGTCCACCGCGCCAACCGTGGCGAGGACCGAACCGCCGGTACTGAGCGTACGTGGTCGGCAGATCGCCTCGCTCGAGCGCTGCGATCGGCGCGGCGGTTGCCTGAGAAGCTTGGGCCGGTAGCCCGACCAGAGCGGCGACGACGGTGGTCGCGAAGGCGAGAGTCAGTCTCATGTGAACGTCGTTACCTATCGAGTGAGGATTGGTCCTATCGATCGACGTCAGTAGCCCCGGCGGTTCGACGGAGCGGAGGTCCGACTGCGAAAGCGGCGGCTGACGTAGGCGATGATCTTCGGAAGCACGAACGCGGTCAGCAGCTTGCGGATCATGGGTGGTCTCCGGGGTTGGGGTGCGTCACGGCGCGAAATTCAGTGCCTGGAACGGGACAGCCAACCGACCGCGAACGCGATGGCGGCAAGGCCGAGCAGGGCGGAGGCGCGATGGTCGTCGGTGTAACGGGCGGCTTGGCGGCCATAGGCCGTACCGCGCTCGCGGGCGTCGCGAGCGACCCCGCGTCCCTCCTCGATGAGATGAGCGGCCCGGCTCCGGACTTCACGCGCTAGATCCCGTCCGTCGTCGACGTAATCTTCGGCCCGATCGCGGGCGCGGCCGTAGGCGTATTGCGCACCGCCGGCCACCTGGTTGACGGCGCCACGCACCTGCCGGGCCGGATCACCGGTGAGGCCGCCGACGGCGGTCTGCGCGCGACCCTTGAGGTGGCGGGACGCGCCGCGGAACTGGTCACCGTTCATGGGTACTCCTGGGTTCGAATGGTGGGGCGGCGGGACCCTGTCGGTGCACCGGCCGCCCGTATGGGATCAGTGCTTGCCGGTGACCTTGTCGACGAGCGAGGCGACGCCGTCCTTGGCCTCGCCGACGGTGCGCTGGGCCTCGCCCTTGAGTTCCTGGGCCTTGCCTTCGACGACGAGCTTGTCGTTGCCCGTGACTTTGCCTGCGGCCTGCTTGACGTTGCCGGCCGCCTCGTTGGCGAGGCCCTTCAGCTTGTCCGTGGTGCTGCTCATGGGATGGATCCTTCGATTCGAGGATGAACGGGAGGCCGGCCGGTCGCGGTGACCGACCGGGGATCGTCTCAGACGCGACGGGCGTCGTAGCTGTCGGCGAGGGTGTGGAGCTTCGGGGCGCCGAGGCGGCCACCGAAGAAGCCGGCGAGCGCACCGAGGATCAGGGCGAGCGCACCGTAGAAGGCGCCCTGGGTGGCAGCCGACTTGGCGGCGACGGCCGCGGCTTCGGCCTTCACCTTGGCGGTGGCGATGGTCTCGTCGTACTGCTTCTTGTAGTCTTGGATCTGCGTCTTGGCCTGATCGACCGGGATGCCCTGAGCCTTGGCCAGCGCGTCGGCGGCACGGTTCTCGGCCTGGGCCTTCTGGGCCGGGTCACTGGTGAACAGGGCGCGGATCGCGGCGACGGCTGCATCCTTGGCGGCCTGCGGGTCCTGACCGGCGGCCTGGTTCCGAACCGACTGCTCGATCCCGTCGAAGGGGTTCGAGATCTTCGACAGCGACGGCGCGGCAGCCTGGGCCGCTGTCTGCACCGTGCCGCCGACGAGGGAGCCGGCGCCGCCGAGCGTGCTGGTCACGCCCGAGAAGGCGCCGCCGATGAGGCCGCCGGCCGCAGAGGTCAGCAGGTACAGAACCACGAGGGTGGTCNGATCGCCGGCCTCGACGGGTGTCGCGGCAGCCTGGGCCGCTGTCTGCACCGTGCCGCCGACGAGGGAGCCGGCGCCGCCGAGCGTGCTGGTCACGCCCGAGAAGGCGCCGCCGATGAGGCCGCCGGCCGCAGAGGTCAGCAGGTACAGAACCACGAGGGTGGTCACGGCCCACGAGACGAGGCCGTGCAGGCCGGCGGCACCCGTGACGGGCTTGCCCGACAGGCGACCGGCGATGAAGCCGCCGGCCAGCGCTGCGACGATGCCCGAGCCGACGAACCAGACGCCGGCACTCATCGACAGGGTGGAAGCGGCGGGATTGTCGGCGGCCACGGGGCCGACGCTCGACARGCCGACGCCGACGCCGACCATGTTCAGGATRACCTGGGTCACCAGGGCGGTGACGGCGCCGGCGAAGATGGCGCCCCACGAGACCTGGTTCAGCAGAACGGTGCGAGTGTCGGCMGAGGCCGTGGTGGTCGAGGTCGCGAGAAGGGGGGAAGTGGACACGTACAGGTACTCCGGGTCGTCGGTCGTCCGAAAAGTTCGGTCGTTCGAGGGGGCAGTCTGGGGTGGAACTCAACGGTCCGACCGAGCCGTCGCGGCGCGGTCGGACCGATCGATGCCGGCTCTGCGGATCAATCGCGGCCGTGGATGAGGAGGCYGAGGCCGTAGCCGACGAGGCCGGCMACCAGGAGGGCGGCAACGGGGTGCTCCGCGATCTGGCTGGCGGCATCGTTGCCGTTCCGACGAAGGGAACGGGCACCGGTCTCGTAGGCGTCTTCCGCCCGGTCGTACGCTTCGCGGCCTGCACTGCGGACGGAACGCTCGGCGCGCTCGTAGGTATCGCTGGCGGCACCCTGCGCCCGGCGTGCGCGGTCCTCGACATCGCCGGACCCGATCAGATTGCCGACGGTGTCGCGAACTTTGCCGCCGATCTCGCGGGCTGTCTCGGCAACGTGGTCGGCCGCATCGCGCGCGGTGTCCTTGGCTTGGCCGTACAGGTTCTCGGCGGCACCCTGCGCCTCGCGGGCGCGGCCCTCGACCGAGTCCCGGTTCGAGCCCGTGAGGTCGCCCACCG